>NZ_JAPDRF010000003.1:0-806840 GCF_040706615.1 Lentisalinibacter sediminis | reverse complement strand
CTGAAAGGTAGGCAGAGATGTCCAAAGCGAAGTTTGAGAGAACGAAGCCCCACGTGAACGTAGGCACGATTGGCCACGTGGACCACGGTAAGACGACTTTGACGGCTGCGATGACGAAGGTGATGGCCGAGAAGTTTGGTGGTGAGGTGCGGGCTTATGACCAGATCGACAATGCGCCGGAGGAGAAGGCACGTGGTATCACGATTGCCACGGCGCACGTGGAGTACGAGAGCGAGGCGCGCCACTACGCGCACGTGGACTGCCCGGGCCACGCCGACTACGTGAAGAACATGATCACGGGTGCGGCGCAGATGGACGGTGCGATTCTGGTGGTGAGTGCGGCGGACGGCCCGATGCCCCAGACGCGCGAGCACATTCTGCTGGCGCGCCAGGTGGGCGTGCCCTACATCGTGGTGTACCTGAACAAGGCGGACATGGTGGATGACGAGGAGCTTCTGGAGCTGGTGGAGATGGAGGTACGTGATCTTCTGTCGACCTACGAGTTCCCTGGCGACGACACCCCGATCATCACCGGATCTGCGCTGAAGGCGTTCGAGGGGGACGAGTCGGACATCGGTATTCCGTCGATCTACAAGCTGATCGAGGCGATGGACAGCTACATACCGGAGCCCGAGCGTGCGGTGGACGGTGACTTTCTGATGCCGGTGGAGGACGTCTTTTCGATCTCCGGTCGCGGCACGGTGGTCACGGGGCGCATCGAGCGTGGCATCGTCAAGGTGGGAGACGAGGTGGAGATCGTCGGTATCAAGGATACGACGAAGACGACCTGCACCGGTGTGGAGATGTTCAGGAAGCTCTTGGACGAGGGCCAGGCGGGCGACAACGTGGGGGTGCTGCTGCGCGGCACGAAGCGTGATGAGGTGGAGCGTGGCCAGGTGCTGGCGAAGCCGGGCTCGATCACGCCGCACACGAAGTTCGAGGCCGAGGTGTACATCCTGACGAAGGAGGAGGGCGGTCGTCACACGCCGTTCTTCAAGGGTTATCGCCCGCAGTTCTACTTCCGCACGACGGACGTGACGGGAGCGGTGGAGCTGCCGGAGGGCACCGAGATGGTGATGCCAGGCGACAACGTGAAGATGGTGGTGGAGCTGATTGCGCCGATCGCCATGGAGGACGGACTGCGGTTCGCCATCCGCGAGGGCGGCCGCACGGTCGGCGCCGGCGTGGTGGCGAAAATCATCGATTGAACAATGTGGGAGGGCCTCCAGGCCCGATATCGAATCGGGGCTAAAGCCCCTCCCACATCCCTCGATCAGCATGTAGGAGGGCCTTCAGGCCCGATCCATCAGAGAAATAGCATGGCAACGAACCAGAACATCCGAATCCGCCTCAAGGCCTTCGACCACCGGCTGATCGACACGTCGGCCCGGGAGATCGTGGAGACGGCGAAACGCACCGGCGCTACGGTCAAGGGCCCGGTGCCTCTGCCCACGAAGAAGGAGCGCTGGACGGTGCTGATCTCGCCCCACGTCAACAAGGACGCGCGCGACCAGTACGAGCTGCGCACCCACAAGCGGCTGATGGATATCGTGGATCCCACGGACAAGACGGTGGACGCGCTGATGAAGCTCGAGCTGCCGGCGGGCGTGGACGTCCAGATCAAGTTGAATTAGAAATTGAACATGGCGCCCGACTTGTTATAATAGCGGGCTCCTTCGGGATCAGGCCGGGCCGGGAGTCGGCCTGATCCTCAGACAGCGACGCCGCCGCATGCGGCGTAAACGGCAAATCCCGGGCACATCGGCTTCGGCCGGCGTGGGGGTCAGTTCCGCAGACCCGGTGAGGGTCTAGCGAAGAGCTGGCCCCTTTCGCGTGTCTTGACCTCGCGAGAGGCAGCGATGGCCAATCGTAGTCATCGCGGTGAAGGTTGATTGTTTCATTGTTGAAAAGAGGGTGCCGGCCAACCGGAGCAGGCACACGACGGGAAAGTCTCAGATGGCTATCGGAATCGTTGGCCGCAAGTGCGGCATGACGCGCATCTTCACGGAGGACGGCAGTTCTGTGCCGGTCACCGTGATCGAGGCGCTGCCAAATCGCATCACGCAGGTGAAGTCGCTGGAGCGTGACGGTTATCACGCGCTCCAGGTCACCTCCGGCAGCGCGAAGTCCTCGCGCGTGTCCAGGCCCCGGGCCGGGCAGTTCGCGGCCGCCAAGGTCGATGCGGGCGACTCCCTGCGCGAATTCCGCCTGGACGAGGCGCCGGCGGATGAGGAGCTGGCGCCGGGTGCCGAGATCCGCGTGGACCGGTTCGAGGTCGGCCAGAAGGTCGACGTGATCGGCACGACCATCGGCAAGGGCTTTGCCGGTACGGTCAAGCGGCACAATTTCCGGACCCAGGACGCCACCCACGGCAACTCGCTTGCCCACCGGGTGCCCGGCTCGATCGGTCAGAACCAGACGCCGGGCCGCGTGTTCAAGGGCAAGAAGATGGCCGGCCAGATGGGCAACGTGCGCCGCACCACCCAGAACCTGGAGGTTGTCCGGGTGGATGCCGAGCGCAACCTGATCCTGGTCAAGGGGGCGGTCCCCGGCCACCGCGGTGGCCGCGTCATCGTGCAGCCTGCCATCAAGGCGCGCGCAGGTAGCGAGGGTAGCAAGGCATGACGATGGAACTGAAACTCGCCGATGCCGGCGGCAGCGTCGAGGTCTCGGAAGACACCTTCGGCGCCAGCTACAACGAGTCGCTCGTGCACCAGGTCGTTACGGCCTACCTGGCCGGTGCCCGTGCCGGCACGAAGGCGCAGAAGAACCGCTCCGACGTGCGCGGCGGCGGCGCCAAGCCGTGGCGGCAGAAGGGAACGGGCCGGGCTCGCGCGGGCACGATCCGCAGCCCCATCTGGGTCGGCGGTGGCCGCACGTTCGCCGCCAGGCCGCGGAGCTTCGAGCAGAAGGTCAACCGCAAGATGTACCGCGGTGCCCTGAAGTCGGTGCTCTCCGAGCTGATCCGTCAGGAGCGCCTGGTGGTCACCGGCGAGCTCACTCTGGAGGCGCCGAAGACGAAGGAGCTGGCCGGCAAGCTGAAGTCGCTGGGGCTGGACGACGTGCTGATCGTCAACGAGGCGTTCGACGAGAAGGTCTACCTGGCGGCACGCAATCTGAAGAACGTGGGCATCTGCGACGTGGCGGCCGTTGATCCGGTCGCGCTGATGCGCTTCGAAAAGGTGCTGATCACCGTGCCCGCGCTGAAACTGATCGAGGAGCGTCTGTCATGAGCGCCATCGCACGCCAGGAAAGACTGATGAACGTAGTCCTCGGGCCGCACATCTCCGAGAAGACCACGACTGTGGGCGAGCGTGACAACCAGGTGGTGTTCCGGGTGCGCCGGGACGCGACCAAGCAGGAGATCCGGGCAGCGGTCGAGATGCTTTTCGAGGTCGAGGTAGCGGGTGTGCAGGTGGTCAACCACAAGGGCAAGTTCAAGCGCTTCGGCCAGACCATCGGCAAGCGCCCGGCGTGGAAGAAGGCGTACGTGAAGCTGGCCGAGGGCAGCGACATCGACTTCCTCGGCGCTGAGTAACAGGGGTCCAGAAGAATGCCACTGCAGAAAGCAAAACCGACATCCGCCGGCCGGCGTTTCGTCGTCAAGGTGCGTACGCCCGAGCTGTACAAGGGCGAGCCCTACGGCCCGTTGCTGGCCAAGAAGTCGAAGACCGGCGGCCGCAACAACAAGGGCCGCATCACGGTGCGCCACCAGGGCGGCGGGCACAAGCAGCGCTACCGTATCGTGGACTTCAAGCGCAACAAGGACGGCATCCCGGGAACGGTCGAGCGCATCGAATACGACCCGAACCGCAGTGCTCACCTGGCGCTGGTCAAGTACACCGACGGCGAGTGGCGCTACATCCTCGCGCCGAAGGGCGTGAGCGCCGGCCAGACGGTGCTGTCGGGCGAGGACGCGCCGATCAAGCCGGGCAACGCCCTGCCGCTGCGCAGCATCCCGGTCGGCACGGTCGTCCACTGCGTCGAGATGAAGCCGGGCAAGGGCGCGCAGATGATGCGCTCGGCCGGTGCCTCGGCCCAGCTCGCGGCCCGCGAGGGCACCTACGCGACGTTGCGGCTGCGCTCCGGCGAGATGCGGCGCATCCACTCGGAGTGCCGGGCCACCATCGGCGAGGTGGGCCACGGCGAGCACAACCTGCGCAAGCTCGGCAAGGCCGGCGCGAAGCGCTGGAAAGGTGTGCGCCCGACCGTGCGCGGTGTGGTCATGAACCCGGTCGACCACCCCCATGGCGGCGGCGAGGGCAGGACTTCCGGCGGCCGCCATCCGGTGACCCCGTGGGGCGTGCCCACCAAGGGCTACAAGACGCGCAAGAACAAGCGCACGGATTCGATGATCGTGCGCCGCCGCAAGCGCCGCAAGCAGAAGTAATACAGGGTTTGAAAGATGCCACGCTCGGTTAAGAAAGGTCCTTTCGTAGACGTCCACCTCCAGAAGAAGGTGCAGACGGCTGTGGAGAGCAACGACCGCCGCCCGATCAGGACATGGTCGCGGCGCTCGATGATCCTGCCGGACATGGTCGGTCTGACCATCGCCGTGCATAACGGGCGCCAGCATGTGCCGGTCCTGATATCGGAGAACATGGTGGGTCACAAGTTGGGCGAGTTCGCGATCACCCGGACCTTCAAGGGTCACTCCGGCGATCGCAAGACGAAGCGCTGAGGAGACGGCTGATGCAGGTTGCAGCAACACTGCGCTACGCGCGCATCTCGCCGCAGAAATGCCGGCTGGTCGCGGACACCATCCGCGGCAAGACGGTGGATGGCGCGCTGAAGACGCTGGCGTTCATGCCCAAGAAGGGGGCGCGGATCGTCAAGAAGGTACTCGAGTCCGCCATCGCGAATGCGGAGCATAATCACGGTGCCGATATCGACGAGCTGCGTATCGCCGCCATCGAGGTGAACGAGGCGCCCTCATTCCGCCGCTATCGTGCCCGTGCGAAGGGCCGCGGTGCGCGGATCATCAAACGCAACAGTCATATCACCATCCGGGTGGCAGACGAGTAACAGGACGCATAATGGGGCAGAAAGTACATCCGACGGGCATCCGCCTGGGTATCACGACCGACTGGACGTCGAAGTGGTATGCCGACACGCAGAGTTTCCCCGGCTATGTGAAGACGGACCACGACGTCCGTACCTTCATCAAGGAGAAGCTGAAGGATGCCTCCGTCAGCAAGATTCAGATCGAGCGTCCGGCCAAGAAGGTCAATATCACGATCCACACGGCGCGGCCGGGTATCGTCATCGGCAAGAAAGGCGAGGACATCGAGAAACTGCGCTCGCAGGTCGCGCAGATGGTGGGCATGCCGCTCGGCGACGTGCGCATCAACATCTCCGAGATCCGCAAGCCCGAGATGGACGCCCAGCTCGTCGCCGAGGGCATCGCCCAGCAACTCGAGCGCCGCGTGATGTTCCGCCGCGCGATGAAACGTGCGGTCACCAACACGATGCGCGTGGGTGCAGAGGGCGTGAAGGTGAAAGTCGGCGGCCGGTTGAACGGCGCGGAGATCGCCCGCTCGGAGTGGTACCGGGAAGGCCGCGTGCCGCTGCACACGCTGCGGGCCGAGATCGACTACGGCCTGGCCGAGGCGAAGACCACCTACGGCGTGATCGGCGTGAAGGTGTGGATATTCAAGGGTGAGATCCTGGACAAGAACGAGGTCATCCAGGAAGCCGCCGAACAGGCGACGAGCTCGAGATAGGGAGCCGCGGAGATGTTGCAGCCAAAACGAACCAAATTCCGCAAGCAGCAGAAGGGCCGTAACCGCGGCCTGGCGCAGCGGGGCAATACGGTGGCCTTCGGCGAGTACGGGCTGAAGGCGGTGGGTCGCGGCCGGCTGACGGCGCGCCAGATCGAGGCGGCCCGTCGTGCCATGACCCGGCACATCAAGCGCGGCGGCAAGATCTGGATCCGGGTATTCCCGGACAAGCCGATCAGCAAGAAGCCCCTGGAAGTACGCCAGGGCAAGGGCAAGGGTAACGTCGAGTACTGGGTGGCTCAGATCCAGCCGGGCCGCGTGCTCTACGAGATGGAAGGCGTCAGCGAGGAAGTGGCGCGCGAAGCGTTCCGCCTTGCGGCTGCCAAGATCCCGATGCAGACGGTGTTCGTGTCCCGTCAGGTGATGTGATGAAGGCGAGTGAACTGAGAGACAAGACGGCCGAGGAGCTGGGCGAGGAGCTGCTGAAGCTCCGCAAGGAGCAGTTCAACCTGCGCCTGCAGCAGGCCACGGGCCAGCTGACACGTCCCCACGAGTACCGCCGCGTCCGCAAGGAAATTGCGCGTGTGAAGACAGTCCTGAACGAGGTCTCCACGCAGGGTGAAGCCAAATGAACGACGAGACGAAACAGAAGACCGCGCGTACGGTGACCGGCCGGGTCGTGTCGAGCAAGATGGACAAGACCGTATCCGTGGCGATCGAACGGCTGACCCGTCATCCGGTGTATGGCAAGTACATCCGGCGCACGAGCAAGGTCATGGCCCACGACGAGGCCAACGAGTGCCGCCCGGGCGACCGCGTGTCCATCGCCGAGTGCCGCCCAATCTCCCGCCACAAGGCGTGGAAGGTGGTCGGCATCGTCGAGCGGGCGCGGGTGGAGTGACCCGGGTACGGACGCACGAAGCCGTCGATCGGGCAGTTTTTGAGACAGATACCGGATTGGATTTACAGCAATGATTCAGATGCAGTCAGTTCTGAACGCCGCGGACAACAGCGGTGCGCGACGCCTCATGTGCATCAAGGTACTGGGCGGTTCCAAGCGCCGGTACGCCAACGTCGGCGACATCATCAAGGTCAGCGTGAAGGATGCGATCCCGCGCGGCAAGGTGAAGAAGGGCGAGATCTACAACGCCGTCGTCGTGCGTACGCGCAAGGGTGTGCGCCGCCCGGACGGCTCGCTGATCCGCTTCGACGGTAACGCGGCGGTGCTGCTGAACAACCGCTTGGAGCCCATCGGCACCCGTATCTTTGGCCCGGTGACCCGTGAGCTCAGGACCAGTCGATTCATGAAGATCATCTCGCTGGCACCGGAAGTGCTTTGACCGGGAAGACCAGGCCGAGAGGACGAGAGAGCGAAATGAACAAGATCAGGAAAGGCGATGAAGTCGTCGTGATCGCCGGCAAGGACAAGGGCCGCCGTGGTACCGTGCTGCGCGTCTACCCCGACGAGCGAGTGCTCGTCGAAGGCGTGAACGTGGCCAAGAAGCATCAGCGCCCGAACCCGAACATGGGCGTCCCTGGCGGTATCGTCGACCGCGAGATGCCGCTGCATATCTCGAACGTGATGGTCTACAACCCGCAGACCAAGAAGGGCGACCGGATCGGCATCCGCACCCTGGAGGACGGTTCGCGGGTGCGCTATTTCAAGTCGAATGAGGAGGTCGTGGACGTCTGAGGACGCCGCGCATCGAGTACAGAGCTATGTCCAGACTGCAGGAATATTATCGCGAGACGGTGGTGCCCCAGCTCCAGGAGCGGCTCGGCATCAGCAATCCCATGCGCGTCCCGAAGATCACGAAGATCACCATCAACATGGGTGTTGGCGAGGCCGTGGGCGACAAGAAGATCCTGGACAACGCCGTCGCCGACATGACCCGCATCGCCGGCCAGAAGCCGGTGGTCACCAAAGCGCGCAAGTCGGTCGCCGGGTTCAAGATCCGCGAGGATTTCCCGATCGGTGCCAAGGTCACGCTGCGCCGGGAGCGCATGTACGAGTTCCTGGATCGCCTCGTCAACATCGCGATCCCGCGTGTCCGCGACTTCCGCGGCCTGAATCCGCGTTCTTTCGACACGCAGGGCAACTACAGCTTGGGCGTGCGCGAGCAGATCATCTTCCCGGAGATCGAATACGACCAGATCGACGAGATCCGGGGCATGGACATCACGATTACGACGACAGCCACCAATCCCGAGGAAGGCAGGGCGCTGCTCGAAGCGTTCAACTTCCCGTTCAAAAAGTAGACAGGTTCCAGCCGATGGCAAAGAAATCGATGGTAGAGCGCGAGCGCAAGCGTCAGAAGACGGTGGAGCGCTACGCGCGCAAGCGGGCAGAACTGAAGGCGGTCATCGCCAGCCCGGGTAGCTCCGACGAAGAGCGGCGTGCCGCGCAGGCGAAGCTGCAGGCGCTGCCGCGGGATGCGAGCCCGGTGCGGGTGCGCAATCGCTGTTCGATCACGGGCCGCCCCCATGGCTATTACCGCAAGTTCGGCCTGGCGCGGAACAAGCTGCGCGAAGCCGCCATGAAGGGCGAGATTCCGGGTCTCACGAAGGCGAGCTGGTAACAGAGGTTGATGATATGAGCATGACCGATCCCATCGCCGACATGCTGACCCGCATTCGCAATGGTCAGAAGGCCCGCAAGGTGAGCGTCGCCATGCCGGCGTCCACCATCAAGGCCGCCGTGGCCGAGGTGCTGAAGGAAGAAGGCTACATCACCGGTTACTCGGTGGAGGGCGAGGGTGCCTCGCGCACGCTCAGCGTCGACCTGAAGTACTTCCAGGGTGAGCCGGTGATCGAGCGCATCCAGCGGGTGAGCCGTCCCGGGCTGCGCATCTACCGGGGCAAGGACGAGCTGCCGCGGGTACTTGGTGGCCTGGGCGTGGCCATCGTGTCGACCTCGGCCGGGCTCATGAGTGACCGGCAGGCCCGGGCGCAGGGTATCGGCGGAGAGGTTCTCTGCGTCGTCTCCTAAGCGATACAACGAGTCAGGAAAATGTCTAGAGTCGCAAAACAACCGGTAGCGCTGCCCAAGGGCGTCGAGGTGGCCGTCAGCGGTACCACCGTCAACGTGAAAGGGCCGAAAGGCGCGCTCGAGATGGAGCTGAACCACGAGGTCGAGCTGGGCCAGGAAGATGGCACCGTCACGCTGAAGGCGCGCTCGGGCTCGCGCTTCGCCAATGCCATGGCGGGCACCACCCGTGCGCTGCTGGCCAACATGGTGCAGGGCGTCACCGAAGGGTTCGAGCGCAAGCTGGAGCTGCGGGGCGTCGGCTACCGTGCCCAGGCCCAGGGCAGCACGCTGAATCTGACCCTCGGCTTCTCCCATCCGGTGGCCTACCAGGTGCCGGAGGGGGTGCAGGTCGAGACGCCGAGCCAGACCGAGGTCGTCGTGCGCGGCTCCGACAAGCAGCAAGTGGGGCAGGTCGCCGCCGAGATCCGTCGCTTCCGCCCGCCGGAGCCCTACAAGGGCAAGGGCGTGCGCTATGCCGACGAGCGCGTCGTCATGAAAGAAGCGAAGAAGAAGTAACCGGTTTCCGAGGATTTCAGGATATGAGACTGGACAAGAAACAGAGCCGGCTGCGCCGGGCCCGCCGGACGCGGGCCAAGATCAGCGAGCTGGCCGTGCACCGCCTGAGCGTCCATCGGACGCCGCGGCACATCTACGCGCAGATCATCGCCCCGGACGGGGCGAGCGTGCTGGCGAGCGCCTCCACGGTGCAGAAGGAACTGCGCGAGAAGCTCAAGGGTACCGGCAACGTGGACGCGGCGGTCGAGGTGGGCCGTGCCATCGCCGAGAAGGCGAAGGCGGCCGGCGTGGAATCGGTGGCGTTCGACCGCTCCGGGTTCCGCTTCCACGGTCGCGTGAAGGCACTGGCGGACGCGGCGCGCGAGGCCGGTCTGCAGTTCTAGGATCAATGAATACCCGCCGGGCGAGAGGCGGGGCATCGGGTAGTGACACATGGCAAGAATGGAACAAGGCAGCGACGATCTCCTCGAGAAACTGGTGACCGTGAACCGCGTCGCCAAGGTCGTGAAGGGTGGTCGCCAGTTCGGCTTCACCGCGCTGACCGTGGTGGGCGACGGCGCCGGCAAGGTCGGCTTCGGCTACGG
This sequence comes from Lentisalinibacter sediminis, assembly GCF_040706615.1. Lineage (NCBI taxonomy): Bacteria > Pseudomonadati > Pseudomonadota > Gammaproteobacteria > Woeseiales > Woeseiaceae > Lentisalinibacter > Lentisalinibacter sediminis. The sequence goes on along the minus strand of NZ_JAPDRF010000003.1, from coordinate 796,992 downwards.
CAAGGCCCGTGAAGTGCCCATCGCGATCCAGAAGGCGATGCAGGCCGCGCGGAAGAACCTGAAGTCGCTGCACCTGAAGGACGAGACGCTGCAGTACGAGGTCAAGGGCCGTCACGGCGCCACGAAGGTGTTGATGCAGCCGGCCTCCGAGGGTACCGGCATCATCGCCGGCGGTGCGATGCGCGCCGTGTTCGAATGCGCTGGCGTGCGTAACGTGCTGGCAAAGAGCTACGGCTCGCGCAACCCCATCAACGTGGTGCGCGCGACGATCAACGCGCTGCAGTCGGTGCACTCGCCGAACCGTATCGCTGCGAAGCGCGGCAAGAAAGTCGACGAGATACAGAGCTAGCACGATGGGCAAGTCAGAGAACAAGGGACAGAAGCTGAAAGTGACGCTGGTGAAGAGCCGGTACGGGCGCCTGGCCAACCACAAGGCCTGCGTATCCGGGCTCGGTCTCAGGAAGATCAACCAGACGGTCACCGTCGCGAATACGCCGGAGAACCGGGGCATGATCAACAAGGTGTCCTATCTCCTGAACGTAGAGGAAGTCTAGAGATGCGTCTGAATACGCTTAAGCCTGCAGAGGGCAGCAAGAAGGCCGGTAAGCGCCTGGGCCGCGGCCATTCCGCGGGCCAGGGCAAGACCAGCGGTCGGGGCCAGAAAGGCCAGCACGCCCGATCCGGCGGCTATCACAAGGTGGGCTTCGAAGGCGGCCAGATGCCGCTGCAGAGGCGCCTGCCCAAGGTGGGCTTCAACTCGCCCAGCCGCGGCCTGAGCGCGGAGGTGCGGTTGCACGAACTCGCGAACGTGGACGCGGACCCCATCGACCTGGAGGCGCTGCGCAAGGCGCGCATCGTCGGCAGCCGCGTCGTGAAGGCCAAAGTGATCGCCTCCGGTGAACTGACGAAGGCCGTGAAAATCAAAGGGATCAAGGTGACCCCTGGCGCCCGCAAGGCTATCGAGGCGGCCGGCGGCTCCATCGAGGACTGACGGAAAGGAAAGTGGCGAAAGCACCCAGCAACAATCCGGCAACGGCACTGGCCCAGAGCGGGAAGCTCAGCGAGCTGCGGCAGCGGCTCCTGTTCCTGGTCGGGGCACTGGTGGTCTATCGCGTCGGCACCTTCATACCGGTGCCCGGCGTCGACCCCATTGCGCTGTCGAGCTTCTTCGACCAGCAGTCGGGGAACATCCTGGGGCTGTTCAACCTCTTCTCGGGCGGCGCGCTGCAGCGTTTCGGCGTCTTCGCGCTGGGCATCATGCCCTACATCTCCGCCGCCATCATCATGCAGATGGCTGCGGTGGTGGTGCCGAGCCTCGCCCAGCTGAAGAAGGAAGGCGAGTCGGGCCGGCGCAAGATCACCCAGTACACGCGCTACGGCACGGTGGCGCTGGCGCTGTTCCAGTCCGTGACGGCAGCCTATGCCATCCAGAACCAGCCCAACCTGGTCATAAATCCGGGGCCGGGCTTCCTGTTCACCGCCGCCATCACGCTCGTGACCGGCACGGTGTTCCTGATGTGGCTGGGCGAGCAGATCACGGAGCGGGGCATCGGCAACGGTATCTCCATCATCATCCTCGCGGGCATCGTGGCCGGCATGCCAGGCGCCATCGCCGGCACGGCAGAGCTCGTGCGCAACGGTGAGATGGCCCCGGCTTTCGCCATCCTGATCCTGCTGGCCATCGTGGCGGTGACCGCTTTCGTGGTGTACATGGAGCGGGCCCAGCGGCGCATCACGGTGAACTACGCGCGGCGTCAGCAGGGACGGCGGATGTATGCGGCCCAGAGCACGCACCTGCCCTTCAAGATCAATATGTCGGGCGTGATCCCGCCGATCTTCGCCTCCAGTATCCTGCTGTTCCCGGCCACGCTGGCCCAGTTCGCAGGCACGAGCGCGGACCCGACCTGGGTCCAGCGAACGCTGCAGAACATCGGCACCAGCATGGGTCCGGGGCAGCCGGTCTACATGCTGCTCTATGGCGTCCTGATCGCTTTCTTCTGCTTCTTCTACACGGCGCTCGTGTTCAACTCGAAGGAGACGGCGGACAACCTGAAACGCTCGGGCGCGTTCATCCCGGGCATCCGGCCGGGCGCCCAGACCGGCGAGTACATCGATCGGGTGCTGACGCGGCTGACGTTCTGGGGTGCGATTTACATCACGGCCGTCTGCCTGATGCCGGAGTTCGTGCGGCTGTTCTACCCGAGCATCCCGTTCTATTTCGGCGGCACGTCGCTGCTCATCCTGGTGGTGGTCGCGATGGATTTCATGTCCCAGCTGCAGGCGCACATGATGTCGCACCAGTACGAAGGGATGATGAAGAAGGCCAATCTGAGGAATTACGGTCGCGCGGGCCAGATCCGCTGACGGCCCGGTGACGGAGAGAGACGATGAAGGTTCGTGCATCAGTCAAGAAGATCTGCCGCAACTGCAAGATCATCCGGCGCAACGGCGTCGTGCGCGTCATCTGCACGGATGCGCGGCACAAGCAGCGGCAGGGTTGAGAGAGAAGGAAGCCCCGAGCAGGGCGGCCAGTAAGAGAGAACAGAGGAATTATCAGTGGCGCGTATAGCAGGCATTAACATCCCGGTGCACAAGCACGTGGCGATAGCGCTCACCAGCATCTACGGCATCGGCCATACCACGGCGCGCAAGATCTGTCACGAGGCGGGTATCGCACCGGACGTCCAGGTGAAGGATCTGGCCGAGCCGGAAGTGGCCCGGCTGCGCAACGAGGTGGCCCGTTTCACGGTGGAGGGCGACCTGCGCCGTGAGCAGTCCATGAATATCAAGCGTCTGATGGACCTCGGTTGCTACCGCGGCATCCGTCACCGCCGCGGCCTGCCGGTGCGCGGCCAGCGCAGCCGCACCAACGCGCGGACCCGCAAGGGCCCCCGCCGTCCGGTCCGCAAGTAAGCGCCGGGCATCAGGATTCCAGTAAGGACATAAGATGGCTCAACCGAAGAAAACGACCACGCGGAAGAAGGTCCGCAAGCAGGTGCAGGACGCAATCGCGCACGTGCACGCCTCCTTCAACAATACGATCATCACGATCACCGACCGCCAGGGAAATGCACTTTCCTGGGCAACGGCCGGTGGCTGTGGCTTCCGCGGATCAAGGAAATCGACGCCCTTCGCCGCCCAGGTGGCCGCCGAGAAGGCGGGCAAGGCTGCGCAGGATTACGGCGTGAAGAATCTGGACGTACGCGTGCGCGGGCCGGGCCCGGGCCGTGAGTCCGCGGTGCGCGCGCTGAATGCCGTCGGTTTCCGTATTCAGACTATCGAAGACGTGACGCCGATACCCCACAACGGGTGTCGTCCTCCGAAGCGTCGTCGGGTATAGGTAAAGAGGATCATGGCAAGATATCTCGGACCAAAATGTAAGCTCTCGCGCCGCGAAGGCACGGATCTGTTCCTGAAGAGCGGCGTGAAGCCGCTGGACGCCAAGTGCAAGCTGGACACGCCGCCGGGTGGCAGTGCCACCGGCCGCCGCGGACGTCTGTCCGACTACGGTCTGCAGCTGCGCGAGAAACAGAAACTGCGCCGCATGTACGGGGTGCTGGAACGCCAGTTCCGTAACTACTACAAGCGTGCGGCACAGCTGAAGGGCTCCACGGGCGAAAACCTGCTGCGCCTGCTGGAAGGGCGGCTGGACAACACCGTCTACCGGATGGGCTTCGCCTCGACGCGTGCGGAGGCGCGTCAGCTGGTCAGCCACAAGGGCGTGATGGTCAATGGCAAGGTGGTGAACATCCCCTCCTACCAGGTCAGCGCCGGCGACCAGGTCTCGATCAGAGAGAAGGCGCAGAAGCAGCTCCGCATCCAGAGTGCACTCGAGATCGCCGGCCAGGTGGGCTTTCCGGAATGGGTCGAAGTCGACACCAAGAAGATGACCGGACTGCTGAAGACGTTGCCGGAGCGGGACGACATCCTGCCGGACATCAACGAAAACCTGGTGGTCGAGCTCTACTCCAAGTAATCAGGAGGACCCTGTCCCATGTCGGAAGTAACCGAATTTCTGAAACCTCGTGTCGTGAAGGTGACTCCGGAGACGGAGCAGCACGCACGGGTCGTCATCGAGCCATTCGAGCGGGGCTTCGGCCACACGCTGGGCAATGCGCTGCGGCGCATCCTGCTGTCGTCCATGCCGGGCGCGGCTATCGTAGAGGCCGAGATCGAGGGCGTGCTGCACGAGTACACCAGCATCGAGGGCGTGCAGGAAGACGTCGTCGACATCCTGCTGAATCTCAAGCAGGTGGCCGTGCGCATGCACAGCCGCGAAAGCGCCGAGCTTTCCATCTCCAAGAAGGGCCCGGGTCCGGTCACGGCCGGCGATATCCAGCTGGACCATGACGTCGAGGTACTGAACCCGGATCTGGTGATCGCCAACCTGACCAAGGCCGGCGAGCTGCGCATGGTGCTGAAGGTGATCCGCGGACGCGGTTACCGTCCGGCCACCCAGCGTGCGAGTTTCGAGGAGCAAAGCGGCCCCATCGGCCGCTTGCAGCTGGACGCCTCGTTCAGCCCGATTCGCCGGGTGACCTACAACGTGGAGGCGGCCCGCGTGGAGCAGCGCACCGACCTCGACAAGCTCATCATCGACATCGAGACGAACGGCACCATCGATCCCGAAGAGGCGATCCGCCGTGCGGGCAGCATCCTGAAGGATCAGCTCAGCGTCTTCGTGGACCTGCAGGGTCAGGAAGAGGGCGCCGGCGCCGCCGCCGAGGCACAGATCGACCCGATCCTGCTGCGGCCGGTGGACGAGCTGGAACTCACCGTGCGCTCCGCGAACTGCCTGAAGGCCGAGAGCATCAACTATATCGGCGACCTGGTGCAGCGTACCGAGGTGGAGCTGCTGCGCACGCCGAACCTGGGCAAGAAGTCGCTCACGGAGATCAAGGACGTGCTGGAGAGTCACGGCCTGTCGCTCGGCATGCAGCTCGAGAACTGGCCGCCGCCGAGCCTGCGTCCCGATCGCGAGGCGCTGTCCGCCTGATCGAGTCCATCGGGGGCCATCTTGGGCCGCTGGGGGCCGATGGCACTCGCGGCACCGGACGTCGTCCGTCGAACGAACGCCTGAACGTATAACCGGAAGTCAGCAATGCGACATCAGAAGTCGGGGCGAAAGCTCAACCGTAACAGTCCGCACCGCCGCGCCATGTTCCGCAACATGGCCGCCTCGCTGGTGCGCCACGAGACCATCAAGACCACGCTGCCGAAGGCGAAAGAGCTGCGCCGCGTGGTCGAGCCGCTCATCACCATGGCCAAGGTCGACGGCGTCTCCCAGCGTCGCCGGGCGTTCGATCGCCTGCGGGACAAGGAAGCGGTGGGCAAGCTGTTCAACGAGCTGGGCCCGCGCTACAAGGAGCGTCCCGGCGGTTACCTGCGCATCCTGAAGACGGGCTTCCGCCCCGGGGATGCGGCGCCGATGGCCATCGTCCAGCTCCTCGACCAGCCGGAAGAGACCGAGGCCGCCGAATCCCAGGACTGACCGCCCGGGTTCCCACGTAGGAGGGCCTTCAGGCCCGATCGGGCTCTCTGCTGGGCGTTGCCCCGCCATCAGGCGGGCAAGGGTGGCGGGGACGCTCACTGTGGGAGGGGCTTTAGCCCCGATCTCCGCTTGAGGCGGGCGAGCGCTAATCGGGGCTCAAGCCCCTCCTACATGCCCATCGAAGCCTGCGTCGCATCCCGGACGACCCCCGCCACCCTTGCCCACCTGCTGACGGGCCCGTGGCCGAAAGGTGTGCCACAGTCACGAAGCGCTGCTGATCGGTGCCAGCACTCCCGGCCACGGGCCCGTTAGCGGCCGAACCAGGCTGTGGGCGGCGTCAGGGCCGACAGGGAGACCGATTCCAGGGGATGCAGCACTTTGTTGAAGAGCCGACTGATCGTATATGCCGCCCTCGTCGGCTTGCTCACCGTTTTGGTTATCGCCTGGATGATGCGTGGGGATTCGGGTACCGAGCCACACGGCAGAACGCCTGCGCCTGTCGCCAATACCGCTGAGACCTCTGAACGAGATTCGTCAAGCCCGCAGGACATGGGAGAACCCGATTCGTCGTCCGCCGTAGCCGACGCACAGTCAAGTAAACCGTCCGCGCTAGCTATCACTCGCCAGGAAGCCTGGGAGAGAGAACGTGGCTACATGTCGGCCGAGAGAACGCATCTCAGAAGCCTTGACGAAGGACAGTTGCAGGAGCTGATCGCCCAGGGGAACACGGCGGCTATAACGACCCTGGCGGGGCGTTATCTCACGATCGACCCCAGAAAAATGATGGAACTGTACGAGCAGGCGGCAGTGCTTGGCAGCACATCTGCACTGGTTTCGGCGTCGAGCGTATGGGCATCTCCCTGGATTAGTCAGAACGTCTCGACCATGAGGGTATCCGACAATCCGCCGGTAAACATGCTTGCCATGCTCCTTGCGGCGCAACTGAGAGGCGACAATGTACTGGTCCCTCGGCGACTGCAGCAGCTCAAGACCGATTACAGCTTTACTGAAGCGGAGATTGCGGAGGCGTGCGCGGGGGCTGTCCGCCTCTACCGGCAACTGGAAGCCAGGCGATTGGCATTGGGACAGAACTACTTCGACAACACGCCAAGTCCCCTCGGCCAGGAGTACGAAGAAGGGAACCACATAGGCGCCACATGTGGCGAACCCGTAGACATGAGGGCTGGAAGAAAGACCGTTCCAGTCATTGACGGGCCTACGCAAACAGAAAGCCGGATCGGGCCTGAAGGCCCTCCTACGCGCTATCGGGTGAGCTGGTCTTCCGCCGCGGCGCTCTGCTCGCGCTGGCGAAGTCGATCGACCAGCTTGCCTACGTACTGGGGCGAGCGGGTGTTCTTGCCGATCAGGATATAGACGGCCGGCACTACCAGCAGCGTCAGGAATACCGAGAAGCTGACGCCGAAGAACACGACCGCGCCGATGGACTGCCGGGCCTCGGCGCCGGCGCCCACCGCCAGCATGAGCGGCACGGCACCGAATGCAGTACACATGCTGGTCATCAGCACGGGCCGCAGCCGGATACCCGCGGCCTGTATCACTGCCTCCCGGTATTCCAGCCCGCGGTCGCGGAGCTGGTTGGCGAACTCGACGATCAGCACGCCGTTCTTGGCCGCCAGGCCGATCAGCATGATGGCGCCGATCTGGCTGAAGACGTTGACCGAGGAGCCGAAGATCCATATGCCCACGAGGGCGCCCGCGATGGCGAGCGGCACCGTTACCATGATGACGATCGGGTGGCGGAAGCTCTCGAACTGGGCCGCGAGCACCAGGAATGCGATCAGGAGGGCCAGCAGGAACGTTGTGTAGAGCGCGCTGCCCGAGCGCTTGAATTCCCGCGACTCACCATCGTAGTTCAGCTGGACTTCGGCTGGCAGTTCCTCGGTCACCAACTGTTCCAGGTACGCCAGCCCCTCGCCGAGAGAGTAACCGGGTGCGAGTCCGCCGGAGACGGTGATGGAGCGCAGCCGATCGAAGCGTTTGAGGTCCACCGGCCCGGAGGTTTCCTCCAGCGTCACGAGGTTCGCCAGGGGTATCAGCCGGCCCGTCACATCGGAGCGCACGAAGATTCTGTCCAGGTCGTCGGGCGTGCTGCGCGTCTGCTGGCCGCCCTGCAGGATGACGTTGTACTCCTCGCCGCCGTCGATGAAGGTGGTGACCCGGCGCGAACCCAGCACGGTCTCGAGCGTCCGTCCGATGGTCGCCAGCGACACGCCGAGGTCGGCCGCACGGTTGCGGTTGATGGCCGCGTCCATCTTCGGCTTGCGTTCCTGGTAGTCGGTCTCCAGACCCAGTAACCGCGGGTTCTCCTCCGAGGCTCTTGCGATGATGCGCTCGGCCCAGTCCGCGATCTCCGTGTAATCGGTGCCGCCGAGGACGATCTCCACCGGCCGGTTGGAGCCGCGGATGCCGAGTCCGGACGACGAGCCGCGGGCGAAGACGGTTACGCCGGGCAGCGCGGCGAGCTCGGGCCGCCAGGCCGAGGCGATCTCTTCGGCCGAGCGCTCTCGCTCACTCCAGAGCGCCAGGGGTATGTAGAAGAACATGCGGTTGACGTCGTCGCCGCCGCCCCAGGCCGAGCGCGTCAGTATGCGCCGTACGTCGCCGCTCTCCACGTCGGGCAGGACGATGTCCTCGACCTGGCGCGCGTAGCGGTCCATGTACTCCAGGCTGGCACCGTCCGGCCCGTTCATGGCGATGAAGGCCGCTCCCTGATCCTCCGACGGCGCGTACTCCACGGGCAGTTCGGCGAGCAGGGCGAGCGCAGCCGCGAAGACCGCGAGAGCGCCGGCCACCACCAGTAACGGATGGCGCAGGGAGCGCCGCAGACCGGCCTCGTAGCGGGCGGACAGGCGCCGGAACAGCAGATCCACGAAACGGGTCAGGCGGCCCCGCGCGATACGCCGCCCTAGTAGCTTGGAGGAGAGCATCGGTACCAGGCTCAGAGCCACCAGGCTGGAGAAGACTACCGCTGCCGCCAGCGAGATGCCGAATTCTCCGAACAGACGGCCCACCGTGCCCTCCATGAAGGAGATCGGGATGAACACGGACACGAGCACTGCGGTGGTGGCGATGACGGCGAAACCGATCTCGCGGCTGCCGTTCACGGCCGCCAGCAGGCCGGGCTCGCCTCCTTCGATGCGCCGCGCGATGTTCTCCAGCACGACGATCGCATCGTCGACGACCAGGCCGATGGCCAGCACCAGTCCGAGCAGCGTCAGCACGTTGATGGAGAAGCCCATCGCCGCCATCACGGTGAATGCGGCGATGATGGAGACGGGGATGGTCAGCGCGGGGATCAGGGTGGCTCGCAGCGAACCGATGAAGCCGTAGATCACGATCAGCACCAGCAGCAGCGCGAGGCCGAGCGCTTTCACGACCTCCTTGATCGACTCGCTGATGAATACGGAGAAGTCGAGATTCACCGACAGGTTGATGTCGTCCGGCAGGGTCGGCTGGATGCGCTCGATCTGCTCGCGCACGCCGGTGTTGAGCATCAGGATGTTCGCCTTCGACTGGGGGATGATGCCCATGCTCACGCCGGCGATGCCGTTCGAACGCGAGATGTTGCGGTTGTCCTCCGGTGCCAGCTCGACGTCCGCCACTTCTTCCAGCCGGATGAGATAGCCGTCGTCGCCCCGGCCCACCACGAGCCGGCGGAAATCCTCGACGCTCGAGAGGCCGGTCGACGTGCGCAGCGTGAACTCCCGCTGGCTGGACTCCAGGCGGCCGGCGGGCAGCTCCACGTTCTCCCGCCGCAGTGCATCCTCGATCTCCGTCACCGTCAGGCCGCGCGCCGCGAGGGCTGCCGGCTTGACCCAGAGGCGCATGGCCAGCCGGCGCCCGCCGAAGACCCGCACGTTGGCCACGCCGCTGACGATGGAGAACTGGTCGACCAGATAACGCTCGGCGAAGTCCGTCAGCTCCATGGGCGAGCGTGCGGTGCTCGACAGGTCGATGTACATTGTCGCGCCGGTGCCGCCGCGCGCCTTGGTGATCTCGGGCGGATCCGCTTCCTCGGGCAGGTCCTCGACCACCCGCGCCACGCGCTCGCGCACGTCGTTGGCTGCGGCGTCCAGGTCCCGGTCGGCGGAGAACTCGATGCTGACGTCGAAGCGGCCGTCGTAGCTGGTGGAGGTGAGTTTTTCGATGCCCTCGATGCCGGCGACGGCGTCCTCGACGAGCTGGGTGATCTTGCGCTCGACGATCTCCGCCGACGCCCCCCGATAATTGCCGTCGACGCTTACCACCGGCCGTTCTATGTCCGGGTACTCCCGGATCGGCAGGTTGCCCAGCGACATCAGGCCGACGATGACCAGAATCAGCGACAGCACCGTGGCGAAAACGGGCCGCCGCACGGAGATCTCCGACAGGATCACGGCCGCGACATCCCGACGGTGCCGTAGACGACCTCGGAGCCTTCGCGCACCTTCTGGGTACCCTCGGTGATCACCCGGTCGCCGGGAACGAGCCCGGAGACGATCTCCACTGCGCCCGGTATCCGCTGCCCCAGTTCCACCTGTCGCCTGGCCGCCCGGTCCTCCGGCGCCACGACATACACGTAGTGCTGGCCGCGCTCAGGCACGATGGCCTGCTCGGGTGCCATGAGGATGTCGCTGCGCCGCATCTGCAGGGCTACCGTGAGGAACATGCCGGGCTTGAGCAGGTCGTCCTCGTTCTGCAGGATCGCACGCACCAGGATCGACCGGGAGACCGGATCCAGCCGCGTGTCGACGCTGTCGATGCGGCCGCGGAACTGCCGTCCCTGCAGGGCCGGGCTGCGGGCGGAGACGGCCACATCCTCGCGCAATACGCCGAGGAAGGCCTCCGGTACCGAGAACTCCAGCTTGACCGGGTCGAGGTCGTCCAGGGTGGTGATGACCGTGCCCGGATTCACCAGGCTGCCCGGGCTCACCCGGCGCAGGCCGATCTTGCCGCTGAACGGCGCACGGACGAAGGTGTTCTCCAGGCGCGCCCGCGCCGCCTGCACCTGGGCCTGGGCCACCTGCATCGCGGCGAGCAGTTCCTCTAGGCTGGAGGCGGAGATGGCCCGGGTGTCGGCCAGCTGGCGTGCCCGCTCGTACTGGCTGCGACTCTCGCTCAGAGAGGCCTCCGCCACTGCCAGCTCGGCGCGGATCTCCTTGTTCTCCAGTTCGACCAGCAGGTCGCCTTCGTCGACCAGCTGCCCTTCCCGGAAGGCGATGCGGGTAATGATGCTGGTGACCCGGGGCGTGATCTCGACGGACTCGTCCGCGAGCACGGTACCGATGGCGTCGACCTGGTCGACGATGTTCCGGGGCTCGATCACTTCGGTGATGACGGTCACGGGGCCGCCACCGAAACGGCCGCCGCCGCCTCGCTGCTGGTCGGCCTCGCAGCCGGCGAGCAGGGCCAGGGCGGCCAGCAGCATCCAGGGTGTCGGGCACTTGGGCAAAAATCACCTTCCTCATCGAAAAGCGGTGGCGGTTTCGGCGCGCCGGCGCACCTGCCGCGAGTCCGACAGCGACGTTGCGGCCGGCAGGCCATTGTAACCGGAGGGGCGCAGCCCGGGCGGCTCCGGCATTGCGAAATCCGTCGCGACGGCCATGGCGCAAACGTATTCGCGCAGGCCGGGCGGACGGATGCAGCCGGCAGATTCGCGGCGGGTGTCGGCGGCCCCCTCTATGCACTAGACTCGTGGCCATGGACGCCATTTTCAGAGACAAAACGGTGATCATCACCGGCGCATCCGCCGGCATCGGCGCCGCCGCGGCCCGGCGGTTCGCGGCAGCCGGGGCGCGCCTTGTCCTGGCGGCCCGCAACGAGCACTCCCTGCAGACCTTCGCGGCCGGCCTGCCGGACGGCACGGAGGTCGTCAGCGTCGCCATGGACGTGGCAGACGATGCGGCCTGCCGGGCGCTGTTCGATCGCGCGAAGGCGGCTTTCGGCGCCGTGCATTACCTGATCAACAACGCCGGATTACACGCCCGCGGCAGCGTCGAGGAGAAGATCGCGGAAGAGCTCACGGCGATGGTGGACGTCAACCTGCGCGCGCCCATCCTGCTCAGCCGGCTGGCGATACCGTGCATACGGCAGGCCGGCGGTGGCGCCATCGTCAACGTGGCTTCGCTCGCCGGCTGCACGCCGGTGCCCGGTTCGGTGACTTACGCGGCCACGAAGGCGGGCTTGCGCTCCTTCTCCCACGGTCTGGCCGAGGAACTGAAGGACAGCGGCATTCACGTGGGAGCGGTCTCGCCCGGCCCGGTGGACACCGGTTTCATCATGGAGGAACTGGACGAGGTGACCGACCTCTCGCTCTCCCAGCCCATGAGCACGCCGGAGGCGGTGGCCGAGGCCATCCTGCGCGTAGCCTCGGGGGGAACGGTGGAGGAGAAGATGCCACGCCTGAGCGGCGTCACCGCAGATCTGGTCTATCTTTTCCCGGGCCTGCGGCGCGCCATGCAGCCGCTGCTGAGCCGCAAGGGGAAAAAGGCGCGGGAGTACTACAAGGCCCGCAGGGCGGGCGGGGAGAAGGAGAATCATGGCTGACAAACTCGACCACACCGTCATCGAAGCGAAGCTGCTCGACGTCCCCGGCTGGGAACTGCGTGAGGGCAAGCTGCACCGCGAGTTCCGGTTCGACGATTTCGTGCGGGCGTTCGGTTTCATGAGCGCGGCGGCTATCGTCGCCGAGAAGATGGATCACCACCCGGAGTGGTTCAATGTGTACAACAAGGTGACCGTCGATCTCACCACTCACGACGCGGGCGGCATCACCGACCTGGACTTCGAGCTGGCCGGGGCGATGTCGGCACTGGCGGACCAGGCCTGACGCACCGGGGGCTTCTGGCCTGCCCGATCCTCAGACCACCGCCATCGCGGCGAAGGCATCGCGGGTGAAGTTCTCCGTGCCGTCTTCCAGCACGCGGACGTTGTCCTCGATGCGTATGCCGCCGCAAGGCTTCAGCTCCTCCACCCGCAGCCAGTTGACAAGGCGCCCCGCGGCGCTCCCGTGCAATGCCTCGAGCAGCAGGTCGATGAAATAGAGGCCCGGCTCGATGGTCAGCGCCTGATCGGCGGCCAGCGTGCGGGTGAGCCGCAGATGGGGATGGTCCTCCGGCGCGGGAATCTCGCCGCCCTCGTCATCCGCCATGAAGCCACCCACGTCGTGCACCTGCAGGCCGAGCAGATGGCCGAGGCCGTGGGGCATGAAGGCGCGGGTCACGCCCGCCTCCACCAGTGCCTCGGCGCTGCCTGCGCTCGCGATCTCGTGGGCGAGCAGCACGGCGCCGAGCCGGCGGTGGGTTTCCAGGTGCAGCTCGCGGAAGTCCGTACCGGCCCGCACGCCGGCGACGATCTCCTGCTGCAGCTCGTGCATGGCACGGATTAGCGCGGCGAAGTCGCCCTCGTCGGCCGCGTAGGTGCGTGTGATGTCGGCGGCATAGCCGGCCACGGAGGCTCCCGCGTCGATCAGGAACGAGCGGATCTCGTCGGGCGGCAGCCGGTCGCGATGCTGGTAGTGCAATACGGCGCCGTGCTCGTTCAGCGCGACGATGTTGCCGTAGGGCAGCTCCTGGTCCAGTTGCCCCGCCGCGCGGCAGTAGGCGAGGTGGATGTCGAACTCCGAGGCGCCGTTCTCGAAGGCCGCATGCGCGGCGATGTGCGCCTCGGCCGCCCGCCGGGTCGCCGCCCGCATGCACTCCAGCTCGTAGCCGGTCTTCGTTGCGCGGGGATAGTGCAGGCTCTGCAGCACGCCCTCCGGATTGATGCGCTCGATGCCGAGGGTCTGGGCCGGATCGATCACCTCGCCGATGAAGACGTAGCGCGACAGGTCGTCCGGCAGCAGCGTGCGGGCGCCGGCCGGGCTCCCGAAGGGCAGGATGTCGAACTGCCCCGTCCAGTAGCCGGACGGCGCGGCCGGCGGCATATGCCAGTAATCGGACGGCTGGCAGTAGGCGAGGCGGGGCCGGCTGCCCGGCGTGTAGACGAGATACGAGCCGGGCGCGTCGGTCAGCGGCAGCCACGCATTGAAGTCCGGATTGACGAGGTAGGGATAGGCGCGGTCGTCCTGGAAGGCATAGCGGGGTTCGCCGGCCGCGATGACGATGCCCTCCGCGCCGGCGCGCTCCAGCGCACGGTCGTGGCGGCGCATCATCTCCGCGACGTGGTCGGCGTACAACTCGTCGATGTCGGGACGCTCGGGTTCCATGCTTCCTCCGTATGGCTCTCTCATGGCGATGGCTTCGCCTCAGGGCAGTATAACGAACGCGCCGCTGCCGGACGGCAGCCTTCCGGGGGTTCACTTAACAGGGTTCCCGATCTCGGGCATCATTGCACGCTCAATGGATCGCCGGAGTTCCCTATGTTTTCCCCTGCCGCACGCGGCCTCGTCGCCGCAGCGTCCCTCCTGCTCGTCATGACCACGCCGGTACTCGGCTACGATCGCATCACGGGAGAGACGTTTGCGTCCCGTTCGGAGGTGATCGCGCCACACGGCATGGCCGCCACGAGCCAGCCGCTGGCCACCCAGATCGCGCTTGACGTACTGAAAGCCGGTGGCAGCGCGGTGGATGCGGCCATCGCCGCGAACGCCGCCCTCGGTCTCATGGAGCCGGTCGGCTGCGGCATCGGCGGCGATCTCTTCGCCATCGTCTGGGACGCGGAAAAGGGCGAACTGACAGGGCTCAACGCGAGCGGCCGCTCGCCGGTCTCGCTGACGCTGGCGTACTTCGAGGAACAGGGCATGGACAGCATCCCCCCGCTGGGGCCGCTGCCCGTGAGCGTGCCGGGCACCGTGGACGGCTGGTTCGAGCTGCACGGCCGCTACGGCCGCCTGCCGATGAGCGAGATCCTCGCGCCCGCCATCCGCTACGCCCGCGAGGGTTTCCCGGTGTCGGAACTCATCGCCTATTACTGGCAGCGCAACGCCGGCTACCTGAAGGACTTCCCGGGTTTCGCGGAGACATTCATGCCAGACGGAAGGCCGCCGCGCAAGGGCGAGATGTTCCGCAACCCGCGCCTCGCCGACACCTACGAGAAGATCGCCGAGCAGGGGCGCGAGGTGTTCTACCGCGGCGAGATGGCCCGCGAGATCGCCGATTACATGCAGGAGAACGGTGGCTTCCTCACCTACGAGGACATGGCGAACCACCGTTCCGAATGGGTGCAGCCCGTCTCCACGACCTACCGGGGCTGGGAGGTCTTCGAGCTGCCGCCGAACGGCCAGGGCATCGCCGCGCTGCAGATGCTGAACATCCTGGAGGCTTACGACATCGCCTCCATGGGCTTCGGCTCGGCGGACTATCTGCACGTCCTCACTGAAGCGAAGAAGCTCGCCTTCGAGGACCGGGCCCGCTACTACGCCGACATGGACTTCGCCGACGTACCGGTGGAGAGATTGATCTCGAAGGAGTACGCGGACGAGCGCCGCAGGCTGATCGACATGGCGCAGGCCTCGCGCTCGCTGCCCGCCGGCGACGCGGCGCTCGAGAACGGCGACACCATCTATCTCACCGTGGCCGACAAAGACGGCAACATGGTCTCCCTGATCCAGAGCAACTACCGCGGCATGGGATCCGGCATGACGCCGGGCGATCTGGGCTTCGTGCTCCAGGACCGGGGCGAACTCTTCTCCCTGGAGCCGGGCCATCCGAACGTCTACGAGCCCGGCAAGCGGCCCTTCCACACCATCATCCCGGCGTTCGTGATGCGCGACGGCAAACCGCTGATGAGCTTCGGGGTGATGGGCGGTGCCATGCAGCCCCAGGGCCACACCCAGATCATCGTCAACATGGTGGACTTCGGCATGAACCTGCAGGAGGCCGGTGACGCGCCCCGGCTGCGCCACAGCGGCTCCTCCCAGCCCACGGGCGAGCAGATGACCGACGGCGGCACGGTGCATCTCGAGCACGGGTTGGACCAGGCCGTCCACCGGGAGCTGCTGCGCCGCGGTCACCGGCTCGGCGGCAGCAACGGCGGCTTCGGCGGCTACCAGGCCATCATGAAGGACCACGACGAGGGCGTGTACTACGGCGCCTCCGAGTCCCGCAAGGACGGCCAGGCGGCCGGCTACTGACAGTAATGGCCCAGGATCCTCGCCCAGAGAAGCGACAATGAACGGTGAAATCTGGCTGACCGGCATTACGACCACCGGCACGCCCCACATCGGCAATTACGTCGGCGCCATCCGGCCCGGGGTGGCCGCAAGCCGCGAGGCGGAGAAGCGCAATTTCTATTTCCTCGCGGACCTGCATGCGCTGGTGAAGAATCAGAATCCGGACGAGATCCAGCGCTCGACGCTGGAGATCGCCGCCTCCTGGCTCGCGCTCGGCCTGGATACCGAGAACGCCGTGTTCTACCGCCAGTCGGACATCCTCGAGATCCCCGAGCTTACCTGGGTGCTCTCCAGCATGACGGCCAAGGGCCTCATGAACCGGGCGCACGCCTACAAGGCCGCGGTCGCCGCCAACGAGGAGGCGGGCAACAAGGACCCCGACAAGGGCATCACCATGGCCCTGTTCTCCTATCCCGTGCTGATGGCCGCCGACATCCTGCTGTTCAAGGCGCACAAGGTGCCGGTGGGGCGGGACCAGAAGCAGCACGTCGAGATGGCCCGGGACATTGCGGGGCGCTTCAATCATCACTACGGCGAACTGTTCACCCTGCCGGAGCCGGTGATAGACGACAATACGGCGGTACTGTCCGGGCTGGACGGCCGCAAGATGTCGAAGAGCTACGGCAACACCATCCCGCTGTTCCTGCCGGAGAAGAAGCTCAGAAAGCTGATCATGAAGATCAAGACCAACTCGCTGGAGCCCGGCGAGCCGAAGGAGACCGAGGGCTCGACGCTGTTCGACATCTACCGGGCCTTCGCCACGCCCGCGGAGACCGCCGACGTCGCCCGCCGCTACGCCGGGGGCATCGCCTGGGGCGAGATGAAACAGCTCCTGTTCGAGTACATCAACGATCACCTCGGCGCGGCCCGCGCGGAATACGAGCGGCTCATCGCCGACCCGGGTCACGTGGAATCCGTGCTGGTCGCCGGCGCCGAACGCGCCCGCGCCCTGAGCGCGCCGTTCATGGCCGATATCCGCCACGCGGTGGGTATCCGCCCGCTCGGGTAGTCGCCCGATGCGCGCCACGCTCATCCTCACGTCGCTCTTGCTGGTGCTGGCAGCCTGTTCGCCCGCCCCGGACGGCGGCGGCGCGGCCGATGATGGCTCGCAGACCGGTATGCCGGACCGCTGCGCGGGTGTCAGCGACCCGGTCGAGCGCGCCGTGTGCGCCGACGTGGACCTGCGCGCGATGGACGCGGACCTCACCCGCCTGTACCAGCGGGCGCTGGCCCGTGCGGATCACACGGCGAAAGCCGCCCTCAGGAACGAACATGCCGCCTGGGAGCGGGGCCTGCGGGACTGCCTCGAGCGGCCCGAGGCCGAGCGCCGCGACTGTCTGGACGAGCGCTACAATGCGCGCCTGGTAGACCTGGCAGCCCGCATGTAGGAGGGCCTTCAGGCCCGACTCGGCTTTCTGTTGGCGTAGGCCCGCCATCGGCTGGGGTGGACTGCTGGGGACGCTCAGTCGGACGTCCTGTCCTCCTTCGCTTCGGCCAGACCTCCTTCCCGCCGTCATGGCTCCAGTCGGCCCGGACGACCCCAGCAGTCCACCCCAGCCGCTGACGGGCCCGTAGCCGAGAGGCTTGGGGCCAGTCAGCAGGCGCTACTGACTGGCGCTTCCTTCACGCCACCGCGAGCACGGCCGTCATGCGGGGGTAACCATCGCCGCGACCTTTTGTCGGGAGCAAGATCGATGCCCCCGCAAGCCGGCCAGGAAAGGCGGGTGTCAGGCCAGACGTTTCTCGCGGCCCTCGGCCAGCAGGGCGCGCAGGTACCGGCCCGTGTGCGACGCCTCCACCTCCGCCACGGCTTCCGGCGTGCCCGCCGCGACGATCTCGCCGCCGCCGTCGCCGCCTTCCGGGCCGAGATCCACGATCCAGTCCGCCGTCTTGATCACGTCCAGGTTGTGCTCGATGACGACGATGGTGTTGCCCCGGTCGCGCAGGCGATGGAGCACCGCGAGCAGCTGGGCGATGTCGTGGAAATGCAGTCCCGTGGTGGGTTCGTCTAGGATGTACAGCGTGGAGCCGGTGTCCCGCTTGGAGAGCTCGCGGGCGAGCTTGATGCGCTGGGCCTCGCCGCCGGACAGCGTGGTCGCGTTCTGCCCCAGGCGCACGTACGACAGGCCCACGTCCATCAGCGTCTGCAGCTTGCGGGCGATGACCGGCACGTTGCGGAAGAATTCCAGGCCGTCTTCCACGGTCATTTCCAGCACCTCGTGGATGTTGCGGCCCTTGTAGCGGATGTCCAGCGTCTCCCGGTTGTAGCGGCGGCCCTCGCAAACGTCGCAGGGCACGTAGATGTCGGGCAGGAAGTGCATCTCCACCTTGATGACGCCGTCGCCCTGGCAGGCCTCGCAGCGCCCGCCCTTCACGTTGAAGCTGAAACGCCCCGCCTGATAGCCCCGCGAGCGTGCCTCCTGGGTGCCGGCGAAGAGTTCGCGGATCGGCGTGAACAGCCCGGTGTAGGTGGCCGGGTTGGAGCGGGGCGTGCGGCCGATCGGGCTCTGGGAGATCTCGATGACCCGGTCGAAGTATTCCAGCCCGTCGATGCCGGCGCAGGGCTCCGGGTCGGTGGCCGCCCGGTTCAGCAATGCCGCGGCGGTCTCGTACAGTGTGCCATTGATGAGCGTGGACTTGCCGGAGCCGGATACGCCGGTGACGCAGGTCATGAGGCCCACCGGCAGGGCGGCCTCGACGTGTTTCAGATTGTTGCCCGTGGCGTCGCGGACCACCAGCTGACGGGCGGCGTCGGGTGCGACGCGGCGGGCGGGCACCTCGATGCGCCGCTGGCCGGAGAGGTACTGGCCGGTGAGGGAGGCCGGATTGCGCCGGATCGCGTCCGGCGGCCCCTCCGCCACCACCCGGCCGCCGTGGACGCCGGCGCCCGGGCCCAGGTCGACGACATGATCGGCGGCGAGGATGGCCTCCTGGTCGTGCTCCACCATGATCACGGTGTTGCCGATGTCCCGCAGGTGGGTGAGGGTGCCGAGGAGCCGCGCATTGTCCCGCTGGTGCAGGCCGATGCTGGGCTCGTCGAGGATGTACATGACGCCCACCAGTCCCGAGCCGATCTGGCTGGCTAGCCGTATGCGCTGTGCCTCGCCGCCGGAGAGCGTGTCGGCGCTGCGGTCCAGCGTGAGGTAGGACAGCCCGACGTCGTCCAGGAAGCCGAGCCGCTCGGCGATCTCCCGGACGATGCGCCCGGCGACCTCGCCGCGCCAGCCCGGCAGCTCCAGCACGCCGAAGAAGGCGCGGGCGTCGCCCACGGCCATGGCCGAGAGGTCGGCGATGCCGCGGTCGGCCACGAAGACGTTGCGCGCGGCCCGGTTCAGCCGCGAGCCGCCGCAGGCAGGACACTGCTGGGTGCTCAGGTACCTGGCGAGCTCCTCGCGGACGGTGGCCGACTCGGTCTCGCGGTAGCGGCGCTCCAGGTTCGGCAGCACGCCTTCGAACGGGTGGCGCTGGCTCACGCTGGCGCCGCGGCTGCTGGTGTAGCTGAACTCGATCTGCTCGTCGCCGCTGCCGTGCAGTATGACGTTGCGCACCGCCTCGGGCAGCTCGCCGAAGGGCGCCTCCACGTCGAAGCCGTAATGGGCGGCGAGGTTGCCGATCATCTGGAAATAATAGGTCGTGCGCCGGTCCCAGCCGCGGATGGCGCCGCCGGCCAGGCTGATGTCCGGGTTGACCACCACCCGGTCCGGGTCGAAGAACTGCTTCACGCCGAGCCCGTCGCAGTCCGGGCAGGCGCCGTGCGGGTTGTTGAAGGAGAACAGCCGGGGTTCCAGCTCGCTCAGGCTGTAGCCGCACTCCCGGCAGGCGTAACGGTCCGAGAACGTGATCTCCTCGCCGTCGCCCGCAAGCGGCACCACCCGCGCCACACCGTCGGCGAGGCCCAGCGCCGTCTCGAAGGATTCGGCCAGCCGCAGCGCGAGGTCGGGGCGGACCTTGAAGCGGTCGACCACCGCCTCGATGGTGTGGCGTCGCCGCGCGTCCAGTGCCGGCGCGTCGGCCAGCTCCAGGATCTCGCCGTCGATGCGGGCGCGCACGAAGCCCTGGGCCTGCAGTTCCTGCAGCATGCGCGCGTGCTCGCCCTTGCGGTTGTCCACCATGGGGGCCAGCAGCGCCAGACGGCTGCCCTCCGGCATCGCCAGGACGTGATCGACCATCTGGCTGACCGTCTGCGCCTCGAGGTCCAGGCCGTGGTCCGGGCAGCGCGGGGTTCCGGCGCGGGCGTAGAGCAGGCGCAGGTAGTCGTAGATCTCGGTGACCGTCCCCACCGTCGAGCGCGGGTTGTGCGAGGTCGACTTCTGCTCGATGGAGATGGCGGGCGACAGACCCTCGATGTGGTCGACGTCCGGCTTCTCCATCATGGAGAGGAACTGGCGCGCATAGGCCGACAGCGACTCCACGTAGCGGCGCTGACCCTCGGCATAGATGGTGTCGAAGGCGAGCGATGACTTACCGGAGCCGCTGAGGCCGGTGAGCACGATCAGCCGGTCGCGGGGCAGCGACAGATCGATGTTCTGCAGGTTGTGCGTCCGTGCGCCGCGTATTTCGATACTGTCCATGGGAGCCGGCGGTGAGCGGGGGTCAACCTGTTAATATACGCCGCCTGCTTCCCGCCGCGCAAAACCGCGGCAGCACGACGGGCCCGCGGCGACAGCACAGGACCGGACATGTCAGACGAACAGACGACCCCGCCCGAAGGGCAGCGAAAACGCATCTCACTCGAGCCGGGGGAGGGCCGCATCATCGGCATGGTCAGCGGCATGGCCATGCTGCGTATGCTCGGCCTGTTTCTCCTGCTGCCGGTGCTCGCGCTCTGGGCCTCCGGCCTGGAGGGGGCCACGCCCATGCTGGTCGGCCTGGCGGTGGGCGGCTACGGAATCACCCAGGCCGTGCTGCAGGTACCGTTCGGCACGCTGTCCGACCGCATCGGCCGCGTGCCGGTCATCGTACTCGGGCTGACCGTCTTCGCCCTGGGCAGCTTCGTCGCGGCCATGAGTCACCATATCCTCGGCGTCATCGCCGGGCGTCTCCTGCAGGGGGCGGGCGCCGTCTCGGCCACGTTGACCGCGCTGCTGGCCGATCACACCCGGGAGGAAATCCGTACCCGCGCCACGGCCATCCTCGGCATCTCCATCGGCAGCTCGTTCCTGATCGCACTGGTGCTCGGCCCGCTGGTGGCCAGCGTGACGGGCGTGCGCGGCCTGTTCTGGCTGGCCGGCATCATGGCGCTGACCGCGCTGGCGCTCGCCACGGTGCTGCCCCGGGCGAAGCCGGGGGCCCATCACGGGGAGCAGCGGCGGCCGGCGGGGCGCCTCACTCCGGGCGTCGCCGCCATCGATGCCTCCATCTTCCTGCTGCACATGATGCTCACGGCCAGCTTCGTGGCGGCGCCGTTCCTGCTGCGCGACGCGCTCGGCGTGCCCATGGAGACCCAGTGGCGTACCTACTTCGCCGCCCTGGCGCTGTCCCTGGTGGCCACAGTGCCCCTGGTATTGCTGGGCGAGAAGGGCCGTGGCAGCTGGATCTTCGTCCTCTCCGTGGGTCTGCTGGCCATCGGCCAGGGCTTGCTGTGGCGGGCGACGGACGGCTGGGTACTGGCCCTGGCGGGGCTGGCGGTCTTCTTCGCCGGGTTCAACTATCTCGAGGCCCGGCTGCCGGCCCGCCTGTCGGTGGTCGCCGGTCCGGACGGCCGGGGCGGTGCGCTGGGGCTGTTCTACACCTCCCAGTTCCTCGGCGCGTTCGCCGGCGGCGTGGTCGGCGGGTGGCTGATGGGCGTGACTGACTACAGCGGCGTGTTCGTCTCGCTCGGTGTCGTCGGCATCGTCTGGCTGCTGGTGACGATCGGCCTTGTTTTCGGGCGTAATCCCGCATTATAGCGGTGGGCATTTGGCGGCCCAGCGCCTACAATAGCTCACCCTCGACGGCGAAGAGCCTGCGCTCCTCGCCGCGGCATCCAACCAAGAAGAGCAGGGGACCCTGATGGCCCGCGGAATCAACAAAGTCATACTGGTCGGCAACCTCGGCCAGGATCCCGACACGCGCTACATGCCGAGCGGCAGCGCGGTCACGAACCTCCGTATCGCGACCAGCGAGCAGTGGAAGGACAAGCAGACGGGTGAGCAGAAGGAGCGCACCGAATGGCACAACGTCGCCATGTTCGGGCGCCTTGCCGAGATCGCCGCCGAGTACCTGCGCAAGGGCTCCCAGGTCTACATCGAGGGCAAGCTGCGCACACGCAAGTGGCAGGACAAGCAGGGCAATGACCGCTGGACCACCGAGGTCATCGCCGACGAGATGCAGATGATGGGCGGCCGTGGCGGTGGTGGCGCGGCGCCGATGTCGTCCCAGGACTCCGGCCCGTCCGGCGGGAATTACCCGGACTCGGGCGGCGGCGAGGAATTCGACGACGATATTCCGTTCTGAGGTCCGCCCCGGAGCGCTGCAGCCCAACCGATACGTCCCCGCGGGGACCAACTGACTCTGTGAGCCCGGTCGCGGCAGCGCGGCGCGGGCTCTGCTACGTTTGCGGGCTGTCCATCGATGCGGTGGACGATCTGCTGATCAATAGTCTTAAGGAAAGAAGGAACCGGAAATGGGAGCCTACAAGGAGCCGCACGGCGGCGAACTGATCGAACTGTACCTGGACGAGGCTGCGGCGGCCGAGGAGAAGAAGCGCGCCCGCGACATGGCGTCCTGGGACCTGACGCCGCGCCAGCTGTGCGACCTCGAGCTGCTGCTGAACGGCGGCTTCTCCCCCCTGACCGGTTTCCTGGACCAGGCGGACTACGAGGGCGTGGTGAAGGACATGCGCCTCGCCTCGGGGGTGCTCTGGCCCATGCCGGTCACCCTGGACGTGAGCGAGGAGTTCGCCGCGGACGTGGCCGAGGGCGACGAGATCGCGCTCCGCGACCAGGAAGGCGTGCTCGTCGCGACGATGAAGGTGGCGAGCCGCTGGACGCCGGACAAGCAGTCCGAGGCGCTGCAGGTCTTCGGCAGCACCGACGAGCTGCACCCCGCGGTGGACTATCTGCTGAACAAGTCCGGGCCGGTCTATCTCGGCGGGCCTCTGCGCGGCGTCGAGGCGCCCACCCACTACGACTTCCGCCATCTGCGCGACACCCCGCGGGAGATGCGCGACCGCTTCCGCAAGCTCGGCTGGCGCAAGGTGGTGGCGTTCCAGACCCGCAACCCGATGCACCGGGCCCACCAGGAACTCACTTTCCGGGCGGCGCGGGAGGTGGAGGCCAACCTGCTCATCCACCCGGTCGTGGGCATGACCAAGCCCGGCGACGTGGACCACTACACCCGGGTGCGCTGCTACGAGCACGTGCTGGGCCAGTACCCGGACCAGACCACGTCCCTCAGTCTGCTGCCGCTGGCCATGCGCATGGGCGGCCCGCGGGAGGCACTGTGGCACGCCATCATCCGCAAGAACTACGGCTGTACCCACTTCATCGTCGGCCGTGATCATGCCGGACCGGGCAAGGACAGCCAGGGGAACGACTTCTACGGTCCCTACGACGCCCAGACCCTGTTCCGCGAACACGAGCAGGAACTCGGCATCTCCATGGTGCCGTTCCGCCTGATGGTTTACGCGGAGAACCGGGCCCAGTACATGCCGCTGGACGAGACCACCGACCAGGACAACGTGCTGAACATCTCCGGCACCGAACTGCGCCGGCGGCTGCAGGAAGGCCTGGAGATACCGGACTGGTTCTCGTTCCCGGAGGTCGTCGCGGAACTGCGCCGCACCCACCCGCCCCGTCACCGGCAGGGCTTCACCGTGTTCATGACCGGGCTTTCGGGCTCTGGCAAATCCACCATCGCGAATGCGCTGATGGTGAAGCTGCTGGAGGCCGGCGGCCGGCCGGTGACGCTGCTCGACGGCGACATCGTGCGCAAGAACCTCTCCAGCGAGCTCGGCTTCTCGAAGGAGCACCGGGATCTGAACATCCTGCGCATCGGCTACGTGGCCAGCGAGATCACCAAGAACGGCGGCATCGCCATCTGCGCGCCCATCGCACCCTACACGCGCACCCGCCGCGAGGTGCGCCAGCTGATCGAGCCGCTCGGCGGTTTCGTCGAGGTGCACGTCGCCACGCCGCTGGAGATCTGCGAGGAGCGCGACCGCAAGGGGCTCTACGCCAAGGCCCGGGCCGGCATCATCAAGGAGTTCACCGGCATCAGCGACCCCTACGAGGAGCCGGAGGCACCGGAGATTCGCCTCGACACGCAGGAGATGACGCCGGACCTGGCGGCCCACCGCATCCTGGTGGTCCTCGAAAGCCTGGGTTTCTTGCGCTAGGATTCCTGCGCTAGGATCGACGCCATGACCGGCAGGCTCTACATCAGCACCTACGGCTGCCAGATGAACGAGTACGACTCCGACAAGATGGCGGACGTGCTGCGGGAGTCCCATGGTCTCGCGCTGACGGACGACCCGTCGGAGGCCGACGTACTGCTGGTCAACACCTGCTCCATCCGCGAGAAGGCCCAGGAGAAGACCTTCTCCGAGATCGGGCGCTGGAAGCGGCTGAAGGCGGAGCGCCCGGAGCTGGTGATCGGCGTCGGCGGCTGCGTGGCCAGCCAGGAGGGCGACGCCGTGATCCGCCGGGCCCCTTACGTGGACATGGTATTCGGTCCGCAGACATTACATCGGCTGCCCGATATGCTCGAGCGGGTGCGCCGCTCCGGCGAGCCGGTGGTGGACGTGTCATTCCCCGAGATCGAGAAGTTCGACCGCCTGCCCGAGCCCCGGGCAGAGGGTCCCACGGCCTTCGTCTCGGTGATGGAAGGCTGCAGCAAGTACTGCTCCTTCTGCGTCGTGCCCTACACCCGTGGTGAGGAGATCAGCCGGCCGTTCGACGACGTCATCGTCGAGGTGGCGCAGCTCGCGGACAAGGGCGTGCGGGAGGTGAACCTGCTCGGGCAGAACGTGAACGCCTATCGGGGTGCCATGCACGACGGCACCACCGCCGATCTGGCCACCCTGATCCATTACGTGGCCGCGGTCGAGGGCATCGAGCGCATCCGCTTCACCACCTCGCATCCGGTGGAGTTCACCGATTCCCTGATCCGCGCCTACGCCGAGGTGCCGAAGCTCGCGTCGTACCTGCACCTGCCGGTGCAGAGCGGCTCGGACCGGGTGCTCGCGCTGATGAAGCGCGGCCACACCGCGCTGGAGTATCGGCAGAAGATCCGTCGGCTGCGCGAGGCCCGGCCCGGCATCTCGGTCTCCTCGGACTTCATCGTCGGCTTCCCCGGTGAGACGGACGCGGATTTCGAGGCCACGATGAGACTCATCGCCGACGTGGGCTTTGACCAGTCCTTCAGCTTCATCTACAGCGCGCGGCCGGGCACGCCGGCGGCCTCGCTGCCGGACGAGGTCACCGCCGAGGAGAAGAAGCGCCGTCTCGCGCTGCTGCAGGCGCGCATCAACCAGCAGGCGGCGGCGATCAGCGAGGCGATGGTCGGCACGACCCAGCGGGTACTGGTCGAGCGACGCGCCCGCCGCCATAGCGGGCAGGTGGCCGGCCGCACCGAGAACATGCGCTGGGTGAACTTCGACGGCGACGACTCTCTCATCGGCCGGTTCGTCGACCTGCAGATCACCGAGGCCATGCCCAATTCGCTGCGCGGACGCGTGGTCGCGCCGCCGGCCCGGCGCCGGGCTTCCTGACTTCCCCTCGTCATGAGGAGGGGTTAGGCTAGAAACCTGTCAACTCGAACCGGGAGTCTCCACTTCTCTTGGAATCCGTAAACGAAGCCAGGGACCTCGTCCTGGAGCCCGCCGACAACAACCGTCTGGCCAACCTCTGCGGCCAGTTCGACGAACACCTGAGACAAATCGAACGCCGACTGGGCGTGGAGATCGCCAACCGTGGCAATCGCTTCCGGGTGGTGGGCCAGCCGGGTGCGGCTCGCGCCGGCGAGCAGGTGCTGCAGGAGTTGTTCCGCCTGACGGGGAGTGAGCACCTGGACCCGCACCGGGTGCACATCTGTCTGCAGGAATCCGCGATGGAGGCGCGCGAAGCGCCCGCAGAGGAGGACGCCGGCACGGAGGCGCCCGCCCGGGAGCAGTCGGAGGAGACGCTGATCAAGACGCCGCGCAAGCGCATCCGCGCGCGCGGCCCCAACCAGCGGCACTACCTGGTGCAGATCCGGGAGAACGATCTCGCCTTCGGCATCGGCCCCGCCGGCACCGGCAAGACCTACCTGGCCGTGGCCGCCGCCATCGAGGCGCTGGAGCGTGACGAGGTGCGCCGCATCGTGCTGGTGCGCCCGGCCGTGGAAGCGGGAGAACGGCTCGGCTTCCTGCCCGGCGACATGTCCCAGAAGGTCGACCCGTACCTCCGCCCCATGTACGACGCCCTGTACGAGATGATGGGTTTCGAGCGCGTGGGCCGGCTGGTGGAACGCAATGTCATCGAGGTGGCGCCGCTCGCCTTCATGCGCGGGCGCTCACTGAACGAGTCCTTCGTGCTGCTGGACGAGGCGCAGAATACCTCCGCCGCCCAGATGAAGATGTTTCTGACCCGCATCGGCTTCGGTTCCCGCGCGGTGGTGACCGGCGACGTCACCCAGATCGACCTGCCGAAGGGGCAGCTGTCGGGTCTGCGCCACGTCATGGATGTGCTGCGCGGGGTCGAGGGCATCGGCTTCAGCTACTTCACCGCCGCCGACGTGGTCCGTCATCCGCTGGTGCAGCGCATCGTGGAAGCCTACGACGTTCACGGCGACGGCGACCTGTAGTCGCGGCAAGAGGCCTCGCCATGTCTCTCGCGCTGGTCAGACAGCTGGCCCTCGACGGCGATGACGGCCGCGCTGATGCGGCCGCCGCGGGCATCCCGGGCCGGGGCGCACTCCGGCGCTGGGCCGAGGCGGCGCTGCGTCGCGCGGGTCTCGAGGCGGACGCGCGGGAGCTGACGGTACGCATCGTCGGCGAGTGCGAGAGCCGGGAGCTGAACGCGGGCTGGCGCGGCAAGGACCGCCCGACCAACGTGCTGGCGTTCCCCGGTGGCGAGCCGGGTCTGCCCGGCGAGGTGGATTATCCGCTGGGCGATCTCGTGGTCTGCGCGCCGGTGGTGGCGCGGGAGGCGGCCGAGCAGGGCAAGACGGCGGAGAGCCACTGGTGTCACATGATCGTCCACGGGACGCTCCATCTCGCGGGCTACGACCATCAGACGCCGGACGAGGCCGTCCGCATGGAAGGCCTCGAACGGGAGATCCTCGCGGAACTGGGCCATCCGGACCCTTATCGGGAGGATTGAAATCCGTGGACACTGCTACAATATCCAGCTCGGCGCGATCTGCGCCGCCTCTATCGGAATCATGACGGAAGACAAACCTCCCAGTAGCAACGGCTCCGAGCCGCCCGGTCTGTTCAATCGCCTGCTGAAGGCGCTGCGGGGCGAGCCCAGGGGCCGTGAAGAGATCCTCAACATCATCAAGGACGCCCAGGCGGGGGACATATTCGACCCCGAGGAGCAGGCCATGCTCGAGGGCGTCCTGGAAGTCTCCGCCACCCAGGTGCGGGACGTGATGATCCCGCGTTCCCAGATGGTGATCCTGGAGAAGGACCGGCCCGTCGAGGAGATGCTGAAGATCATCATCGAATCCGGGCACTCCCGTTTCCCTGTCATCGGCGAGGACCGTGACGAGGTGCTCGGGATCCTGCTCGCCAAGGATCTGCTGCGCTTCGTCGGCCAGGCCGAGTACTCCAGCGAGGACATCGTCCGCTGGCTGCGGCCGGCCGTCTTCATCCCGGAGGCGAAGCGCCTGAACACGCTGCTGAAGGAATTCCGGGCGAGCCACAACCACATGGCCATCGTGGTGGACGAGTACGGCGGCGTGTCGGGGCTCGCCACCATCGAGGACGTGCTGGAGGAGATCGTCGGCGAGATCGACGACGAGCACGACCCGGAGGAGATGCCCTACATCCAGGAGGCGGGCGAGAAGGGCGGCCGCCCGGTGTACGCCGTGCGGGCGCTGACGCGCATTGAGGACTTCAACGAGCACTTCGATACGGAATTCAACGACGACGACTACGACACCGTGGGCGGTCTGGTCATGCACGAACTCGGCCACCTGCCGCGCCGCTCCGAAGCCATCGAGTACGGGGGCTACCGATTCACGGTGACCCGGGCGGACCGCCGGCGCATCGACCTGCTGGAGGTGTCGCCGCTCGCCGAGGCCGGGGGCGAGTAGCCCCGCCCCGGGACCGTCCCGCACGTCGTCCGGCATGCGAGAGGCCCTGCAAGCGGCGTCCGGCTATCCCCGACTCCTGAGCCTGGGGGCGGGACTCACGCTGCCGCTGGCCTTCGCGCCTTTCGGCTGGTGGTGGTATGCGCCACTGGTCGTCGCCGCTGGCGCCGCGCTGTGGCCCGGCCGCAGCCCGCGCCGGGCCGCCGCCGCCGGCTTCGCCTTCGGCGCAGGCGCCTTCCTCTCCGGCACCTATTGGCTCTACATCTCCATCACCATCTTCGGCGGCGCACCGGCGGCGCTGTCCGTGTTCCTCATGCTCGGGCTGGTGCTGATCATGGCGGCGTACTATGCGGGCACCGCCTGGCTCGTCGCGCGCCTGACCGGCCGCGACATCCGCCACGTGCTGTGGCTGCTGCCGGCGGCATGGGTGGCGATGGAGTGGCTGCGCGGCTGGCTGCTGAGCGGATTCCCCTGGCTTTCGCTGGGCTACAGCCAGACCGATGGCCCCCTGGCCGGTTTCGTCCCCGTCGGCGGTGTCTATGGCGCGAGCCTCGCCGTGGCTGTGCTGGCGGCGGCGCTGATCGTGCTGGTGCGCGAGCCCCGCTGGCGCGTGCCGGTCGCGGCGCTCGTCGTCGCCGTGCCTGCCGTCGGTGCCGGACTCGCCCGCATCGAGTGGACCGCTGCCGACGGGGAGCCCCTGCGCGCCTCCCTGGTGCAGGGAGCGATCACCCAGGACCGCAAGTGGCTGCCGGAAGAGCGGGCACCGACGCTCGCCCTGTACCGCCGGCTGACACTGGCCGAGGCGGACGCTGACATCGTCGTCTGGCCCGAGGTGGCGGTGCCCGCGGAGACGAGCCAGGTGGCCGGCTATCTCGCGGACATGGATCGGGTCATGGAGGCGCGTGACGCCTCGCTGCTGCTCGGCATCATGGACTACGACGAGGCGCTGGGCGGCTACAGCAACAGCGTCCTGCTGCTGGGCCCCGGCGAGGGGATCTATCGCAAGCGGCACCTGGTGCCTTTCGGCGAATACTTCCCGGTGCCCGACTTCATCCGCGAGTGGATGCGGTTGATGAGCCTGCCCTATACGGACACGGCGGCTGGCCCGCCGCGCCCGGAACTGCTGCAGGCGGCCGGCGAAAAGGTGGCCCTGACCATCTGCTACGAGGACGCCTTCGGTGCCGAGCAGCTCTATGCGCTGCCCGAGGCGACGCTGCTCGTGAATGTCAGCAACGACGCCTGGTTCGGCGATTCCATCGCGCCCCATCAGCATCTGCAGATCGCCCGCCTGCGCAGCCTGGAGACCGGCCGCTGGCAGCTGCGCGCCACCAACACCGGCGTGACCGCGTTCATCGATTCCCGCGGTCGCATCCACTCGCGCTCGCCCCAGTTCGAGACGGCGGTGCTGCGGACGCGGGTGCAGCCCCGCACCGGGCTCACGCCCTACGCCGCGGCCGGCAACTGGCCGGTGGTGGGCTTGTGCCTCGCACTGCTCGCGGCGGCAGCACTGGCCGCCCGGCGGCGCCGCTGACGGCGGTACCGGCCGCCGGGTGCCTCATGTATCCTTGCCGGTCCTGAACGGGTTGGCTGAAGACGGCAGACGATGGACAGCAATTACAGGCCGGAAGCGATAGAGCCGGCCGCCCAGCGCTACTGGGAAGAGCACCGGTGTTTCGAGGTGGACGAGGATCCCGGCCGGGACAAGTTCTACTGCCTCACCATGTTCCCCTATCCCAGCGGGCGCCTGCACATGGGCCACGTCCGCGTCTTCACCATCTCCGACGTGATCGCCCGCTACCAGCGCATGCAGGGTCGCCACGTGCTGCAGCCCATGGGCTGGGACGCCTTCGGCATGCCCGCCGAGAACGCAGCCATCAAGAACGACGTGCCGCCGGCGGAATGGACCTACCGGAACATCGACTACATGCGCGGCCAACTGCAGCGGCTCGGCTACGCCTACGACTGGCGGCGCGAGGTCACCACCTGCCGGCCCGAGTACTACCGCTGGGAGCAGTGGCTGTTCACGAAGCTGTTCGAGAAGGGGCTGGTGTACCGCAGGAACTCGGTGGTGAACTGGGATCCGGTGGACCAGACCGTGCTCGCCAACGAACAGGTCATCGACGGCCGGGGCTGGCGTTCCGGCGCGCTGGTGGAGCGCCGGGAGATTCCCCAGTGGTTCATGAAGATCACGGCCTACGCCGACGAGTTGCTGGAGGCGCTGGATGGCCTGGACGGCTGGCCGGAGCCGGTGAAGGTGATGCAGCGCAACTGGATCGGCCGTTCCGAGGGCGTGGAGATCGCCTTCCGCGTGCCCGGTGAGGAGGCGCCACTCACGGTCTACACCACCCGCCCGGACACGCTCATGGGCGTCACCTACATGGCGGTGGCGGCGGAACACCCGCTGGCGGTCAAGGCGGCCGAGGGCGATGCGACGCTGCAGGCATTCCTGGCCGAATGCCGCTCCAGCCATGCCGCCGAAGCTGCCATGGAGACGATGGAGAAGAAGGGCATGCCGCTCGGCATCTCCGCCATCCATCCGTTCACGGGCGAGGAAGTGCCGCTGTGGGTCGCGAACTTCGTGCTGATGGGCTACGGCACCGGTGCCGTGATGGCCGTGCCCGGCCACGACCAGCGCGACTGGGACTTTGCCCGCAAGCACGGTCTGTCCATCCGCCAGGTCATCCGTCCGGCCGACGGCTCGGAGGCGGACATGGACGCGGGCGCCTTCACCGAGTACGGCATCGTGGTCAACTCCGGCGACTACGACGGCATGGACTTCCGTCAGGCCTTCGATGCCATCGCGGACCGACTCGAGGCGGAGGGCATCGGCCGGCGCACGGTGAACTACCGGCTGCGCGACTGGGGCGTCTCCCGCCAGCGCTACTGGGGGACGCCCATACCGATCATCTACTGCGGCGAGTGCGGCGCCGTGCCGGTGCCGGAGGCCGACCTGCCGGTGGTGCTCCCGGAGGACGTGACCATCACCGGCGCGGGCTCGCCGCTGAAGGACATGCCGGAGTTCGTCGAGGCCGAGTGCCCGAAGTGCGGGGCTGCCGCGCGGCGGGAGACGGACACCTTCGACACCTTCGTCGAGTCCTCCTGGTATTTCTCCCGCTACACCTGCCCGGACGCGGACGCCATGCTGGACGAGCGCGAGGCCTACTGGATGCCGGTGGACCAGTACACCGGCGGCATCGAGCATGCCATCCTGCATCTGCTCTATGCGCGTTTCTTCCAGAAGCTGATGCGCGACTGCGGCCTGTCCGCTGCCGACGAGCCGTTCACCAACCTGCTCACCCAGGGAATGGTGCTGAAGAACGGCGTGAAGATGTCGAAGTCGGCGGGCAACACCGTGGACCCCCAGGAACTGCTGGAGCGCTACGGCGCCGACACGGTGCGGCTGTTCATGATGTTCACCGCGCCGCCGGATCAGGCGCTGGAGTGGTCGGACTCCGGCGTGGCCGGCGCCAACCGCTTCCTGAAGCGCCTGTGGAAGACGGTGTACGAGCATCTGCCTGCCGATCCGGTCGGGGACGGCGGCGAGGCTGGCGATGAGACCTGCGCGGCGGCAACCGCGCTGCGACGCAAGCTGCACGAGACCATCGCGAAAGTGAGCGACGACGTCGGGCGTCGCTACACTTTCAACACGGCAGTGGCAGCCGTGATGGAGTTGCTGAACGCCATCAATCGCGCCGAGGGCGACGAACCGGCACTGCGGGCCGTACGTCAGGAGGCGCTGGAGGCCATCGTGCTGATGCTCTCGCCCATCGTGCCGCACGTCACCCACGAGCTCTGGCAGGCGCTCGGCCACGAATCGGCGCTGGTGGAACAGCCCTGGCCTGCGGTGGACGAGTCCGCCCTGGCACAGGACACCATCGAGGTAGTCGTGCAGGTCAACGGCCGTCTGCGCGCACGCGTGAGCGTGCCGGCGGATGCCGACAAGGACGCCGTTGTCCAGCGCGCGATGACGGACGACAACGTGCGGCGTCACACCGAGGGCAAGACCATCCGCAAGACCATCTACGTGCCGGGCAAGCTGGTCAATGTGGTGGTCTGAGCGGCTCCTCGCCCGATTGCCGGCCCGGTTGCCGGCCCTCCTGCCGGTGCTCGTGCTGGCCGGCTGCGGCTTCCAGCTGCAGGGCAGCGAGAGCCTGCCGCCCGAGATCGCGCGTATCTACATCAGCTCCGCCGATCGCTACACGGCGTTCCACCGCGCGCTGGGGACCACCCTGGAGGCGCGGGGGGTGGAGGTGACGGACGACCCGGCCCTCGCATCTGCCGTGCTCGACATCTCCCGGGACGAGACGGGGCAGCGGGTGCTGTCGGTGTCCGCCCGCAACGTCCCGCGCGAGTTCGAGGTCTACTACACCGTGGAGTATTCGGTGCGCACCACCGAGGGCACGGTGCTGGAGCCCCAGCGCATCACGCTCACCCAGGACTACACCTGGGAGGAGACGCAGGTGCTCGGCAAGCGGCGCGAGGAGGAGATGTTGCGTAGCGCCCTGATCCGCGACCTCGTCCGTCAGGTGGTGCGTCAGCTCGCCAGCATCGACTGAGCATGCTGCGCTGCGCCGACCTCGCGGACGCGGCCATCCGCGCCCTGTTCGCACCCTACCGCCTGCGCACCGAGCGAGTGCCGGACGGCAGCCCGATACCTGGCAGCTACTGGGGCGAGCCGGAGGCCGGGCTCGTGCGCCGCACGCTCTACTACCGGGGCGACACGCCGGTGCACTCGCTGCTGCACGAGGGCGCGCACTACGTCTGCCTGTCGCCCGCACGCCGCGCCGGCCTGCACACGGATGCCGGCGGTGACGATCTCGAGGAATGCGCGGTCTGCTATCTCCAGGTGCTCCTCGCCGATGCGCTGACCGGCGTCGAGCGCGACCGCCTGTTGGCCGACATGGACGCCTGGGGCTACAGTTTCCGGCTCGGCAGCGCCGGCGCCTGGTTCCGTGAGGACGCCGCGGATGCACGGCAGTGGCTGCGCCGCGAAGGGCTCGTGGACGGGCACGGGCGGCCGCGTCCGGTGCTGCGCGGGGCGGCAAGTTGAGGCAGGCCGCGGGGCGGCCCGGCGGAAGAACCCTGGCTGCGAGTAGGCGGGTCTCCTATAGTGGTCGGCCCGTCACGGCAGGGCCTGCACCATGACCGTATTCCTGCGCTACGCGGCCTACGCCCTCGCCACGGGCGGGCTGGTGGGCCTGCTCGTCCTTCTGGAGGTCCAGTTCCCCGGCACGCTGGGCCTGCAGGTGTTCCGTGGCCCTGCCGATGCGCTCGGCACCAGCGAGTACTCCCTGGTGGAGTCCCTGCAGCTCGTGCTGATCGTGGTCAGCGGGCTCGTCTTCGGCGCCGTCGCCTGGTGGCACCGGGGTCAGCGGCCGGTCGCGATCGGCTTCGCTGCCCTGACACTGGCCTGTCTGGTGCGCGAGCTCGACTACTTTCTGGATCTCTGGTTCGCCGACAACCTCTGGCAGGTGCTGCTGGCCATCGTGGTCGCCCTTGGCGGCGCCTACCTGCTGCGCCACCGTCGCCGCTACGCCGTCGGCTGGGCGCGGCTGTGGCCATCGCCGGCGGCGACGCTGCTGTTCGCCGGTGCGGTCGTGCTGTTCCTGTTCTCCAACCTGATCGGTCACGAGGCCTTCTGGCGCGTGCTGCAGGGCGAGGACTACCGGCGCATCGCCAAGCTGGCGATGGAGGAGATGACGGAACTGGCCGGCTATGCCCTGTGCTTCAGCGGGGCCATCGAGTATTACCTGGAGGCGCGCCATCTGGAGGGTGCCGGCCCGTCGGGTCCCGGCGATCGCCTCGCGCGGCTGCTGGGCCGGCCCTGAACGGCCCTCTCAGCGGCCGAGATAGCGCTCGAGCCAGCCCAGCACCTGCCGGTGCCACTGCACGCTGTTCGCCGGCTTCAGCACCCAGTGGTTCTCGTCCGGATACCACAGCAGGCGGCTCTCGACGCCCTGGCGCTGCAGCGCCGTGAAGGTGGCCAGCGCCTGGGTGCCGGGTACCCGGTAATCGAGGGCGCCGTGAACCACGAGCATGGGCGTGCGCCAGTTCGTCACGTAGTGCACCGGGTTGTGGTTCTCGTAGGCGGTCGGGCCGGCGTAATACGGGCCGCCGAACTCATGCTCGGGGAACCAGAGTTCCTCGGTGGCGAAATACATCATGCGCAGGTCGAACAGACCGTCGTGATTGACCAGGCAGCGGAACCGCTCCGGCCAGTTGCCCGCGATCCAGTTGATCATGTAGCCGCCGTAGGAGGCGCCCAGTGCACATGCCCGCTCGCCGTCCAGCCAGGGATGGGCGGTCAGTGCGGCCGCCAGGCCGCGCTTCAGGTCGGTGAGGGGCTTGCCGCCCCAGTCGCCGTTGATGGAGTCGGTGAATGCCTGGCCGTAGCCGGTCGAGCCGTGGAAATCGATGAACACGGCCCCGTAGCCCGCCGCGGCGTAGATCTGCGGGTTCCAGCGGTAGTGGAACTGGTCCGCGAAGCTGCCCCGGGGGCCGCCATGGATCAGGAAGGCGATCGGATACTCTGCGTCGGGCTCCCGGTCGACGGGTTCCATCACGTAGCCGTACACCGTCTCCTCGTTCCAGCCCGGGAAGCTGAACTGCTCGAACTCCGCCATGCGGATGCCGGCGAGGCGCTCGTCGTTGACTGCAGTGATCCTCTCCAGCCCCAGGGTCTGCAGGTCGAGCCGGTGCAGGTCGGCCGGTGCGCGCAGGGAATGCTTCACGAACACCACGGCTTCCGGCCCGACACTGATGCTGCCCGCCGTGCCGGCCGCGGTGAGCGGCAGCACGCTGCCGCTCTCGATGTCGATGCGGAACAGGAGCCGCCGGCCCCGGTCCTGGGCTACCGCATAGATTTCCCGTCCGTCCGTCGAGAAGGCGAGCTCGCTCGGCGAGCGGTCCCACTCCGGCGCCACCTCGCGGGTGCGTCCGGAGTCCGTGTCACGGAGCATGATGCGCCGGCGGTCCGACTCGTAGCCCGCCGTCGCCATCGACAGCCAGGCCAGGCGTTCGCCGTCCGGCGAGAACACGGGATGGCCGTCCCGGCCCGGGTTCTCCTCGGTCAGGTTCTGCAGCCGGCCGCCGCCGGCGGCGACAGCGTAGAGATCAGAGTCCGTGGACCAGGCTTCCTGCCGGTCCTCGGGTTTCGCTGTGAAGACGAGGCCCCGGCCGTCGGGGGAGAAGGCATAGTCGGCGACGCCGCCGAACGGCCGCGAAGGGATCTCCGCCAGCAGTCCGGCCGAGACCAGCCGCGGCGGCGTGTTGCCGGCCAGGCCGTCCTCGCCGAGAGCCGTCGTGAACAGGCGCGAGATCGTACCGTCCTCCCAGCGGTCCCAGTGGCGGACCATGAGCCGGTCGTAGACCCGGCCGGTCTCCGGGCTCCCGGCGCGCGCGGCCAGTTGCTCGGCCGTGCACGCGAGGTCGGCCTCGCAGTCCGGCAGCACGGCGGCGGTGAAGGCGAGGGCCGCGCCATCGGGGGAGATGCGGAAGGTCGATACCGGCACGCCGTAGTCGGTGACCTGAGCCGGTTCACCGAAGTCGAGCGGCATCATCCACACCTGGCGGGAGCCGCTGCGGGCGGACAGGAAGTACAGCCGCTGGCCGTCCGGGCTCCACTGCGGCGAGGTGTCGTTCTCCGGGTGATTGGTGAGCCGGCGCGGCACGGCGTCGCCCCGTAGCGGCAGGAGCCAGATATCCGTGCGACCCCGATCGGCCTCCCGATCTGTCTCCCGCAGCGTATAGGCCGCGGCGCTGCGATCCGGCGCCACCGCCGGTTCCGACAGCCGCTTCAGTTCGACCAGGTCGTCGGCAGTGAGGCCCTGAGCATCGGCCGTCCCGGCGAGCCCGACGGTCAGCAGGGCGGCGACGGCGGCGAGGCCGACGCGGCGAGTACGACGGCTTTCGGCGGAGAACGCCACGGCCTCAGAGCACGGTCGGGTTCGGCGCGTTGCCGTAGACCGCTTCCGGGTCGAACACCTTCTCCGTCTCGGTGAATTCGAGCTCCATCCGGCCGTCGGCGGCGTCCGGCCCCAGCGGGACCTTGCGGTAGAAGCAGGAGCGGTAGCCGACGTGGCAGCTGGCGCCGCTGCCGGCGACGTCGACGCGCAGCCAGACGCAATCCTGATCGTCGTCGATCAGCATCTCGCGCACGTGCTGCACGAGGCCGCTGGTGGCGCCCTTGTGCCACATCACCTGACGGCTGCGGCTGAAGTAGTGGGCCTCGGCGGTCTCGATGGTGCGCGCCAGGGCTTCGGCGTTCATGTAGCCCTGCATCAGCAACTCGCCGGTCCGGTAATCGGTCGTTACCACCGGGATCAGCCCCTGCTCGTCGAAGCGGGGCGCGAGTTCATTGCCTTCCTCCACCTGCTCGACGCTGCGGCGCGTCTCGAACCTGACAGTCGGCTCGGCCATGTCTGCTCCTGGGCGATGGGTTGGAAACCCGCCATTATAGGCGATCGACAGCCGGTCCAGTATTGCTATCATGGTCCGCCGACCCGGAATTTTCCGTTGTTTTCTTTCGACAAGGTTTCCCTCGACAATCTCGCAGCGCCATGACGATCCAACTCCACGACACCATGCGAGGGGAGAAAGTCCCCTTCGAGCCCCGGGATCCGGAGCGCGTGACCATGTACGTCTGCGGGCCCACGGTCTACAACTTCGCGCACATCGGTAACGCCCGCCCGGCGGTCGTGTTCGACGTGCTGGCGCGCCTGCTGCGCCGCCGCTACCGCCTGATCTACGCCCGCAACATCACCGACGTGGACGACAAGATCAACCAGGCCGCGAAGGATACGGGTCAGCCGATCTCCGCCATCACGGAGCGCTTCGCGGACGCCTATCACGAGGACATGGCGGCGCTCGGCGTGCTGCCGCCGGACGTCGAGCCCCGGGCCACCGCACACATTGCGCAGATGATCGCGATGATCCAGTCGCTGATCGACGCGGGCTATGCCTACGAGGCGGAGGGACATGTGCTCTTCGACGTGGAGGCGTACGAGGAATACGGGGTGCTGTCGCGGCGCAACCTCCGGGAGATGATCGCCGGTGCGCGGGTGGAGGTGGCGCCGTACAAGAGGGCGGCGGCGGATTTCGTGCTCTGGAAGCCGTCCGGCGAGGACCTGCCCGGCTGGGACAGCCCGTGGGGCCGGGGCCGGCCGGGCTGGCACCTGGAGTGCTCGGCGATGTCCGAGACCCATCTCGGCGAGACCATCGACATCCACGGCGGCGGCCAGGACCTGATGTTCCCCCATCACGAGAACGAGATCGCGCAGAGCACCTGCGCCCACGGTGGCCGGCAGTTCGCGCGCTACTGGGTGCACAACGGTTTCCTGAACGTCGAGCACGAAAAGATGTCCAAGTCCCTCGGCAACGTGCTGCTGGTGCGCGACCTGCTGGAGCGCTGGCCGGGCGAAGCGGTTCGGGTGGCGCTGCTGTCGGCGCATTACCGCCAGCCGCTGGACTGGACCGAGGAACTGATCACCGAATGCCGCCGCAAGCTCGACCGCCTGTATGGCGCTCTGCGTGTGGCGGCGCCGACGGCGGAAGAGGTGGCGGCCGCGGAACCGGCGGCGGATTTCCTGGAGGCACTCGAGGACGACCTGAACACGCCGCGGGCCATGGCGGCCCTGTTCGACATGGCCCGGCGGGTGAACAAGGCGGAAGACGAAACAGAGCGCCGCCGCCTCGGCGCCACGCTGGCTGCGAGCGGAGACGTGATGGGCCTGCTGCAGGACGACCCGGAGTCCTGGTTCGGCGCCGGCGGCGACGAGCTGCCCGATGCCGAGGCGATCGAGGCGCTGCTCGAACAGCGCCAGGCGGCCCGCAAGGCCCGGGACTTCGCCGAGGCGGACCGCATCCGTGACGAGCTGGAGGCGCGTGGCATCGTGATCGAGGACGGACCGGACGGCACGCGCTGGCGTGTGGCGAGCTGAGGGCTTATGAACGAGATCGAACAGGCCGAGCAGGAACTCATCGAGGAATTCGCCTTCTTCGACAACTGGATGGACCGCTACCAGTACCTGATCGAGCTGGGCCGGCGGCTGCCGGAGTTCCCCGCCGACGAGATGACGGAGGAGAACAAGCTGCAGGGCTGCCAGTCCCAGGTCTGGCTGGTGTCGGCGGCGGATGACGGTCGCATGCACTACCGGGCCACCAGCGACGCGGCGATCGTCAAGGGGCTCATCGCGGTGGTGCTGCGGGTCTACGACGATCGCCCGCCCGAGGACGTCGTGGCGGCGGAGCCCTCCTTCATCGCGGCGCTGGGTTTCGACGAGCACCTGAGCCCCACCCGCAGCAACGGGTTGATGGCCATGCTGAAGTCCATCCGCGCGCGGGCGGCGGCGGAGTGCGCCGGCACCGCCGTCTGATGGGTTCCCGGCTCCTGCGCGGCCTGCTACTCGGCCTGATCCGCGGCTACCAGCTCCTGGTCTCCCCGTTTCTGGGTGCGAACTGCCGCTACCACCCGACCTGTTCCGAATACGCCCGGGAGGCCATCGCCCGGCACGGCGCACTGAAGGGCGGGGCGCTGGCACTGCGCCGCATCGGCCGCTGCCATCCCTGGGGCGGCAGCGGCTACGACCCGGTGCCCGAGCCCGAGGACGCCGCCGGCGAACCCCAGCCGCGCCGATGACGGCGCGGGAGTTCCTCCGCGAACTCGTCTACCCCGTCATCCACGGCGCCCTTGCCGTCGCCATCGTCTGCTTCGCGGCGCTGGCGCTGCTGGCGGTCAAGGCGGGCCTGTTCGGCCTCTGGCTGGCGGTGCTGCTGAGCTTCGGCGGCGCCAAATACCTGCTGGCCGTGCTGCGCGCCCGGGCACTGGGGGAGGAGCCGACGGTGGCGGAGGTCGACCTGTTCAATCCGGCCGCTCGGCTGTGGATGCTCGGCGCCTGGGCGGCGATGTCGATCGCGGGTTTCGCGGCGTTCGTGCTGGATGGCGCCGGCTACGGCGCGGCCGCGAACGTCCTGCTCTATGCGACCGCCTTCCTGTTCCCCGCGGCCGCGTTGCGGCTCGCCGTGACCCAGTCGCCGCTCGAGATGCTGCGTCCGCTCGCCCTGGCCGATACGATTCGGAAGACGGGTGCCGCTTATGGCTGGATATTTGCCGCGGCTGCCGTCGCTGCGCTGGTGAACGGCCTCGCCGCCGGGTTGCCGGTGGCGGTGCGGTTCCTCGCGGCCGCCTACGAAGTGGTGCTCCTGTTCAGCCTGAGCGGCGCGGTGTTCTACTCGCGCAGGGATGCGCTCGGCCTCCCGGTGCGGTGCGCGCCGGAGATCGCTGCCGCCCGGCGCCGGCAGGCTGCGGAGCGTGAGCGTCGGGCCGTGCTGGACCACGCCTACGCCCACGTCAGCCGCGGCAACGGCCCGGCCGGCGTCGCGTACGTCCGCCAGTGGCTGGAGCGCAACGACGACGACGTGGAGGCCTGGCGCTGGTTCTTCGAGGCGTTCGGCGAGTGGGAATCGCCCCGCGCCCGGATCAACTTCGGTCGCGACTACATCACCCGTCTGGGCCGGGCGGGCGCCTGGGAGGAGGCTCTGGCGGTATTGGGCCGGTGCCTTGCTCTCGACGCCGGCTTCCGACCCGGTGACGACGACCTGAAGCCGCTGCTGGCCGCCGCAGAGCGCCACGGCCGGGCCGGACTGGCGGCCGCGCTCCGGGGCAAGCGATATTCCGGGTCGGCGACGGGCCCCCGGCCGAGTGCCTAGCTGATGCTGGCCACTCGCCTGGAGACTCGCCTAGCTACTCGCGCCGCGGTGCCGCGGCGCGGGCCGGCCGCACCACACGGCGTTCATTACGTGGGCCAGTCCGAGGACGACGGCGCCGGTCATGGTCAGTGCGGTGTCCGCCGCCGGTCCATAGACGTGGTGCCCCAGCGTGGCGCCCAGCACGAGCAGGGTGAGCCCGGCGCCGCCCAGCCAAAGCACCGCGTTACGGCGGTGCTCGCGGTAGCCTCTGGGCAGCGCGATGGCGCTCAGGGGTATGACCAGCGCCAGCATGGCCACGTGGGTCCAGCCGCCGTCGAACCCGAGCCCGACCACGGCCGGCGCCGCCACCGTCACCAGCGACAGGGCGAGGCAATGCAACAGGCAGAGACCGGACAGCGCGACCGCCACGCGATCGAGGCGCTGCTGATGTCGTGAGGGGGTGTTTTCCACGGGAACCTGGGGTTACGCTAGCGAGATGGACCGGCGCCTGCCGGAACTGAAAGATATAACATTACGTTTCTGGCGGCAATGGCGGGACGCAAACCCGGGCCACATGGGTGGCAAGACCCCAGGCAAAATCATCGACGCAAACCTGACGGAAGAACGTCCCGTGAAGCGAAAACTGCTGGAAATCCTCTGCTGCCCGGTCACCCACAAGTCTCTGCATCCGGCGACGCCGGACGTGCTCGAGCGGCTAAATGCGGCCGTCTCGGAGGGGCGTCTGCTGCGCCACGACGGCAGTCCGGTGGAGCGGCGTCTCGAGGAAGCGCTGGTGACCGAGGACGACCGGATCGCCTATCCCGTCGACGACGGCATACCGGTGCTGCTGGAAGACGAAGCCATTGCACTCGCCCAGCTGTCCACGCCCTGACCGGGTCGCCGAGGTTCCCTGCCCGCGCGCCGCCCATGTATGATCGGCGCAGTCCCGAGCCCGAAATTCCAGAGTGAAAATCAGCGCCGACCAGCTCAAGGCCCACCTGAAAGAACGCATCCTGCCGCTTTACTTCGTGACCGGCGACGAGCCGCTGCTCGTGGCCGAGGCACTGGACGCGATCCGGGTCCGGGCCCGGGAGCAGGGCTATGTGGAGCGTGAGGTCCTGACGGCCGAGCGCGGTTTCGACTGGAACCGGGTGCTGGCCGGCGGCGCGAGCCTGTCGCTGTTCGCCGAGAAGCGGATCCTGGAGCTGCGTCTGCCTACCGGCAAGCCGGGGGATGCGGGGTCGCGGACACTGGTGGAACTCACCGCCACCCTGCCGCCGGACACCCTGGTGCTGGTGTCCGCGCCGAAGCTGGAACGCGCGCAGCTGTCTTCGAAGTGGGTCAAGGCCCTGGAGGGGGCGGGTGCGCTGGTGCAGGTCTGGCCCGTGGATGCCCGCGCGCTGCCCGGCTGGATCGCCGCGCGGATGCGCGAACTTGGCCTGGAGCCCACGCGTGATGCCGTGCGGCTGCTGGCGGACCGGGTCGAGGGCAATCTGCTTGCGGCCGCCCAGGAACTCGAGAAACTGCGCCTTGTGCACGGCGAGGGGCCCGTGGACGCGGACCAGGTCGAGGCCGCCGTCGCGGACAGCGCCCGCTTCAATATCTTCAAGCTCAGCGATGCGGCCGTCGCCGGTCACGCGGATCGGGCGCTGCGCATCCTGGGCTCGCTGCGCGCGGAGGGTGTCGAGCCGGTGCTGGTGTTGTGGGCACTCACCCGGGAGCTGCGCACCGCTGCGTTGGTCCGCGACGATCTCGAAGCGGGTGTCGCGCTGGCCCGCAGCCTCAAGCAGCGGGGCGTCTGGTCCAGTCGGG
This sequence comes from Lentisalinibacter sediminis, assembly GCF_040706615.1. Lineage (NCBI taxonomy): Bacteria > Pseudomonadati > Pseudomonadota > Gammaproteobacteria > Woeseiales > Woeseiaceae > Lentisalinibacter > Lentisalinibacter sediminis. Next base: position 755,677 of record NZ_JAPDRF010000003.1, on the reverse strand, counting down.
AAGATCTGCTGCGCGCCTGCGTGGGCCGGCACAGCCCGGCGAGCCTGCATGCGCTGATGCGCCGGGCGGCTCTCGCCGACCAGGTGGTCAAGGGCCGCGCCCCGGGACAGCCCTGGCAGGAACTCGTGGCGCTCACGACAGGCATGGCGCGGGGGCCGCGGGTCCGGCGGGCTGCGTGAGGAGTCGGGCCACAGACGGGGAGGGCATGCGCCGATGAATCCGATGGGCGTATTCGGCGGGACCTTCGACCCCATCCACTACGGTCACCTGCGGACGGCCTTCGAGTTGCTGCAGGAACTCCGTCTGTCGGAGCTCCGGTTCATGCCCTGCGGCACGCCGCCGCATCGCGGCACGCCCATCGCGGATGCCGCCCTGCGCGTGCGCATGGTGGAACTGGCGACGCAAGCGCAGCACGGCTTCGTCGTGGACGACCGGGAACTGCAGCGCGAGGGGCCGTCCTATTCCGTCGATACCCTGGCGGCCCTGCGCGCGGAGTATCCTACCCGCTCGCTGTGTCTGATCGTCGGCATGGACGCTTTCCTGAGTCTGCCGCGCTGGTACCACTGGCGCGAGATACTGCAGCTAGCCCACATCATCGTGGCCCACCGGCCCGGCTGGCGCGCGCCCGACATGGGCCCACTCGGCGAGCTCCTGGTGGACCGCGGCACGGGGCGTATCGGCGATCTGCACGAGTCACGGGCGGGTAGCATCTATATCCATGCCGTGACCCAGCTCGAGATCTCCTCCTCGGACATCCGGGCGCTGGTCAGAGCCGGGCGCGATCCGCGTTTCCTGATGCCGGACGCGGTGCGGGATCTCATCGACGAGAGCGGCTGCTACCGGGCGGCGTCCGGGGACGAGGACGAGGACGGCGGAGAATGAGCGGAGACGGTACGCATGACGAAGGACTACGGGAGACTGCATGAACAGTGAAGAGCTGCGCGATCTGGTCGTGGAGGCGCTGGAGGATCTGAAGGCGCGAAACGTCAAGGTGCTCGACGTGCGCCATCTCACGACCATCACCGATTACATGATCATCGCCAGCGGCACTTCGGACCGCCACGTCAGATCCGTCGCCGACCGGGTCATCGAGCGCGCCGGCGCGGCGGGGGTGAAACCCTACGGCGTCGAGGGCGAGGAGAAGGGAGACTGGATCCTGGTCGACCTGCAGGATGCGCTGGTCCACGTCATGCAGCCCGAGACCCGGGTCTTCTACAATCTCGAGAAGCTCTGGGACATCAGTGAGCCCCGGAACAGCGCGGCGTCGACAGAGCGCTGAGCGACTCCCGTGCGCGTGAGAGTCGTGGCCATCGGCGGCCGGCCCCGTTCCTGGGTCGCGGAGGCCTGGGAGCAGTACGCCAAGCGCCTGCCGCCCCAGTGGCGCACGGAGCTCGTGGAAGTGGCGGGTGCCCGGCGCTCGGCGCGGCAGCCCGACGCCGAGGTGAAGGCTGCCGAGGCGGACCGTGTACGCGGGGTGCTGCGTCCGGACGAGCAGGTCGTCGCCCTCGACGAGCGCGGCCGCGAACTCGACAGCGAGGGATTCGCCGCCCGGATGTCCGGGTGGCTCGCCGAGGGCCGGGATATCGCTTTCGTGATCGGCGGCGCCGACGGGCTGGACGCGGCCTTCCTCGCCGCGGCGGATTTCCGCTGGTCGCTCTCGCCGCTGACCCTGCCCCACGAGATGGTGCGCGCGGTGCTGGCGGAGCAGCTGTACCGTGCCTCCACCATTATCGCCGGCCACCCCTATCACCGGCCATGATGAGCGGCACGGGATCCCACAGCGGAGCGGTGGTGCTGGCATCGGCATCGCCCCGGCGCCGGGAGCTTCTGGCCGCGTATGGCCTGGAACCGGTGGTGCGGCCCGTGGGCGTCGACGAGACCGCCCGCCCCGGGGAGCCGCCGCGCGACTACGTGGAGCGGCTCGCGATTGCCAAGGCGGAGGCTGCGGCCGCGGACGCCCGGACAGCCGTCGTGATCGGCGCCGATACTGCGGTAGTCCTCGACGACGAGATCTACGGCAAGCCTGCCTCGGCGGCGGACTTCCGGCGTATGATGGGCGCGCTGGGCGGGCGCTCCCATGAGGTCTACACGGGCGTCGCGGTCGTGCGGGGAGGGCGGACCGCGGTCCGCACGGCGGTGAGCCGGGTCCGGCTCAGGAAACTCGACGAGAGAGAGATGCGGCAGTACTGGGCCAGCGGCGAGCCCCGGGACAAGGCCGGCGGTTATGCCATCCAGGGCCTCGGTGCGCTGTTCGTGACCGGACTCGAGGGCAGCTATTCCGGCGTGGTGGGACTGCCGCTGTATGAGACCGGGGAGCTGCTGGCCGCCGCGGGCGTCGACCTGCTGGCCCTGGCGGTGCCCGACGGGGAGCGAGAGAGCCATGGGTGAAGAAATCCTGATCAACGTCACGCCGCGGGAAGTCCGTGCTGCCGTGCTCGAGAACGGCGTGCTGCAGGAAATCTTCATCGAGCGGGCCGCCCGGCGGGGCCTCATCAGCAATATCTATCGCGGCAAGGTCTCGCGGGTGCTGCCGGGGATGCAGGCCGCGTTCATCGACATCGGCCTCGAGCGCACCGCGTTCCTGCACGCCTCCGATATCGTCGCCCCCACGCCGGTGGAGGAGGTCCCCGCCGGCGGCGCCGGTGCCGGCAACGGCGAGCGTCCCCGCCAGGCGAATATCCGCGAGCTGGTCAGTGAGGGCGCCGAGATCGTGGTGCAGGTGCTGAAGGATCCCATCGGCACCAAGGGCGCGCGACTGTCCACCTTCGTCACGCTGCCGTCCCGTTTCCTCGTGCTGATGCCCCACGGCAGCGGCATCGGCATCTCCTCGCGCATCGAGGACGAGGCCGAACGTGCCCGGCTGAAGAGCCTGATGGAGGCGATCATGCCGGAGGCGCCGGAGCACGGCTACATCGTCCGTACGGCCGCCGAGGGAGCCGGTGTCGAGGCTTTGCGGGCCGACATGATCTTCCTGCAGCGCATGTGGGAAGTCATTCAGGAGCAGTCGAGGGCGCAGCATGGCATCGGGCTGATCCACGAGGACCTGCCGCTGCCCGTGCGCATCCTGCGCGATCTCGTCAGCGCCGACATCGAACGCATCCGCGTGGACGATGCCCGCACCTTCGAGAAGATGAAGGGCTTCACCCGGCGTTTCCTGCCGGATCTGGAGCCCATCGTCGAACTCTACGACGGGCGCCGGCCCGTCTTCGACCTGTACGGCGTGGAGGAGGAGATCAGGAAGGCCCTGGACCGTACGGTACCGCTGAAGTCCGGGGGCTACGTCATCATCGATCAGACGGAGGCGATGACCACGGTCGACGTGAACACCGGTGGTTACGTGGGCAGCCGCAACCTGGAAGAGACGATCTACCGTACCAATCTCGAAGCCGCGGTGACGATCGCGCGCCAGCTCAAGCTGCGCAACCTGGGCGGCATCATCATCATCGACTTCATCGACATGGAGGAGGCCGAGCACCGCGACCGGGTCATGCAGGTGCTGGAGCGCTCGCTGGCCGCCGACCATGCCCGCCACCATATCACCCAGGTCTCGCCGTTGGGGCTGGTCGAGATGACACGCAAGCGCACGCGGGAGAGCCTGGAACATATCCTGTGCGAGGCTTGTCCAATCTGCGAGGGCCGAGGCCAGGTACGCACGGCGCAGACGGTCTGCTACGAGATCTTCCGCGAGATCCTGCGCCAGCACCGGCAGTTCAGCTTCGAGGGCCTGATGGTCCTCGCCCACCAGGACGTCATCGAATTGCTGCTGGACGAGGAATCGGCCGGCCTGGCGGAGCTGGAGGAGCTGACCGGGAAGCCCATCCGGCTGCAGACCGAATCGCTTTATGCGCAGGACCATTTCGACGTGGTGCTGCTCTGACCGGACGGAGATGAATCGCTACGCCGCAAGCGCACTGAAGTTCTTCGCCTACACCGTCGCCGCGCTGGTGATCCTGCTGGCGGTGGGAGTGGGGCTGCTGCGGTTGATGCTGCCGGAGCTGCCCGAGTACCGGGAAGAGATCCGTGCACGGGCCAGCGCCGCCATCGGCCTCGACGTGGAGTTCGAGCGCATCGACGCCCGCTGGCGGCTGAACGGGCCGGAGCTGATATTCACCGACGTCACGCTGATCGATCCCGGCAGCGGCGATGCGGTGCTGGATGCCGACGAGGTGAGCGTGGGCGCGGCCATCCTGCGCGTTCTCCGGGAACGCCGCATCAGCGTCGGCCGGCTCGCGGTGACCGGCACGAGCGTGACCGTGGAGCGGCTCGGCGACGGCCGTTTCGCCGTCCAGGGCCGGGCGGCCGAGACGTCCGAGGACGTCTCCGGCAGCGACCTGCCCCGGGACATACGCATCGTGCTCGAGGACGTCAACTTCACCTATAGCGATCCCCGCGCCCGGGGCGGCCCTCTCCAGGCCCGGCTGACCAGCCTCGAGTGGAACCGATCCGGCGAAGACCAGGAGCTGGAGGCCCGGCTCGAGCCCGGCAGCGAACTCGGCAGTGCGCTGCGCATCCTTGCTACACGCCGCGGAGCCCGGCAGGACGATGCACCGGTGTGGGACGTGAACGTCGAAGCCAGCGAGCTGGATCTGGGCCGGCTGGCCTCCATCCTGCCCGAGGAGTGGCCGGCGCCGGCGGCCGGTATCGCCGACGTCGAGATCTGGTCCCGGTTCCGGGCCGGACTGCTGCGCAGGGCGGGGGCCACGCTGGAGGCGCGCGGGCTGGCGCCCGCGGGCGCCGGAGACGCGCCGCCATCCGCGCCCTACGATCTTGGCGCGCGGCTGGAGTGGGCACTGAACGATGGCGGCTGGCTGGCGGCGGTTAACGATCTCAGGATCGAGCGTGGCGACACTCTCCGGCCGGACAGCTTCGTCCAGGTCTCGGCGGAGACCGACGCCGACTCGCGCCTCACAGCCCTCGAGATCGAGTCCGGGTTCCTCTCGATGGATGACCTCCGGCCCTTTGCGGCCTGGCTGCCCGCCCCCCTGGCGCAGCCCTACGCCGATTACGATCCCAGCGGCGATCTCGTGTCGCTGCGCCTGCACGTCGACGGGCTGCCCGAAGGGGCACCGCTGACCTATTCGCTGGAGGCCGAGCTGCGCGATGCCGGCGTCGCACCGCACGGCTCGATCCCCGGCGTCCGCGGCATCTCGGGCACCGTGCGGGCCGACGAGCGCAACGGCCGGCTGGTGCTCGACAGCCGGACACTGGTGCTGGACGCACCGAAGGTCCTGGCGGCGCCGGTCGATTTCACCCGGGCGGATGCCACCGTGGTCTGGCGCGGCACCGGCAGCGGCCTCACCGTGCTGTGCGACCGGTTCATCCTGGAGGACGAGTGGCTCGCCACCGAGGGCAGCTTCGAGCTGGAACTGCCCGGCGGCCCGAACGCGTCATCGCCGCGGCTGGATTTCACCGGCGAATGGCGGCTCACGGATCTCTCGCGCACGCCTCGCTATCTTCCCGTCCGTGTGATGCCGCGCCTCGCGGTGGAATGGGTCGAAAAAGCCCTGGTCGCCGGCCGGGCGGAGCGGGGCACGGTCCGGTTCGACGGGGCGCTCGCCGACTTTCCGTTCGAGGACGGCGAGGGCGTATTCCGGGCCCGGACCAGCATCCGCGATGCGGTCATGCGATTCGCGCTGAAGTGGCCGGATATCGAGCAGCTCGACGGCGAAGTGATACTGGATGGCATGCGCCTCTCGAGCACGGAGAATTCCGCGGTCACCATGGGCGCTGCCATCGAGGATGTCTACGCGGCGATCGAGGATCTTCGCAAGGGCGTGCTGGAGGTGCGCGGTTCGGCGGCCGGCACGCTGGCGAATGTTGTCGACTACGCCGAGGCGTCGCCCCTGTCCGGGCTGTTCGGCGGCCGCCTCGCCGACGTGACGGCCGCGGGACCGGCGAGCGTGGATCTCGACCTCAGCATACCGGTGACCCGCATCGAGGACTACGCGGTGGAGGCGGCCGTCAGCACGACGGACGGGCGGCTCTCCCTTGCGGGGTTCCCGCATCCCCTCACGGCGATTGCCGGCACGGCCCGAATCACGCGTTCCGGCGTCGAGGGACAGGATATCGAGGCCGCCTTCCTCGGCAGTCCGGTGCAGATCGAGCTGACTTCTGCCGGGGATGCCGGCAGCGACGTCGCGGCGATCGCGCTGGCCGAGAGCCGCATCGGCGCGGAAGCGCTGGTGCAGGAGGCGGGCCTCCCGCTGGCCGGCGATATCGCGGGTGAGACCGACTACCAGGCGACGGTGCGTTTTCCGAAAGCAGGACTGGAGAACGGGCCGCCGGTCACGATCCGGGTCGAGTCCCGCCTGGAAGGGATGAGCCTGAGCCTGCCCGAGCCCGTGGCCAAGACGGCTGCCGAGTCCTGGCCGTTCAGTTTCGAGATCGCGTTTCCCGAGCCGGACCTGCTGGGGATCACCGGGTTCTATGGCCAGACGGCCAAGTGGACCGCGGAGGTAGGCCGGGAAGCCGAGGGCTGGCGCCTCAGTCGCGGCAACATCCACCTGGGCCCGGGACTGCCGTCGCTGCCGACGGGGTCCGGCCTCTACCTCACGGGCAGCCTGGAGCGGCTGCGGCTCGGCGACTGGCTGGACCGTGCCACGGCGGGAGAAGCCGCCCCGGGCGGCCTGATCCGCGCCGCGGACCTGACCGTCGGCGATCTCTATGCGTTCGGGCAGCGCGCGAGGAGCATCGGACTGGAGATGGAGCGCAACCCCAGCGACTGGCTGGTGCAGGTCGACGGACCCACGGCGGCAGGCTCGATCATCGTGCCGGCCGATCTCGCCGACGGGCGGCCGCTGGTACTGGACATGCAGCGCCTGCACCTGCTCGAGGCCGACCCGGAAGCCGGCGATCCGGGCAGCCCGGCCCAGTATCCGCCGCTGGACCTGCGCATCGCGGACTTCCGGCTGGGCGAGCGGGAGTTCGGCACGGTGGCGGCCACTTTCCGCAAGACCGAGACCGGCATCGAGAGCGACGATCTCACCGCGAACGCGGCCACCTTCGAATTCACCGGCGGCGCCGGCTGGCGGGTGGACCTCACGGACCCGGCGGGTCAGCGCGCCGGTCTTTCCGGGCGCCTCGAGAGCAGCGACGTGAAAGAGACGCTGAGCCAGCTCGGCTATTTCCCGGGCATCGACGCCGAGGAGGCTGCCGTCAGCCTGGACCTGTCGATCTCGGGTCCGCCCCGCAGCGAGTTCCTGGAGGAGCTGGATGGCGACGTCTCCATCCGTATCGTGAACGGCCAGCTGGACGAGGTGGAGCCCGGCGCGGGCCGGGTCTTCGGCCTGCTGTCGGTGGCTGCGCTGCCGCGCCGTCTGTCCCTCGACTTCCGCGACGTGTTCAACAAGGGCCTCGGCTTCGACAAGATCGAGGGCACGTTCCGTATCGTCAACGGCGATGCCTATACCTGCGACCTGACCCTGGAAGGCTCGGTGGCCGATATCGGAGTGGTGGGGCGCGCCGGGCTGGCCCAGCGTGACTACAACCAGACGGCGCTGGTCAGTGCCGATGTCGGCAGCAGCCTGCCCGCGGTCGGCGCGGTCGTCGGCGGCCCGCCGGCCGCAGCGGCGCTGCTGCTGTTCTCCCAGATCTTCAAGAAGCCCCTGCAGGAGCTCGGCCAGGCCTATTACCAGGTGAGCGGCGACTTCGACGACCCGACCATCGAGCGCACGGATGCGCGCCGTTTCGGGGCTACGAGCGAGCTGGCCGGCTGCCTGAATCAGGGCGAGTGAGCGAGGCCCGTCTGATAGGATAGACAGCCACCTGAAAGGACGGGCCCCTGTGCCCGAACGGAGATTTTCGCTGTGACGGAAACGAACGCGCTGGAGACGGCGCAGAAGGAACTGCTAGATCCCGCCGGCCTCGACGAGGGCCACCTGAGCCGGACGCTCGGCGCCATCATGCGGCGTTCCATCGACGCGGCCGATCTGTATTTCCAGAGCTCCCGTTTCGAGGGCTGGAGCCTCGAGGACGGCATTGTCCGCGAAGGCAGCTACAGCCAGGAGCAGGGCGTGGGCGTGCGCGCGATCTACGGCGACAAGACCGGTTTCGCCTATTCCGACGAACTCGTGCTGCCGGCGCTGGAGCAGGCTGCCGATGCCGCCCGTGCCATCGCCGCGGGCGGCGGCGACTCGCAAGTGCAGGCCTGGAGCCGCAGCCAGCCGCCGGCGCTCTATCCCGCGGCCGATCCGGTCTCGAGCCTCGGCGACGAGGAGAAGACCGAACTCCTTCGCCGCGTCGACCGCGAGACCCGTGCGCTCGACAGCCGGGTGAAGGAGGTCGTCGTCAGCCTGGTGGCCTCCCACGATCTGGTGATGATCGTCGGCAGCGACGGCACGATGGGGGCGGATTCCCGTCCGCTGGTCCGCTGCAACGTCCACGTCATCGTGGAGCAGAACGGCCGCCGGGAGCAGGGCTACAGCGGCGGCGGCGGGCGCACCGATCTGAATTTCTTCCTCGAGGGCGACCGGGTCATGGATTACGCCCGGGAGGCGGTCCGTCAGGCCCTGGTCCAGCTCGAGGCGGTGCCGGCGCCGGCCGGCAGCATGCCGGTGGTGCTGGGGCCGGGCTGGCCTGGCGTGCTCCTGCACGAGGCCATCGGCCACGGCCTGGAGGGCGACTTCAACCGCAAGGGCACGTCCGCCTTCTCCGGGCGCATCGGCGAGCAGGTCGCCTCCGAGCTCTGCACCATCGTCGACGACGGCACGCTGCCGGGGCGCCGCGGTTCGCTCACCATCGACGACGAGGGCACGCCCTCGTCCTGCACGGTGCTGATCGAGAACGGCCGACTGAAGGGATACATGCAGGACAAGATGAACGCGCGCCTCATGGGTGTCGCGCCGACCGGCAACGGCCGCCGCGAGTCCTTCGCCCATCTGCCCATGCCGCGCATGACCAATACCTACATGCTCGCGGGGCCGCACGATCCGGGCGAGATCATCGAGTCCGTGGAGTACGGGCTGTACGCACCCAGTTTCGGTGGCGGTCAGGTCGATATCACGTCGGGCAAATTCGTGTTCTCCGCCAGCGAGGCCTACCTGATCGAGAAGGGCCGCATCGGGGCGCCGGTCAAGGGCGCCACCCTGATCGGCAACGGCCCGGACGTGCTGACCCGGGTGTCCATGGTGGGCAACGACCTCAGGCTGGACACGGGCGTCGGGGTCTGCGGCAAGGAGGGGCAGTCGGTGCCCGTCGGGGTCGGCCAGCCTACCCTGAAGGTGGACCGCATCACGGTGGGCGGCACGAGCTGAGGCCGCTGCCGCCGGCAGGCGGCCGGCTTGGTACCCCGCTCTGTGAAAGGCGTCACTGCAATACGTAACCCGTCCGGCTAATCTCCATGGCCACTGTCAGCAAAGGTGGCACTGATCATGGACTTCGAACGCACCTACACCGAATCCGAGCTGGATCCGGCCGCACTGGAATTCGCCAGGAGCCTGCGCGAGCGCCCCATGGAGGCCCCGCGTGACATGAATATCGACGGTTTCGGCGAGTCTCTGGGCGCCAAGCTGCTGAACCTGTTCCGCGGCCGCAGGGACTGAAACGCCGGCCCGGAGCCCCCAATGGCCGCGTTTCCGGCCTGCTCCCCGGCCATCCCGCGCTTGACGCGGTCCCGGCGCTGCATTAATTAGATGGATCCGATCAGCGCGGATGCCCGTCACAGGGGACCGTCGTCGAGCTCAGGGGGAGCGATGTGGCTTTCTAAACCGATCTACGAGGTGGTCCCGTACTTCTACCTGCTGGCCGGCTGTATCGCGCTGGCGGCGTCGCTGTACCTCGACTACTGGTACTGGCCGTCGATCTGCTTCGTGGTAGGCATGTTCTCGCTGCTGGGCGGGATCGTCGTGCTGCTGAAGCGCCGGGATCACCGGCAGCGACGCATGGAGCGCGAGCGCGAGAGCGACGTACCCGAATAGGACCGAGCAGGGAAGGGGATCAGGTGGCGTAGAGGTCCTCGTCCTCTTCGTCGTCCTCTTCGTCGTCGTCCTCGTCGTCCCTCTCTTCGGCCAGCTCGTCCTCGTCCGCTTCCTCGTCCGCCTCGAGCTCCGCGTCCCGCAGGTCGATGTAGTGGAGTTCGTGCTTGCCGAGGACGATGACGTCGCCGTCCTCGAGGTTCTTCTTCTTGATGCGGTGTTTGTCCAGGAACACGCCGTTGGTGCTGTTGAGGTCCTCGAGCACCGAGCGCTCCAGGTCGCTCACGATCTGGCAATGGTGGCGACTCACGTACTTGCTGTCGATCCGGATCTCGTTGTCCGGCGTGCGTCCGATCACCGTGCGCCCGATTTCGAGGTTGTGGCTCTCCACCACCTTGCCCCCGACGCGCACGTCGATGCGCGCGAGCGTCATCTCGCCGGTATCCCGCGGATCCAGTGAGGCGGGGCGCAGGATCTGCCCCGTATTGCCGGGTTCGGCATGTTCGGTAGGCTCGGCCGCCGGCGCTTCGTGCTCCCAGGCCAGCTCCTCCAGTGCCGTCTCGATGATCGCCGGGGTGATGAGCTTCTCGTCCTCGGCGAAAGCGCAGAGCATCGCCGTGTCGCACAGCGTGTTGATCAGTCGGGGCACACCGCCGGTGCGGCGGTAGATGAGGTCGAGGCAGTCCTCGGCGAAGATCTCCTCGGCGTCCGCGCCCGCCACCTTCAGCCGATGGCCGATGTACTCGCGCATCTCCCGGTTGGTAAGCGGCCCGAGGTGGAAGCGCAGGCGCACCCGCTGGGTGAGCTGCTTCAGCCGTGGCGACTCGATCTTGTCCTTCAGCTCGGGCTGGCCGGCCAGGATGATACGCAGCACCTTCTCCTTGTGCGTCTCGATGCCCGACAGCAGCCGGATCTCCTCGAGCACCTTCGGGCTGAGGTTCTGCGCCTCGTCGATGATCAGCACCACTTTCTTGCCTTCGCCGTACTGTTCGACGAGGAACATGTTCAGCATGTCCAGCAGCTCGGCCTTGCGGGCCTGGAACGGCTTGAAGCCGAATTCCGCCAGCACGGCCTGCAGGAACTGGCTCGGCGAGAGCTGGGTCTGCGACACCATGGCGTAGACCACGTCGTCGCCGAGCTCGTTCAGGAACGACTGGATGAGAGTGGTCTTGCCCGAGCCGATCTCGCCGGTGATGACCACGAAGCCGTCGGCGAGCCAGATGGTCGACTCCATATACGCCTTGGCGCGAGCGTGCTGCTTGCTCCAGTAGACGAAAGCCGGGTCCGGCGTCAGGCGGAAAGGCTGTTCGGTGAGTGCGAAATGCTCGAGATAGGACATGGTCTGTCGATCGATCCTCCGGGCTTACCCCGGAACAACCTTAAACATTAACACCAAAAGCGGGCGCTCTTACAGGGAACGGTTCTCAGTCCCGGCCGCGACCAGGGCTTGCAGCCGCGCCAGGCGCCGATCCCGCTCCTCCGGTGATTCGGCGACGACCGTGACATGGCCCAGTTTCCTTCCGGGGCGCGGGGACTTGCCGTAGTCGTGCAGGTGGGCGTCGGGCACGGCCAGGATGCCGGCGGCCGCCGGCATCGCGCCGATCAGGTTCAGCATGCCGGCATGGCCGCGCGTGCGGCAGTCGCCGGCCGGTAATCCGCAGACCGCCCGCAGGTGGTTCTCGAACTGGCTGCAGGCGGCGCCCTCGATGGTCCAGTGCCCCGAATTGTGGACCCGCGGCGCGAACTCGTTGCCCAGCAGGCGGTCGCCGGCCACGAAGAATTCGACGGCGATGGTACCGCGGTAATCGAGCCGCTGGACCAGCGCGCGAAGATAGGTCTCGGCCAGCTCCTGCAGCGCGGCGTCGGCGGCGGGCGCGCAGGAGGTATGCAGGATACCGTGCCGGTGCACGTTGCCTGTCAGCGGGTAGCACGCGAGTGACCCGTCCGCTCCGCGGCTGCCGATGACCGAAACCTCCCCGTCGAAGGCGACCAGCCGTTCGGCCAGCAGCGGCACGCCGGCCAGTGCCTCCCAGGCGGCCGGTATGTCGGTCTCGGCCAGAATGCGGTGCTGACCCTTGCCGTCGTAGCCGAGGCGCCGGGTCTTCACGATGAGGGGCAGGCCGATGGCGCGGCATGCGGCCTCCAGCTCGTCACGGCTGTCGACGGTCTGCCAGGGCGCCACCGGGATGCCGGCCGCCTCGAACGCCAGCTTCTCGTTGCGTCGGTCCTGGGCGGTGGCGAGGGCGCCGGGCGGCGGGTACACGGGCGTGTCGCCGGCCGCAGCGGCGAGGGAGTCCACGTCGACGTTCTCGAATTCGTAGGTGACGACGTCGCAGCGCGCCGCCAGTTCGGCGATGGCGCCCTGCTCGTCGAAGGCGGCGGCAATGTGCTCTCCCACCGCCCCGGCGGGTGCGTCGGGCGAAGGATCCAGGAACACGAAGTCCAGTCCCAGCGGCAGGCCCGCCAGGCCGAGCATACGGCCCAGCTGCCCCCCGCCGACCACTCCGACGCGCATGACGGTCAGACTTCGGCCGGATCGTCGGCCGCCGGGTCGGGACGCGCGAGCACCTTCTCGGTCTGCCGCCGGCGGTACTCTTCGAGGGAGCGGCGGATGTCCGCGTCGCTGACGGCAAGGATGGCCGCGGCAAGCAGGGCGGCGTTTATCGCACCGGCCTTGCCGATGGCGAGTGTGCCCACCGGGATACCCGCAGGCATCTGCACGATCGAGAGCAGCGAATCCATGCCCGAGAGTGCCTTCGACTGCACCGGCACGCCCAGCACGGGCAGCGGTGTCTTGGCGGCGGCCATGCCGGGCAGGTGGGCTGCGCCGCCGGCGCCGGCGATGATCACGCCGAGGCCCCGGCCGGCCGCCGTCTCGCAGTACTCGAACAGCAGGTCCGGGGTACGGTGGGCGGAGACCACCCGCGTCTCGTGCGGGATGCCGAGCGCATGCAGGGTCTCGCTCGCATGAGCCATGGTGTCCCAGTCGGAGACCGAACCCATGATGATGCCGACTTTCACGTCCATGGCGGCATTCTACAGGGGCACAGGCGCCGGTTGTATCGTGACCGGCGCGCGAGAGGTGACCCGGGCTGGCGAGCGCGCCGCCTCGTCAGCGCTCCCGCACCCGTTTAGAATCCCCGGCACTGTCGTCCACGACCGAGCCCGACCGCGAAGGAGCCGCCATGAGTCATACCCTGGAGATCAGCCCGGCGGAGGAGCGGCGCTTCGCCGACCTGGTGTCGCAGGCGCTGGAGACGGCGGCCCGGTCCGGCGCCGACGAGTGCGAAGCGGCGGTTAGCCACGACCTCGGCCTCTCGGTGACCGCCCGCATGCGCGACATCGAGACGCTGGAGTACCAGAACGACCGCTCCTTCGGCGTCACCGTCTACTTCGACCGCCGCAAGGGCAGCGCGAGCACGTCGGACTTCCGCCCGGAAGCCATCACGGAGGCCGTGCGGAGGGCCTGCTCCATTGCCCGGCGCACCGCCGAGGATCCCTGCGCGGGCCTCGCGGATCCTGCCAGGCTCGCCGTGGATCCGCCCGACCTTGCGCTGGACCATGCCTGGGAGGTCTCGCCGGAGGCGGCACGGGAGATGGCTATCCGCTGTGAGGGTGCCGCGCTCGACAGCGACCCGCGCATCAGCAATTCGGAGGGCGCCACCGTGGCGACCAGCCGGGGCGTCAGGGCCTACGGTAACAGCCACGGCTTCTTCGGCGCCTACCGGCGCAGCAGCCACAGCATCAGCTGTGCCGTGCTGGCCGGCGACGACGGCGGCATGGAGCGGGACTACCACTACACCGCCGCGCGGGACCCGGCGCAGCTCGAGGCGCTGGAGGCAGTGGGTGCGAAGGCCGCCGAGCGCACCCTGCGGCGTCTGGGTGCCCGCCAGGTCACGACGGCGAAGGTGCCGGTGCTGTTCCCGCCGGAGCTGGCCCGGGGGTTCATCGGCCATGCCGTCGGCGCCATCAGCGGCGCGGCCCAGTACCGGCGCTCCTCGTTCCTTCTGGATGCCGCGGGCGAGACGCTCTTCCCCGACTTCCTGAATATCCTCGAGCGCCCGCACATCCCCGGCGCATTCGGCAGCGCTCCGTTCGACCGCGAGGGCGTGGCCACGACGGACCGGGATCTGGTCTCCGCCGGCGTGCTGCAGGGCTATGTGCTGTCCACCTACTCCGCCCGCCGGCTTGGCCTGGAGACCACGGGCAACGCAGGCGGCGTGCACAACCTGCTGGTGGAGGGCAATGCGGAGGGCCTGGAGACCCTGACCCGGCAGATGGACCGGGGCCTGATCGTCTCCGAGCTGATGGGACAGGGCGTGAACGCGGTCACCGGCGATTACAGTCGGGGCGCCGCCGGCTTCTGGGTGGAGGGCGGGGAGATCGCCTATCCGGTCAGCGAGATCACCATCGCCGGCAACCTGCGCGACCTGTACCGGGACATCGTCGCGGTGGGCCGGGACCAGGACTTGAGGGGGGGCATCCGCTGTGGCTCGGTGCTCGTCGCCGAGATGACTGTCGCCGGCAACTGAACGCGCTCGACCTTTATCCGCGGCGCGAGGGCCGTCAGCCGGCCCGCTCTGCGCCGTCCTCGAGCTGATCGAGGAGGTCGCTCAGGGTCCGCTCGTCCACTACGGTCTCCAGGGCGTCGTCGATGCGGTCACCCAGGTCCGCGATGGCAGGCGTCCACGACGGCGGCCGCCAGGAGCCGGTGTCGCCGCCTTCCCGTACCGCATCGAGGATGTCCTGCAGCCGGATGCGCGCAGGCTCCCGCGCGGGAACCAGCCGTTCCTGCTCGGTGCTGGTGATGAGGCCCGCGTCCTCCAGATTCGTGACGACCTGGGAGATGACGATGCCCGGGATCGCCAGCTCCTTCGCCAGCTCGCGTACCGTCCGGCAACCGGAGCCGCCGCGAAAAGCGGCCCCCACGAGGTACATCACGTTCAGCGCCAGCCGCTCGCGCAGGCTGTTCGCCAGCCGCGTCTCCCGGCGGCCGAGGCGCAGGAAGCCCGGATTCTGGTTGTAGAACGCGATCTGCGCGCCGAGCAGCAGGATCAGCCAGTTCAGGTACAACCACATCAGCACCAGGATGGCGATCGCGAAACTGGCGTAGACCACCTGGATGCGGCCGCCGGCGCCGACGAAGACGTTGGCGAACACGGCGCTGGTGGTCGCCCACAGAATGCCCGCGGTCAGCCCGCCGACGAAGGCGGCGCGGAACTTCACCCGGGTATTCGGGATCAGCTTGTACAGGACGGTCAGGGCCAGGATGGCGAGGAGATAGGGCGTGAGTTCGCCGGCCGCGACGATCGCCGTGCCGAATGGTTCGACCTCCATCAGCCGCTCGGTGAGCGCGTTGTTGCGGACGGAGGCGATGATGCCGAGGGCGACCACCAGCACGACCGGCCCCATCAGCAACACGCTGAAATACTCCGTGAAGCGCCGCGCGATGCTGCGCGGGTTGCTGACGTGCCAGACGAAGTTCACGCTTTCTTCGATCTTCTGCACCATCGAGAAGGCGGTGTAGATGAAGAACGCGAGGCTGACGCCGCCGAGCACGCCGCCGTCCACGTCGTTGACGAGGTTCATCAGCGTGGAGACGATCCGCTCCCCCTGGCTGCCGAGCGGCGCGAGGAACTCGGTCAGCTGGGGTTCCAGTTCCCGGTGGATGCCGAATCCCTTCAGCACAGAGAAGCTGAATGCGAGCAGCGGCACGATGGAAAGCAGCGTGGTGTAGACCAGGCTCATCGCCCGCATCGTCAGCTGTCCGCTCATCAGGTCGCGGACGATGGCCCAGACATAGCGCAGGAAAGCGACGCCGAAGGCAGGCACGGGGGGGAGACCGGCGAACTGCGGGCTCCAGAGGAATCGCTGCAGATAACGGATCAGGGAATCCAGCATGGGTGCGGTGCCGCCCTCCTTTGGCACGGGCCGTCGCCGATTGTACATTAGCCCCTGTAGTCGGGGCTCCGGCATGAACGGGCACGAGCGAGACGGGCGGACGAAGGACTTTCGCATGGACGATTATCCGAGCCGCATCATCTGCATGACGGAGGAGACCACCGAGACGCTGTATGCGCTCGGCGAGGAGGACCGCATCGTCGGCATCTCCGGATTCACCGTGCGGCCGCCGCGCGCGCGGCGCGAGAAGCCGAAGGTCTCCGCCTTCACCAGCGCGAAGATCGACCGCATCATGGCGCTCGAGCCGGACCTGGTGCTGGGATTTTCCGATCTGCAGGCCGACATCGCGGCCGATTTGATTCGTCGCGGTGTGCCGGTGCACGTGTTCAATCACCGTTCGGTGGCGGAGATCCTGCAGATGATCCGGGTGCTCGGCGGCATGGTCGGTTGCGAGTCCCGGGCCCGGGCCTACGCCGCGAACCTGGCGGAGGGCCTGGAGACCATCCGCGCCGGCACCGCCGCACTGGAACACCGACCCCGCGTCTACTTCGAGGAATGGGACGAGCCCCGTATCACCGGCATCCGCTGGGTCGCCGAGCTGATCCGCATCGCGGGCGGCGAGGACTGCTTCCCGGCGATGGCCGACGAGCCGCTGGCGAAGAACCGCATCTTCGCCGACGACGCCCCCATCATCGACGCGGCTCCCGACATCGTGATCGGATCCTGGTGCGGCAAGAAGTTCCGCCCCGAGCGAGTGGCGGAGCGCCCGGGCTGGGATGCGGTGCCCGCCGTGCGCCACGGCGATCTCTACGAGGTGAAGTCGGCGCAGATCCTGCAGCCGGGACCGGCGGCGCTGACCGACGGCGTGCGCGAGATCGCCGCCATTATTCGCGGCTGGTCGGAGCGCTGTCGCCGGTGAGCAGCTCCAGCGCGCGGAGATATTTTTCGCGCGTGCGGGCGATGACCTCCGCCGGCAGGCGCGGTCCGGGCGCGCGCTTGTCCCAGTCGAGTGTCTCCAGATAGTCGCGAACGAACTGCTTGTCGAAACTCGGCGGGCTCGTGCCGGTGCGCCAGGACTCCGCCGGCCAGAATCGGGACGAGTCGGGCGTGAGTACCTCGTCGATCAGGTACAGAGTGCCGGCGCGGTCCACGCCGAACTCGAACTTCGTGTCGGCGATGATGATGCCCCGCTGCATGGCGTAGTCCGCGCACTCGGAATAGATGCGCAGCGACAGCTCGCGAACCTGTATCGCCCGCTCCCGTCCGATGATCTCCGTCAGCGTGTCGAAGCTGATGTTCTCGTCGTGATCGCCGACGGCGGCCTTGGTGGCCGGTGTGAACAGGGGCTCGTCCAGCTGCGCGGCCTGGGGCAGGTCGGGCGGCAGAGGGATACCGCACACGGCGCCGGTCGCCCGGTAGTCGCGCCAGCCGGAGCCGATCAGGTAGCCGCGGACCACGGCTTCCATCGGCAGGGGCTGCAGCCGCCGCACGACCATGCTGCGTTCGCCGAGCAGCTCACGTTCGGCAGGATCGGTGATGACGGCCTCCAGTGGCAGCTCGCTCAGATGATTCGGGACGATGCCCGCCGTGCGGGCGAACCAGAACCGGGAGATGCGGGTGAGGATGGCGCCCTTGCCCGGGATCGGGTCCGGCAGCACGACGTCGTAGGCCGACAGCCGGTCGGTGGCGACCATCAGCAGATGCTCGTCGTCCACCGCCCACAGGTCGCGGACCTTGCCGCGGCCGATCAGCTCGAGACCGGTCACGGTGGACTCGAATACGACGTCGCTGCTGTGCTCGGCCATCGGCGCTTCCCCGCGGTAAAGCGGCGATGATGGACCGGCGGCGCGGCGCGGGCAACCGCTCCGCCCTGCGCAGTGCAACGGTGTCGTTAATCGGGGTAGCATCCCCGCTTATGCACGGTCACGGACCGCGTCGTTGAACTGGTGGGGCAAGCTCGCAGGCGGCCTGCTGGGTCTCGCCACGGGCCGGCCGTTGTTCGCCGTGCTCGGCGTCCTGCTGGGCCACCAGTTCGACCGGGGCTACGCCAAATGGCGGGAATCCCGGGCCGGGCCGACCCGGCTGCCTGCCGAATTCCTGCGCATCACCTTCGAGACCATGGGTCACCTCGCCAAGGCTGACGGGCGCGTGAGCGAAGCCGAGATCGGAGCCGCGCGCCGGATCATGCACGAACTCGGGCTGTCGGCCGACGACACCCGTTCCGCCATTGAATGGTTCAATCAGGGCAAGCGCGCGGATTATCCCTTGCGCGGCCGGCTGCAGCGTCTGGCGGCGCTGGCCGGCCGCGGCGGCGATCTCGGCCGTGCGTTCCTGCGCCTGCAGCTGCGCATCGCGCTCGCCGACGGACGCATGCACGAGCGCGAACGCGCTCTGCTGTGGGCCATGGCGGGTGAGTTCGGCATCGGCCGCGTGGAGTTCGCCCAGATGGAGGCCGTGCTGCGGGCACAGCGCGGTTTCGCCCGTTCGGAACGGGGCCGCGCCGAGAGGAAGCTCGTCGACCACGCCTACGAAGTCCTGGGGGTGCCGGAATCCGCGAGCGATACGGATATCAAACAGGCCTACCGCCGCCTGATGAATCGCTACCATCCGGACAAGCTGGCGTCGAAGGATCTCAGCCCCGAGGATCTTGCGGGCGCGCAGCAGCGCACGCGGGAGATCCGCAATGCCTACGAGTCCCTGAAAGCCCGACGCGGTTTCAGGTAGGACAGGCCGGCTATACATGGCGGGCGCGCTTGGCTACAGTGCCGTGCCACACAACAACGGAGACAGCGTCGTGCAGCCCGTGATCGCTCCTTCCATCCTGTCGGCGGACTTCGCCCGGCTCGGCGAAGAGGTGGACGCCGTGCTCGCGGCCGGCGCCGGCATGGTCCACTTCGACGTGATGGACAACCATTACGTGCCGAACCTGACGGTGGGCCCGCTGGTCTGCGAGGCCCTGCGCAACTACGGCGTGACGGCGCCCATCGATGTCCACCTGATGGTGGAACCCGTGGACCGCCTGATCCCCGATTTCGCGGCGGCCGGCGCGAGTTACATCACGTTCCACCCGGAGGCCTCGCGGCACGTAGATCGCAGCCTCGCGCTGATCCGCGAGCAGGGCGTCGGCGCGGGGCTGGTGTTCAATCCCGCGACGCCGCTCTCCTGGCTCGAGCACGTGATGGACAAGGTGGAAATGATCCTGATCATGTCGGTGAACCCGGGCTTCGGCGGGCAGAAGTTCATCCCGGAGGCGCTGACCAAGCTGCGCGCGGTGCGCCGGCTCATCGACGAATCAGGCAGGGATATCCGGCTGGAAGTCGACGGCGGCGTGAAGGTGGACAATATCGGCGACGTGGCGGCCGCCGGCGCCGATACGTTCGTGGCTGGCTCGGCGATATTCGGCAGCGACGACTACGCCGCGACCATCCGCGCAATGAAAGAGACTATCGCGAAGGCCGGGAAGGCGGACTAAACGGCCGCCGGCGAGCGGCTAGCGTTTCGGTCGCGCGCCGTAGACCACGATGGTCTTGCCGTTGGCGGAAACCAGTCCCTGCTCCTCCAGGACCTTCAGGACCCGGCCGGCCATCTCGCGGGAGCAGCCCACCAGACGGGAGAGTTCCTGGCGGCTGACCTTGATCTGCATGCCGTCGGGATGTGTCATGGCATCCGGCTCGTTGCACAGATCCATGATGGCGTGAGCCACGCGGCCGGTGACGTCCACGAAGGCCAGATCGCCGAGCTTGCGGTTGGTGCGATCCAGCCGGCTCGCCAGCTGTGTGGCCAGTTCGAAGACCAGGCCCGGGCTCTCGCTGGCGATCTGGCGGAAGCGGGGGTAGGTCATCTCCGCGATCTCGCTCTCGGTGCGGGTGCGCACCCACGCGCTGCGCGTCGGCTGTTCGTAGAACAGGCCCATCTCGCCGAAGAACTGACCCTTATTGAGGTAGGCCAGCACCATCTCGTTGCCGTCCTCGTCCTCGATCATGACCTCGACCGAGCCGTCGACGATGTAGTAGAGGATGTCGGGGAGGTCGCCGGCGTGGATCATCACCGTCTTCGACGGGATGGTGCGCACGCGGCAGTAGCTGAGGAACCGGTTGATGGCCGGTACGTCGCTCAGATTCTTCGCTGTCGTTGGCATTCGAGCCCCCTCGCTGGATCCAACAGCTATTTTGTGACAGACGCTCAACAAGGGCAAGCCGGCGGCCCCGGCGGCCGGCTAGAACCAGTAGGCGGTTCGTGTCATCAGCTTCGCCGTGGCCCGCATCAGTCCCTGCACGGGGGCGGGCAGGCGGCTGCCGCCGGATTCCGCGGCGGCGGCGCCGTGCACCGCCTCTTCCTCCGCCATCCGCTGCAGGATGGCTCGACTGCGTTCGTCCTCGACGGGCAGTCGGTCCAAATGTCCGTTCAGGTGTTCGACCACCTGCCGCTCTGTCTCCGCGATGAAACCGAGGCTCCAGCGGTCGCCGGCCAGTCCGCTCAGCGCGCCGATGGTCCAGGCGCCGGCATACCAGACCGGTGCCAGCCGGCTCGGCGCCGCGTCCAGCTCCTGCAGCCGCTGCGCGCACCAGCGCAGGTGATCCGTCTCCTCCTCGGCCGCATGGTGCATCTCCGCGGCCACGGCCGGGTCCCTGGCGACGACCGCGTGCCCCTGATACAGGCCCTGCGCGGCGACCTCGCCGGAATGGTTGATGCGCATCAGCCCGGCGACGTGTCTGGCGTCCTCGCGCGACAGCTGCGCCTCGGGCCGCTCCGCACCCGGGTTGGGCCGACTGCCGCCCGGCGGCGCGAACAGGGTTCGCAGCGCGTTGTCGGCGCTCGCCAGAAAACGGTCGGGCAGGCTGCGATTCCGTCCATCCATGGGTGAATTATAGCAACGGTCCCGTCGGTGTCGCGGTTTCATGGCTGGACAGATCGGGTGCAATTTCCGGTGAGTTGACCTAGGATTGCGCGCGGTTTGCGCATGGATCGCCGGGCTGGACCGGAGATGCGCAGGACGGAGCTTACGGAGCAAGACCAATGAACAACAAGACACTCGCGTCGGCCCTGTCGTTGCTGACGCTTCTTGCCGCCGCCCCCGGCCACGCCCAGGACGAGGGCCCCTGGAGCGGCAAGGCGAGCCTGGGCTACCTCTCGACGACCGGTAACTCCGAGACGCTGAATGTTTCCGCAGCCGCCGAGGTCGGGTACACGAGTGGCAATTGGGACCATCTGGCGCAGGTCTCGGCCGTTGGCGCCCAGCAGGACGAGCAGACCACGGCGGAGGCCTATCTCGCCGCCTGGAAGAGCGAATACGCCTTCAGTGAGTTCAACTATGTCTTCGGCCGCGTGCGCTGGCAGAAGGACAAGTTCAGCGGCTACGACCAGCAGATGTCCGAGACCGTCGGCTACGGGCGGCGCATCCTGCACAGCGATCGCCAGACCCTGAACGGGGAGGCCGGCGTTGGTCTGCGCCAGTCGGACCTGCGAGACGGGACCTCGGAGAACGAAACCATCCTGCGAGGCTCTCTCGACTATACCCTGAAGCTGAGCGAAAATGCGGAATTCGGCCAGGATTTCCTCGTCGAGTCCGGCGCGGAGAACACTTTCATGGAATCGGTGACGGAGGTGAAGGCCAGCCTGATCGGCGAGCTCGCCCTCAAGGCCTCCTACACCATCCGCCGTAACACCTCCGTGCCCGTGGGCAGCGAAAAGACGGACACGTTCACGGCCATCGCCCTGGAGTACGAGTTCTAGGGCTCCAGGACGAGTTTCCCGGTCGTGAGGGCCGGGGGATCTGCGGCCAGGGGCTCGTTGACCGGAGCGGCAGCCGCCATTGCATCGCCCTCCGGCGGAGGCTATAATTTCGCGCTTTTCGTCGTTGGCACGAGCATTTTCCGTGCCGCGCCGACGGCCTCCGGCCCCGACGGGAGCCGGATTTCAACCAGAACCGGATTACCGGACGACATTTGAGTAACTGTTGATGAAGACCTTCTCTGCAAAACCGGCCGAAGTGCGGCGCGACTGGTACGTCGTGGATGCCACGGGCAAGACCCTGGGCCGCCTCGCCACCGAGGTCGCTCGGCGGCTGCGTGGCAAGCACAAGCCGGAATATACGCCCCACGTGGATACCGGCGACTACCTGATCATCGTCAACGCCGAAAAGGTGCGGGTGACCGGTAACAAGCTGAAAGACAAGATGTACCACCATCACACGGGCTACATCGGTAACCTGAAGTCCCGCTCGCTGGAACAGATGCTGGACAAGGCACCCGAGCGGGTGATTCAGTCGGCAGTCAAGGGCATGATGCCGAGGAACCGTCTCGGCCGTCAGATGATGGGCAAGCTCAAGGTCTATGCGGGACCGGAACATCAGCACAGCGCACAGCAGCCGATCGAGCTCGATATCTGAGCCGGCGGCACGGGGAACAGAACATGAGTGATATGCAGTTTTACGGTACCGGCCGACGCAAGACCTCCACGGCACGGGTCTTCCTGAAGCCCGGCGAGGGCAGGATCACGGTCAACAAGCGTCCGCTGGATCAGTTCTTCGGTCGCCAGACGGCGCGGATGATCGTCCGTCAGCCCCTGGAGCTGACCAAGCTCGAGGATCGCTTCGACGTGGACGTTACCGTGATCGGCGGCGGTACCACCGGCCAGGCCGGCGCCATCCGCCACGGCCTGACACGGGCGCTGATGGAGTACGACGAGTCTCTGCGCGGTGGCCTTCGTAAGGCCGGTTACGTGACGCGTGACGCGCGCGAAGTGGAGCGCAAGAAGGTCGGCCTGCGCAAGGCCCGCCGAGCCACCCAGTTCTCGAAGCGTTGATTGCGGCCGCGCGACAGGGTTATTGGGGGATCGTCTAGCGGTAGGACATCGGACTCTGACTCCGAGAACCCAGGTTCGAATCCTGGTCCCCCAGCCAAATACAAGAGGGCCCCGTCAGGGGCCCTTTTGTTTTTGGTGGGGACTTCGCGGATGAGGCCCTTCGTTCGAACCGAGGCCCGCCTGCGGGCCGACAGACGGCGAGCGTTGCGAGCCGCCCGCAGGGCGAGGGCCGCAAAGGCCCGAGTCAATCCTGGTCCCCCAGCCAAATACAAGAGGGCCCCGTCAGGGGCCCTTTTGTTTTTGGTGGGGACTTCGCGGATGCGGCCCTTCGTTTCCTGCGGTCATTACCTTTGCATCGTGCGCACGCCGTCGCGCCCCGCGACCAGCAGCACGTCGGCGGGCCGATGCGCGAACAGCCCCGCCGTCACGATGCCGGGCAGCTGATTGAACCGCGTCTCCATCTCCACCGGATTGGCGATGGAGAGATTGTGCACGTCGATGATGTGGTTGCCGTTGTCGGTCACGAAGTCTTCGCGCCAGATGGGCTGTCCGCGGTAGCGGATGATCTGCCGCGCGATATAGGCCTGCGCCATCGGGATGACCTCGATCGGCAGCGGGAAACCGCCGAGCATGCCGACGAGTTTCGAGTCGTCGATGATGCACACGAACTTCCGCGAGGCAGCGGCGATTACTTTCTCCCTGGTGAGCGCGCCGCCGCCACCTTTAATCAGATGGAAGTGCTTGGTGGCCTCGTCCGCGCCGTCGATGTAGAGGTCCAGATCGCCGACACTGTTCAGTTCACTGACCTCGATGCCTTTGGCTTGCAGGCGTCGAGTCGTCTCGCTGGAACTCGAGACGACACTGGTGAGGCGATCGGCTACCTCCGGCAGGAACTCGATCAGTTCGTTGACGGTGGAGCCCGTGCCGACGCCGAGGGCGGTGCCCATCTCTATGTATTCGAGCGCCGCACGGGCGGCCTGGCGTTTCTTCTCTGTCTGGTCCATCGCGGTTCCCGGCTTGGTTGGTTGTCCGTGGGGTCGGCATCGGGGCGGCCGTCGTCTGCCGGTCTCTTGTACCACCGACCCCGGCCGCTACGCCATCCCCGTGCACTAACGGAATGTGCCCGCCGGAGCGGGCACATTCCTTAAGTCGGGATTCCATCGCTGCACGTCTCCCGGCGGAGAGTGTCAGCGACCGGTAAGGCTCTGGGCTACTTACCGATTCCCACTGCGCTCAGCGCTTCCGGCTAGCTTTCTTCTTGCTAGCCTTCTTTCTGCTGGCCTTCTTTTTAGAGGCCTTTTTCTTGGTCGCCTTCTTCTTGGTCTTCTTCTTCACGGTCCGCTTTTTCTTGGCGGCCTTCTTCTTGGTCGCCTTTTTCTTGGCGGCCTTTTTCTTGGCTGCCTTCTTCTTGGTCTTCTTCTTCACGGTCCGCTTTTTCTTGGCGGCCTTTTTCTTGGTCGCTTTCTTTTTGGTCTTCTTCTTCACGGTCCGCTTTTTCTTGGCGGCTTTCTTCTTGATGGCCTTCGTCTTCGTTGCTTTCTTCTTGGTCGCCTTCTTCTTCACGGTGCGCTTCTTCTTCGCTGCAGTCTTACGCGCAGTGGTCTTCTTCTTCGACACCTTCTTCCTTGCCGGTGCCTTACGCGCAGTCGTCTTGCGCTTCGACGCTGTCTTCTTCTTTCGCGTCGTCTTCTTTTTCGATCTAGCTGTAGTAGCCATATGTCATCTCCGTGTCGGGGTACCCGGCGTTGAGTATATACATAAACACTGAAAATTCCAGCAAGTTTCCCGACACGCACACTGCTGCACGAACAGCATTGGTGTAGCGATGAAGTTGTTCGTCGCCGGCATCGATGTGATGTGATCGATGCGATGTGATCGATGCAACGTCAGTATCGGAAGCGATGCATGCCGTTCTCGGTTGCGACTGCGAACAGCGGAATGTCCCATGCGGCGGCGTGTATGGCAGAGACTCGCTGACACGAGAAGGCGGCGCCGACGAGTTTCGGATGCAGCCAGTATCGGCGATTACGCAGGAAGGAGAAGCACCGGTCGTAGTACCCGGCGCCCATGCCGATGCGGTTTCCTGCATCGTCGAACGCGGCGAGCGGTGTGACGACGAGGTCGAGTTGGCGCACAGGGAAGGCGTCGGATGCGCGCTCGGGTTCCCAGATACCATACCGATTGCGGACGAGTGTCGCGTCCCGTGACAGGCGGACGAAGTGCATGAGGCCTGTGTCGCCGACCACCGGTACGTAGACGACGCGGCCGGTAACGAACGCCTGCACGAACAGGTCGCTGACGTCCACTTCGGCGCTCGCGGCAAAGTACAGGCCGATGCGCCGCGCGGCATGCCAGAGCGGGCTGCTTGAGAGATGGCGGCAGATGGCGGCCGAATGACGCGCGCGCGTCGCGTCGTCGAGTGCGAGGCGGGCCCGCTGTCCGGCTTGCCTGTGTCTTGCGCGCTCGGCCTGCATGGGCCCCTGTCCTGAGGGAGAGAGGTGGCACCTCCCGCCTGTGCCGTCACCAGCCGTCGCTCTCGAACCAGAGCGTAAGGTGGGGTCGGCCGAGACAACGCAGGCTTTCCGCCGTATCGCGGATCTGCGCAAAGTTGCCTTCAGGCTTTTGACCCCGACGTTGATAGTTAGGGTCGAAAGGCTTCTCAGCCGGTGTCGAACACTGCAGGAGGTGCCGTAACTATTCTATGACCGCCAGCGGCGGCCCGGGTTCAGAAGTCGAGCTGGCGGCTGTCGCCCAGCACAGCCTCCACCCTGTCGGACAGCGCCCTGATACGTCCGGCCACGTTGCCCTCGAGCGCATCGTCGCGGGCACGCGCCTTGATAAGTTCGTTCGCCATGTTCAGCGCTGCCATGACGGCGATCCGATCCGTACCGACAACCTTGCCGCTGTCGCGGATCTCTTTCATCTTCGAGTTGAGCATCTCTGCGCTGTCCAGCAGATCCGATTTCTCGCTCGCAGGACACGATACCTGGTATTCCTTCTCCAGGATACGCACGCTCACGTGGGCATACATTTCGTCCATCATCGTCTACCCGTTGCGGCCTTGTTCCGGGCGCGGCATCAGGCGCCGTGCTCCATGGACTTCAGCCGGCCGATCATGGCTTCGACGCGTGCGCGCACCTGCTCGTTCTTCTGCAGCAGGCTCGCCCGCTCTTCGATGAGCGTGTCCTGGCGGTGGCGGAGCGAGCGGTTCTCCTCGCGGAGCTGATTGCAGACCGCCACGAGTTCGTCCAGACGCTTCTCCAGACGCTTCAGTTCGTGCGCGAACGCCTGATGTACCTGATCGCTCATGGGGGCAATATAGTAGTGAGCGGGAATCCGGTCAATTGACGGTGTCCCGTATTGGAGTTGCCGCGGCGGCGGCAGTGTTAGGATGGCGTCCAGGCTGCGCGCAGTCCGCCGCAGCCCGTTTCGTCGAATCAGTCTTCGGACCAGAACGCCCGACCACGACCTCGAACCCATATGCCGAACCACCCGAACGCCATCCACACGAGGCTCGACGAGACCCTTTCTGCGGCGGGGGCGACCTGTGATGCCCCGGAGGCCCACGGCACGCTGTGCAGTCTCGTCTGCCTGCACGGCAGCCATGCAGGACCGCGCTGGGTAGCAAGCCTGTTCGGGGACGAACCAGTGCCGGCGGACACACGCAGGGCTCTGCTGGGCATCGCGAGCGAGACCGCCGCGGAACTCGAAGATCCTTCCTTCCGCTTCGCGCCGCTGCTGCCGGGCGACCGGGCGCCGATGGGCGAGCGAGCGGGCGCGATGGCGCACTGGACCCAGGGGTTCCTCCATGGCTTCGGAGAGGCCGGCAGCCGCCCGGCACTCGCGGACCGACTCAGACAGGAACCCCTCGCCGAGCTGCTGTCCGACCTGAGCGAGATGACGCGGGCGACGGCCGGCGAGGCGGAAGACGCGGAGGAGGGCGTGGAAGGCGACGAGGAGGCCTGGGCCGAGCTGGTGGAGTATCTGCGCGTGGCCGTCCAGCTTTTCTACCTGGAGCTGGCTGCTTTCCGGGGCGACCGGCACGAGGCGCCGTCCGGGCTCCAGTAGCGGCCGCGCCGGGGCGCATCCCGCTCCGGTACAATGCGCTCTCACGCCCCCCGGGGCGCCGACCCGACTGACCGACAGGACCTTATGAATCCGAAAGAATTCGCCAGACGTCGCCGCCAGCTGATGCGCATGATGGGCCGCGATTCCATCGCCATCCTGCCTGCCGCGCCCCTGCGCCATCGCAGCCGCGACGTGGAGTTCGGCTACCGGCAGGACAGCGACTTCTACTACCTCACCGGCTTCGCCGAGCCCGAAGCCGTCACGGTGCTGGTGCCGGAGCGCGAGCAGGGCGAATTCGTGCTGTTCTGCCGCGAGCGCGACGCCGAACGCGAGCAGTGGGACGGGCATCGTTCCGGCACGGAGGGCGCGGTCGAGACCTACGGCGCCGATGACGCTTTCCCGGTGGCCGATATCGACGACATCCTGCCCGGTCTCATGGAGGCGAAGCCGCGGGTTTTCTACACCATGGGCATCTATCAGGACTTCGATCAGCGGGTCACGGAGTGGGTGAACACCCTGCGCCGCACGGTGAAGATGGGCGGCCACACGCCGCAGGAATTCGTGGCGCTGGATCATCTGCTGCACGACATGCGCCTGTACAAGAGCCGCGCGGAGATCGCCGCCATGCGCAAAGCGGCGAAGATTGCCGTGGATGCGCACAAGCGGGCGATGCAGGTGACGCGGCCGGGCATGCACGAGTACGAGGTCGAGGCGGAGTTCCTGCACGAGTTCCGCCGCCGGCGCGCGGAGCCGTCCTATCCGCCCATCGTGGGCGGCGGTGCGAATGCGTGCATTCTCCATTACACGGACAACGCGGCCGAACTGGCCGATGGCGACCTGCTGCTGATCGACGCCGGCTGCGAGTACGACTATTACGCTTCGGACGTCACGCGCACGTTCCCGGTAAACGGGCGTTTCACGCCGGAGCAGCGGGCCGTCTACGAGATCGTGCTGGAGGCCCAGCTCGCCGCCATCGACAAGACCCGCGCCGGCAATCACTGGAACGATCCTCACGACGCGGCCGTGCGCGTGATCACCAAAGGATTGAAAAAGCTGAAGCTGCTGGACGGTAGTGTGCCGCGACTGATGAAGGACGAGGCCTACAAGCCGTTCTTCATGCACCGCACGGGTCACTGGATCGGCATGGACGTGCACGACGTCGGTGACTACAAGGTGGGCGACGAATGGCGGGTACTGGAGCCGGGCATGGTCACCACCGTGGAGCCGGGTATCTACATTCCGGCGAAGCGCGGCATTCCGAAACGCTACGCGGGCATCGGCGTTCGCATCGAGGACGACGTAGCCGTGACCCGGGACGACCCGGACGTGCTGTCGAAGGGGCTGGCCAAGGACGCCGACGAGGTCGAGGCGCTCATGGCGTCCGGATGAGACCGTGACCGAGCGATACGACATCATCATCGCGGGCGGCGGCATGGTGGGCGCGAGCCTCGCGCGGGCGCTGGCGCCACTGGACCTGCGCGTGGCCGTCGTCGAGCCGGTGGAGCCCGGGGCGGCCTCCCAGCCGAGCTTCGACGACCGCTCCACCGCATTGTCGCGAGCCAGCCAGCGGGCGTTCACCGCCATGGGCCTGTGGCCTGCCATCGCGGAGGGGGCCACGCCCATTCGCGCTATCCACGTCTCTGATCGAGGCAGCTTCGGCTTCTGCCGCATCGAGGCGGAAGAGCAGGGAGTGGAGGCTCTGGGCTACGTCGTCGTGAACCGGGTGCTGGGACGGACCCTGCTCGCGAGCCTGGCGGACGAGGGCGGAGCGCAGCTGTATCGCCCCGCCCGGATCGCCGCCGTGGCGCAAACCGACCAATCGGTGACCGCCACGGTGGCCTGGGAGGACGGCGAGCGCGAGGAACGGCTGGAGGCCGCCCTGCTGGTCGCGGCGGACGGAGCGCGATCGGCGGTGCGTAGCGCCGTCGGCATCGGCATGCGGGAGCGACCCTACGGTCAGGTGGCCATCACCGGCAATCTGGCAACGTCCCGTTCCCACGACAATGTCGCCTACGAGCGCTTCACCAAGGACGGACCGGTGGCGCTGCTGCCATTCGGCGAGGGCCGCAGCGCGTTCGTCTGGACGCTGCCGCCCGCGGAGGCGGAGCGGGTGACGGCACTGGACGACGAGGCCTTCCTGGCGGAGTTCCAGGCGGTCTTCGGCTGGCGTCTCGGCCGTCTGAGCCGGGTGGGCCGGCGGGTGGCCTATCCGCTCTCGCTCACCCGCGCGGAGCGTCTGCATGCGGGACGTGTGGTCGCCATCGGCAATGCGGCGCACGGGCTGCATCCGGTGGCGGGGCAGGGCTACAACCTGGGCATGCGTGACGTCGCGGCGCTGGCCGACCTCATCGCCGAGGCCATCGCCGAGGGCGGCGACCCGGGCAGCTCCGCGCTGCTCGCGCGCTATGCGGACTGGCGCCGCGGGGACCAGCGCAAGGTGGTGGGCTTCACCGACGGCCTGGTGCGGCTGTTCGGCAGCGAGCGCGAGACCGCCCGTGCCGCCCGCGGCATCGGCATGCTCGGCCTCGATATCATCCCCGGCGCAAAGCGGGCTTTTGCGCGGCATACCATGGGGCTGGCCGGGCGCCTGCCGCGCCTGTCACGGGGGGTGCCGCTCAGGTGAGGCCGGAGGTCGACGTTGCCATCGTGGGAGCGGGCATGGTCGGCCTCGCAATGGCCGGCCTGCTGCGCCGGGCAGACGACTCCCTCCGCCTCGCCGTGATCGACGCCGGCGTCCCGCCGGCCTTCGACGAGAGCGCCGACGTCGGTTTGCGTGTCTCCGCCATCTCACCCGGTTCGGCTGCGCTGCTGGCGCGCTGCCGCGCGTGGGAGGCGGTTGAGCGAACACGCTTGGGGACTTACGGTGCCATGTGCGTCTGGGATGCCCGCGGCAGCGCTGACGGGGGCGATGCCGTGCGCTTCGGCGCCGATGAACTCGGCCTGCCGGAACTCGGACACATCGTGGAGAACGAGCTGGTCCGGGACGCGCTTTACGGCGCGCTGGGCCGCGAGGAAGCCGGGCTGCGCTGGCATTTCGGCGCCCGGGTCGAGGGATTCGAGGCGGGCGAGCGCGCGGCCAGGCTCGTGCTCGCCGACGGCGGCTGCGTCGATGCCGCGTTGGTCGTGGGTGCGGACGGTGCCCGTTCCGCCGTGCGCGGGCTGGCGGGACTGCCGGTGCGCAGCCGGCGTTATCCCCAGGATGCCCTCGTGACCCACGTGCGGCCCGAGCGCGACCATTGCCGGACCGCGTGGCAGCGCTTCCTGGCGACCGGGCCCGTGGCACTGCTGCCGCTGGGCGACGGGCGCTGTTCGGTCGTCTGGTCCACCGCAACCGCGGAGTGCGAGCAGCTGATGACCCTCGACGACGACCAGCTGGGCGCGCGCCTGACCGAGGCCACGGACGGCGTGCTCGGCACGCTCACGGTGGCCGGTCCGAGGGGGAGCTTCCCGCTGGCCGCCTCGTATGCCCCGGACTATGTCGGCCATCGGCTGGTGCTGGCCGGCGACGCGGCCCATGCGGTGCATCCGCTGGCCGGTCAGGGCGTGAACCTGGGTTTCAGCGACGCCGGCGAACTGGCGCGCTGTATCGCAGCGGCCCGGCGCGGCGGCGAGGATCCCGGCGACCGGCCCGTGCTGCGGCGCTACGAGCGCGCGCGCAAGGGCGAGAACATGCGCACGCTGCTGTTCCTCGATGCGCTGCAGCGTTTCTTCGGCGTGGAGGCGCCGGCCGTGGCCCGGATTCGCAGGGGCGGCATGCGTCTTTTCAACCGCATCGGCCCCCTGAAGCGCATGGCCGTGCGCCACGCCACGGGACTGGCGGAGACGGCCTGACGGCCGCGCGAGCGACATGGGCAGACGTTATCTCATCCTCATCGCCGCGCTGCTCACCGCGGCGGGGTTGTCGATGTTCGTCTATAAATGGCAGATGCTGGGCCTGCCTGTCGTCGAGGACCAGCAGACCACCGTCTGGACCGTCGAGGCGGCGGTCAGCTTCATCGGCGGCCCGGGTTCGATCAAGGCCACCCTGCAGCTGCCGACCCTCACGCCCGGTTACACGCTGCTCACCGAGAATTCGGTATCCAAGGGCTACGGCTTCAGCGTCAATTTCGACAGCGGTGGCCGCGAGGCGCAGTGGGCGATTCGCCGCGCCGACGGTCCGCAGACGCTCTATTACCGCGCCGTGCTGTACGAGGACCCGACCAGCCGCCAGTCGGACACGACGCCGCCGTTCCCGCCGCCGCCCACGCTGGAGGAGCCTTTCAACACGGCGATGCAGGTGCTCGTGGACGAGGTGCGCGAACAGTCGGCGGACCCGGCCTCGTTCACCGCCGAGCTGCTGCACCGCCTGAACGATCCCTCGCCGGGGCAGAACGTCGAGCTGCTGCTCGGCCTGTCAGAGACCCGCGCCGGATTCGTCTCGACGGTCACGAAGATACTCGCTGCAGCGCGCATTCCCGCGCGCATGATGCGCGGCATCATGCTGAGCGGCCAGAGCCGCCAGGCCGAGATCATCCCCTGGCTGGAGATCCACGACGGCTTTCGCTGGGTGAACTTCGATCCCCGTACGGGCGAGGAGGGCCTGCCCGACGACTACCTGGTCTGGTGGCGGGGCACCCAGCAGCTGGCGACCGTGCAGGGCGGCAGCGGGCTCGAAGTCAACCTGGCCACGCAGCAGAACCAGCTGGACACCCTGGAGGTGGCGGGGCAGCGGGCCGAGAAGCGACGCTCCCGGCTGGTGGAATTCTCGCTGTTCAGCCTGCCGATCCGCACTCAGGCAGTCTACGCCGTGCTGCTTATGATCCCGATCGGCGCGCTCGTGATGGTGTTGATGCGCAACTTCGTCGGCGTGGAGACGTTCGGCACGTTCATGCCGGTGCTGATCGCGCTCGCGTTTCGCGAGACGCAGCTGATCGGCGGCATTCTGCTGTTCACCCTGCTGGTATCCCTCGGGCTGTCGATCCGCTTTCTGCTCGAACGTCTTCGGCTGCTGCTCGTGCCTCGGCTGACGGCCGTGCTGATCGTCGTCGTGCTGCTGATGCTGTTGATCAGTATCGTCTTCCACAAGCTGGGCATCGAGACCGGGTTGTCGGTTGCGCTGTTTCCCATGGTGATCATCGCAATGACGATCGAGCGCATGTCCGTGATCTGGGAGGAGCGCGGACCAAGGGATGCCCTGAAGGCCGGACTCGGCAGCCTGGTGGTGGCGGCGCTCGCTTATCTGGCGATGGGCATAGACTGGCTGCAGCACCTCGTGTTCACGTTCCCCGAGCTGCTGCTGATCGTGCTCGCGCTCGTGCTGCTTTCCGGCCGCTATACCGGCTATCGGCTGGTGGAACTCGCGCGCTTCCGCGGCGTGCTGGAGCGATGAGCCTGCGTCTTTTCAATCCCGCTGCGAGGGCCCGGGCACTGCGCAAGGCCGGCGTCCTCGGCCTGAACCAGCGCAACGCCCGGTTCATCATGGAGAACAACCAGCGCCGCTATTACCCGCGGGTGGACGACAAGGTGCTCACGAAGAAGCTCGCCATCGAGGCAGGAATGGCGGTGCCGGAACTCTACGGCGTTATCGACAACCAGGGCGATACGGGGCGCGTGCCGGAGATCGTGGGTGATCACCAGAGTTTCGTGGTGAAGCCGGCTCACGGCAGCGGCGGCGACGGCATCGTCGTCGTGTCGGGCCGCCGGCGCGACCGTTATCGGCTGGTGGACGGACAGATCTGGGACGGCGATACCCTGGATTTCCACATCTCGAACATCGTCGGCGGCCAGTACAGCCTGACCGGCGAGCCGGACACGGCGCTGATCGAATACTGCGTGCAGTTCGATCCGCTGTTCGAGCAGGTCAGTTTCCAGGGCGTGCCGGACATCCGGGTGATCACCTACCGGGGCTATCCGGTGATGGCCATGGTGCGTCTGCCCACCAAGGCGTCACACGGCAAGGCGAACCTGCACCAGGGCGCCGTCGGCGCGGGCATCGACATGGCCGGCGGCGTCACGCTGGACGGCGTCAGCGGCAACGAGATCGTGGAGGAGCATCCGGACACCTATCATCCCATCGCCGGCCTCAGGATCCCCGAGTGGGACTTCATCCTGACTTCGGCGGCCAGGGCCATCGATGTCACCGGCCTCGGCTACGTCGGCGTGGACATGGTGCTCGACCGGGATCTCGGTCCGCTGATCCTGGAGATGAACGCGCGGCCCGGGCTCAACATCCAGCTGGCCAACCGGGCCGGCCTGCGGCCCCGTCTGGAGACGGTGGATCGGGACTACGATGCGGCGGCGACGCCGGTGGAGCGGGCAGCGTTCGCCCGTGAGCGTTTCCCGGCGCACGGGACCCTGTAGGAGGGGCTTCAGCCCCGATCCATCTTTCGAATCGGAGCTTAAGCCCCTCCTGCATTCTTTGTTCAGGCGCTCTTCGCCTCGGGGATCGGCGGGAATTTCGGCGGCCGGTCGCCCAGTCTGCGCGCCTCGCGGATCATCGCCGGCAGATCGCTCCTGGCAAGGTCGAACAGCTGGTCGAAGCTCTCCAGCACGAAGTACAGCGGCTGGTAGATATCGATGCGGTAGGGGGTGCGCAGCGCCTCGATCGCATCGAAGGGTACGCGTTCCGGCTCGTCGCTCTCCACCGCATAGCGGGTCTCGCCCGGCGAGGAGCAGATGCCCGCGCCGTAGCTGCGTACCCCCTCGTCGGTCTCGATCAGGCCGAACTCCGCGGTGAACCAGTAGAGTCGCGCCAGCATCTCCCGGTCGGCGTCGCTCGCTGCCAGACCGGCCTTGCCGTAGGCCTCCGTGAAGGCGGCGAACCGGCTGTCCGTGAGATGGGGGGTGTGGCCGAAGATCTCGTGGAAGATGTCCGGCTCTTCCAGGTAGTCCAGTTCCTCGGGAGCGCGGATGAAC
This sequence comes from Lentisalinibacter sediminis, assembly GCF_040706615.1. Lineage (NCBI taxonomy): Bacteria > Pseudomonadati > Pseudomonadota > Gammaproteobacteria > Woeseiales > Woeseiaceae > Lentisalinibacter > Lentisalinibacter sediminis. Next base: position 722,099 of record NZ_JAPDRF010000003.1, on the reverse strand, counting down.
GAGGCCGCCGGGAACATCCGGTTCGCCAGCAGCGAGAAGAATTCGTCCAGCGGTATGAGCGCGGGGACCGGTTTCACACCCCAGCCCGTGCATTCGCGCAGCACGGCGGAGACCTCCGGACACTGGGGTACCCGGTCCTCGGGCAGGTCCAGCACGTCCAGCGCCTCGACGAACGCGCGACAGGCCCGCTCGGGCAGTACCTGCTTCTGGCGGGTGATCAGCTCACGCCAGACGGCATTCTCCCCGTCCGTGTACTGGATCAGGCCGTCGGCGTTCGGTGTCTTCGCGGTATAGGTGATTCCTTTGCCCATGATGCTACCGTTGCTTGTATCCAGGAAAAGAATAACTCTCAATAGACGCAAATCAATTTCGAATTTGCATTCTACAGCGTCATAGAGGCAATATTCTTTTCAAACAGAGCCAGTAAAAGGAATTTACTACCCGTGGACAGCTACGATCGCCGGATTCTCGCGGTGTTGCAGCGCGACGCCCGCATCTCCAATCAGCAGCTCGCGAAGGAGGTGGGGCTGTCGCCGTCGCCGTGCTGGCGACGGGTCAGGCGGCTGGAGGAGTCGGGCGTCATCGAGCAATACGTGGCGCGGCTCTCACGCCAGGAGCTCGGCTTCCCGGTCCTCGCGTATGTGCAGATCTCACTGGAGGATCATCATCCCGACACCATCCGGGAGTTCGACGACATGATCCGCCGCTGCGACGAGGTGCAGGAATGCTGCTCGATGAGCGGCCAGTACGACTACCTGATCAAGGTGGTCGCCCGGGACATGGAGGGCTACGAGGACTTCCTGAGCGGCAAGCTCCTCCGGCTCACCGGGGTGCAGACGGCCAACACCAGTTTCGTGCTGAAGCAAAAGAAGTCCACTTCCGCGCTGCCACTGTGACACCGTGCCCGCTGGTCACCCGGTCGGCGGATACGTTATGATCCGAAGCCCGATCGACAGGCTCCGCGGGAGAGTATCCGGCACGACCGGATCGCCGAAGGCGCAACTTGCCCGGAAACGCTCAGGCATAGGGACTGCGGACGCTGATTGGCTCTGGAGAGTGGCCGGTAACGGCCCACCGAAGGTGTGCGGCGGAAGGCCAATCGCGAGGCCCGCCCGATCTCTCAGGTAACCGGACAGAGGGGCGATGGACGACCACGTCCGTCGCGTTCCTGTCAACGGAGGAGCCAGCATGGGCAATCGCACACCGCTCTACCCCCTGCACGTCGATGCCGGCGCCCGTATCGTGGACTTCGGCGGCTGGGACATGCCGCTTGCCTATGGCTCGCAGCTCGCGGAGCATCGCGCCGTGAGGGAGTCGGCGGGTATGTTCGACGTCTCCCACATGACCGTCGTCGATCTCGCCGGCGAAGGGGTCACGGATTTCCTGGCCCGACTGCTCGCGAACGACATCGGCAAGATCGAGGGCACGAACCGGGCCCTGTATACCTGCATGCTGAACGAGGACGGCGGGGTGCTGGACGACCTGATCGTCTATCACCGCGGGCCGGGTGACTGCCGCCTGGTGGTCAACGCCGCCACCCGGGAGAAGGACATCGCCTGGATGCGCCGACAGGCCGGGGGCGGCGCCGTCGAGATCACCGAGCGCGCGGATCTGGCCATGCTGGCCGTGCAGGGGCCGGAGGCGCGGCAGAAAGCCGCCGCCCTGCTGCCTGCCGACCGGCGCGAGGCGGCGCTGGCCATGAAGCCCTTCACCGCCGGAGAGTACGGCGACTATTTCGTCGCCCGCACGGGCTATACCGGCGAAGACGGCTGGGAGATTCTCGCGGAAGGCGACACGGTGGTCGCCGCGTGGCGGGCGCTGGCTGCCACCGGCGTGCAGCCCTGCGGCCTCGGCGCGCGCGACACGCTGCGGCTGGAGGCCGGCCTCAACCTGTATGGCTCGGACATGGACGAGACGACGACGCCGCTGGAATCGAATCTCGGCTGGACCGTGGCGTTCGACCCGCCCGGGCGGGATTTCATCGGCCGGACGGCATTGGAGCGGCAGAAGGAAGGCGGGGTGCCGCGCCGTCTCGTGGGGCTCGTGCTGGAGGGCAGGGGCGTGCTGCGCAACCACCAGCCGGTCCTCGCCGACGGGGCGACCGTGGGCGAGATCACCAGCGGGGGCTTCGGGCCCACCGTCGGCGGATCGATCGCGCTCGCCCGCATCGATGACGGGGCGGAAGAGCCTCTGACGGTGGATATCCGCGGGCGGCACCTGCCCGTGCGCATCGTCAGGCCACCGTTCGTGCGCAACGGCGAGGTGAAAGTCTGACAGCGCTATTCGGACCAGACGACATCCGGCGACACGCCGGCCAGGAGGAAGAGAGATGAGCGAAGTACCCGGCGACCTGAAATATACGAAAGACCACGAGTGGATCCGCCTCGAGGACGACGGCTCCGTGACCCTCGGGATAACGGATCACGCCCAGGAGTCGCTGGGCGACCTGGTCTTCGTCGAACTGCCCGAGCAGGGTGACAGCGCCGGGACGGGCGACGGCATTGCGGTGGTGGAGTCGGTGAAGGCCGCATCGGATGTCTATGCGCCGTTCGAATGCACTGTGGACGAGGTCAACGGCACGCTGGCGGACGAGCCGGAGAAGGTGAACAGCGACCCCTACGGCGACGGCTGGATCGCGCGGCTCACGCCCGCATCGCCGGCGGCACTGGACGACCTGATGGACGCGGAAGCGTACGAACAGCTGCTGGCCGAGGCGGAAGACTGAGCAACGGAGACGAAGATGCCTTTCATCCCGCATACTGAGGAAGACATACGCGCGATGCTGGACGCCATCGGCGTGGATTCCATCGAGCGGCTGTTCGAGGAGATCCCGGCAGAGCTGGTCATCGACGCGCTGCCCGGCGTCCCGGACGCGCTGAGCGAGATGGAAGTGAGCCGGCTGATGCGTGAGCGCGCGGCGCGGGACGGCTCGCCGCTATGCTTCATCGGCGCCGGCGCCTACGAGCATCACATCCCGGCGGCGGTCTGGGAGGTCACCACCCGCGGCGAGTTCTACAGTGCCTATACGCCCTATCAGGCGGAGGCGAGTCAGGGCACGCTGCAGGTGATCTATGAATACCAGACCATGATGGCAGGCCTCACGGGCATGGACGTCTCCAATGCCTCGCTTTACGACGGCGCCTCGGCACTCGCCGAGGCGGCCCTGATGGCCGTGCGCGCCAACCGCAGGGCGAAATCCCGGCGCGTGCTGCTGGCCGCCGGCGTGAACCCGGTCTATCGCAAGGTCGCAGAGGCGATCGCCGGCACACAGGGACTGGAGTTCGATTATCTGCCCCTGGATCCCGCCACCGGCCTCACCCGGCTGGAAGCACTGGCCGAAGCGGGCGAGCCGCCGGTGGCCGTGGTCATCCAGCAGCCGTCCTTCCTCGGCACGCTGGAAGACATGGACGAGCTGACCGATCGGGCCCGGGCACTCGGCGCGCTGGTGATCGCCGTGGTGAACCCCACCTCGCTGGCGGTACTGAGGCCGCCCGGCGAATGGGGCGAGGAGGGCGCGGACATCGTCTGCGGCGAGGGCCAGCCCCTCGGCGTGCCGCTGTCCTCGGGCGGCCCCTACTTCGGCTTCATGACCGTGCGCAAGAAGTTCGTGCGGCAGATGCCCGGCCGCATCGTCGGGCGCACCGTGGACCTGGACGGCAAGCCGGGTTTCACACTGACGCTGCAGGCCCGTGAGCAGCACATCCGCCGCTCCAAGGCGACCTCCAACATCTGCACCAACCAGGGGCTGATGGTGACGGCGGCCACGATCTATCTGTCGCTGCTGGGCGAGGACGGCCTGGCCCGGGTGGCCACCGAGTGCCATGACCGCACGGCAGCGCTGTGCGATGCGCTGACCGCCATCGACGGTGTCGAGAGTGCGTTCGACACGCCGTACTTCCACGAGGCCCTGCTCAGACTGGATCGGCCCGTGGCGCCGGTGCTGGCCGATCTGTCCGCCCGCGGTGTGCTCGGCGGCTACGACGTGAGCGCAGACTATCCCGAGCTGGGCGACGTGCTCCTGGTGTGCGCCACCGAGACCAAGACCGACGGGGACATCCGCCGTTACGCCGGGGCGATGGCCGACGTGCTCGGCGCCGGAAGCGCGGCGCGGGCCGCCGGCTGAACGATGGCGGGCGTCACCTTCCGCGGCAAGCGCTGGAACACGGCCGGCGATCTCCCCGCCGTCGGGTCGCGGGCACCCGACTTCCGGCTCGTGGACGGCGACCTTCGCAACCTGCACCTCTCCCACTGGCAGGGACGGCGCAAGGTTCTGAACATTTTCCCGAGCATCGACACGCCGGTGTGCGGACAGTCCGTGCAGGTCTTCGACGGCCACGCGCGGCAACACGAGGATATCGTGATGCTGATGATCTCGGTAGACACGCCTTTCGCCCAGCAGCGTTTCGCCCGGGAATGCGAACTCGCGGGAGTGGAGACGCTGTCCGCCATCCGCTCGGAAGGATTCGGCGAGCACTACGGCGTGCTGATCGAGGACGGCCCGCTGGCCGGCTTCTTCGCCCGCGCAGTGCTGGTGCTGGACGAGAACGACACGGTGGTGCATCGCCAGCTGGTCGACGACATCGGCGACGAACCCGACTACGAGGCGGCGCTGAGAGCGCTCGGCTTCGAACAGTGAGACGAGGACGAGGACAACGATGAGCGACACACTGATATTCGAACGCTCGCGGCCGGGCCGCCGCGCCAAGGCCCAGGCGCCCGCCGGCGAGCGGCTGCGCCCGGCGCTGCCGGAGAAGTTCCTGCGCGAGACGCCCACCTCGCTGCCGGCCGTCTCGGAACTGGAGACCGTGCGTCACTACACCCGGCTGTCGCAGAAGAACTTCTCGATCGACACCCACTTCTACCCGCTGGGTTCGTGCACGATGAAGTACAACCCCAAGGCCTGTAACACGCTGGCGATGCTGCCGGAATTCCTCGGCCGCCATCCCTACGGCGACGCCTCCCACGGCCAGGGTTTCCTCGAGTGCATGTACGAGCTGCAGGACATGCTGAAGGCGGTTACCGGCATGAAAGCAGTCTCGCTGACGCCGATGGCGGGTGCCCAGGGCGAATTCACCGGCGTCGCCATGATCCAGGCCTACCATCGCGCCCGCGGCGACCACGAGCGCAACGAGATCCTGGTGCCCGACGCCGCCCACGGCACCAACCCCGCCACGGCTACCATGTGCGGCTGCAAAGTGGTGGAGCTGCCCACGGACGACACCGGCGACGTGGACCTGGACGCGCTGCGCGAGGCCGTGGGGCCGAAGACGGCGGGCATCATGCTCACCAATCCGTCGACGCTGGGTGTGTTCGAACGGCACATCCTGGAGATCTCGCGCATCGTCCACGATGCGGGCGGGCTCATGTACTACGACGGCGCCAACCTGAATGCCGTCCTCGGCAAGGTGCGACCCATCGACATGGGCTTCGACGTCATCCACATGAATCTGCACAAGACCTTTTCCACGCCCCACGGCGGCGGCGGGCCGGGCTCCGGTGCGGTGGGCGTCGGCGACAGGCTCGCCGCCTACCTGCCCATCCCCATCGTCGGCCGGGAGGAGACCCCGACGGGCGTGCGCTACCGCTGGCTGGACGAGCGCGACCTGCCGGAGACCATCGGCCGGCTGTCCGGCTTCATGGGCAACGCGGGCGTCCTGCTCCGGGCCTACGTCTACATGCGGATGGTCGGCCGCGACGGCATGCGTCGCATCGCCGAGTTCGCCACGCTGAACGCCAACTACCTGCTGGCGCGCCTGCGCGATGAGGGCTTTGACCTGGCCTTCCCGGACCGCCGTGCCAGCCACGAGTTCATCGTGACCCTGAAGCGGCAGGCGAAGACGCTGCACGTCACGGCCATGGACTTCGCCAAGGCGCTGCTCGACCACGGCTATCACGCGCCGACCACGTACTTCCCGCTGCTGGTGCCGGAGTGCCTGCTGATCGAGCCCACCGAGACCGAGTCGAAGGAGATGCTCGACGGCTTCGTGGACGCGATGGTCGCCATCGCCGAGGAGTCGAGCGGCGGCGCCGAGCGCGTACAGGGCGCCCCGTACACGACGCCGGTACGCCGTCTGGACGACGTAAAGGCGGCCAAGGAACTCGACCTGGTCTGGCGGCCTGACGCGGCCTGACGCGGCCTGAACGCAGAGCCGGAGCGCGTGTCGCGCAGCGGCGCTGCCCGGCGGCGCGGAACTTTGCGCGCCAGTACCGGACTCAGATGATTGCGATCTGCCACAATGCGGCGCTTCCGCAGCCGTCGCCGCAAGCCTTATCAGGAGCCTCATGAAGCGTATCACCGTCATCACACTGCTGGCCCTGGTCCTCGCGCCGCCCCTGTTCGCGGCCGAACGCGAGGCGTGGACAGACACGCTGGAGCGCATCTCCTCGGGGGTCGTCTCCATCCGGGTAGATGCCACCCGCGCGTTCGATACCGACTGGAACACCTCGACCCAGGCGACGGGATTCGTGGTGGACGCGGAGCGGGGGCTGATCCTGACCAACCGCCACGTGGTGACGCCGGGACCGGTGGTGGCCGAGGCCGTGTTCCTGAATAACGAGGAGGTGCCGCTCACGCCGGTCTACCGGGATCCCGTCCACGATTTCGGATTCTTCAGCTACGACCCGGACGCCCTGCGCTTCATCGAGCCGGCCGAGCTCGAGCTCTCGCCGGCAGGCGCCCGCACCGGCCGCGAGATCCGCGTGGTAGGCAACGACGCCGGTGAGCAACTCTCGATCCTGGCCGGCACCATCGCCCGGCTCGACCGCCAGGCGCCCGAGTACGGCCGCGGCAAGTACAACGACTTCAATACCTTCTATCTGCAGGCGGCGTCCGGCACGTCCGGCGGCTCGTCCGGCTCGCCGGTGATCGACATCGAAGGCCGCGTCGTCGCGCTGAACGCCGGCGCCAATTCGAGCGCAGCCTCCAGTTTCTTCCTGCCGCTGGACCGTATCGAGCGGGCGCTGGAACTCATCCGCGCCGGCGAACCCGTCAGCCGCGGCACGCTGCAGACGGTGTTCGTGCGCAGGCCCTACGACGAACTCGGCCGGCTCGGGCTGGACCCGGAGACGGAAGCCGCGGCGCGGGCGGCGCATCCGGAGCAGACCGGTATGCTGACGGTGGCCGAAGTGCTACCGGACTCGCCTGCCGACGGCCTGCTGGAGGTGGGCGACGTGCTGGTGCGGCTGAACGGGGAGATCGTCACCGAGTTCGTGCCATTGAGCACCGTGCTGGACGACAGCGTGGGCGGGACCGTGCGGCTGGAGCTGCGCCGCGGCGGCAGCGTGATCGAGCACGACGTCCGCGTGCAGGATCTGCACGCCATCACGCCCGACGAGTACATCGAGTTCGGTGATGCCGTGGTCCACCGGCTTTCCTACCAGCAGGCGCGCCACTACAACCGCCCGGTCGACGGCGTGTACGTCGCCAACCCGGGCTATGTGCTCAGCAATTCCGCCATCCCGCGTGCAGCGGTCATCACGGAGCTGGATTCGCAGCCCGTGAGCGACCTCGACGACCTGGAGTCCGTACTGGACGGCCTGGGCGACGGGGAGCGTACCTCCATCCGTTTCGTGAGCCTGGAGGACCCGCGCACCAGCCAGCTGCGCTCGCTGCGTATCGACCGGCGCTGGTTCCCTTCGAAGCGCTGCAGGCGCGACGACGACACCGGCCTGTGGCCCTGCCGGGAGCTGGCGGCCGGCCCGCCGCCGGAACCGCCGGCGGTGGCCAGCACCCGCTTTCCGCCCCACGACGACCGCCGCGCCGAGGTGCTGTCGCCATCGCTGGTGCTGGTGAACTTCGACCTGCCCTATACCATCTCGGGCGTCGCCGAACGGCACTACTACGGCACCGGCCTCGTGGTCGACGCCGAGCGCGGCCTGGTCGTCGTCGACCGCAATACGGTGCCGGTGGCGATGGGCGACGTCCACATTACCTTCGCCGGTTCTCTCGAAGTGCCCGGCCGGGTGGAGTACGTCCATCCGCTGCACAACCTGACCGTCGTCTCCTACGATCCCGCGCTGATCGGCGACACGCCCGTCCGGTCCGCCCGATTCAACGCGTCGCCGGCCGAGCCGGGCGATCCGGTTTGGGTGGTCGGCCTGAAGCCGGATCACCGGCTCGTGCATCAGCAGACCCGGGTGGCCTCGGTCGATGCGCTGGTCCTGCCGCTGTCCCGTACGTTGCGCTTCAGGGATACCAACCTGGAGGCGCTCACGGTCGTGAATGCGCCGGATCAGGTGGACGGAGTCCTGGCGGACGAGCGGGGCCGGGTGGTTTCGCTGTGGTCGAGCTTCGCCTATCAGGGTGGCGGGGAGACCAGCCAGATCAACAAGGGCGTGCCGGCCGACCTGGTACAGGAATTCGTGGATCTGGTCCGTTCCGGCGGCACGCTCTATTCGCTGGAGGCGGAGCTGGCCTACCTGCCGCTCGCCGCGGCCCGCAAGCTGGGCCTGCCGGAGGAATGGGCGGCGCGGCTGGAGCGCCACCATCCCGAGCAGCGCCGCGCCCTGCAGGTCAAGCGTCTCGTGGCCGGCTCGCCGGCCGCCCGTCTGCTCAACAACGGCGATATCCTCCTCAGTATCGACGACCAGGTGGTGAATACCTTCCGCGACGTGGAGCGGGCAACCCAGAAAGCCTCGGTCAGGCTCGCCGTGTGGCGGCGAGACAGTGTGCGCGAGCTGGAAGTGGCCACGGTCGCGCTGGACGGCACGGGCATCGACCGGGCCGTGATGTGGGCCGGCGCCCTGCTGCAGAAGCCGCATCGGGCGATGGCCGCCCAGCGTGGCATCGAGCCCAGCGGCGTCTATGTGGCCTACTTCAGTTACGGCTCGCCGGCCACGCGCTACGGCCTGTGGGCCGGGCGGCGCATCGTCGAGGTGGACGGCCGGCCCACCCCGGATCTCGATGCCTTCCTGGAGGCCGTCCGCGGCAAGGAGCACCGGGAGTCGGTGCGGCTGAAAACGGTGAACTGGAATCGGGCCGTCGAGGTGATCACGCTGAAGCTCGACAAGCAATACTGGCCGGCGTACGAGATCCGGCGCACCGGTGATGGCTGGGAGCGCCGGCCGCTGGGCTGATCGCCTGGGCCTCGGCGTGGTTTTCCTCGCCCTGGCCCTGCCGGCCGCCGCGACGGCCGGCGATACGCTGTACAAGTACCGGGGCGACGACGGTCAATGGGTCTACACCGACCGGCGTCCCGCTGCCGCGGAGGACGTGGAGGTGCGCCCGCTGGCGTCCTCGTCGGACGACGGCCTGGTGATCCGCCGGCGTGAGACCGACGGCGGTTTCGAGGTCATTGCCGAGAATCGCCGTCACGTGGCCGTGGAGCTCGTCCTCGCCGCGATGGATCTCGACAACCTCGAGCCGGTGGGTGAGCGCGACGTGCGAACGACCATACCTGCGCGCACCGGTTCCGTGGTGCTCGGCCTGGACCGCGTGGACCCGGCGATGCCCGGGCGTTTCCGTTTCCGCTACGAATCGCTGCCGGGCGACCCGGCCGCCAGTCACGATCCGACCGTGCTGTATCGCTTCCCGTTCGCTACGGCCACGCGCCATCGCGTCACTCAGGCCTGGCCGGACACGAGCACCCACGACAGCCTCGCGAGCCGCCACGCCGTGGACGTCGCGGTGCCGGTCGGCACGGGCGTCTATGCGGCCCGTGCGGGCACCGTGTTCGAAGTGGCGGCCCGGCACTTCACCGGCGGCACGGACCGGGAGCGGGATCTGCCGCGGGCCAACCTGGTGCGCATCGTCCACGACGACGGCACCATGGCGGTGTACGCCCACCTGAACTGGGATTCCATCCGGGTAAGGCCCGGCGAGAGGGTCGCCCGCGGCCAGTACATCGCCGATTCCGGCAACACCGGTTACACCACCGGGCCGCACCTGCACTTCGCCGTCCAGCGCAACGCCGGGCTGCGGCTCGAGTCCGTACCGGTGCGCTTCGCCGGGCCCCGGGGAGCGGTGACACCCAGGACCGGCATCGAGATCACCGCTTTTTGACCCCGTTCCTGTTGCCGGCGGCCGGTGCGGCCGTATCATGGTGCCGTGAACAAGCGGCAGATCAGGATCGTCTCCGGCGGGCAGACGGGTGTGGACAGGGGCGCGCTCATCGCGGCGCTGGACCGCGGCGTGCCCTGCGGCGGCTGGTGTCCCGCGGGCCGCAAGGCCGAGGATGGCGCCATACCGCCTTTCTTCCCGATGCGCGAACTGCCGGACGCGGACTATCCCGCCCGCACCCTGAAGAATGTGCAGGACAGCGACGGCACCGTCGTAATCTTCTTCTCCGAACTGGAAGGCGGCACCGAACTGACGGTCGCCTACTGCCGCCGCGAACACAAGCCCTACCTGCTGCTGGACGCCCACGAGATGGACACGGCCGAGGCCGCCCGGCGCATCGGCGAGTTCGTGGCCGGGCACGGCATCGGCACCGTGAATGTGGCCGGCCCGCGGGCCAGCCGCCATCCGGCGGCCCAGGCCTGGGCGCGTGCTGCGGTCCGCGAGTTCCTGGAGAACCTCCCCCGCTGACCGGTAGGAGGGCCTTCAGGCCCGATCCGGCTTTCTTCTGGCGCTGGCCCGTCATCGGGTGGATAAGGGTTGCTGGGACGCTCACTCGGACGTCCTGTCCTCGCTCGCTTCGGCCAGACCTCCTTCCCGCCGTCATGGCTCCAGTCGGTCCGGACGACCCCGCAACCCTTATCCACCCGCTGACGGGCCCGCAGCCGAGAGGTTTGGCACGAGTCAGCAGGCGTTGCTGACTGACCGATCCTCCCGGCCATAAAAGAACGAATCAGCTTTTGTGGCCGAGGAGGGCGGCCAGGGCCGGCCAGGTGGTGACGGGCAGCGAGCAGCGGGTGCCTTCGCAGACGTAGGCCACCGGGCCGTCCTCCGCCGGCTCGCGCAGGGCGAGATGGCCGGGCAGGTCTTTCTCCGCTGCCGGTATCGCCAACACCAGGCGCCGCGGTGCGTAGATACCGGCGGCGTTGCGCGACCAGCGTCCGATCTCGGCGGGGTCGCCGCGGAGGATGACCATCTCCGGCGGCTGCAGGTATTCCTCCAGCGCCGTGATGAGGCTGACGTGACCGTGGGGATACTCCGTCATGGCCTGCCAGGCGGCCCGCAGGGTGCGCTCGGCGGCCGCGACGTAGCGCTCCTCCCCGAGCAGGAAGCCGAGCCGCAGCAGCGTGCGGGCGGCGATGCCGTTGCCGGACGGGACGGCCTCGTCGGCCAGGGGTTTCGAACGGTGCAGGAGGGCCTCGTGGTCGTCGGCGGTGAAGAAGAAGCCGCCGTTGCCGGCATCCTCGAAGTGCGTCAGCAATAGCTCCGCGAGTTCGATGGTGAAGCGGAGGTGATCGGCGTCCCAGCGTGCCTGCGCGAGCTCCAGCAGTGCATCGGCGAGCAGGGCATGGTCGTCCAGGTAGGCCGGGAAGCGGGCGCGTCCGTCCTTGTAGGTTGCGAGCAGACGGCCGTCGCGCCAGAGTTCCCGGCGCAGGAATGCCGCGGCGGCCGCCGCGGCATCGATGAGATCGTCGCGGGCGAGGGCGCGGCCCGCGATGGCGAGGCCGCGGATGGCCAGCGCATTCCAGCTCGTCAGGATCTTCTCGTCGCGGCCCGGTCGGACGCGCCGCTCGCGGGCGCCCAGCATGGCGTCGCGGGCCCGGTCGATGCGCTGGCGCAGAGCTTCCGCGTCCTCACCGCGCTCCTCGGCCAGGCGCTCCACCGGCCTTCGCACGTACAGGTGCCAGCGGCCCTCGAAGTTGGGTGCCTCGTCCAGGCCGAAATGCGCGGCGACGAGGGCGAAGTCGTCGTCGCCGGCGGCCTCGCGCGCCGTCTCGGGCGTCCACACGTAGTAACGGCCTTCCTCGCCCTCGGAGTCGGCATCCAGCGACGAGTAGAAGCCGCCGCCGGGCGCGCGCATCTCGCGCAGCATCCAGTCGGCGGTCTCGCCGGCCACTCGCCTCATCTCCACATCTCCGCCTGCCAGTCCGAGTTCCGCATAGAGCGCGAGCAACGGGCCGTTGTCATAGAGCATCTTCTCGAAATGGGGAATAAGCCACTGCGCGTCGACCGAATAGCGGCAGAAGCCGCCACCGAGCTGGTCGAAGAGGCCGCCCTCGGCCATGCGGGTGAGGGTGAGCGCCGCCATGTACAGTGCCTGCACGTCCGGCTCGTCGTCGCCGGCGCTGGCCCGCCAGTGACGCAGCAGCCGCTCCAGCGTGGCGGGATGGGGGAACTTGGGTGCGTCGCCGAAACCGCCGTAGCGATCGTCGAAACGCTCCGCGAGGCTCTCGCGCGCCTTCGCGAGCGGCGTGTCGTCCAGCACGATGCCCTCGGCGGGCTCCGGGTCCAGCCGGGGAAAGATGTCGGCGAGCTGACGGCCCTGGCGGCGCACTTCCTCCGGGTTCTGGCGGAAGTACTCCGCCACCCGTTTCAGGATGTCGCGGAACGCCGGCATACCGTGGCGGGGTTCCTTCGGGAAATAGGTGCCGCCGAAGAACGGCAGCTGCTCCTCGGGCGTGAGGAACATGGTCAGCGGCCAGCCGCCCGCGCGCTGGGCGATGAGCTGATGGGCGATCTGGTAGATGCGGTCGATGTCCGGCCGCTCCTCACGGTCGACCTTGACGTTGACGAACAGCTCGTTCATCAGCGCCGCGGTGTCCTCGTCCTCGAAGGACTCGTGGGCCATGACGTGGCACCAGTGGCAGGCGGAATAGCCCACGGAGAGGAGTATCGGCCTGCCCGTCTCCCGGGCGGTCTCCAGTGCCTCCGGGCCCCAGGGGTACCAGTCCACCGGGTTGTCCGCGTGCTGCAGCAGGTAGGGGCTGGTTTCGTCGGCCAGGCGATTGGTCTCCCGGCCGCCTTCGGGCGTGGCCATTGCGTTCACCTCACTTCGCGTGGCCGGCCACTATAACGCACGCGTCGGCGAGGTGAGGATGCCCCGGCCCGGTGCTAGACTACGCCGCCATGTTCGAATACCCCCGCATCGATCCCGTCATCTTCTCCATCGGTCCCCTCGGTGTGCGCTGGTACGGGCTGATGTACCTGGTCGGTTTCGTAGCCGCGTGGCTGCTGGCGCGGCACCGCGCGCGGCGGGCGGACGCGCCTATCACTCCGCAGCAGGTCGACGACCTGATCTTCTACGGCGCGCTGGGCGTGATGCTCGGCGGGCGCATCGGCTACGTCTTCTTCTACGGGCTCGGCGAGTGGGCGCGGGACCCGCTGTATCCGTTCAAGATCTGGGAAGGCGGCATGTCCTTCCACGGCGGCCTCATCGGCGTGATGGTGGCCGTGTGGCTGCTCGGGCGGCGGGTGGGTCACGGCTTCTGGCGGATGACGGATTTCGTGGCGCCGCTGGCCCCCATCGGTCTCGGCGCCGGGCGCATAGGCAACTTCATCAACGGCGAGCTGTGGGGCAGACCCACGGATCTGCCCTGGGGCTTCCGGGTCCCCGACGACGTGTTCCAGGGCTTCCGGCCGGGTCCGGAGGTGCTGCACCCCTCCCAGCTGTACGAGGCGCTGCTGGAGGGGCTGGTGCTGTTCGTCATCCTGTGGGTCTACTCGGCACGCCCGCGCCCGACCATGGCGGTCTCGGGTCTGTTCCTGCTGTTCTATGGCATCTTCCGCACCGCGGTGGAGTTCGTCCGCCTGCCGGATCACGGCGAGTACGTGGCCTTCGGCTGGCTCACGAGGGGCCAGGTGCTCAGCGTACCGATGATCGTTGCCGGGGTCATTGTGCTCGCGCTGGCCTATCGGCACGGGTGCCGGCACGGCGAGGCCGGCGGCCGCAAGGCGGGGAGCTGACGGATGCGACAGTATCTGGAGATGACGCGGCGGGTGCGCGAGGAGGGCGTGCGCAAGGACGACCGTACCGGCACGGGTACCCTCAGTGTGTTCGGCCACCAGATGCGCTTCGACCTCCGCGAGGGCTTCCCGATGGTCACCACCAAGAAGCTGCATACCCGCTCCATCATCCACGAACTGCTGTGGTTCCTGCAGGGTGACACCAATACCGCCTACCTGCGCGAGAACGGGGTGACGATCTGGGACGAGTGGGCCGACGAGAACGGCGATCTCGGTCCGATCTACGGTGCGCAGTGGCGGTCCTGGCCCACGCCGGACGGTGGCCATATCGACCAGCTGTCGCGGGTGCTGGAGCAGCTGAAGAGCGATCCGGACTCGCGCCGCATCATCGTGAGTGCCTGGAATGTCAGCGAACTCGACCGCATGGCGCTCGCCCCCTGCCACGCCTTCTTCCAGTTCTACGTGGCGGAGGGGCGGCTCTCGTGTCAGCTCTATCAGAGGAGTGCCGACATCTTCCTGGGCGTGCCGTTCAACATCGCCTCCTACGCGCTGCTGACCCACATGGTGGCCGAGCAGGTCGATCTCGACGTGGGCGATTTCATCTGGACCGGCGGCGACTGCCACCTGTATCTGAATCACCTGGACCAGGCCGACGAGCAGCTCACGCGCGAGCCGCTGCCGCTGCCGACGCTGGCGCTGAAGCGCCGGCCGCCGACGCTGTTCGACTACCGTTACGAGGACTTCGAGATCCGCGGCTACCGCCACCATCCCCACATCAAGGCGCCGGTGGCCGTCTGACGTGTCCCGGGTGTCCGCCACACCCGTCGTCTCGCTCGTCGTGGCCGCTGCCGCCAACGACGTGATCGGCGTCGACAACCGCCTGCCCTGGCACCTGCCGGAGGACCTGCGCCGCTTCCGTGACATCACCATGGGCAAGCCGATCGTGATGGGTCGCCGCACCCACGAGTCCATCGGCCGGGCGCTGCCCGGCCGGCGCAATATCGTGCTGAGCCGCAGGCCCGGTTTCTCCGCCGAGGGCTGTGAAGCGGCCGACGGGCTGGACGCCGCGCTCGCGCTGGCGCAGGACGCGGACGAGGTCATGGTGATCGGCGGCGCGGCGCTGTATCGCGAGGCGCTGCCGCTGGCACGGCGCATCTACCTTACCCGCCTGCACCGCCCGTTCGAGGGCGACACCCGTTTCCCGTCCCTGGACAACGCCGACTGGCGCGCGGCGGAGCGGCAGGACTTCCCCGGCGGCGAGGAACGCGAACTCGGCTACAGTTACCTCACGCTGGAGCGCAAGGCAGCGCCGCCAGCCGCTCGCTGACGAGACGCTCGGCCAGCGCCAGGTCCACGTCGGCCAGGGAATCCGCGTCGGCGGTCAGCTCGTCGAGCAGCCGTGCCTGCACCTCGCCCCGGGCCAGCGCTTCGGCGTAGGGGATCTCTGCATGGAACATCACCATGGAGTAGCGGGGTACGAAACGGTCCGGGCAACGGCGCTCTAGCTCGAAGGCGAGCGCCTTCTTCAGGTGGAAGCTGGGGTCGCGCACCGTGTCGCGCATCTCCACGTAATTCTCCAGCGCCATGTCGGCGATGGCCTCTGCGTTCGGGCGGCGCAGCCGGCTGAACTCGCCGAACAGCCGCTCGCGGTCTTCGCAGCCGCCGTCCAGCAGCCGGCAGAACTCGGCGCAGTCCTCGAAGCCCGCGTTCATGCCCTGGCCGTGGAACGGCACGATGGCGTGGGCGGCGTCGCCGACCAGCAGCACGTCGCCGCCCAGGTTCCACGGCTCGCAGCGCACCGTGCCGAGGATACCGACCGGATTGGCGGCGAACTGCTCCGCGAGATCGGGGATGAGCGCCGGCGTGTCCGGGAAGTGGCGCTCGAAGAACGCCTGCACGGACGCTTCGTCGTCGAGCGAGGCGAAACTCTCCGGGCCCTCGTTGGGCAGGAACAGCGTCACGGTGAAGTCGCCGCCCGGGTTCGGCAGCGCGATCAGCATGAAGCCGCCCCGCGGCCAGATGTGCAGCGCGCCCGGGTCGATGCGGAATCCGCCGTCGTCGCCCGGCGGGATCGTGAGTTCCTTGTAGCCGTGGGCCAGCAGGGACTCGCTGGCGCCGATGTGGCCGGCATCGGCCAGCGCGCGCCGCACGACCGAGCCGGCCCCGTCGGCGGCGATCAGGGGCGCCATGAAGATCTGCCGCTCGGCACCGGTCTCCTCGTGGCGCAGCGTGGCCCGGCGCGCCTCGAGGTCAATGCTGCTGCAGGCTTCGCTGAAGTGCAGCCGCGCGCCGGCCGCCTCGGCGGCATCCAGCAGTACGCGGTTGAGGTCGGCGCGGGAGACGGAGTAGTTCTCCTCGCCCTCGTGCTGACCGTAGGGCTGGAAGTCGAGCCCGCCGTCCTCCTGATGCAACAGGCGCCCGGACATGGGCATCAACAGCGGTTCCACGGCCTCGGTCAGGCTGGCCAGGGCCAGCCCCCGCAGGCCGCGGGCGGCCAGGGCCAGATTGATCGAGCGGCCGCCCTGGGCTCTGTGGGTGCGCAGGTCCGGCTGGCGCTCGTAGAGGTCCACGGCATGGCCGCGGCGGGCGAGCAGGATGGCCAGCAGCGAGCCGGTCAGGCCCGCGCCCAGGATGGCGACGGGATTTTCGCCGGTGTCGCCGGCCCCGTGCAGGGTTGGGTCGCTCATGCCAGCGTCTGTGTCATGGCGGCCGCCTCGGCGAGGCGTTCGAGGAAGGCCTCGATATCCGCGTAGGAGTTGTACAGCGGCACCGGGGCCACGCGGATGACGTCCGGCTCGCGCCAGTCGGTGATCACGTTCAGGCGCTCCAGGTTCTTGAACAGGTCCCGGCCCGTGAGGCCCATGCCACGCACTACCAGCGAGAGCTGGGCGCCGTGACCGCGCGGATCCTCCGGCGTGAGGATGCCGAAGCCGCCGGGGAAACGCTCCTCGAGCCGACGGCGCAGATAACCGGTCAGCGCCAGGGACTTCTCGCGCAACGCGCCGATGCCCGCAGCCTCGAACAGCTCCAGCGAGGCAATCACGGGTGCCAGCGCCAGCACCGGCGGGTTACTGAGCTGCCAGATGTCCGCGCCCGGGGCAGGCGTGAAATCCTTCGTCATGCGAAAGCGAGTGCTCTCCTCGTGGCCCCACCAGCCCAGCAGCCGGGGCAGGCTGCGGTCGCGGCAGTGCCGTTCGTGGACCCACGCGCCGGCGATCGCGCCCGGGCCGCCGTTCAGATACTTGTAGCTGCACCACACGGCGAAGTCCGCGCCCCAGTCGTGCAGGGACAGCGGCACGTTGCCGATGGCATGCGCGAGGTCGAGGCCGACCGTGACGCCGTGGCGCTGCGCCAGGCGGCAGATCTCCGCCATGTCCAGGCACTGGCCGGTGTAGTACTGCACGCCCGGCAGCAGCAGCAGTGCGATCTCGCGTCCGCGGCGTTCCAGCAGCGCGGCCAGGTCCCCCGTGCACAGGCCGTTTCCTCCTTCCGGCGGGTACCACTCCAGCAGGTCCCGCTCCGGGTCGTGGCCGTGCCAGGCGATCTGGGAAGCGGCGGCATAGCGGTCGGAAGGAAACGCATCGGATTCGATCACGATGCAGCGCCGCTCGCCCTCGGGCCGGTAGAAGCTCGCCATCAGCAGGTGCAGATTGACCGTCAGCGTGTTCATCGCCACGGTTTCGCCGGGTGTACCGCCCACCAGCGCGGCCAGCGGCTCGGCCGCGCGCCGGTGCGCCGGCAGCCAGGGGTTGTCGCCCTCGGCGTGACCGCGTACGGCCAGGCGGCCCCAGGCATCCAGTTCCGCGCGCACCGCGTCGGCCGCGCGGCGCGGCATCAGGCCGAGGGAGTTGCCGCAGAGATAGACGGGCGAGCGGCCGTCGATACGCTCCGGGAACACGAACTCCTCCCGGAAGCCGGCCAGCGCATCGGCCGCGTCCAGTCGCCGGGCCTCTTCGAATGCCGCGCTCACTGGAAACGGCTCCGGTCCACGTCCAGCCACTCCAGCGCCGTGCCGGCGAGCAGTCGGTCCTGAACCTCCGCCGCGAGGTCCATGGATTCGATCAGGGCGCCCGGGTGGTGCTCGCCGAGCGGAAAGGGGTAGTCGCTGCCGAGGGCGATGGCCTCGGCACCGAACAGCTCGATCATGTACTCGAGCATGCGCCGGTCGTGCACCAGCGAGTCCACGTAGAAGCGGCCGAGATACTCCGAGGGCGGCACCGTGTTCTTCACGGCGACGATGTCGGGCCGCACGGCGAAACCGTGCTCCAGGCGTCCGATCAGGCCCGGGAAGGCGCCGCCGCCGTGGGCAAATGCCACGCGCAGTGTCGGCAGCTTCTCGAACACGCCGCCGAAGATGAGCGAGCAGACCGACAGCGCCGTCTCCGCCGGCATGCCGACCAGCCAGGGCAGCCAGTACAGGTTCATGCGTTCGCGGCCCAGCATTTCCCACGGATGCACGAACACGGCGGCGCCGAGCTCGGCGGCGGCCTCGAGGACCGGGAATACCCGCTCGTCGTCCAGGTTCCAGCCGTTCACGTGAGTGCCGATCTCCACGCCGTGGAGTCCGAGCTCCAGGCAGCGTTCCAGTTCGCGGACCGCCAGTTCCGCATCCTGCATCGGCAGCGTGCCGAGGCCGAGGAAACGCCGGGGATGGGCTTCGACCAGCGCGGCGATGTGGTCGTTCAGCAGCGCAGCCAGGTCGGCGGTATCCCGGGGCTTGGCCCAGTAGCTGAACATGACCGGAACGGTGGAGAGCACCTGCATGTCCACGCCCGTGGCATTGCAGTCGTCGATGCGCACGCCGGGGTCCCAGCAGCTGGACTGGACCTCGCGGAAGTTCTTGCCATCCAGCAGCAGGCGCGCGCAGCCGGGCCCGTGGTGCTCCAGCTGCACGAAGCCGCCGTAGCCATAGCGTTCCTTCAGGTCCGGCCAGTCCGGTGGCAGCACGTGAGTGTGTATATCGATCTTCACGGGTTCAGCGCGGCGGCATGACGGCTCCGCAGTTCGGGCAGCTGCGGTTCTCCTCGCTGCCGTAGAAGCGCTCGAAGACCGGCGGCAGCTGCTTCACGATGTCGTCCACGTGCAGGAATTCCTCGTACAGCTTCGTGTCGCACGCGTTACAGAACCACATGAAGCCGTCCAGTTCCTCGGGCGCGCGCTTGCGCTCGACCACAAGCCCCACCGTGTCGGCATAGCGCTGGGGGGAGTGGGGCACCCGCGGCGGCAGCAGCAGGATCTCGCCCTCCCGGATGGGGATGTCCACCCGCTCGCCGTCCTGCATGGTCCGGAGCAGCATGTCGCCCTCGAGCTGGTAGAAGAACTCCTCGCCCTCGTCCCAGTGGTAGTCGTCCCGGGAGTTCGGGCCGCCGACCACCATGATGATGAACTCGCCGTCCTCGAAGACCTGCTTGTTGCACACCGGCGGGCGCAGCGCCTCCCGGTTGGCGTCGATCCAGTCGCGAAAATTGAAGGCGGTGAGCGGTTTCATGCCTCTCTCCCGGCGCAGCTCCTCGCATGCCCCGTCACGCGTTCTACAGAGCCGCGATGCATTTCAGCTCGATGGCGATGGGCGTCGGCAGCCTGTTCACCTCGACGGTGGTCCGGCAGGGACCCTCGCCCGGGAAGTAGTCCCGGTAGATTCGATTGAAGGTGTCGAAGTCGCGCTCGATGTCGGTCAGGAAAACGGTGATGTCGACGAGCCGCTCCCAGCCGGAGCCCGCGGCCTCGAGTACGCTCTTCACGTTACGGAATACGGCGTGGCACTGGGCCTCGATGTCGTAATCCACAACGCGGCCTCCCTCATCCCGGTGGACGCCGGGTATCTCGCCGCCGGCCGGGTCCCGCGGGCCGAGCCCGGACAGGAACAGGAGCCCCCCGGCGCGCCGGGCGTGAGGGTACGCGCCTACCGGCGGCGGCGCCGCGCTCGTGCTGATGGCCCTGTCGTCGTCTTCCACGTGGGGATTCTAGCGCGACTGGCCGCGGCATTTTACCTTCACCGGCTTCGCGTCCCGGTCCAGGCGCAGCGCCGTCAGGGCCCGGCCCCACACGCAGCCCGTATCCAGGCAGACGAGGTCCGGCTCGTTCAGCAGTCCGAGCGCCGACCAGTGCCCGAACACGATGCGCGTGCCGGCCAGCGCCCGGTCGCGTGCCCGGTACCAGGGCGTGAGTTTCGCCGGTGCGTCTTCCGGCGGGCTCGTGTAGTCGAAGTCGAGTCTGCCCTTGCGCGTGAGCATGCGCATGCGGGTCAGGACGTTCACGATGAAGCGCCACCGCGGCACGCCGTGCAGGTCGTCGCGCCAGCGGTCGGGCTCGTCGCCGTAGAGATGCGCCAGCAATTTCGAGGGGCGCGGACCTCTCAGTACCGCCTCCACCTCGGCGGCCAGGGCCAGCACGGTGTCGAGATCCCAGGCCGGCAGCACGCCTGCGTGGACGAGCACTGTGTCCAGACCCGCGTCGTAGTGCACCAGCGGGCGGTGCTGCAGCCAGTCGATGAGCTCGTCGCGGTCGTGGGCGCGGAGGATGGGTTTCATGGCGAGTGAGGCCGAGCGCTTGGCGGCGGTGCGCTCGTGCGCGATCACCAGCAGGTGCAGGTCGTGGTTGCCCAGCACGGTCACGACAGCGTCGCCCAGGGAGCGGACGAAACGCAGGGTCTTCAGCGATTTCGGTCCCCGGTTTACCAGGTCGCCGGCGAGCCAGAGCGTGTCCCGGGCCGGGTCGAAGTCCAGTTTATCCAGCAGGCGCCGGAAGGGGTCGTAGCAGCCCTGCAGGTCGCCGATGGCATAGACCGCCATGGTACGGTTTCCGCTGTCGCGGCCGCCCGTCCGCCTAGTGCAGCAGACCCGGCACGGCCAGGGTGAATGGCGCGATGGGGGCGTCGAAGCGCACGCCGTCGTCTGCCAGCATCTGGTAGCTGCCCTCCATGCTTCCCACGGGCGTCTCCAGCACCGTGCCGCTGGAGTAGCGGAACTGCTCGCCCGGATTGAGATGAGGCTGCTCGCCCACGACGCCGTCGCCGCGTACCTCCTGTACCTTGCCGTTGGCATCCGTGATGATCCAGTGCCGGCTGAGCAGAGCGGCGGCCACCTCGCCCTGATTGGCGATGGTAATCGTATAGGAGAAGACGTAGCGGTCCAGCTCCGGTTCCGATTGCTCGTCCAGGAAGTTGGTGCTCACGTCCACGCTGATGCGGTGATTCGGCTTGTCGCTCATGGCCTCTCGGCTGGTGGTCTCTCGCTGCGGAAAGTCAGGTCGGCGTCTCGTTCGGGTCGTCATTCTAGCGCATCGTCCCGCTCGCGCAGTGCCCGGTTGGCGAGTCGGGCGAATTCCTCCGGCGCGAGCCGTTCCGGTCGCAGCGTCGGGTCGATGCCTTCCTCGGCGATGTCCTCGGCGGTGAGCCATGCCGCCAGCGCGTTGCGCAGCGTCTTGCGCCGACGCGAGAACGCGCCGGTCACGAGTGCCGCGAACAGGCTCTCGTCGCGGATCTCGAGTTGCCGCGCGCGGGGCACGAGCCGGACCACACTGGACTGCACCCGGGGCGGTGGCCTGAAAGCCTCCGGCGGCACGTCGAACAGGCGCTCGACCACCATGGAGCAGGCGAGCATCACCGTGAGGCGACCGTATTGCTTGCCACCGGGGGTGGCCGCCATGCGGTCCACGACCTCCTTCTGCAGCATGAAGTGCATGTCGCGTATCGCCCGGCGTTGCTCCACGAGGTGGAACAGCAACGGGGTCGAGATGTTATAGGGGAGGTTGCCGACGACGCGCAGACCCTCGCCCAGCGCGGCGAAATCGAATTTCAGGGCGTCGGCCTCGTGCAGGGTGACGTTCGCGGCGCCGGCGTAGCGCAAACGCAGTGCCGCTGCCAGGTCCCGGTCGATCTCCACGGCGTCCAGCCTGACCGGCAGGGCGGCGAGCGGCGCGGTGAGGATGCCTTCGCCGGGGCCGATCTCCACGAGGTGGTCGCCCCCGGCGGGTCCGATCGCCGCGACGATACGCGATACGACGGAGGGGTCGCGCAGGAAGTGCTGGCCGAAGCGCTTGCGCGGCCGGTGCCTCAACGTGCTCTCATCCGCCGCGCCCGGCGAGCTCGGCGGCGTAGCGCAGCGCGACACCGAGGCTGGCCGCGTCGGCGCGGCCGGTTCCGGCCAGCCCGAGGGCGGTGCCGTGGTCCACCGAAGTGCGCACGATGGGCAGGCCGAGCGTGACGTTAACGGCCTTGCCGAAGCCGGCGTACTTGATGACCGGCAGACCCTGGTCGTGGTACATCGCGAGCACCGCATCGGCCTTGCCGGCGGTGTCGAGGAAAGCGGTGTCGGCGGAGACCGGGCCCTCGATGGCGACCCCCCGTGCCCGGAGCTCGTCCAGCGCCGGCCCGATCACGTCGATCTCCTCGCGGCCCAGGTGGCCCGCCTCGCCGGCATGCGGATTCAGGGCGCAGACCCGGATCTTTGGCTGCTCGATGCCGAACCGCCGGCGCAGGTCGCCGTGCAGCACGTCGATGACCTGGGTGAGACGTTCGGCCGTGATCGCCGCCGGGACGTCGGCCAGCGGCAGGTGGGTGGTCGCCAGCGCGATGCGGAGTTCGTCGGTGGCGAGCATCATCACCGGCAGCGGTGCCCCGGTGGCCTCGGCCAGAAACTCGGTGTGGCCGCTGAAGGACAGCCCGGCCTCGTTGATGACGCTCTTCTGCAGGGGCGCGGTCACCAGGGCGTCGAACTCGCCGTCCAGGCAGGCTCGGGCCGCCCACTCCAGCCCGGCCAGCAGCGCGCTGGCGTTGGCCGGGTCCGGCGTGCCGCAGCACTCGATATTCGGCAGCGGGAACGACATCACCGGGATATCGCCGGGCGTATGGCCGCCCCGTCGGGGTTCGCCTCGCTGGTACTCGGGCAGCACCACGTCGATGCCCAGCGCGGCGGCCCGCCCGGCCAGCTGGCGCCGGTCGCCGACCAGCACCGTCTCCGCGGGCAGCGGCCCCGCCGCGAGCATGAGGCAGATGTCGGGCCCGATGCCGGCCGGCTCGCCGGCCGTCAGCACCAGTCGTGGGGGTGCGGCGGCCACGGCCGCCTCAGATTCGTTTGTCGACGAAGGCCTCGTCGCGCATGCGCCGCAGCCACAGCTGAGTCTCCTCCTCCAGCTTGCCGGCCCGGATGCTGTTCACACAGTTGCGCTCTCGCACCTCGGCCGTGTTGTCGTAGACGCGGCGGTCGGTGACCTCCAGGATGTGCCAGCCGAAGCGGGAGCGGAACGGTTCGCTCAGCTCGCCGATCTCGAGCGAGTCCGCCACCTCGGCGAATTCGGGCACGAAGGTACCTGGCGAGGTCCAGCCGAGATCGCCGCCCTCGGCCGCGGATCCCGGGTCGGCCGAGTTCAGCTGAGCCAGGTCGCCGAAGCTCTCGCCGGCCAGGATGCGCTCGCGCAGTTCGACGAGCTGCTGGCGCGCGGTGGCATCGTCGACGATCTCGTCGGGCCGGACAAGGATGTGGCGGATGCGCGACTGGTTAACCTCGCTGCGGGCGATGGCGCCGCGCGCGTCGTTCAGCTTGATGATGTGGAAGCCGCTCGCGTTGCGTATGGGCTCGGCGATCTCGCCGGGGGAGAGGTTCTCGACGACGCCGGTGAACAGGGTGGGCAGCTGGGTGCCCTTGCGCCAGCCCAGGTTGCCGCCTTCCAGCGCGTTCTGGGCGTCGGAATAGCTCACCGCCGCCTTCGCGAAGTCGGCGCCGTCCTGCAGCTCGTCGTACAGCCGGCGGGCCTCCACCTCGGCCTCGCGAAACTGGTCCGCGGTGGCATTGGCGGGCACGCTGATCAGGATGTGGGAGATGTCGAACTCGGAGTTCGCGCCCACGTTGGCCTCCAGGTTCTCGAGACAGCGGTTGATCTCGCGGTCGGAGACGTTGATGCGGCTCATCACGTCCACCTGGCGGAGCTGTTCCAGGACGAGCTGGTCGCGCATCTCCTCCCGGTACATCGTGTAGTCGATGCCCTGGGCTGCCAGCGCCGCGGGCAGGTCTGCGAAGGACATGCTGTTGCGCCGCGCGACGTCGGCCAGCGCGCTGTTCAGCATCTCGTCGGAGATGCGGATGCCGATGCGCTCGGCCCGCTGGAGCTGGATGCGGTCGATGATCAGCCGCTCGAGGATCTGGTCGCGCAGCACCTCCTGAGGCGGCAGCTGGACGCTCTGTTCCTGCAGCCGCGCGAGCACCAGCTCGGTCTGGGTGTCGAGTTCGCTCTCCAGCACGACGCCCTCGTTGACGACGGCCACGATGCTGTCGAGGCGCTCGCTGTCCTGGGCGCCGGCCAGCGCCGGGAGCAGGAAGGCGAGGACCCCGAACGAGATTGTCAGGGATACGGTTCTGTACATAGGAATGAAAGGGGCGTGAGAGTGTTCAGTCACGTGAATAGCCCAGAATACCACGTTCCAGGAGCTCGTCTGCAGGGTCTCCGACACTGGTCAGGCCCTTCAGTTCCAGCTGGATGGCGATGGACGAATCGGCGGTGCGGTCCCGGCGGCTGATGTAGCGGCGGGTGACGAGCCGGATGCTCCAGCAGCAGCTTTCGTACTCCACACCGACGAAGCGCTCGAGCGTCGTGTCATCGCGCAGGGAGTAGTTGTAGCGACCGACGAGATTCCAGCGCTCGCCCATCGGCCAGCTCCATGACACGTCCGCCTGCTCGATGGAGCCGCGGCGGAAACGGTAGGAGAAATTGAGCACCCGGTCGTCCTCCGGGCGGTACTGCAGCCGGATCTCCGAGCGCGTGGTCGTGTCGGTGTCCGAGTTCCACTGGTGGCCGAGGTCCAGGTTCCAGTTGCCGTACACGTCGAAGCCGAGCTCGGCGATGTAGTCCGACGAGTCGGCGGAGACGGGATCCAGCCCCGGCAGGGTCACGCCCTGGTCGCTCAGGTAGCGGGTCTGGCCGATGGTGGCGCGCAGCAGCTGGCGGCCGGTGGCCGCGTCGAACAGGCGCGTGGTCACGCCCAGGGCAATCTGGTCGGTATCGGCCAGCCGGTCCGGCCCGACGAAGCGGTTCTTGCGAAAGACCTGAACCAGGTTCAGGTCCGGCTCGATGGTGTCGAATACCGGCAGGTCCTGCTGGGCCGTGTAGGGCACGTGCACGTACAGCACCCGCGGCTCCAGCGTCTGTATCCAGCCCCGATCGTCGATGTTCCGCTCGAAGGTGGCCCCGGCGTCCACGCTGAACAGCGGCACCGTACGGCTCGGGGCGTCCCCGTCTCCCGGGGCCGTCTGGGTGAGGCCGTAGGCCGTGTGGTCCACCTCGATGCCGGGGCGCAGGTACAGTCCGGGCCGCTCGATCGAGTATTCGAAACGGGGCCGGGCGTTCAGCCGCCAGCCGGTGACGCCGGCGTCCCGGTCGAAATAGGCCAGCTCCGAGTCGATGCCCCACGACGGTCCCGTTCCCGTCGATGGCCAGTCGCCGGAGGCGATCAGCCGCGGCAGCTGGCGATAGGGCTCCTCCTCTGCGGTGATGGTCGAATCGATGGTCTGGAAGATGCGGAAGTCGGCGGCGAGGTACCAGTGTCGGCCCGGGTAGTCGAAGCGCAGGCTCTGGTTCAGGTGGGTGGTGCTGGCCTCGCTGAGGCTGCCGCCCAGATCCTCGAAATAGTTGTCGTCGGAGACGTTGCGCACGTCCAGAAGCGCCCGCCACCGGTCGGCGATGATGGTGCGATCCGCCAGGCGGAGGTAGACGCGGTCCTCGCCGGTCTCGTCGTCGCCGGGAAGATACTCGAGGTCGGCCGTGCCGTCGCTCGAGCCGGTGAGCACGCGCAGCTCGGTGTTGAGTTGCAGGCCCCGCCGGGTCAGCAGCCGCGGCGTGATGGTGGCGTCGTAGTTCGGGGCGATATTCCAGTAATAGGGGACGCTCACGTCCGTGCCGTTGCGCCCGCTGCTGCCGATGTCCGGGATCAGGAAGCCGGACTTGCGTGCCGGGCTGATCGGGAAAGACAGCCATGGGGCGTACAGGATCGGCACGCCCTGGAATTCCAGCTTCACGTCGCGGGCGGTGCCCACGCCCTCGGCCGTATCCAGCCGGATGCGATCGCCGAGCAGCTGCCAGTCGTCCTTGCCCGGCGGGCAGGTGGTGTAGCTCACGTCTTCGAGAGTAAGTAGCCCGGAGCGTTCGATCTGCAGCAGCCCGGCCTCGCCGCGGGAGCTGCGGGCGGCGAGGCCGAAGCGGGCGTCCTCGAAGCGGATCAGGCCCTCGTCGTAGCTGAAGCGGGCGAGGTCGCTCTCCACGTCCGCGTCGGGCCCGCCGTAGCGAACGGCGCCGGCGAGGCTGAGGGCACGCAGGGCAGGATCATAGTCGGCCTGCTCGGCCTCCAGCAGGAAGCCGGAGCGCTGCAGCCTCACGCCACCGCTCAGCGAGGCACCGCCGCCCAGCGCGAGCTCGGCCGCGCCGGCCTGCAGCCGCAGCTCCTTGTCGCCGGCTTCGGGATCAGCAGTCTCCGTCGAGACATCGGCCGTGGCGGCGTCCGTGGCGGACGGGGCCGCCACCGGGTCCGCCTGACAGTCCAGCCGATCCTGCGCGCGCGCAGGCAGAGAGGTCGCAACGAGCAGGCAGGCCATTGCGGCGAGGCGGAGCGTACTGGGCAGCAAGGTGGGATGAACTCGCTCGTGATTTTTTGCTACCTTCGCACAGTTTCCCGACCCCATCAAACCGGCCGATCCGCCGGCTGGCGCGGCCTCAGGGCCCCGTGGCGGTCCCGTAACGGAGTACCCCGGCATTGCGTGACGACAGGCTTCGCGAGCTCGAGGAATGGCTCGTCCGCGACTGCGGGATGACCGTCGACGACCTGCGGCCGGCATCGGCCGATGCGAGTTTCCGCCGCTACTTCCGGGTACGGAGCGGCGGTCAAAGCTACGTCGCGATGGATGCGCCGCCGGCGCGCGAGGACAGCGAACCGTTCCTGCGGATCGCCGGCTGGCTGCAGGCCATCGGGCTCACGGCACCGCGGGTCCTGCACGCTGACCTCGATGCCGGATTCCTGCTGCTCACCGATCTCGGCGACGAGCTCTATCTGCACCGCCTCGAGGCAGAGCCCGGCGAGGCCGACCGACTGTACGGAGCCGCCATCCGCGCGCTGGTGCGGCTGCAGCGCGGCGGCGCCCGCCATGTGGACGAGCTGCCGCCCTACGACCATGCGTTCCTGCATACGGAGATGGCATTGTTCCGGGACTGGCTCTGCCAGCGGCACCTCGGGCTCGACTGGTCCGTGGCCGATGCGACCGCCTGGCGCGAGGTCACGGAGCGGCTCGCCGCGAACGCCGTGGCCCAGCCAGCAGTATTCGTCCATCGGGACTATCACTCCCGCAACCTCATGGTGACCGCCGAACCGCCCGGCATCCTCGATTTCCAGGATGCCATGCACGGCCCCGTCACCTACGACCTGGTCTCGCTGCTGAAGGACTGCTATATCACCTGGCCGCGGCAGCGGGTCCTTGCCTGGGTGGACGTGTACCGTCAGGAGGCGCGTGCCGCGGGTCTGCGCGCCGGCGACGAGGCCGGCGACGAAGACGGGGGGTTCCTGCGCGCCTTCGACCTGATGGGCGTGCAGCGACATCTCAAGGCGGCCGGCATCTTCGCCCGGCTCTGGCACCGGGACGGCAAGCCCGGCTACCTGGCGGACGTGCCCCGCACGCTCGCCTACGTGGCCGAGCTCCGCGCCGACTATCCGGAACTCGAGTGGCTCTGCGCCCTGATTGCCGAGCGGGTGCTGCCCGCGCTGCCGGGGCGCGCCCCGTGAGCGCGACGCGGACGACACGGGCAATGATCCTGGCGGCCGGTCGCGGCGAGCGGCTGCGGCCGCTGACGGACACCGTGCCCAAACCGCTGGTGGAGGCGGGCGGCGAGACGCTGATCGAGCGCCACATCCGCGCGCTGGCCCGCGCCGGTGTCACGGAGATTGTGATCAACCTGGCCTGGCTCGGCGGGCAGATCGTCGACAGGCTGGGGCAGGGCAGCCGCTACGGCGTCACCCTTGTCTTCAGCGCGGAGGGAGAGACGGCCCTCGACACCGGCGGCGGCATCCGCCGGGCGCTGCCGCTGCTGGGCGCCGAGCCGTTCTGGGTCGTGAATGCCGATATTTATACCGACTACGACTTCGGCCGAATGCCGCCCCTGGACGATGCAGTGGCGTGGCTGGTGCTGGTGCCGAACCCGGAGCACAACCCGCGGGGCGACTTTTCCCTTCAGGGCGGCCTGGTGGGCGGCGGCGGCCGGCGCCATACCTACTCGGGCATCGGCCGCTATCGGGCGGAATTCTTCGACGGTGTGGAGGAGGGCATTTTCCCGCTCGCGCCGCTCATCCGTGAGCACGCGGCCGCCGGGCGGGTCCGCGGCGAACTCTACACGGGTGCCTGGCACGATCCGGGCACGCCGGCCCGCCTGGCGGCGATGCGCCGGCGGCTGGCGCGCTAGGACGCAGAGGGTCCCGGGGCGGGGCCTACTCTGCGGCGGGTGCTCCGAAGCCCAGTTCCTCGCACAGCGGTTCGAGCAGCAGGTCCGCCACCTGATCCAGGTCGGCGGGTCCGCCCAGACGCGCCAGGTCGGTCATCTCGAGGCCCTGGTAGCCGCAGGGGTTGATCCGGGAGAAGGGCTCCATGTCCATGTCCACGTTCAGTGCCATGCCGTGGTAGCTGGCGCCGCGGCGGATACGCAGGCCGATGCTCGCCAGTTTGCGGCCGTCCACGTAGACGCCGGGTGCGTCGCGTCGGCCCGCCGCCTCGACGCCGAACGGCGCCACCATCCTGATCACCGCGGTCTCCAGTGCGCAGACCAGCCGGCGCACCCCGATGCCGGCGCGGCGGATATCGATCAGCGGGTAGATCATGAGCTGCCCCGGGCCGTGATAGGTGACCTGGCCGCCCCGGTCGATGTGCACCACCGGGATGTCCCCGGGCGCGAGGACGTGCTCGCGGCTGCCGGCGAGGCCCAGCGTGAAGACCGGCGGGTGCTCGGTGAACCAGATCTCGTCGCCCGTGTCGGCGTCGCGTTCGTCGGTGTGCCGCTGCATCGCCTGCCAGAGCGGCTCGTAGTCGCGCCGGCCCAGGCGCCGCACGGCAAGTGTGCGGCCGCCGTCGCGGGCGATGACCGGTTCAGCCGTCACAGGACCACCAGCACCCGCTCGTGATTGCTCAGCCGCCGGTACAGCGAGTCGAGCTGCGCGCGGCTCTCCGCACGCACGGTGACCGTGACGGAGAGGAAACGGCCGTTGCGACTCGGCTGGGTGGTCACCGCGCCGGCGGGCAGCGGCCCGACTTCCGCCTCGACGATGGCCACGGCCTCGCTGCGGAAGTCGTCGTCCTCGTCCCTGCCCATGACCTTGATGGGGAAATCGCAGGGGAACTCGAGGAGGCTGTCCTCATGCATGGGTCTCGGCTCTCTGCCCGTGGTGTGTCTGCTGGTAGCTGCGGAACAGGCGCCGCCACAGCGGCCCCGGCGCGCCCGTGCCGATGGTGATGTCATCGACCCGGCCCACGGGCACGAGTTCCCGACTGCTGGCGAGCATGATGACCTCGTCGGCCTCCAGCAGCTCCTGCACCGTGAAGCGCCGCCGCGCGCGCGGGATGCCCTCGGACTCGGCGACCGCCCAGGCCAGCTGCAGCGTCACGCTCGGTAGCACCGAGGGATCCGGCGGCGGCGCCAGCAGGGTGTCGCCGGTGACGATTGCTATCGTGCTGGCGGCCCCTTCGGTGATCCAGCCGTCCCGGTGCAGGATGGCCTCCGCCGCGCCGCGTTCCGCGGCCTCCTGGCGCGCGAGCACGTTGGCCAGCAACGAGTTGGACTTGATGTCGCAGCGGGCCCAGCGTTGGTCCGGCGCCAGCGCGGCGTTCACCCCGGTCGGATAATCGGTCTCCCTGGGCGGCCGCCAGGGCATGGCCATGGCCAGCACCGTCGGTTCCGTGTCCGCCGGGAAGCGGTGATCCCGGCCGGCATCGGCGCCGCGGCTCACCTGCAGATACAGGAACATGTCGCCGCCGCCGTTGGCCTCCACCAGACGCGCGAATATGCGCCGCCAGCCGGACTCGTCGGCCGGGTTGCGGATGCCGATGGCGCTCAGGCTGCGGTCCAGGCGCGCCAGGTGCCCGGACTCGCCCACTACGCAGCCGCCGCACACCGGCATGGCCTCGTAGACCGCGTCGCCGAAGAGAAAGCCCCGGTCCAGGGGTGATATCCGCGCCTGCGCGGCCGGGACGATATCCCCGTCGAGCCACACATTGGGCAGTATTTCAGCCATCGTCCACGCGCGCGCCCACCGGGCGCGTCCTCATTCGAACCAGAGCATGACCTCGTCGCTGAGGCGCTGCCAGAACGTGCCTTCGGCGACGGGGGCGAGGGCGGCCAGTGGCATCGCAGCCAGCAGCTGATCGTCCAGCTCGATGCGCAGTTCGCCCAGCGTCTGGCCCTCGGCCACCGGGGCGATCACCGTCGCCGGCATCTCCACCAGCGGCTGCAGCCTGTCGTAGGTGCCCCGCGGAATGGTGACGAACAGGTCGCGGGAGACGCCCAGCTGAGCGGCCTCGACGGCGCCCTTCCACACCTTCGCCGTCTCCACGACGTCGCCTGCGGCGAACAGCCGGTGGGTCTCGAAGAAGCGGAAGCCGTAATTGAGCAGGGCCTGACTCGCATCGGTGCGCACCCGCGAACTCGGCGATCCCATCACCACCGAGATCAGCCGCATGTCGTCCCGCACCGCGGAGGCCACCAGGCAGTAGCCGGCGGCGTCCGTGTGACCGGTCTTGAAGCCGTCCACGGTCGGGTCGCGCCAGAGCAGCCGGTTGCGGTTGCGCTGGGTGATCTCGTTGTAGGTGAACTCCCGCACCGAGTACCAGCGGTAGTACTCCGGGAAGTCGTTGATGAGAGCGCGGGCCAGCGTGGCCATGTCGCGCGCCGTCGTGTAATGGTTCTCGCCGGGCAGGCCGGTGGCATTCTCGAAGTGGCTGCCAAGCATGCCCAGCTCCTGGGCGTAGCGGTTCATCATTTCGGCGAACACTTCCTCGGAGCCGGCGATGTGCTCGGCGAGCGCCACGCTCGCATCGTTGCCGGACTGCACGATCATGCCCATCAGCAGGTCCTGGATGCTCACGCGGGAGTTGATCTCGATGAACATGCGGGAGCCGGGCGTGCGGTAGGCCTTGCGGCTGACCGCGGCTTCCTCCTCGAGGGTGATGAGGTCGTCGCGCAGCGCATGGAACACCACGTAGGCGGTCATGAGCTTGGTCAGGCTCGCCGGCGCCACCCGCTTGCCCGCCTCCCGATCTGCGAGCACCGTGCCGCTGTCTGCGTCGACGAGTACGTAGCTCGCCGCGTTCAGCTGCGGTGGGGCGGGTATGGGGATATCCGGGAGCGCCGCCGCGGCCGGCAGCGGCGCGAGGAAGCACAGGATCGGGACGACGATCGACAAGAGGAGATTGGCGCGCCGGCGTCCGCGCGCCGTCGGGGGCTGTATGAAGCTCATGGCACAGTCTATTCGATAATCATGTGGACGCTGTCGATGCCGAGGGAAGCGAGCCTGGCGACGGTGGCGTCATAGGCTTCCACCGACGGGATCGGCCCCACCCGCACCCGGTACAGCCGGCGCTCTTCGGTCCTGTCCTCGAAGATGAACGCATCGGGAAAGTCGTTGGCCAGCAGCCTGCCGTGCATGCGCTCGGCATTCTCGCGCTGGCTGAAAGCGCCGACCTGCGCATATAGTACCGGCGCGTCGCCCGTCTGTCCCGCCGCAGGCGCCGGGGCGGCGGCGTCCTCGGGCGGGAGGCTCTCGGCCGGCGCCGCAGCCGGGGCGGCCGCCGTCATGATGTCGCCGGTGGCGGCGCCGTCGAACGTGATCGCGCGTACCTCCACCAGCCCCGTCCCGTCCCCCACGATGTCGAGTTCCTGCGCCGCCGCGTAGGAGAGATCGATGATGCGGTTGGCGACGAACGGGCCCCGGTCGTTGACCCGCACGAGGATGCTGCGGCGGTTGCGCAGGTTGGTCACCTCCACCCAGGTGGGCAGCGGCAGCGTCTTGTGGGCGGCCGTGAACGCGTGCATGTCGTAGGGCTCGCCGGAGGAGGTGCGACGGCCGTGGAACTTGGTGCCGTACCAGGAGGCGACACCGCGTTCCCTGTAACCGTCGGCGGTGGCCAGCACATGGTAGCGTTTGCCGAAGACCTCGTAGGAATCCGGATTGCCGTAGCGGCTCTTCGGCTCGGGCGCCGGTATGGTCGGCGGCACGCGGACGTCGGCCCGCGCGGCCGGCGGCGGGCCGTCCTGCCGGGGGCCGGTGCCGGTGCAGGCGGCCACCACTAAGGCCGCCGCCATCACCGCCGCCGTCCTGAGCTCAGGTCTGCGCATCACCGGCTCCGTCCGCGACGGCCAGCGCGATCTCCCGGCCGAGCTGCCACACCGCCAGCGCGTACATGGCGCTGCGGTTGTAGCGGGTGATCACGTGGAAATTGTGGAAACCCACCCAGAGCTGCTCGGCGTCCTCGCCCTCCATGCGCAGCAGCCGCGCGGCTGCCTCGCCGGGCAGCGCCGTCGAGAAGACGATGCCGCCGGCGCTCAGCCTGGCGACCGTGGTGTCCGTGTCCAGCCCCTTGTCGCCGGCGGGCTCGCCGGACCAGGCCGAACCGGTGGTGGCGCGGACGAAGACCGGCTCGCCGGCTCGCCAGCCGTGGGCCTTGAGATAATTTGCGACGCTGCCGAACACGTCGCTCCAGTCCGTCCAGAGGTCGCGCAGCCCGTCCGCACTCGCGTCCACCGCATAGGCCCGATAGCTGGACGGCATGAACTGGGGCGCGCCCATGGCGCCCGCATAGGAGCCCAGCGCGGTATCGACGTCGACCCGCTCCTCGCGCGCCAGCAGCAGGAACTGCTCGAGTTCCCTGCGGAAGAACGGACTGCGCGGCGGGTAGTCGAAAGCCAGTGTCGCCAGTGCGTCCAGCACCCGGTAGCGCCCCGTGATGCGGCCGAAGTAGGTCTCGACGCCGATGATGGCGACGATGATCTCCGGGTCCACGCCGGTCTCGCGGCCGACGCGTGCGATCTCCTCGGCATGCTCGCGCCAGAACGCGGCGCCGGCCTCGATGCGCTCCGGGGTAAGGAAGATCGCGCGGTACTCGTGCCAGGGCTTCACCTTCTCCGCCGGCCGGCTGATGGCGTCCAGGATCGGCTGCTGCGTCTCGGCAGCGCCCAGGGTGCGCTCGACCTCGGCCCGGTCGAAGCCGTGGCGCTCGGCCACTTCGTCGATGAACATGGCCACGTCCGCGCGGGAAGTGTCCAGCGCCCGGGCCGGCGAAGCCGTCAGACCCGCGAGGGCCGCGAGAGCGGAGAGCAGGCAGAGAGAGCGGATCACTGGGCGCATGTCCTGTCCGGCGTTTCCTGGCAGCGTCTGTACATCTGTCGTGGACCTACCGAGGCAGGAGTTTGCGGTGGGTGTGGATGGACATGAGGATACCGAAACCCGCCATGAGCGTCACCATGGAGGTACCGCCGAAACTGACCAGCGGCAGCGGCACGCCCACCACCGGGATGAGGCCGCAGACCATGGCCGTATTCACGAATACGTAGACGAAGAAGGTCAGGCTGATGCTGCCGGCCAGCAGCCGCGAGAAGGTGTCCTGGGCATTGGCGGCGATGTAAAGGCCGCGGGCGACCACGAACAGGTACATCGTCAGCAGCGCCAGCACCCCCAGCAGCCCGAATTCCTCGGACAGAACGGCGAAGATGAAATCGGTGTCCTTCTCCGGCAGGAACTCGAGCTGGGCCTGGCTGCCGTTGGTCCAGCCCTTGCCGAACAGTCCGCCGGAACCGATGGCGATCTTGGACTGGATGATGTTGTAGCCGGCGCCGAGGGGGTCGCTCTGGGGGTCGAGCAGGGTGAGTACCCGCTGGCGCTGGTAGTCGTGCATGAAGTGCCACAGCACCGGCATGGTGGCGACGGCGAGCGCGCCCAGTGCCAGGATGTGGCCGAACGACATGCCGGCGAGCAGCACCACCAGCACGCCGGCCGCGACGATCAGCAGCGCGGTGCCGAGATCGGGCTGCACGGCGATCATCAGGGCGGGCAGGACGATCATGGCGCCGATCACGACGAGATGGCCGAGCCGCGGCGGCAGCGGCCGGTCGTGCAGGAATGCGGCGACCATCATCGGCACCGCCAGTTTCATGATCTCCGACGGCTGGAAGCGCACGCCGATGTCCAGCCAGCGCTGCGCCCCCTGGCCTACTTCGCCGAGCACCAGTACCAGGGCCAGCAGGGTGAGTCCGGCGAGATAACCCCAGGGCGTCCAGCGCCGCAGCAGCGCCGGCGAGAGCTGGGCGACGATCACGAGCGCCAGCATGGCGAGTCCGAGGCGTATGATCTGGCGCAGCAGCAGGTCCGGGTTCTGTCCCACGGCGCTGTACAGCACGAACAGACCGAACCCGCAGATGACGCCCAGCCCGGCGAGCAGGGGGCCGTCCAGGTGCAGGTTGGCGAGCAGCTGACCGATGCCGCCGAGGGGGCGGCGCTCCGCGAACAGGGCATTCTCACGGAATAACGTACCCATCGGTCAGTCCTCCGTCGGCGCGGCGTTCGCCACCGGCGCCTCGCCGGGCGGGATGGGCTGCCGACCCCGGGCTGCGGTCTGGCCGCGCTCCTCCAGCAGCCACTTGTCCATCATGGCGCGGGCGATGGGCGCGGCCACCCGGCTGCCGCTGGAGCCGTTCTCCACGATGACCGATACGGCGATGCGGGGTTCCTCGAGCGGGGCGAACGCGATGAACAGGGCATGGTCGCGCAGCCGCTCGTCGATCTCGTCCTCGTTGTACTCCTCGTCCTGGCCCACGCTGAACACCTGGGCCGTGCCGCTCTTGCCGGCCATCGGGTAGGGCGCATCCATTCCCACCGCCCGCGCGGTGCCGTTCTCGCCCTGGAGCACGTCGCGCATGGCGTTGATGACCACCTCCCAGTGCAGGGGGTCGTGCATGCCAACCGGCGGGAGCGGCTCGGGCTCGAACGGATGGAACTCGCCGTCCAGCGGGTGTTCCCAGCCCAGCGCCAGGTGCGGCCGGTAGCGCTCGCCGCGCGTGGCGACGGCGGCGGTCGCCACGGCGAGCTGCAGCGGCGTCGTGAGCATGTAGCCCTGGCCGATCGAGGCGATGACCGTTTCGCCCGGGAACCAGACCTGGTTGGCGCGGCTGGAGAACTTCTCCCGCTTCCAGGCCCGGGACGGTACGACGCCCGCGGTCTCGCCGGCAATGTCGATGCCCGTGCGGTTGCCAAGGCCGAAGCGGGTGAGATAGTCGTGCATCGTGTCGATGCCGAGCTCGGTCGACATCTCGTAGAAGTACACGTCGCAGGATTCGGTGATGGCGTCGTGCAGGTTGACGAGGCCGTGGGTCTTCCAGTCGCGGTAGCGGTGCGTGCTGCCGGGCAGCGAGAAATGGCCGGAACAGCGCAGGCTGTGGTCCAGGTCGGAGACACTCTCCTCCAGCGCGGCGAAGCCGAGCATGGGCTTGATGGTGGAGCCCGGCGGGTAGCGGCCGCGGATCGCCCGGTTGAACAGCGGCTGGTCCGGGTGGGTGCTCAGCGCACGGAACTCCGCGGGCTTCAGGCCCGCAGCGAATGCGTTGGGGTCGAAGCCGGGCGTGCTAACCAGCGCCAGCACCTCGCCGTTGCGGGGGTCCAGTGCCACCACCGCGCCGCGTCTGCCGGCCATGGCCTCTTCGGCGAGCAGCTGCAGCTCGATGTCCAGGCTGACATAGACGTTCGCGCCCGGCCGGGGCTGCTCGCCGGGCACCTGGCCGAGCATGCGGCCGCGCGCGTTGGCGATCACCTGACGGTGGCCGACATCGCCGTGCAGCAGCTCCTCGAAACGCTGCTCGATGCCGGTCTTGCCGTACTGGGTGGTGCCCGCGTAGGCGGCCGGGTCTTCCAGCCGCTCCAGCTCCTCCTTGCTCAGCCCGCCGACGTAACCGACGGCATGCACCGCGGCGCTGTCGAAAGGGTAGTGCCGCATCAGTCGCGCGCGGATGTCGACGCCCGGGAAGCGCGGGCGCGCGATGGCGAAATGCGCCAGCTCCTCTTCCTCCAGCCGGTAGCGCAGCGGAATGGGCGTGAAGCGCTGGTTCGTGCCCAGCAGCGTGTGGATGCGGGGCAGGTCCTCCTCGGCCAGCAGTCCCTCCTCGATCAGCGCGGCCAGGGTCGCATCCACGTCCTCCACCTGCTCGGGCACGAGCTCGAGCTGGTAGGTGGGCACGTTCTCGGCCAGGATGACGCCGCGCCGGTCGTAGATCAGGCCACGGGTGGGCGGCACCGGTTCGATGCGGATGCGATTGCCCTGGGACAGGTCCGCGAAATACTCATGCTCGATCACCTGCAGCTGGACCAGGCGGCCGACGACGAGCCCCATCAGGCCGAGCGCGACCACCACCGCGAGGATCACGCGGTTCAGGAACATCCGCTGCTCGGCACCCGAGTCCTTGATGGGAGCGCGTCTGCGCATCGTCTACCTCGTCACCGTCATCTGCTGGCGCACGCCGTTGAAGAACAGCATCAGCGGCGGCCACAGCAGTGCGCCGATGATGACGGAACCCCAATAGTCCATGAGATCGGATGCGACGCCGGCGGTTCCGTTGATCCAGAACAGGATGAACTGGTACAGCGCGAGCAGGGCCATCACCGTAGCCGCCAGCTGCCAGATGGGGAACACCCGCAGACGCAGGTGGAATCGGAGCGGGAAGTAGATCATCACGGTCAGCGCCAGCGCATGCTGACCGAGCAGCGTGCCCTGCGCCACGTCGAGCAACAGGCCGCTGATCCAGGCGGTCAGCAACCCGAACACCCGCGGGAAGGCAAGGGCCCAGTAGATCAGCGTCAGCGCGACCCAGTCCGGCCGGAACGGTTCGACGAGCTCCGGCAGCGGCATGATGGAGAGCAGCAGCGCCGCCAGCAGGCAGAACCACACCGGCCAGCGTTCCAGGGCCACGGCGTCACTCATCGGCCGCCTCCGTCGCCGCTTCGCCCGCGGGGTCCGCGGCGCCGGCCGCGTCCTCGCCGGATTCGTCCGCCACCTGCGTCTCCGGTTCGCCCGGCCAGATCAGCAGTACCTCGCGCACCTGGTTCAGCGCAGTGGCGGGCCGGGCGCGGATAGTGGCGAAGGACTCGGCCGGGTTCGGCGTGACCTCGGTGACCTCGCCCACCGGATAGCCTGCCGGGAAGGCACCGCCGAGCCCGGAGGTGACCAGCAGGTCGCCGGGCCGGATGTCGGCATTGTTCGGCAGGAACGGCAGATCGAGCCGGTTGTACTCGCCCGTGCCGACGGCGATGGTGCGCAGCCCGTTCCGGTTCACTTCCACCGGCAGCGCATGATCGGGGTCGCTGATCAGCATGGCCTCGGAGGTGAAGGGGCCGACGTGCATAATCTGGCCCACGACACCGGTGGCGTCGATGATGGCCTGGCCCTCGTAGGCATCTTGCCGGCGGCCCTTGTCGATGACGATGTCGTGGCGGTAGGGGTTAGCGTCGACGGCCATGATCTCGGCCACCCGCACCCGGTCGCCCACCCGGGTAGTGGTCTGCAGCATCAGGCGCAGCCGCGCGTTCTCGGATTCCAGCGCCGCCATCTGCTGCAGCTTGGCGCGGATGGCCAGACGTTCGGCCTTCAGCCGGTTGTTTTCCCGCTGCAGATCGCTGCGGCTGATGCCGCTCTCGCGGGCCCATCCGAATGCCTCGGCGGGCAGCGCGACGATGACCTGCAGTGGATAGATGGCGGTGGCGATGGCCCGGCGCACGGCGTCCAGGTGATTCTCCCGGTGGTCGACCACCAGCGCGATGACGCTCAGCAGCACGAGCGCCAGCGTACGGGCGCCGAGCGAGCGCATCGGTGCCGTTCTTCGCTGGGTGTCAGACTGAGCTGTCGCCATGCCCCTGAATGATAAGCATGATAGGGATAATACGGATGATATAAGGGTCCGGGATTGCCCGCCGGCCTTCCGTGCCGCCGGGCTCCGGTTCCCCGGCCGCCGGCCGTGCAGGGCTGTTCACTGGGCGGCGACGGTCGATGCGGCCGCCGCGCTCACGGACGGCTCAGTCCAGGCCGAAGACGGCCGGTCCGTGCTCGTCCATGAGTTCGAGCACCCGGCCTCCGCCGCGTGCCACGCACGTCAGCGGGTCGTCGGCGATGACCACGGGCAGCCCGGTCTCTTCCATGAGGAGCTTGTCCAGATCCTTCAGCATGGCGCCGCCGCCGGTGAGGACGATGCCCCGCTCGGCCACGTCGGCCCCGAGTTCCGGCGGGGTCTGCTCCAGCGCCTCTTTCACGGCTCCCACGATGCCCTGCAGGGGTTCCTGCAGCGCTTCCAGGATCTCGTTGCTGTTCAGCGTGAAGCTCCGCGGCACGCCTTCGGACAGGTTGCGGCCCTTCACCGAGATCTCCTTGACCTCCTGGCCGGGATAGGCGGAGCCGATCTCGTGCTTGATCCGTTCGGCCGTGGCCTCGCCGATCAGGATGCCGTAATTACGGCGTACATAATTGGTGATGGCCTCGTCGAAGCGGTCACCGCCCACCCGCACGGAGGAGGCATAGACGATGCCGTTCAGGGAGATCACGGCCACCTCGGAAGTGCCGCCGCCGATGTCGAGCACCATGGAGCCGCGCGCCTCGTGCACGGGCATGCCGGCGCCGATGGCCGCCGCCATCGGTTCCTCGATGAGATAGACCTTGCGGGCGCCGGCGCCTTCGGCGGACTCTCGGATGGCCCGACGCTCTACCTGGGTGGACCCGTAGGGCACGCACACCAGCACCCGGGGGCTCGGCGCGAAGAAGCGGTTGCCGTGCGCCTTCTTGATGAAGTGCTGCAACATCTTCTCCGTCACGGTGAAATCAGCGATGACGCCGTCTTTCAGCGGACGGATTGCGGTGATGTTGCCGGGCGTGCGCCCCAGCATACTCTTGGCTTCGGTACCGACGGCCTCCACGCTCCGGCCGCCGCGGCCGGACTCTTCCCGAATGGCTACTACCGACGGCTCGTTGAGCACGATGCCATGCCCGCGGAGATAGATCAGTGTGTTCGCTGTCCCGAGATCGATGGAAAGGTCGTTGGAGAAATAACCCAGAAGACTCTTCAGCATTGTCGGGCAAAATCCCGCGGATCAAGGCAAAAAGCTACTCTAGCAACGGGGACGACATTGGGCAAGACGGCGTGTATCATTTCCTGTTTGGCGCTGCGGTGGCAGGTGCCGACCCTATCGACAACGATACACGTGTCACAGACCGGAGCCTTGCGGTGTCCCTGACTCGAGAGCAAGTGGAACATATCGCGACTCTCGCGCGACTGGAGTTCGACGAGGCGGAAATACCCGACTTCGTCGACAAGCTGGGCAGCATCGTCGATTTCGTGGACCAATTGCAACAGGCAGACACGGATTCGGTGCAACCGATGGCCCACCCACTGGACCAGATCCAGCGGCTGCGCCCGGACGAAGTGACGGAGCGAGTCGATCGGGACGAGTATCAGAAGAACGCATCGGCGGTGGCCGACGGCATGTATCTGGTGCCCAGGGTCATAGAATAAGGGTCGGCGAACAGCTGTCGCCGTACGGGTCGGCGGCTGCGCGATCCAAACGATCCAGTCAGACTGTCCGGAAGAATCATCGTCCAACCTTTGCCGAGTCACGACCATGCATGAGCTGTCACTCGCCGCGATACGGCACGCGCTCGAGGCGGGCGAGTTCACCGCCGCGGAACTCGTCGACGCGCTGCTCGAGCGTATCGGCGCCCACGACGGCACGCTGAACAGCTTCATTACGGTGACCGGGAACGAGGCGCGGGCTGCTGCCGCCGAGTCCGACCGCCGCCGTGCGGCCGGCGAGGCGCGTCCGCTCGAGGGCCTGCCCATCGCCCACAAGGACATCTTCTGCACCGCCGGCGTGCGCACCAGCTGTGGCTCGCGCATGCTCGACAACTTCGTCTCTCCGTATGACGCCACGGTGGTCGAGCGGCTGAAGGCGGCCGGCGTCATCATGCTCGGCAAGACCAACATGGACGAGTTCGCCATGGGCTCGTCCAACGAGACCAGCTGGTACGGCCCGGTCGCCAACCCCTGGGATACGGCGCGCTCGCCCGGCGGCTCCTCCGGCGGCTCGGCCGCGGCGGTGGCCGCGCGGCTGGTGCCGGCGGCAACCGGCACGGACACCGGCGGCTCCATCCGTCAGCCGGCGGCACTGACCGGTATTACGGGGCTGAAGCCCACCTACGGCCGGGTCTCCCGCTGGGGCATGATCGCGTTCGCCTCCAGCCTGGACCAGGCCGGCACGCTGACCCGCAGCGCGGAGGACGCGGCGCTGCTGCTCGGTGCCATGGCCGGCTTCGATCCGCGGGATTCCACCTCCGTGGACGAGCCGGTGCCGGACTACGTGGCCGGGCTGGATCAGCCGCTGGAGGGCCTCACCGTCGGGCTCGCGCGCCAGTTCTTCGACGACGGCCTGGAGGCCGACAACGAGGCGGCGCTGCGCACGGCCATCGGCGAGCTGGAAGGCCTCGGGGCGAGCGTGCGGGAGATCGACCTGCCGAATATCGGCCTGTCGGTGCCCACCTATTACGTCGTGGCGCCGGCCGAGTGCTCGTCCAACCTGTCGCGCTTCGACGGCGTGCGCTTCGGCTATCGCGCCGAAGACCCGAAGGACCTCATGGATCTGTATTGTCGCAGCCGGGCCGAGGGTTTCGGCGCGGAGGTGAAACGCCGCATCATGACCGGCACCTACGTCCTTTCCGCCGGCTACTACGACGCCTATTACCTGAAGGCCCAGAAAGTGCGCCAGCTCATCAGCGAGGATTTCCGCCGCGCTTTCGCCGACGTGGACCTCATCGCCGGGCCGACCACGCCGACGCCGGCTTTCGAACTGGGCGCGAAGACCGACGATCCCATCACCATGTACCTGAACGACATCTACACCATCGGCGCGAATCTGGCGGGGCTGCCCTGCCTGTCGGTCCCCTGTGGTTTCTCCGGCGGGCTGCCGGTGGGCCTGCAGCTGATAGGACCGGCGTTCGGCGAGGAGCGCCTGCTCGCGTGCGCGCACCAGTATCAGGGCGTCACCGACTGGCACCGGCGGGCGCCGGCGCACTACGAGTGAGGAGGCGCCCATGAGCTGGGAGACGGTCATCGGCCTGGAGATCCACGCGCAGCTCGCGACGGA
The DNA here is from genome assembly GCF_040706615.1 of Lentisalinibacter sediminis. Lineage (NCBI taxonomy): Bacteria > Pseudomonadati > Pseudomonadota > Gammaproteobacteria > Woeseiales > Woeseiaceae > Lentisalinibacter > Lentisalinibacter sediminis. The sequence continues at coordinate 681,123 of NZ_JAPDRF010000003.1, read as the reverse complement.
GAGCAAGATCTTCTCCGGCGCGCCCACCCGCTACGGCGCGGAGGCGAACACCCAGGCCTGTCTGGTGGATCTGGGCTACCCGGGCGTGCTGCCGGTATTGAACCGGGGTGCGGTCGCGATGGCGGTGAAATTCGGTCTGGCCGTCGGCGCCACCATCGCGCCGCGCAGCGTCTTCGCCCGCAAGAATTACTTCTATCCTGACCTGCCGAAGGGCTACCAGATCAGCCAGTACGAGCTGCCGATCGTCACCGGCGGTTCGCTGGAGATTGTCACGGAAGACGGCGAGGTGCGCCGCATCGGCCTCACCCGGGCGCACCTGGAGGAGGACGCCGGCAAGTCCGTGCACGAGGGTTTCGAGCGCCTCACCGGCATCGACCTGAACCGGGCGGGCACGCCGCTGCTCGAGATCGTCTCCGAGCCCGAGCTGCGCTCGGCGAAGGAAGCCGCGGCCTACATGAAGGCCATGCACACCCTGGTCCGCTATCTCGACATCTGCGATGGCAACATGCAGGAGGGCTCGTTCCGCTGCGATGCCAACGTCTCCGTGCGGCGCAGCGGGGACGAGAAGCTCGGCACCCGCACCGAGCTGAAGAACCTGAACTCGTTCCGTTTCCTCGAACGCGCGATCAACTTCGAGGTGGAGCGCCAGATCGAGGTGCTGGAGGACGGCGGCGCCGTCGTGCAGGAGACCCGCCTGTACGATGCCGAGCGGGACGAGACCCGGCCGATGCGCACCAAGGAAGAGGCCAACGACTACCGCTATTTCCCGGACCCGGACCTGCTGCCGGTGGAGATCGACGAGGCGCTCATCGAGACGGTACGGGAGACCCTGCCGGAGCTGCCGGATGCCAAGCGCCGGCGGCTGGGCGAGCAATACGGCGTCAAGGCGGACGATGCCGTGGTGCTGGCCGGTTCCCCGGCGCTCGCCGATTATTTCGAGGCGGTGGCGGCCGCCGGCGGCAGCGACGGCCAGGCCGTGGCCAACTGGGTGCTCGGCGAACTCTCCGCGGCGCTGAACCGGGACGGCCTGGATATCATGGCGAGCCGAATCGTGCCGGCCGGTCTGGCGCAACTGCTCGATCGCATCGCCGACGGCACCCTGTCCGGCAAGCTCGCCAAGCAGGTCTTCGAGGCCATGTGGGCGGGCGAGGGCGATGCGGACGCGGTCATCGGGGCGAAAGGGCTGAAGCAGATTACCGACAGCGGCGAGATACAGCGCATCGTGCAGGAAGTGCTGGCCGCCAACCCGGAGCAGGTGGAGCAATACCGGGGCGGCAAGACCAAGGTGATCGGGTTCTTCGTCGGCCAGGTGATGAAGGCAACGAAGGGCAAGGCCAACCCCGGCGAGGTCAATCGCCTGCTGAAAGCCGCGCTGGATGGGGACTGACGCGCGTTGAGCCGGGACGTGCTGCAACCATTCCTGTTCGAGCATCTGCCGGTGCGCGGTGCGCTCGTGCATCTCGCCGAGACCTGGCGGGAGCTGTCCGGCACCCACGATTACCAGCCGCCGGTCGGCCGGGTCCTCGGCGAGGCCAGCGCGGCCGCCGCGCTCATCGCCAACTCGCTGAAGTTCGACGGCCAGCTCACGCTGCAGCTTTCCGGCGACGGGCCGCTCGAGCTGCTCGTCGTCCAGTCCACCAACGAGCTGCACCTGCGCGGCATGGCGCTGGCGCGGGACGTGTCGCCGGAGGCCGGGTTCGCGGAACTCTCGCGGGGTGCGCGCTGCGCGATGACGGTGGAGTCGAGCGTGCTGGCCGACCGCTACCAGGGCATCGTCGATGCGAGCGGCGAGTCGCTCGCCGCCTGCCTGGAGGGCTACTTCGAGCGCTCGGTGCAGCTGCCGACCCGCCTGTGGCTGATGGCCGACGGAGACTGCGCAGCCGGGCTGCTGCTGCAGCGGGTGCCCGACGCGGCGGCGCCCCTGCCGGAGGATGACTGGCGGCGCCTGGGATTCATGGCCGATACGCTGAGGCTGGACGAGATGCGGGGCGGCATCGGCACGGAGCTGCTCGGCAAGTTGTTCGCCGAAGACGACGTGCGGGCCTTTCGGCCGCGCACTACCCGGTTCGAGTGCCGCTGTTCCATCGAGCGGGTCGAGCGTGCGCTGCGCCTGCTGGGTGAGGATGAGGTGCGCGAGACGCTGGAGGAGCAGGGCGAGATCCGGGCCACCTGCGAATTCTGCAACCGGGAGCGCCGGCTCGACGCGATCGACGTCGAGCGCCTGTTCTCTGTCGGCGGCCAGCGGGCATCGTCCCGCATCCACTGACGCGGCGCGGGCCCTTCGCGCTCCGTCGCCCTTTTATCCCCCTTATTTCAAATTGGTCGAGACAGCGCCGGGAAGGTGCGCTAGACTGGTTGGCAATAAAGATAAAGATATCTTTATATATTGAATCTTTTGGAGCCTACCGTGGCGGATCCCTTCGAGGAAACCCTGCGAGCGCTGAAGGCGGTGGCCGAGCCCACCCGCCTGCGTCTGCTGGCGCTGTGCCATCGGGGGGAGAGCACCGTCTCCGAGCTGGTGCGTGTGCTCGGCCAGAGTCAGCCGCGCATCTCCCGCCACCTGAAGCTGCTCTGCGAAGCGGGCCTGCTGGAACGTTTCCGGGACGGCCACTGGATCTACTACCGCACCCCCGCCTCGGGCCCCGGCGCCGTGCGCGTGCGCAAGCTGCTGGAACTGGTGCCGGCCGAGGCGCCGGAGCTCGCCCGGGATGCGGAACTCGCGGAGGCCGAGCGGCGGGCGGCCGTCGAGCCGGAAGCAGCGCCGCTGACCGAGGCGGAGCGCGGGCTGCACCGGGCCGTGCTGGATACGGTGCTGACGGCGCCGGTTGGTCGCCTGCTGGATATCGGTACCGGCAGCGCGCGCATGCTCAAGCTGCTCGGCCGCCGCGCCAGCCGGGCGGTGGGCGTCGACATCGACGGCGACCTGCGCCGTCAGGCGCGGGCCGAACTGGCCGTGGCCGGTCTCGGCAATTGCACCATCCGTGCCGGCGACGCGCATCGGCTGGACTTCGCCGACGACACGTTCGACACGGTCATCCTGGACGAGGTACTCGGCCATTCGCGCACCCCGGAGCAGGCGGTGGCCGAGGCCGCGCGGGTGCTGGCGCCCGGCGGGCGGCTGCTCCTGATCGAGCCGCTCGCAGGCGGCTCGGCCGAAGAGAGTGTTGGAGCCTCCGCCGAGGCCCGGGCGCGCTGGATCGCCCGGCTGGCCGGAGAAGCCGGACTCGCCCTCGGCCGGCCGCGCCCGGTGCCGGCGCGACAGCCGGCCTGGCTGGTTTCCGTCGCAACGTCGGCACAACGGCAGGTCGCCTGAAAGATCGAAAACCGAAGGATCGAGACTGAAGGATCCGGAACTCAAGGATCAATGAAATCATGGCAATGACACAGACACCCATCACACCCGGGCCGGCTGCCGGAGGTAGCGTCCCGGACGTCGCGGTCTCCTTCGAGTTCTTCCCGCCTGGCAGCGAGAAGATGGAGCAGACGCTGTGGCGCTCGATCGAGCGGCTCGCGCCGCTGCGCCCCCGCTTCGTCTCCGTCACCTACGGCGCCGACGGTTCCACCCGGGAGCGCACCCACGGCATCGTCAGCCGCATCCTGCGCGAGACCGACCTGACGGCGGCGCCGCACCTCACCTGCGTCGGTGCGAGCCGTGGCGAGATCGACGACATCGCCCGCCGGTACTGGGACATCGGCGTGCGCCACATCGTGGCACTCAGGGGCGACCCGCCGAAGGACAGTGACGGCTACACGCCCCATCCCGAGGGCTATGCCTACGCGGCGGACCTGGTGGCAGGTCTGAAGCGGGTGGCCGACTTCGACGTCTCCGTGGCGGCCTATCCGGAGGTGCATCCGGAGGCGCCGTCCGCCGCCTTCGACCTGGACAACCTGAAGCGAAAACTGGACGCCGGCGCAAGCCGCGCCATCACCCAGTTCTTCTTCGACATCGAGGACTTCCTGCGCTTCCGCGACCGTTGCGCGGCTGCACGCGTCACCGCGCCGATCGTTCCCGGCATACTGCCGATCACCCGCTTCCCCCAGCTGCAACGCTTCGCCGAGGGCTGCGGGGCGACGGTGCCCGACTGGCTGGTGCACCGCTTCGACGGTCTGGACGACGACGAGGAGACGCGCCAGCTCATCGCCGCCAGCGTGGCCATCGAGCAGGCCCGCGAACTCGAGCGCTACGGCGTGCGCGAATTCCACTTCTATACCCTGAACCGCTCCGAGCTGACCTACGCCATCTGCCATGCGCTGGGCGTGCGTCCGCAGCGCGCGACGGCGGCCTGACCATGAGCAGCACCCGATTCGAACGCCTGGAGGCACTGCTCGCCGAGCGCATCGTGCTCCTGGACGGTGCCATGGGCACCATGATCCAGAGCCATTCCCCGTCCGAGGAAGACTATCGGGGCGAGCGCTATGTCGACTGGGAGCGTGATCTCAAGGGCAACAACGATCTGCTGACGCTGACCCGGCCCGGGCTCATCCGTCAGATCCACCGTGACTTCCTGGAGGCCGGCGCGGACGTGATCGAGACGAACACGTTCAACTCCAACGCTCCCTCGCAGGCCGACTACGGCATGGAATCTCTCGTGCGCGAGCTGAACGTGGCCGCGGCGCGGCTGGCCCGGGACGTTGCCGGCGAGTTCGAGGCCGCCGACGGCCGTCCCCGCTTTGTCGCCGGCGTGCTCGGGCCGACCAATCGCACGGCGTCCCTGTCGCCGGACGTGAACGACCCCGGCAAGCGCAACATCCGCTTCGGCGAACTGGTGGAGACCTATGCCGAGGCGGCGCGCGCGCTCATGGAAGGCGGCGCGGACTTCCTGATGGTGGAGACCATCTTCGATACGCTGAATGCGAAGGCCGCGCTGTATGCGGTCCGCGAGATCGAGCGGGAGCGCGGCGGCCGCATCCCGGTGATGATCTCCGGCACCATCACCGATGCCTCGGGCCGCACCCTGTCCGGCCAGACCACCGAGGCGTTCTGGAACTCGGTGCGCCACGCCCAGCCATTCCTGATCGGGCTGAACTGCGCACTGGGCGCCGCCGATCTCCGGCCCTACGTCGCCGAGCTGTCGCGGGTGGCCGATACGCGTGTGAGCGCGCATCCGAACGCCGGACTGCCCAACGAGTTCGGCGAGTACGACGAGACGCCGGAGGAGATGGCTGCGGTCGTGCGCGAGTTCGCGGAGTCCGGGCTGGTGAATCTGGTCGGCGGCTGCTGCGGCACCACGCCGGAGCACATCCGCCGCCTGCGCGAGGCCATCGAGGGCATCCCGCCACGGGCCGTGCCGGAGATCCCGCCGGAGTGCCGCCTGTCCGGACTGGAACCGCTGAACATCGGCCCGGACGACCTGTTCGTGAACGTGGGCGAGCGGACCAACGTCACGGGTTCCGCGAAGTTCCGCAAGCTGATCGAGGCCGGCGATTACGCAACGGCCGTGGACGTGGCCAGACAGCAGGTGGAGAACGGCGCCCAGGTCATAGACGTCAACATGGACGAGGGCATGCTGGACTCCGAGGTGGCCATGGTCACGTTCCTCGATCTGATCGCGTCCGAGCCCGACGTGGCCCGGGTGCCGATCATGGTGGACTCGTCGAAGTTCAGCGTCATCGAGGCGGGACTGCGCTGCATCCAGGGCAAGCCTGTCGTGAACTCCATCAGCCTGAAAGAGGGCGAGGCGGAGTTCGTCGAGCAGGCCCGGCGGGTGCGCGACTACGGCGCGGCGGTCATTGTCATGGCCTTCGACGAGGACGGCCAGGCTGACACGGTGGAGCGCAAGCTCGAGATCTGCCAGCGGTCGTACCGGATACTGACGGAACGGGTCGGCTTCCCGGCCGAGGACATCATCTTCGACCCGAACATTTTCGCGGTGGCCACGGGCATCGAGGAGCACAACGGCTACGGAATCGCCTTCATCGAGGCGACCCGCCGCATCAAGGCGGAACTGCCGCATGCGCTCGTGAGCGGCGGGGTCTCCAACGTCTCCTTCTCGTTCCGCGGCAACAATCCGGTGCGCGAGGCCATCCACTCCGTGTTCCTGTATCACGCCATTCGCGCCGGTATGGACATGGGCATCGTCAACGCGGGCCAGCTCGCCATCTACGAGGACCTGCCGGGCGAACTGCGCGAGGCGGTCGAGGACGTGGTGCTGAACCGCCGCGACGACGCCACCGACCGCCTGCTGGCGATCGCGGAGAAATACCGGGGCGACGGCAGCGGCCGGAAGCCGACGACCGATCTCGGCTGGCGCGAGTGGCCGGTGGAGAAGCGTCTCGAGCACTCGCTGGTCAAGGGCATCGACGAATACGTCATCGAGGACACGGAAGCCGCGCGGCTCGCAGCCACCCGGCCGCTGGACGTGATCGAGGGCCCGCTCATGGACGGCATGAACGTGGTCGGCGACCTGTTCGGTGACGGCAAGATGTTTCTGCCGCAGGTGGTGAAGTCGGCACGCGTCATGAAGAAGGCGGTGGGCCACCTGATCCCCTATATCGAGGAGGAGCAGGACGGCGAGTCGCGCTCCAACGGCACGATAGTCATGGCCACGGTGAAAGGCGATGTCCACGACATCGGCAAGAACATCGTTGGCGTCGTGCTCCAGTGCAATAACTTCGAGGTGATCGATCTCGGCGTGATGGTGCCGGCGGAGAAGATCCTGGAGACGGCGCGCCGGGAAGGCGCCGACATCATCGGCCTGTCCGGCCTCATCACGCCTTCGCTGGACGAGATGGTGAACGTTGCCTCCGAGATGCAGCGCCTCGGCTTCACCGTCCCGCTACTGATCGGCGGCGCGACCACGTCGCCGGCGCACACCTCGGTGAAGATCGATCCCCGTTACGAGGGTCCGGTCATCTACGTGAAGGACGCCTCGCGCTCGGTGGGCGTGGCCCAGTCGCTGGTGGGCGAGGGGCGTGACGCCTTCGTGCAGAAGATCAAGGCCGACTGCGCGCGGCGGCGTGAGATGCATGCGGGCAAGACCCGGCAGGCACCGGAGCTGGGCCTGGCGGACGCCCGTCGGCGGCGTCACGCGATCGACTGGCAGGGCTACCGGCCGCCCGCTCCCGACGCGCTGGGGGTGCGCACCCTAGAGCGCATACCGCTGGCGACGCTGGTCGACTACATCGACTGGATGCCGTTCTTCAACGCGTGGGAGTTCCGCGGCCGCTTCCCCGCCATCCTCGACGACCCGGAAGTGGGGGAGACGGCCAGCTCGCTGTACGCCGATGCCCGCGCGATGCTCCTGCGCATCATCGACGAGGACTGGCTGGAGTGCCGCGCGGTCATCGGCTTCTTCCCGGCGGCCTCGGTGGGCGACGACATTGCTATCTATCCGGAAGCCGGCGGTGCGGAACCGCTGGCGAGGTTCCATCACCTGCGCCAGCAGAAGAAGAAGCGCGACGACCAGCCCCAGGAGTGTCTGGCGGATTTCGTCGCCCCGGCGGACAGCGGCCGGCAGGACTATGTCGGCGCCTTCGCCGTGAGCGCCGGCTTCGGCATCGACGAGCACGTGCAACGTTTCGAGGCCGACCACGACGACTATTCCTCGATCATGCTGAAGGCGCTTGCGGACCGTCTTGCGGAGGCAGGTGCCGAGTATCTGCACGAGCGGGTGCGCAGGGAGTACTGGGGCTACGCGCCGGATGAGTCACTCGACAACGACGCACTGATCGCCGAGGAATACCGGGGCATCCGCCCGGCGCCGGGTTATCCCGCCTGCCCGGATCACACCGAGAAGCTGACCCTGTGGCAGGTACTGGAAGTCGAGCAGCGCATCGGCATGCGGCTGACCGAGTCCATGGCCATGCTGCCGACGGCCTCGGTGAGCGGTCTGTACTTCGCCCACCCCGAGGCGCACTACTTCACGGTGGGCAAGATCGGCCGCGACCAGGTGGCGGACTACGCAAGGCGCAAGGGTATGAGCCTCGCGGAGGCCGAGCGGTGGCTCGCGCCCTCTCTCGGCTACGAGCCGGACACGGAGGACGAGGCCGCCTGATGGCGCCGTTCGTCAGCCGGAGCGCATCGGTCTCGCATTCGAGACCGCGCTGGCGACCGGGCTCCCTGTACCTTTGCTGCGGCGGAGCCGCTCCTTTCTCAAGGTGTACAACTGCCACAGCGGTGCGCCCAACAGAACGCCGAACGTCAGCAGCAATTTGCCGAGGATCATGAGTTCCCCGCCTTCCATCCGTCCGCAGCACTCCCGGTATGAAGCCAGCGCATCCGACGACCGACTATAACCCAGCCATCCGGCACACGCGCCTCGGCCGCGGTGAGCATCGGCTGGAGACTCAGACCTGGTTCCGCCTGCCGGTCGCCGACGTGTTTCCCTTCTTCACCGATGTCGAGAACCTCGAGCGCATCACACCGCCCGAACTCGGCTTCCGCATCGTGACGCCGACGCCGGTGGAGATCGAGCAGGGCACACTGTTCGAGTATCGCCTGCGCCTGTGGGGCGTGCCGTTCGGCTGGCACAGCCGCATCTCCGTGTGGGATCCGCCGCATCGCTTCGCCGACGAGCAGCTGCGCGGGCCCTATCACACCTGGTTCCACGAGCATGTTTTCGAGGCGGCGCAGGGCGGCACGCGGATGACCGACCGGGTCACCTATCGACTGCCCGGGCACCCGCTGGCCGGGCCGTTGCTGCCGCTGGTGCGGCGCCAGCTCGAGCGGATATTCCGATTCCGGGCGGCGACCATCGCCGGTCTCGTCGTGCCGTCACCGGGGGATCGGCGCGAATTGTGAAACAGTGCAGAGCATCGACGACGCCGTCCGCGGTATACAGGGTCCCATGCGCCACGAAAGTCGACATCGCTCTCCCGGCCTCGGACATCGCCATGGCGATTAACGGCCCCGCTCAACGCCTCTCGTCCTGCGGCGACGAACCGTCGCACACCCCTCTGTCCGTCCTGCTGACCAATTTCCTCCGCACCTGCTTCGGGGTGGGGCTCGGCCTAGCCGCCATCCTGCTGCCGGCCATGGTCTGGCGCGACATGGAGGCGCTGTATGCGCAGTTCGGCGCGCCGGCTGTCCTGGTGGTCTTCGCGCCGCTCGCCATCCTCGTCCGCACCTACGGACGCGCAGACGGGGACGACTGACAACGACGTCCCGCCGCGTCTCCCGCCGGCTGTTCAGCCGGCCCCGGACCGCCCCTCTTTCGCGGTGACCAGGTAGAGCAGGGGACCGAACGATCCGAGCAAAAGTGTCACGGCCACCCACGGCCACGGACTGCGGCCCTCGCGTCGGGCCGCCGGTATCAGCCAGGCGAGAACCAGCACCAGCGCGACGACCAGATCCGCGGCAAGCTGCCAGCCTGCCGGGCCGTCCAGCGCATGGGCGAGGATGCCGGTATAGCCGACCCGGTACACGGCGTAAGCCGAAATCAGGCCGAACGGGATCAGCAGGACGGTGGCAAGTGTTCGGCCATGCCTTATTCGATCGTTCATTGCGCGCTCCTCGGTTGAGTTTCGCGCTATGCTCTTCGGGGGAGTGGATGACCGCAATTACCTCGCAGGTTATTGAACCGGCAGGGCACGGCGGGGATAGTCACGCTCCGGGGGGAGTGCTTATGCCGTCTGTTCAAGCCCGGAACTTTCCGTCGCTCTGCCGCCAGTGGCGCCGTTTCAGGAAGCTCTCGCAGCTGGATCTTGCGCTGGCCGCGGACGTCTCGCAACGCCACGTGAGCTGGCTCGAGACGGGCCGCAGTACGCCCAGCCGCGAGATGGTGCTGCGCCTCTCGGATGCCATGGAAATCCCGCTGCGCGAGCGCAACGTCCTGCTGCGCGCCGCCGGCTACGCGCCGGTATACGGAGAAAGCGGGCTCGACGAGCGGGTCATGCAGCCGGTGCTGCAGGCGCTGAAGCGCATCCTGGATCACCATGAGCCGCTGCCGGCCGTGGTCGTGGACCGCCTCTGGAACGTGCGGATGCAGAACCGGGCGGCGGAGAGGCTGCTGGGCGCGGGGGGCGATCCGGGGACGATGATCGAGGAGGTCGCCGTCGACGACGCGCTGAACCTCGCGCTCCTGACCGTGCATCCGCGGGGGCTCAGGCGCTTCATCGTAAACTGGGACGAGGTCATCCCGGCGTTCGTGCGCCGGCTGCGCAGCGAGGCGATGGCGACCGACGACCCGAAAGTGCAGAATTGGTTCTCGCGACTGCTCGAGCTGGCGGGGCCGGTCGCGGACGGGGGTCCGGTGCTGGAGAGTCTGCTGCCCGTCCTGCCCCTCGAGCTGAACATAGACGGCCTGGAGCTCAGCCTGTTCTCCGTCATGTCGACCTTCGGCACGCCTCAGGACGTCACGACCGACGAACTCCGCATCGAAGCGTTCTATCCCACGGATGCGAAGACCGCGGATTTCTTCACGAGGGTAGCCTCGTGACTCGCGCCGCGGCGTTCCCACGCGCACCCATGTGTTCGACGTCTCGGACCTCGATGCGCCCCGTTTTTTGTTTGCGTACGAGGCGCCGACCCGCTCCATCGACCACAACCTCTACGTGCGGAGCAACCGGGTCTACCAGGCCAATTACGCGTCTGGCCTGCGCATACTGGAATTCGGCGATCTCGCCGCCGGAGAGCTGCAGGAGATCGCGTACTTTGATACCTACCCGGACGACGACGCAGTCGAGTTCTCAGGCGCCTGGAGCGTCTACCCCTGGCTGCCGTCGGGCAATCTCGTGGTCAGCGACCAGCAGTACGGGCTGTTCGTGCTGACGCCGGACTAGGCTTTTCTTCAGGCGTGGTCGCCTCCCGCCGCCGGTGCCGTTACTCCTTTCGTCTCGAAGGGGCTAGAATGCAGCGGTCCCCCCTTTCGTGGTCGCCCGGGAGAGCCGCATGAAACTCCGCTACAAGATCCTGACGGGAACGGTCGCCGTTCTCGTCGTTACGGTGGCGGCCATCGCTTTCATGCTCAGCCACGAGGCGTCTTGCCCGACGCCGCCGCCGGGTTCCGAGGCCGGGGACGCAATGCGGGCATGGGTCTATCGATGTTACGGCACTACCGAGGTGCTCAGCCTGGAGCGGCGCGGTCGGCCGGTGCCGGCCGACGACGAGTTGCTGGTCAGGGTGGCCGCCGCAGCCATCAACCCCTACGACTGGCATTTCATGACAGGCTCGCCCTATTTCATGCGGCTCATGACCGGGCTGAGCCGGCCGGATGACATACGGCTCGGCGCGGATTTCTCGGGGACCGTGGTGGCGGTCGGGGCGGATGTGACGCGATTTTCGTCCGGCGACGAAGTTTTCGGCGGCGCAGCCGGGTCGTTCGCAGAATATCTCACCGTCCGCGAAAACGGCGCCGTAGCGGCAAAGCCGGCGAACGTCTCCTTCGAGCAGGCGGCTACCGTCGGCATCGCGGCCTTTACCGCTATCCAGGCTTTGCGGGATCACGGTGCGCTGGAGCCCGGCGAGGCGGTCCTGATCAATGGCGCGTCCGGTGGCGTCGGCACCTTCGCCGTGCAGATCGCCCACGCCATGGGCGCCGAGGTCACCGGCGTCTGCAGCGCAGGAAAGATGGACCTGGTGCGATCCATCGGCGCCGATCACGTCATCGATTACCGGCAGCAGGACTATACGGACGGCGAGCGTCGCTACGACGTCATAATCGACCTCGTCGGCAACCGTTCCGTACGGGCGAATACGCGGGTCCTCGAGCCCGATGGCCGGCTGGTGATCGTGGGCGGTCCCAAGGGCGACTGGTTCGCGCCGCTCAAACCGATGATCGATTCCGCGCTGATGTCGCCGTTCGTCGACCAGCAGGTGGGCACGATGCTTGCCTACATGACACGGGACGATGCGGTCCGCCTTGGCGAACTGATGCGAGACGGCGTGCTGACGCCCGTGGTCGACCGGACGTTCTCCCTGGACGAGCTCCCGGCTGCCATCGAGTACTGGAAGTCCGGCAAGGCGACGGGCAAGGTCGCGGTCACCATGCGGTAACGGCGCCACATCTCGCCGGACAGTCGCTTACGGCGTCTTGAATACCTTGCCGCCCTTCATCACGAAGTCGACGTCCAGCAGTTCGGCGATCTCGTCCAGCGGCGCGCCGTCAACCGCGATGATGTCGGCGTACTTTCCCGTCTCGAGCGTGCCGAGGTCGTCCGTCATGTCGAGCAGGTCCGCGGCGTTGACGGTGGCGGCCACGATCACGTCTTCCTCGCTCATGCCGGCCCCCACCATGAGCACGGCTTCCTGCGCGTTGTCGCCGTGCCTGGATACCCCGCTGTCGGTGCCGAAGGCCACCTTCACGCCAGCCCGGTAGGCCTTGCCGAAGTTTTTCTTCATCTCCCGGCCGACACGGATGGCCTTCTCGCGGATGGCAGGACGCATGAAATCCGACTCCTCGGCCATCTGCTTCACCGTGGCGCCGGCCAGCAGCGTGGGCACCAGGTAGGCGCCGGTCTCGCGGAACAGGGCGATGGCCTCGTCGTTGACGTAGGTGCCATGCTCGATGCTGTCCACACCGGCTTCGAGGGCGGCGATGATGCCCTCGGCCGCGTGGGCGTGAGAGGCCACCTTGCGGCCCATGCGGTTGGCGGCCTGCACCACCTCGCGGAGTTCGTCCATCTCCATCTGCTGGCCGGTGCCGGTGGCGCGGTCGGTCAGCACGCCGCCCGTCGAGGTGATCTTGACCAGGTCCGCGCCGTATTTGATGGCATCGCGGGTGGCGCGGCGGCAGTCGTAGGGGCCGTCGCAAATCGAGGCATCCGTGTAGAACTCCATCAGTTCCGGCTTCATGCCGCTCACGTCGGCGTGTCCGCCGGTGATGCCGACGCCGCCGGCGGCGATGATGCGCGGCCCCTCGATCCAGCCGTTCTCGATGCCGTCGCGTAGCGCGTACATCTCCTGCTCGGAGCTGCCGACGTCGCGCAGCGTCGTGAAACCGGCCTCGAGGGTGCGCATGGCGTACATGACGCTGCGCATCTGTAACTGCTGGGGCGAGAGACGCAGCGCCTCGCTGTCGTTCTCAGGGCCGAGCTCGCCTTGCAGGTGTACGTGCATGTCCATCAGGCCGGGCAGCACGAAATAGTCCTTCAGGTCTACCACCTCGACTTCTCCCTCGAAGTCGGCGGGGTCTGCGTAGCCGTTCCTCACCTCGCTGATACGCTCGTCGACGATCACGAGGGTCCGCTCGCGCTCCGGCGGCTGGCCGGGCACCGCCAGCAGCGTGCCGGCGTGGACGAGTTTGGTGGCGGCGACAGAGGCGGCAGGAACGCCGGCCGCGGCGGCTGCGACGAGAACGAATACTGGCAGCAGGCGACGACGAAGCATGAATTCCTCCGGTGTTCGGCTCATTGGAAGGGCGGCAGTATACCGTGCCGAACCGGTGCCTAGTCAGTATCCCCTATTGACCCTCATCGCGCTCCCGGACTTACAGTGGAGATGAGGGGCAGTAACCAACCCCAAGGAGGGAAAGATGAGGATTCACCGGTATCTGACACTGAGCGCGCTGCTGCCGGCAGCGGCAGTCCTGGCGACGGGCGCCGTCGTGACGCCGGCGTATGCCCAGGGCGATGAAGCCGACGTGATCGAGGAGATCGTGGTGGTGCGGGCGCCGATCGAGCGTCGCACCGTCGAGCCCGCCGGACCCGGCCAGCCCAAGACCGAAATCATCGAATTGAGCCGGCAGGTGAGCTTCGCCGATCTCGATCTCACCCGGCACAAGGACGTCGAGCAGCTGCGCGGCCGTATTCGGGAAACCGCGGAACGGGCCTGCGAGCGGCTGAACCAGATGTTCCCCGTCACGCGCGAGGGCGTGCAGGGCACCGCCCGCTGCGTGAAACGGGCCGTCGCGGACGCCGGGAAACAGCTCGAGGCCGCGATCGAAGCCGCCGACTAGGCGCCAACGAGTTCCGCTGCGGGGTCGGTCAGAGGCCGCCGCACACCGGGCAGTCGGGGCGCCTGCGCAGGCGGATGCGCCGCCATTCTTCGGTGATGGCGTCGTAGAGTGCCAGCTCGCCGGCGTGCACGGGCAGGCCGGCCACGAGTTTCATGACGGCGCCGGCCATGGCCAGGCCGATGAAGCCGGGCACCGGGGAGAACACGCCGTTGCCCTGGCAGTCCTCCAGGGACTCGTCTGCCTCTTCGTAGATGCAGCGGTAGCAGGGCTGGTTGTCGTAGTCCGTGAAGACGGCCAGCTGACCTTCGTAGCGGATGGCGGCTCCGCTCACCAGCGGCGTTCGCGCGGCCACGCAGGCCGCATTCACGGCGAAACGCGTGGCGAAATTGTCGCTGGCGTCCACGACCACGTCTGCGTCCCGGACGGCAGTCGCCAGTGCCTCGCCCTCCAGCCGCCGGTCGATCATCTCGTGGCGCACGGCGCCGTTGATGATGTGCAGTCGGGCGGCGGCAATCTCCACCTTCGGCTTGCCGATGTCGTCAGCGCTGTAGAGGAACTGGCGGGCGAGGTTGGTTTCGTCGACGGTGTCGAAGTCGTTCAGCACCAGCTGGCCGACGCCTGCGGAGGTGAGATAGGTCGCGACCGGGCAGCCGAGGCCGCCGATGCCGATCACCAGCACTCGGGTGGTGGCGAGCCGTCGCTGCCCCTCGGCACCGAACCCGGTGAGCGGCAGGTGCCGCGCGTAACGCAGCGGTGTGCTCAAGGCCTGGTCCTCAGCCTTCGAGGCGCGCCGAGACGATCTTCACCGGCTCCACGGGCACGTCGCTGTGCCCGCCCCGGTTGCCTGTCTCGACGGCCGCGATCTTGTCTACCACGTCCATGCCGTCGGCCACCTTCGCGAACACGGCATAGCCGAAGTCGCGCGAGCCGTGGTCCAGGAACGCGTTGTCCTTGAGGTTGATGAAGAACTGGGAGGTGGCGCTGTCTTTGTCCTGCGTTCGGGCCATCGACAGCGTGCCGCGCAGATTCTTCACGCCGTTGTCGGCCTCGTTCGTGATCGGGTCGCGGGTCGGCTTGCGGCTCATGTCCTCGGTGTGGCCGCCGCCCTGGATGACGAAGCCGGGGATGACGCGGTGGAAGATGGTGTCGTCGTAGAAGCCCTCTTCCACATAACGGCGGAAGTTCTCCGTAGTGACGGGTGCTTCCTCCGTCATCAGCTCTATCCGGATGTCGCCCAGACTCGTCTCGAAAATGACCACTCGCTCTCTCCTGTTGCTGGTTGTCAGGCGTCCGGGAGCTGCACTTCCGTGACGCGGTCGGCGCCCGCGAGGTCCCGCCGGCAGGCGACGACCTCCAGACCCTCGGCCCGGAGCATACCCGCAACGCCCGCGGCCTGCATGGCACCGTGCTCGATCAGGGCCCGTCCGCCGGATGCCAGGTGGGCGGGCAGGCCTGTCGCGATGCGCCGGATTTCGTCCAGCCCGTCCGCGCCGGCTGCGAGTGCGCGCCGGGGTTCGAAGGCGATGCCCGCGTCGGCAAGGGCCGGGTCGTGTTCCTCGACATAGGGAGGGTTCGCGACGATCAGGTCGTAGCGCTCGTCGCCGAGGCCTTCGAACCAGTCGCTCTCGACGAAACGGATGCGCCCGTGCACGAGCCGGGCTGCATTGCGCCGGGCGACGGTAAGCGCCTCCGCGCTGGCATCCGCCGCCGTCACCTCGGCCGTTGGCCGCTCGCTGGAGATGGCGATGGCTATTGCGCCGCTGCCGGTGCCGAGGTCAAGCACCCGGCAGCCTTCGTCGGGGGGGATAAGCTCCAGCGCTCGTTCCACCAGGATCTCGGTGTCCGGGCGCGGGATAAGCACGGCGGGCGTCACCGCGAGTTCCAGCGACCAGAACTCCCGCGTGCCGGTGATGTAGGCCAGCGGCTCGCCCTTGAGGCGACGGGCCAGCCACGCATCGGCCTGTGCCTTTGCCCCGGCGTCGGGCGCATCGTCCCGATGTGCAATCAGCCAGCTGCGGTCGCGGCCGAGGGCGCGTGCGAGCAGCAGCTCAGCGTCCAGCGCCGGGCTGTCCGAGACGTCCGTCAGTGCCGCCCGGGCGCGCCTGAGCCAGCCGCCGATGTCGTCCGCCCCATTGTTCATGCGCTCTTTCATGTGCCACCCCGGCCGCGGTGTCCGCCGCGCTCCCGCTCTGGCGGCGCATGCTACCGGCCGGGCGGCCGGCCGGCTAGCCGCCGCGTACTCATGGCGTAGAATGGCGCCCATTCCGGAAGGGGAAGCCCTGATGAAAATCTATTCGAACGTGCTGGAAATGGTGGGCCGCACGCCGATGCTCGAGGTGAGCCGTTTCGACACCGGCCCCTGCCGGCTGTTCCTGAAGCTCGAACTCGCCAACCCCGGCGGCTCCATCAAGGACCGCATCGGTATCTCCATGATCGAGGAGGCCGAGAAGCGCGGCGACCTGAACCCCGGCGACACCATCGTGGAGGCGACGGCGGGCAACACGGGCATCGCGCTCGCGCTGGTGGCCGCCCAGAAAGGCTATCACCTGGTGCTGGTGCTGCCGGACAAGATGAGCCAGGAGAAGATCTTCAACCTGCGCGCCATGGGCGCCGAGGTCATACTCACCCGCTCGGACGTCGGCAAGGGCCACCCGGAGTACTACCAGGACCTCGGCAAGCGTATCGCGGACGAGCGGGGTGCCTACTTCATCAACCAGTTCGGCAATCCGGACAACCCACTGGCCCACGAGCGGACGACGGCACCGGAGATCTGGGAGCAGATGGACGGCGACCTCGACGCGGTCGTGGTGGGTGTCGGCTCCAGCGGCACGATCTCGGGCATGTCGAAGTACTTCCGTGAGCACGAGACCGGCGTGAAGATGATCCTGGCCGATCCCGAGGGCTCCGTGCTGGCGGACTACGTGGAGACAGGCGAGCTGGGCGAGAAAGGCAGCTGGCTGGTCGAGGGCATCGGCGAGGACTTCATCCCGTCCATCTGCGATCTCTCCGACGTGGATGCGGCCTATACCATCCCGGATGCCGAGTCCTTCGCCATGGCCCGAGAGCTGCTGCTGCAGGAGGGCATCCTGGCAGGGTCGTCCTCCGGCACGCTGCTGGCGGCTGCGCTGCGTTACTGCCGCGCGCAGACCGGGCCGAAGCGTGTCGTCGCCTTCGCCTGCGACACCGGCAACAAGTATCTCTCCAAGCTCTACAACGACTTCTGGATGGAGGACAACGGCTTCATCAGCCGGGAACATTATGGCGACCTGCGGGACCTCGTCGGCCGCCTGCACGGCGAGCAGGCCACCATCACGGTGGGTCCATCCGACGTGGTCACCACCGCCCACAACCGGCTGCGCAACGCGGGCATCTCGCAGCTGCCGGTGATGGAGGAGGGCAGGCTGGTGGGTGTGCTCACGGAGGACGACATCATCCGTTTTGTCTTCGGCCATCCGGAGCTGATGCATGCGGCGGTGGCTGACGCCATGCAGACTGCCTTCATCCGGCTCGACAAGGACACCAGCGTCGACAATCTGGTGGCGATGCTGCAGGTGCAGCCCTACGCGGCCATCACCCACGGCGACGAGTTCCTGGGCCTGATCACCCGATCGGACGTACTCAATTACCTGCGCAAGCAGAGCGGACAGGTGGCGACGACATGAGCAGCGACAGGAAGCACGGCTTCGCGACGCGGACCATCCACGCCGGCCAGTCGCCGGATCCCTCCACCGGCGCCATCATGCCGCCGATCTATGCCACCTCCACTTACGTGCAATCGAGCCCCGGCCAACACCAGGGTTACGAGTACTCGCGCACCCAGAACCCGACCCGAGCGGCCTGGGAGCGCTGCATGGCGGACCTGGAAGGCGGCGCGGGCGCATTCGCGTTCGCCTCGGGCATGGCAGCCATTGCCACGGTGCTGGAACTGCTGGATGCCGGCTCACACGTAGTGGCGATGGACGACCTTTACGGCGGCACCTTCCGGCTGTTCGACGGCGTGCGCAAGCGCTCCGCGAATCTCGACTTCGATTTCGTCGACTTCACCGACTGCGACGCCATCCGCGCCGCCGTCCGGCCGGAGACACGCATGTTGTGGCTGGAGAGCCCCAGCAATCCGCTGCTGAAGCTGGTGGACATCGAGGCGGTGGCGGCAATTGCCCGGGAACACGACTGCCTGCTGGTGGCTGACAACACCTTCGCCACGCCCTGGGGACAGCAGCCGCTCGCACTCGGCTGCGACATCGTCGTGCACTCCGTCACCAAGTACCTCAGCGGCCACTCGGACATGGTGGGCGGCATCGCCGTGGCCGCGACCGACGAGCTGGCGGAGCGCCTCGCCTACCTGCAGAACTCGGTGGGCGCCATTGCGGGACCGTTCGACAGCTTTCTCGCGCTCCGCGGCGTGAAGACGCTGGCACTCAGGATGCAGCGTCACAACGACAACGCGAGCGCCATCGCCGAGTGGCTGGTCGGCCGCGGCGAAGTGGAAGAGGTGGTCTACCCGGGGCTCGCGAGCCATCCCCAGCACGAACTGGCCGTGCGGCAGATGCGCGGGGGCGGCGGCATCGTCACCTTCTTCATGAAGGGCGGCCTGGAGGAATCCCGCCGATTCCTCGAGCGCTGCGAGGTGTTCGCCCTGGCCGAGAGCCTGGGCGGCGTGGAAAGCCTGATCGAGCACCCGGCCATCATGACCCACGCCTCCATACCGAAGGACAAGCGCGAGGCGCTGGGCATCAGCGACACCCTCATCCGGCTGTCGGTGGGCGTCGAAGACGTGGACGACCTGATCGCGGACCTGAAACAGGCGCTGACGATGTAGGAGGGACTCGTAGGAGGGGCTTTAGCCCGATACATTAGAAGAATCGGGGCTAAAGCCCCTCCTACAGGCACCCTGTGGGAGCGCCTTCAGGCGCGATACGCTTTCGGGCCTGAAGGCCCTCCTACCCTCAATCTTCGAACGGCGTGGGCTTCGGCGTCTCATCCGTGGACGGCGGCAGGTTCGGCAGCTGGAATGAAGGCTGATCGCCGGTCAGCGTCCGCAGGAAAGCGACGATCCTGGCGTTCTCGTCCTTGGTGTACTTCCGACCCAGCTGCAGCCGGCCCATGATGTCGACGGCTTCGGTGAGCGTCTCCGCCTCGCCGTCGTGGAAGTACGGATACGTCAGTTCCACGTTGCGCAGGGTCGGCACCTTGAACAGGAATCGATCTGCATCCTTGCCGGTGACCGCGGCACGTCCAACGGCAGGATTTTCGGTCATATAAGGCTCCACGATACCCATCTTCTGGAACGAGGTGCCGCCCATGGCCTCGCCGTAATGGCAGCCGGCACAGCCGCTCTGCTTGAACAGCTGGTACCCGGACAACTCGTACTCGGTGATCGCGTCCTCCTCCCCCAGCAGCCAAAGGTCGAACGGCGAATTCGGCGTTACCAGCGTCTTCTCGAACTCTGCGATCGCCTGAGTCACCTGGTCGATTGTGATCTTCTCGCTACCGAATACCTGCTCGAACTCGATGACATACCCGGGGATCGAAGCCAGCACGTCGACAGTGAGCGTATGACTGAACGCCATCTCCTTGGGATTCTCGATCGGGCCGCCTGCCTGCTCCTTGAGGTCTGCCGCGCGCCCATCCCAGAACTGGGCGACGTTCAGACTGGAGTTCAACACCGTCGGCGAGTTGATCGGCCCTTCCTGCCATCCGTGGCCGATGGATGTCTTGAGATTGTCGGTACCGCCCATGCTGAGGTTATGGCAGGAGTTGCAGGAGATGAAACCGGACTTCGACAGTCGCGGATCGAAATACAGCTTTTTGCCGAGCTCGGCCTGGGCGAGATTGATCTCCTGCGGCGGGCGGATGGGTTCGACGGGTTCGTCGGCCGTCTGGGCCGTGGCGGCGCCAGCGAATCCCAGGAGGAGTGTCGCGATCGGTAAGCATTTCGTTTCCATGTGAAGCGACTCCTTGCCTTGACGGTGAATTGCACCGAAAAGTCTAGAAGGCCGCCGCCACCGACAAACTCCGGAGTACTACTTACCGGCATCCGGGCAGACGAAGCCCGTCAGCGTGGTAGTCATTGCGGATTCTGCGGCAGGCCGTCGCCGATCTCGTAGTAGTCGCCCTTATCGGCCACGAAGATGTGCAGGCCGAGTTTCACGCCGGTCGGGCCGTTGAAGGCACCCATGGCGATGCCGAATTCCTCTTTCCCGATCGCGTCCCAGAACAGGAACGACCCGCAGCTGGAGCAGAAGCCGCGCCGCGCCTTCTCCGAGGCCTGGTACCAGGTCAGGTGGTCCTCGCCGCGGAGGGTGACACGGCTGCTCGGGACCTCGGTTGCCGCCCAGTAGTGGCCCGACTGCTTGCGGCACTGGGAGCAGTGGCAGGCTTCCGGCGTGGCGAGCTCGCCGGCCACCTCGAAGGTGACGGCGCCGCAGAGGCAGGATCCGGTGTGCATGATGGACTCCTCCATTGGTGATGACGTGACTACGGCCGGGTCACGACCATGAGGTGATAGCCGCGGCGGATCTCGACCTTCTCGAAGCCGCAGCGCTCGTAGAGCGGGATGGCCGGGTTTTCGGGATGCACGGTCAGGGATACCTTTTCGTGGCCCGCTCGCCACGCGCGGCCGAGTGCTTCGCGCATGAGCGGCTCACCGAGGCCTCGGCCCTGATACGGCGGTTCGAGCGCGATGCCGAGCTGCGGCGTCGTGTCGTCGATGGAAGCCAGGCCGACGCCCTCGGGCAGCACGCGCATCCAGCAGGCGCCGGCGTCGCTGCCGTCCACCACCGCGACGACGCCGATATCGGTGGTCGGTTGCCCCCAGTCTTCGGCGTAGATGCGCACGCCGGGATCGTCGAGCACCTCGCTGGGCCGCAGGCCGGCCGGCGGCGGGTCCCACAAAGCGATGTGCAGCCAGTCCCAGAGGGCCGACTGGTCCGATGCGCGCAGGTCTCTGAATTCGATCATCGGGTCCCCGGCCTGTGTGTCGGGAGCATCGCACAAGCGCTAATATGCCGCCATTATCCCGGGACTTCCCATGAACAGCGAATTGCAGAACCTCGGCCTGACCCCCTTCTTCGTCGCCCACACGACGGTGGAGGAACTGGAGGATGGCCGCATCGCGCGGGTCTCTCAGGTGCAGCGGTCGGTGCTCCGAGTCGTGGACGGTGCCGGCGAGAAGACGCTGCCGCTGCCCGCCGACTACCCGTCGGCTCCACCGGAGGACCGGCCGACCGTCGGGGACTGGGTCGTGCTCTCCGGCGGCGGATCGAGGATCGACCGCGTGCTGGAGCGCAAGAGCCTCTTCCGGCGCGTCGCCGCTGGCGCAAAGGCCGAGCTGCAGCTGATCGCCGCGAACGTCGACATCCTGTTCGTCGTCAGTTCCTGCAACGAAGAGTTCAGGGAATCACGCCTGGAGCGCTATCTGGCGCTCGCCAGGGAGGCCGGCGTGCAGCCCGTCGTCGTGCTGACCAAGACGGACCTCGCGGAGGATGCGGATTCCTACGCGGTCCGGGCCCGGAGCGTGCAGGCGGGCATCCCCGTCGTCACGCTGAACGCGCTGGATGCAGCATCCTTCGGCGAACTCCGTGCCTGGATCGAGCCGGGGACGACGGTGGCGCTGGTGGGATCGTCCGGTGTCGGCAAGACGACGATACTGAACACGCTCATGGGCGGGGGTGTGGCGGCGACGGCAACCATCCGTGAAGACGACAAGAAGGGGCGTCATACGACAACCTCCCGGTCGCTGTATCGGCTGCCGGACGGAGGCGTCGTGATCGACGTGCCAGGCATGAGAGAGCTGAAGGTCGCCGACGTCGGTGGCGCGCTGGGCGCGGTGTTCGAGGAAATCGAGTCGCTGGCCCGGCAATGCCGGTTCGCCGACTGCAGCCACGGGTCGGAACCCGGCTGCGCAGTGCGTGACGCGATCGCGGCCGGGCAGCTGGACGAGCGCCGGCTGGAGAACTACCGGAAACTGCAGCGCGAGAGCGCACGCCACACGGCTACGCTCGCGGAGACTCGGCGCAGTGACCGGGAATTCGCCAAACAGGTCAGGCAGGTCACGGCGCTGAAGCGGAAACGGGGCGAGCCCGACTGAACGGCTGCTCAGTCGCCGGCCTTGCCGAGCTGCCGCAGGACATCCGCCTCGCTCGCCCCCTCGATCTCGACGACCTTGCTCGGCGAGCCGCCACCCGACACGATCCTGAGGCCGGCCGGGGGCAGGCCGAGTTGCGCGGCGAGCAGTGCGGTCACGGCGGCATTCGCCTTGCCCTTCTCGGGCGGTGCCGTCACGCGGACTTTAAGCACCGGACCCAGCCAGCCGACGACGCCCGCGCTGCTGGCGCCGGGTACCACCTTCAGCCTGAGTCGCACCCGGTTCGCGCTATCCCCGGTCATCTTGTTCCCCGGCCCGAGCCGGTCCGGGTTCGCACTCGGGGAAGGATTCGATCAGGCTCATGCGCTCCCGCATGAGGCCGCGCGCGGCGGCCCACTTCTCCTCGGTGTCGAGCGCGCCGAGTGCATCGTATCGGTCTCCCAGTGACTCGTACTGCAGCCACCAGCGCTGAACGGGGCCGATGACCCATTCTCCGCCGATCAGGGAAAGCTTCAGGCCGTGAGACTCCTCCGAGTGCCATGCCACGACCCAGACCTGGTCGGTGCAGTCCGGTCCGTCCTCGCACGGACACCCGCTGGTGACGCCGGAGATGTTGACGAGTGCGGTCGGGAAGACCGCCCTCGTCGCCTGCTCGATCTGCCGCACCTCGTTGTCCGAGATGTTCGTTTCGCGCAGCGGGTCCGTGGGGCGTCGGGGCCTGAGCTGATACGCACGGCTCCAGCGCTGGTAGGAACGCTCGGCAGTGACCGTCTTGTCCGCTTCGCCGGCTGCCGTCGGCTGCGGCGGCGCGATCAGCAGGCCCGGGGATATCCCGAGGACCGCGACGGCGATAATCCGATAGTTGCGGGTAGTCATCAGCCTACGGTTGCGGCAAGTCCCGTCGCAGATTGTCGGTATACATCCGCTTCTCGCCGGCGAAGCGTTCGTAGAAATCCCGATGCGCGCGGTAGGAGAACACGTCGTCCCGTTCGGTGTAGTCCCGGATCCAGCCGATCAGCATGTCGAGGTTCGCATCCTGCGCTGCCTTGCTCTCGTACTTGTGCGGCTCCCACGGGCGATTCCTCGCATTGGCCACGCACCGCTCCACGTCGAGGTTCAGGAACACCGCCCTGGCGGCGAACGGTGCGGCCACCTCCAGCAGGTCCGTATAACAGCCCTCGATGACCCAGCCGGCATGACGGCCGATGAATGCCTCGATCTGCCGAGCAGAATCCGCGAGTGGCGCCCGCCGCGGGGGAGGCTCCGGCAGCCAGGCGAGGGTGTCCAGGTCCAGATGCGCCAGGCCCCCCTCATCGGCCAGCTGCCGGGCCAGCGTCGACTTGCCGGAGCCGGAGTTGCCGAAGATCAGTATCCTGTCGTCCGGCCTCGTCACTCGAACATGGCCTCGCTGTCGGCTCCCAAGGTAGACTCGCCGGGAGCGGTACCGCGTGGATTGCCGTATGTTGCGTCACGGCACGGTACGGGCTCCCGGCGATGCCAGTGGATTGGTCAGTCCGGTCGATCAGTCCTCGGCAGATGCACTCAGATCATCGCGTTCCATCCAGACCGTATCGCTGGAATCGGTGAATCCCGACTCGAACTCGGCAAACAGAGCGTCGGCGGCCTCCGACGAGCCCAATTTCCCGGCCAGGAACTCGTAGAAGGACGGATCCGACGGTTCCATATCCGCCCAGTTCTCCGCGGGGGTGACCAGCATCAGAGTCGGTTCACCGCCGATCCGCGACAGCCAGAGCCATTGATGATCCTCATCGGCCCAGCCCTGTTCTTTTGCGATGGTACTGAAGCGCTTGCGAGCATCGTCCGGACCCTGGCCCGCGCCGACTTTCCACTTCCAGCTGGTGACCCAATAGTAGCGGAATGGGCCGGCGTCCTCGGGCATGTGGCTGTGTTCCCAGTCGTTGCGCTCGAGGTAGTGGTGATAGTGGTCCACGTACTGGTGCACGTTCTTGTTCCAGTGCGCCGACAGGCCCTTCTCCATCGCCTCGGCGTTGATCGTGTCGATGCCGGCATAGTCGTGGCAACAGGAGCGGATCTGGTACATGTTCATCTTGTCGCCGACGACGGGCGTATAGATCGTCCACTCGGCGGACTCACCCTGGTCCACGCGATACTGTGCATGGGCCTTGAGAGCCGCCTCGAATTTCGTTTCCATTCCCTGCTTCGGCACCATGATCCAGACATCGGTCAGCGGCGGCGGTGATTCGTGATTGTCTGCCGCTACGGATAGCGGCAGGGCGAAGGCGAAAGCCAGCAATACCGCCGGCGATAACTTGCGAATATGCATAGGATTAGTCCCTGTTTGTTGTTGATTATTTTGCCCGGCGCCTGAGCGATCAGGTGCCGCGTGTGCCCGAGTATACCCCGTTGCGGACAGGCCGGACCGTTACCGGAGGTCAGGAGGATCCGTTTGTCCCCGGCGAACGGCGGCCAGTGAGCGGTTACCGTGGCAACACCCGCGCGCCGGACCAGCGGTCATAGGGCGTGCGTCCGCTGGTCGACAGCGTGACCAGCCACCAGACGGGCCCGGCCACTGCCACGGCAGCCGGCACCCACACCCAGGCCGGGAAGCCGCCTTCCCCGGAATAGACGGCCTGTTGCGCCACGGTATGACCGAACTCCCAGGGCGCGAACTTGGCGGCGTTGCGGAGCAGGGCCGCGCCGACGGAGAGCCGCTTGCCGGACCCGCTCTCCACCCGCAGCCCGAGCGCGCGTTTGCCGAGGGTCGCCTGCATCGGCGAGCTCTCGCACAGGGCGAAGTAGAGCGTTACCGGGAGTGTCATCGTGACGAAGCCGATCATCTGGGCGGCCCAGGGATCGGCCGGGCGCGGCGGCGCGAAATCGCTCGCGACCATGACCGCGCCGAACAGGGCGCCGGCCCACATGACCACGACCAGCCAGTCGACCGCGAAGGCGAGGACGCGGCGGCGTGCAGTCATACCGCCTGTTTGACGGCGCTACCGATCCTCGTCGCCGCGAACGCCATCGGGAAATACGCCAGCACGAGGTCGGCGACCACGAACCAGGTCGGTGCCGGTATCATCCGCGCCGCCGCGATGCCGCCCGCGAAGAACACCGCGCCGACGGCCCACGCGGCGGCGTTGCGGTGGTTGCCGGCGAAGAGATGCGCCGCGATGGCGCCGACCAGCGTGCCGACGGCATGCGCGAGGAAGGGAAACAGGAAATGCCTTGGCTGAAACAGGTGAGCGGATGCCGCGACCGACTCGGCATTCGTGACATCCACGCCTGCGGGGGCCGGCACGATCGCCGATCCCAGCATCACCAGCGCCATGTTGACGATTCCGCCGATGAACACACCGGCGGCGACGGCAAGAATCACGCGCAGAATTTTCATGACGTGTCTCCTCGAGCGGCCCCGACAGCGGGACGGACGCCCCAGCTTACCTTGCGGGAGGACGTCACGCTTCGGCGCCGGGCCGTCGCGTGTCCTCGGCCTGCACCGTTACGCTGCGGTAAAACAGTCCGCCCAGCAGCAGCACGACGATGAAGAACACGCCCACATAGCCCGCGATGCCGATGTTGCGGAGCGCCATATTGCCGGTCACGACACCGCTCAGACCCGCCAGGGCGAGGCCCCCGCTCAGCAGCATGGCCGCCCTGATCGAGAGCGCCAGCGGACTCCCGCTGAACACGGTGGAGGCGAGCAGCATCGAGAGCGCGAAGAACACGTCCCACGCCAGGATGTCCAGGGCGTATGCCAGCGAAGGCCACTCGAACGAGAGCAGGAGCGGCAGAGTCTCGTGCGCCGCAAACTCCGCCTGCCGACTCAGAGTCAGGATCGCGAAGTGCACCGCGCAGGTAAGCGCCGCCGCAATGGCCATGAAGATCGCCGCTGCGAGGCTGAGCGCCTTCCGTCGCGCGGGCGCCCAAGCATGAACCGCGACCATCAGCAGGACCATCGCAGGCGTCATCAGGAGGATCAGAACCTCCAGCAGCGTGAAATACGGATCGCCGATCGGCTGGTCAGCGGACTCGAGCGAAGCGAAGCCGGCAGCGAGCGTGATGGCATACATCAGAAGCAAGGCTGCGACGAGTGATACGGATCCGATGCCGAGGCGACGGGCTATCGCGCTGTACTCAGCGTCCATTCACATCCGCCCCGCATGAGGGCGCGGACGGGCGCGCCCGCTGCGCACAGTCACGCTTTCGCAATGATATAGCTCCCGGCCCCGACCATGATGGTTCCCGCCGTCTTCCTGGCGGCGCTCTCGAACTTCAGTTCTTTCGCCATCATCGCGAGCTTTCGCGCCGATAGCGCGTACAGCATCTTCACGCCGCCGACGCTCGCGACCGTGATGCACATGATCGTCGCCACGTCTCCGGCCTGAAGCGCAGACAAGTCAACGAAAATGGGAAAAAGGCTGAGATAGAACAGGATGGCCTTGACGTCTCCCAGGGTCAGAGCAAAGCCCGCGAGAACGCTGGCGGCGAGACTTGCACGTGCGTTACCGGTGTTTGCCGGCACGGTGGTCCCGTGTTTCGTCCTCAGCAGCGAAAAGCCAAGCCAGAGAAGGTATATCGCCCCCAGATACCTGATGACCAGGAACAGGCTGCCGAGGGTCTCTGCGAGTACGGACAGACCGAACACCGCCAGCCCGATAAAGACCAGGTCACCCAGAACGATTCCCGCGGAAACCGCTACCCCATTACCCACACCCAACGTCGCCGACCGCGTCACGACGAGTGCGACACTGGCGCTCGGTATGGCGGCAAGCGACGCCATGATGCCGAAGAGGGCGAGTATCTCGATGAGGCTCATTGTCGGGATAGTGCCAGTCTCAGCACCGTCGGTCATCGCTCCACGTGGCTGACCGGGATGTCGAGTGCAGCCTGGCCGGTCAGCCGAACTTGCTCTATGCGCACCTCACGCCGGGACTGCGCGGCGCAGTTCGTGATCGTGGCGCGGCGCGGAACGCTCAGCGTCACCGGGGATCACAGCGCAGCCAGCAACTCCTCCGCTTCCTGCCGGTGCACGTAGTCGGCATCGGCAGCCGACCAGACTTCGAGCGCGGATTTCAACAGAGGCCTCGCGGTCGCCGGGTCACCTTCGCCGATATGGAGCTTGGCGAGCGTCAGTTTGGCGAAACCGTAGGCAGGGAATACCTTCAGCACTCGTTCGAGTACGTTGCGCGCCTTATCCGGCGCACCAGCCTCCAGGTACAGCTCCGCGATGGCGACGTAGACCGACGACGAACTGAGGTTGCCGACCAGCACCTGCAGGATGGACTTGTCCAGCAGTTCCCGCGCGCGGTCCACTTCCCTGATGGCCGTCTCGAAGTCTCCGTCCCAGATCGCGATCTTCGCGGTCTCGGTGGCGATGAACGACTTGAAGACCTCGGGGTACTGGCCTATCGACTGCCGGCTCATCGCCGCACGCTCCCGGAACGCCTCGCGGTCGTCGGTGCGCGCGTGGATTTCCGTGTAGGTAAAGTTCATGAACGAGTCGAAGGGCGGCTGCAGCTGTGCGGAAATCGCGTCGGCGTTCGCGAGCGCCTCGTCGAACCGTCCGAGCAGCAGCAGCAGGCTGGAGCGCTGGTTCTCCAGGTTGATCAGGCGCACCATCGGCGGCACGAATGTCCTGCTGAGTTCGATGATCTCCGCGTGCAGCGCCAGCGCACGTTCGATCTGCCCGCGCACCAGCGCGATCTCCGTCTGGGCGCTGAGCACTTCGACCCGCTGTTCCGGGTTGAGCGAGTCGCCCAGTTGCGCGGCGAGACGCTGTTCCGCCGCGGCGTAGTCGCCCCGGGCCGCCTCGATGCGGGCCAGCGCCAGCTCCGAGGCGCGGGGGTCGTCCGCCAGCACGGCGGCATCCTCGAGCGATGCCCGGGCCTTGTCGAGCTCGCCGGCAGCCTGGTAGACGGCGGCCAGCTGCTGGTGGGCGCCGGCGCTGTCCGGCCGGCTCTCCAGGTACAGCCGCAGGTAATTTGCGGCTGCCTCGTAGTCGCCTCGTTGCTGCTCCAGGCCGGCCATCTGCCGATAGACCCCGACTGCCAGCGGGTCGAGTTCCAGCAGCCGGTCGTAGGCGGCTCGCGCCTTCGCGAGCCCCGCGTCGCCGCCCTGCAGCCGTGCCAGCCGGGCCTGCTGCTCGTAGGCCTTGGTGCTGTTCGGCTGCACCTCCGTCCACATGTCGAGCACCCGCAGGGCGCGTTCGTAATCGCCGTCGAAGACGTAACGGTTGGCTCTCAGCACGAAGCGGCTGGCCTCAGAGAGACGGTAGCTGTTCCTGAGGCCCGCTGCGGCCGCTGCCCGGGCGGATTCGATGTCGCCTGCCAGGTAATGGGACACCGAGAGTTCGCCGCTGGCCTCGGCGAAGTTGGGGTCATCCTCGAGGGCCTGGCTCAGTTCGGCGATGCCCTGCTCGAAGTCGTTGTTCAGGCCGATCGCGACCAGGCCGGTGGTGTAGTGACGCACCGCCTCGAGTGAGTCGCTGAGATGCTGCGCGATCGGGTCGTCGCTGCGGTTCTCGCCCGGCGAGACGTCCAGGTAATCAAGCAGGGCTTCGCTGACGTCGTCGACGCCGGCCAGCCAGTCGTCGGCAGACACCGTGTGGGTGCCGATCTCGTCGCCGGACTCGGCGTCGATCAGCGTGGCTGTGATGATCAGCGTATCGCCGTCGGTCCTGAAACTGCCGGTGACGAACGCGGCGCTGCGGCGGTCTCTCACGATCTGTACCCGCAGTGCGGGTGGCTCGTCGCGCAGCGTGTCGTAGCCGCGGTCCCGGAGTTCGCTCTTCATGGAGGTGGAGTCGAGCGGCGTTTCCACGGTGATTACCGGTGATACCCGGTTCATGTCGTGGGCGAGCATGAACGGCAGGCCGTAGCTCAGCCAGTCCAGCTCGCTGTCTCCGGACTGATTCTCCCAGAAGAATGCGACGACCTCCCGGTGATAGCCCTGCCGGGCCACCTCGAACTCGCGGACGGCTCCGGTCTCGTCCGTGACCTGCACCGTCTCTGTCGCCGCCTCCACCAGCAGCGAAGGCCCCGTGAAGTAGAGTATGCCGACGGCGACCGCGGCGTTCAGCGGAATGAACACCTGCTCAGTACGAGTCCAGCGGTCCTTGCCCGGTGCGCCGTGGTTGTAGGCGAACAGGATCACCGCCGGCAGCATCACGAGCATGGCGACGAACACGTAGGAGGTCAGGCTCGGCGGCAGGGCGGAACGCTCGGTGACCCAGTCGCCGAGCTCGATGACCAGCCACGACGCCGCGATGTACATGCCGACGATCTGCGGCACGCGCCGGTGCATCAGGTTGTGCAGTACCGTTCCGTCGGCGGACATGGGCCGATCCCTCTCTCCCTGCGAGCGCAGAGTATAGCTTACGGGTGATTGCCGTCAGTACGCCGCTGGAGCTGCAGATCCGAGAGGGAGAATCAAAGTTAGTCGAGGTCGACTACGGGTTATTCGGCATGTTCATGCTCAGGATAGTATGTTCGCAAGGCTTCGATACTCTCCTTTAAAGATTTCGCGTATTTGCCATCCGCGTTCTGCTTGGCTTGCATTGCCGCAACTATGACAGCGTGGTGTTTTGCCAAACGCTCTGCATAATCCTTTTGATCGGCTTTTACACGTTGCGTCAGAAAATAATCACTGATCGTAGAAATAATCTTTTGAGCATGTTGCTCTTTGTTCATGATCCAGCGAACCATTTGATTTCGAGATTGCGCGTCAGACTTTCCGGACAACTCTGCAATCAACTTAGTGGATTTTTCAACGGTAGCTGCATCTTCAAGCATTGACTGAACCCGGGCAGCGTCATCGTATATTCCACAGGGAATCTGGCAATGCGTATACCCTTGTGTCGGTAGCAGTAGAAAGTATCCAGCGACGATGCACATAACGGACAACATTACTGTTTTGAAGTTCTTCATGATTGACTCCTCCTGGAAAGGTGAACGCAAATAAAGTGGCTCTGATGACCACTCATCAAGTATTTGCCTCAATTCAACATCAGAAAATGCTGCCTCGCTCTTCAATGCACCGAGTATCGCAGCAACGAGTAGATCATCGGCTTGCACTTTGTTATGGCCGAGGAGTTTCACGGATCCATCGTCATCCTCAAATTGGCCCGAAGCCGGATCAAAGTACTTTTATGAGGAAACCAAGTGCGCCATAGGCAAAAAGTACCACAAGCTACGAATAATGGGTGGAGGCAGAGCGGCATCACGCGCCGGGTCACGAACCCTGCACGCACGCGAACCAGTCCAAGCTGCCGGACCGTCCGGCGGTATATCCGTCCAGAGTCGCAGCGACGTAGAAGATGACCTTCACGCGTCCGCGTCCTCTCCCCAGACCGCGAACTCGTTTCCGCTAGGCTCGGTGAAGTGGAACCGGCGCCCCCCGGGAAAAGAGAATATGGGTTTGACGATTCGACCGCCTGCCGCCTCCACCTTGGCCTGGGTCTCCTCCAGACGCTCGCTGTAGAGGACGATCAGGGCACTGCCGTTGTCCGTCGATGCGGCGACGTCAGCCTCGTAGAACCCGCCGTCGAGACCTGCCGCCGAAAACGATGTGTAGGTGGGGCCATAGTCGACGAAAGACCAGCCGAACACCCGTTCGAAGAATGCCTTGGTGGCGGTCAGATGCCTGGCGGGAAACTCGACGTAGCTGATCTTCTCGTGTGTTTGCATGGCGATAACCTCCCGGCAACTGCCGCGGTCACGGGCCAGACCGCATCCTGTGCGGCGCTACTGACTCACACTCATCGCGCAGATCATCGTCCCCGGAGCTGATCTGAGTATCGCGCGATCGTTCTCGTCACAGTTTACGATCCGTCAGGGTGCCTCGCCTGCCTTTTTCATCCACCAGCGTCCGATTCCGACCAGGCTGATCACCACCCAGAACGCCTCGATGACGAATGCGGACAGATTGAAGTCGAAATAAAGCGAGATGATGACCAGCGCGGCGCCCAGCGCGTTCATCACCGAATACGTGAGCGCCGTGCTGCTCAGCCGGTCGAGCTGCAGCAGGAGGTAGGCGAGGATGATGAGCGCGACGCCTGCGTTGCCGATGAGGTCGTGCCAGGCGTAGTTCATAATCGGGATCGGGCCTGAAGGCCCTCCTACAGGGTCTCCAGCCAGTCAGGCAATGACAGGCCCTTCGACTCCAGGTACGCGCGGTTGAACAGCCGCTCCCGGTAGCGCATGGCGCCGTCGCACAGCACCGTGACGATGGTGTGGCCGGTGCCCAGCTCCCGCGCCATGGCCATGGCGCCGCCCACGTTGATGCCGCTGGAGCCGCCGAGCACGAGGCCTTCCTCGCGGATCATGTCGTAGACGAGCGGGATGGCCACCTGATCCATGATCCGGTAGGCCAGGTCGATCTCGGCGCCTTCGAGGTTGGCGGTGATGCGCGAGTTGCCGATGCCCTCGGTGATGGAGCTGCCCTCGATGCGGATCTCGCCTTCGGTGTAGTAGTGGTAGAGCCCGGAGCCGCCGGGGTCGGCGAGCCCGATCTTCACCTCCGGCTTGCAGGCCTTCAGGTACTGCGAGACGCCGGCCAGCGTGCCGCCGGTGCCGCCGGCGCAGATGAACGCGTCCACCTCGCCGTCGGTCTGGTCCCAGATCTCCGGGCCGGTGGTCTCGGCGTGGTAGTCACGGTTGGCGGTGTTGTCGAACTGGTTCGGCCAGAAGGCGCTGCCGGGTTCCTTGGCGTTCATGTCTTCGGCCATGCGGCCGGAGACGTGGACGAAGTGGTTCGGGTTGCGGAAAGGCACGGCGGGGATCAGCCTAACGTCGGCGCCGTAGGCGCGCAGCGCGTCGATCTTCTCCCTACTCTGGGTATCCGGCATCACAATAATGCTCGGATGGCCCAGCGCATTGCCGACCATGGCCAATCCAATACCGGTGTTACCGGCGGTGCCCTCGATGATGGTGCCGCCGGGCTTGAGTTCCCCCGTGGCCTGGGCGCGGCGCACCATGCCGAGCGCCGCCCGGTCCTTCACCGAGCCGCCCGGGTTCATGAATTCGGCCTTGCCGAGAATCTCGCAGCCGGTGGCCTCGGACGCGCGATTCAGCCGGATCAGCGGCGTGGTGCCGATGGCGTCGATGAGCTGCCGCGCGTCCATGGCGATGCGGTTCCTCAGTGTTCCGTCAGGGCTGCCAGCTGGTCGGCCTGGTATTCCCGGGTGAGCGGGTCGATGATCGGGTCCAGGCTGCCCTGCAGCACTTCGTCCAGTTTATAGAGAGTCAGGTTGATGCGGTGGTCGGTCACCCGGCCCTGGGGATAGTTGTAGGTGCGGATGCGCTCGGAGCGGTCGCCGGAACCTACCAGCAGCTTGCGGGTCTCGGCCCGCTCGGTGGCCAGTGCCTCTTCCTCGGCGGCCACCAGTTTCGCCTGCAGCAGCGACAGCGCCCGCGCCCGGTTCTTGTGCTGGGAGCGCTCGTCCTGACACTCCACCACGATGCCTGTGGGCAGGTGGGTGATGCGCACGGCGGAGTCGGTCTTGTTCACGTGCTGGCCACCGGCTCCCGACGCCCGGTAAGTATCCACGCGCAGCTCCGAGGGGTTGATGTCGATCTCGCCCACTTCCTCCGCCTCGGGCAGCACGGCCACGGTGCAGGCGGAGGTATGGATGCGCCCCTGGGACTCGGTCTCCGGCACCCGCTGCACCCGATGGGCGCCGGACTCGAACTTCATCTGCGCATAGACGTTGCGGCCGCTCACCTTGCAGATGATCTCCTTGTAGCCGCCGTGCTCGCCCTCGCTGGCGGAGAGCACCTCGACGCGCCAGCCCTTGTCCTCCGCGTAGCGGGAGTACATGCGGAAGAGATCGCCGGCGAAGATGGCCGCCTCGTCGCCCCCGGTGCCGGCGCGGATCTCGAGGTAGACGTCGCTCTCGTCCTTCGGGTCTCTCGGCACCAGGGCGAGCTCGAGTTCGCGCTCCAGACTCTCTCGTTCCTCTTCCAGGCGCTCGATTTCCTCGCGGCCCATCGCCTGCATGTCGGCGTCGGCGTCCTTCGCCATCTCCTCGGCGGCGGTCAGGTCGTCCACGAGCTCACGGTAGCTGCGGAACAACGACATCACCGGCTCCAGTTGCGCGTACTCCTTGGAGTAGTCACGGAAGCGGTCCTGTGCCGCGATGACGTCCGGGTCGGCGAGCAGTCCGGCGAGTTCCTCGAACCGGTCGGCGAGACCCTGGAGCTTTTGTTCGATGCTGTCTTTCACGGGGAACGGCCGTCGCTGCGGCCGGCCTCAGGAGCGATTCTTCTTGTCGTCGTTCAGACCAAAGAGTTCGCGGGCCGAGAGCATGATGGCCTCGTCGGACTCCTCGCCGGCCTGACGCAGCCGCTCGCTGGGCTTGTGCAGCATCTTGTTCATGAGCGTGGAGGCCAGATACCGGAGCGCCGCCTCCGGGTCGCCCGAATTCGACAGCCGGCGAATGGCCTGCTCGAGCACCTCCTGCTTCAGCTCCTCGCCGCGGCCGCGGATGGACTTGATGATGGGCACGGCATCCAGCACCCGCTCGGCGTTGCGGAAGCGCTCCAGTTCGAATTCGATGATGCGCTCGGCCTCGTCGGCGGCCGCCTTCCTGCTCTGCAGGCCGTCGTTTATGACGCCCTGCAGGTCGTCGACGGTGTAGAGATAGACGTCCTCGAAATTTCCGACCTCTGGCTCGATGTCCCGGGGCACGGCGATGTCGCAGGCGAAGATAGGCTTGCGCTTCCTCAGTTCCAGCGCCCGTTTCATATCGGCAGCCGTGATGAGCGGGTCGGGGCTCGCCGTTGAGCTGATAATGATGTCGGCTTCGGGCAGGGTGCCGGGCAGCTCGGAGAGCGGCAGGGCGAAGCCGCCGAACTCGGCGGCCAGCGCGCGCGCCCGCGGCAGGCTGCGGTTGGCGATGAACAGGCGGCCGATGCCGTGGCCGTGCAGGTGGCGGGCGACCAGCTCGATGGTCTCGCCGGCGCCCACCAGCAGCGCCGTGTGTTTGTCGAAGCGGGAGAAGATCTGGCGGGCGAGCGACACGGCGGCATAGGCCACCGACACGGGGCTCGAGCCGATGGTGGTGTCGGTGCGTACCTTCTTCGCCACCGAGAACGCGTGCTGGAACAGCCGGGTGAGCCGTGGCCCGGCGCGGCCATGGCCCTGGGCGTGGCGGAAGGCGTCCTTCAGCTGACCGGTGATCTGGGGCTCGCCGAGGATCACCGAGTCCAGCCCGCAGGCCACGCGGAACAGGTGCCGGGCGGCGGCGTCGTCCCGAGCCTGGAACAGGCACTCTGCCAGGCGGTCGTCCATGCCGTGGAAGTTGTGCAGCCACTCGACGAGACC
This sequence comes from Lentisalinibacter sediminis, assembly GCF_040706615.1. Lineage (NCBI taxonomy): Bacteria > Pseudomonadati > Pseudomonadota > Gammaproteobacteria > Woeseiales > Woeseiaceae > Lentisalinibacter > Lentisalinibacter sediminis. The sequence continues at coordinate 646,902 of NZ_JAPDRF010000003.1, read as the reverse complement.
GATCTCGGCCTCGCTCTCCAGGTCGCAGACGATCTCCGTGCGGTTGCACGTGGAGACGATCACGTTCTCGCGGACGCCGGGCAGCGAACCCGATTCGCTCAGCGCATCGGGCAGCACGGTCTCGTCGAACACGATCCGCTCACGGATATCGACCGGGGCCGTGTTATGGTTAATGCCCAGGATGAAAAACGGCATCTGAAGGAATCAATAATTCGGATTGGTTCACGCAGCGCTTATGATAAGCGAACTGCCGGTGATCTGCCCGAAGCGGCCCACCGGGTCACCGACAGGGATTTCCGAATGCTAGACACACATACCCTCCCGCGTCGAGGCGGGGTCCCGGCCCTCGCCACGCTGCAGATTCTGTTTCTGGCCGCCTTTGCGGCGGGTTGCGCCGGCACCCCGCAACCGACCCCCGAGTCCACCGACGGGCAGGATCGAACCTACCACATACTCATGGCCGAGATCGCCCTGCAGCGGGGCGAGAACGCCACGGGGGTCGAAGAATACCTGAAGGCGGCACGGGCCGGGGAGTCGGTAGAGACCGCAAGCCAGGCGACCCGGACGGCCTTCGACTACGGCTACGATCGCGTCGCCTACGAGGCTGCGCGGCGCTGGGTGGAGCTCGCGCCGCAGGACGCCGAGGCCCGGCGCTGCGCCGGCCGTCTGGCGCTGCAGCACCAGCAGGTGGAAGAGGCGGCTCGGCACCTGCAAGAGGCTGCGGCCGCCGACGGCGCCGACGATGCCGCGTTCCGCGAGCTGGTCACGGTACTGATGGAGGAAGGCCACCCCGAGGATGCGTTCGCGGTGGCCGAACGCCTCGCCGACGCCTACGAAGACAATGCCTACGCCCAGGCTACCGCGGCGAGCGCCGCCCTGCGCGCCGATGACGCGGAGACCGCGATCGCCTACGCCAGGCGGGCCCGGGGACTCGCGCCGGAGGAACCCCGCGCCACGTTGCTGCTGGCCCGCGCGCTGGAGGCGGACGAGCAGACCGAGGCGGCGCTGGAGACCGCCGCGCCGCTGGCCGATGCCGAAGATCTGGACCTGCGGCTGGATTACGCCCTGTTCCTCGCCGGCGCGGACCGGCCCGACGAGGCGCGCACCGTAGTGAACCGGATGCTGCAGGACGAGCCCGGGCAGGCCGATGCCTGGCGTGCCACGGCACTCATCAGCCTGCAGCAGGGTGACTACGAAGCCGCCTGGACGGATTTCTCGGAAGTGCTGAAGAGTGGCGAGCACACCCACGAGGCACTCTTTTATCTGGCCACGATCGCCGAGGAACGCGAGGACTGGCTGCAGGCCATGCGCCTGTACGCCCAGGTGGGCAAAGGCGGCCTGCAACTCGCCGCCCAGCAGCGGGTGAGTGTGATCCTGACCCGTCTGGGTCAGGCGGACGGCGCGCTGTCCCAGCTGGAGCGGTTCGCCCGGCGCAATCCCCGCCAGGCGCTGGACGTGCGCTTCACCGAAGCCCAGCTGCTGGAAGCCATGGAGCGTTACGAGGAGGCGCTGGACGCCTACGACGAGATACTGGCAGCCAAACCGCCGTCACTCGGGCTGCTGCTGAGCCGCGCCGAGGTGGAGCTTGCCCGCGGCGAGACGGATGCCGCCGTCGAGGGCTATCGGGAGGCGCTGGCACTGCGCCCGGAGAGCGCCACGGCGCTGAATGCGCTCGGCTACACGCTGGCGGACCGCACCGACCGGCTGAAGGAGGCGCGCAAACTCATTGAGCGCGCTCTCGAGAAGGAGCCGGAAAACGCCGCCATCATCGACAGCATGGGTTGGGTGCTGTTCCGCCAGGGCGAGCCCGAGGCAGCGTTGCCGTATCTGGAACGGGCCTGGGACATGATCCGCGACCCGGAGGTGGCCGCCCACCTCGGCGAGACTCTCTGGGTCCTCGGCCGGCGTGCGGAGGCCCGCGAGATTCTGCAGGAGGCCTACGACGAATTCCCCGGCAGCGAACCGTTGCGCGACACGCTGCAGCGTCTGATGGAAGCGTCCGAGTCCACGGAGAGCTGATCCCGCCGTGCCCCGTCTGCCCGCACTGGCTGCGCTCGGCATCGTGGGCGTTCTGCTGTCGGGCTGTGCGGCCCGGCCGACCCTGACCCTGCCGCCGCTGGAGGGCTGGGAGCAGCGCCGGGAGGTGCTGGGTGCGGTGGACACCTGGCGTGCCGGCGGGCGCATCGCGCTGGTGGCCGGCGACCAGGCCGAGAGCGGCAGTCTCGACTGGCGTCAGGACAATGGCGACGTCACGGTGTCCATCCGCGGTCCGCTCGGCGCCGGCGGCATCCGGCTGGAAGGCGGCCCGTACGGGCTGATCCTGACCGCCTCCGACGGCAGCACCGTGGCCCTGACCCGGCCGGAGGAGGAGCTGCGCGAGATTTACGGCTGGTCCATCCCCGTGGCGAGCCTGTCCTGGTGGCTCCGGGGACTGCCGGACCCGGCCCGCCCGGCGGACACCGAGGTGGCGGCGGAGGGATGGCTGGCCCGGCTGGAGCAGGCCGGCTGGCGGGTGGAGTATCCGGACTACCGCGCCGCGGCCGGGGTGATGCTGCCCTATCGGATCCGGGCCCGCAGCGCGGATATCCGCCTCACCATCGTGGTGAAGGAGTGGAATTTCGGCGCCGGCGCGGTGCGCTGAGGTGGCGCGTTGACACCCCCGGGGAGGCTCGGGACAATGCGCGCGTCGGCGCGGCCGGCGGCGTTCGGGTTTCTGGGGTGTAGCCAAGCGGTAAGGCAACGGGTTTTGATCCCGTGATTCGCAGGTTCGAATCCTGCCACCCCAGCCATCGTCGCCGGGCATAGAGGCACTGCGCCCGTCAACAAGAGCAATAACAAAGAGTCACAGACGGGCAAAGGGAGGATCGGGTGGATATTCGCAGTATGGCGCTGTTCTCCGGGAACGCGCATCCCCAGCTGACGGCCGATATCGCACGTCATCTCCGCATACCCCTGGCGAAGGCCCACGTGGGCAAGTTCTCCGACGGCGAGACCAGCGTCGAGATACTCGAGAACATCCGCGGCCGGGACACATTCATCGTCCAGCCCACCTGCCCACCCTCCAACGACAACCTCATGGAGCTACTGGTGATGGTGGACGCCTGCCACCGGGCATCGGCGTCGCGTATCACGGCCGTCATCCCCTATTACGGCTACGCCCGCCAGGACCGCCGGCCCCGGGCCTCGCGGGTGCCGATCACCGCCAAGCTGGTGGCCAAACTCATCGCCACTTCCGGCGTGGACCGGGTGCTGACCGTGGACCTGCACGCCGACCAGATCCAGGGCTTCTTCGACATCCCGGTGGACAACGTCTACGCCTCGCCCATCCTGCTCGGTGACGCCTGGAAGCAGAAATACCCGAACAAGGTGGTGGTCTCGCCGGACGTCGGCGGCGTGGTCCGCGCCCGGGCCCTGGCCAAGCGGCTGGACGACACGGATCTTGCCATCATCGACAAGCGCCGGCCGCGCGCGAACGTGGCCGAGGTGATGAACATCATCGGAAACGTCGACGGCAAGACCTGCGTGCTGATCGACGATCTGGTGGATACCGCCGGCACCCTGTGCCAGGCGGCGTCGGTGCTGAAGGAGAAGGGCGCCGTGCGTGTGGTCGCCTACATTACCCATCCGGTACTCTCGGGCCCGGCGGTGGAGCGCATCTCCAACTCCGAACTGGACGAGATGGTGGTCACCGACACCATCCCGCTGTCCGAGGAAGCCGCCGCCTGCACCCGCATCCGCCAGCTCTCCACGGCGGAGTTGCTGGCCGAGACCATCCGCCGCATCAGCGACGAGGAGTCGGTGAGCTCGCTGTACCTCGACTAGCGAGGTCGGGCCTGAAGGCCCTCCTACACAAAGCTCCCGGCTTCCGGTATTATTCGCGGCCCCTCGTGGAGGGGTCCGCCGGCGGGCCTGGTCGCAAGGCTTACCGGCGAATTTTCATCCGACCGGAGAAAGCTCATGAACGAAGAGTACGATCTGGTTGCGGACTACCGGGAAGACCAGGGAAAAGGTGCGAGCCGCCGCCTGCGTCGCGAAGGTAAGCTCCCCGCAATCGTATATGGCGGCGACCGGCCGCCAAGGGCCATCACCCTGGACCACGACAAGGTCCTGCAGCAGTCCGAGAGCGAGCGTTTCTACTCGAGCGTGCTGACCGTCAAGGTGGGTGACAAGGCTCAGGAAGTCATCCTCAAGGACATCCAGCGCCACCCGGCAAAGAACAAGATCCTGCATCTGGATCTGCAGCGCATCGTCGCCGGCGAGGCCATCCGCATGAACGTCCCGATCCACTACCTCAACGAGGAGTCGGCGAAGGGCGTGAAGCTGGAAGGCGGCGTGCTGTTCCGCCAGTACAACGAGGTGGAGGTCAGCTGTCTGCCGAAGGACCTGCCCGAGTACATCGACGTGGACGTGGCCGAACTCGGCATGGACGAGATGCTGCATCTCTCCGACATCAAGGTGCCCGAGGGTGTCGAGATCGTCGAGCTGGCCCAGGAAGACGCCGAGGACCAGGTGATCGTCTCGATCCACATGCCGCGCCAGGTCATCGAGGAAGAGGAAGGCGAGGAAGGCGAGGAAGGCGAAGAGCCGGAGGCGGGCGAAGTGCCGCGCGTCGGCGAAGAGGAACAGGACGAGGACGAGGGCGGGTCTTCGAAGGAAGACTGATCCGCTCACTTCGTCTCCACGGAAAAGGCCGCTGCGTGCGGCCTTTTTCTTGTGCGTACTTCTTGTGCACCGGGGGAATCGCGCTAACATGCCGAAGTCATGGACTATCCTCCCGTGAAGGCGATCGTCGGTCTCGGCAATCCGGGTGACCGCTACGCAGACACCCGCCACAACGCCGGCTTCTGGTTCGTCGACGAGCTGGCCCGGCGCCACGGCGGCAGCTTCGCCTATCACAAGCGCTTCGACGCCGAGGCCTGCCGCGTGCGGGTGGACGGCGGCGAGCTGTGGCTGATTAAGCCGCACTCCTACATGAACCGCAGCGGCGGGCCGGTGCGCGCCTTCATGGACTACTACCGGTTGAAGCCTGGCGAGATCCTGGTGGCCCACGACGAGCTGGACCATCCGCCCGGCAACGTGCGGCTGAAAGAGGGTGGAGGCCACGGCGGCCACAACGGTCTCAGGGATGTCTCCCGGCACATCGGTCCGGAGTATCCGCGATTGCGCATCGGCGTCGGCCACCCGGGCCACCGGGACGAGGTCACCGACTACGTACTGCGGCGCGCGCCGGCCGGTGAGGAGCGGCTGATCCGTGAGGCCGTCGACCGGGCCGCCGACGTGATGCCGACGCTGTTCGAGAAGGGCATGCAGCAGGCGATGAACCGGTTGCACACGAAGCCCGCGGACGAGTCCGCGAAGAAGCCGGCGGCCGCTGGCAAGGCTGCCGGCAAGAGTGGCGGCAATGGCGGTGGCAAGAGCGGTGGCAAGAGCGCCGGCGATGAGAGACCTGACTGATTTTTGCCAGGGTCCGGGCGTCCTGCGTTTGCACGGCGGCGTGCAGCACTATGCCTGGGGCAGCACCGATCTGATCCCGGGCCTGATCGGCGAGCCCAACGCGGACGGCAAGCCTTACGCCGAGCTCTGGCTGGGCGCCCATCCGGAGCTGCCCTCCAAGGTGGAACTGGGCTCCGGCACTGTTGGGCTCGACCGCCTGGTGGCCGCCTGCCCCGGCCGGGTGCTCGGCGAGGCCGCGGCGCGTCGCTACGGCGAGCTGCCCTATCTGTTCAAGGTACTTTCTGCGGCGGTGCCGCTGTCCATCCAGGCGCATCCGACGCGGGCGCAGGCCGAGGAAGGCTTTGCGCGCGAGGAGGCCTGCGGGATTCCCCTCTCGGCGCCCCATCGCAACTACAAGGACACCAACCACAAGCCCGAGGCCCTGGTGGCGCTGACGGAGTTTTTTGCGCTGCGGGGTTTTCGGCCGCTGGCGGAGATCGCGGCTCTGCCAGCGGAGGTGCCCGAGTTCGCGCCGCTGTTCACGGAGTTCGAGCCGACGTCCGCCGGGCTGCAGTCGCTCTACCGCCGGCTGATGACTTCGGGACAGGGCGTCGTGGATGCCGCGCTGGCGCCGCTCCTGGAGCGGCTGCGCCGCGAGGCCCCGTCGGATCCCCGCGAGCGTGGTTACTGGACGCTGGAGGCGGATCGGCAGTTCTCGCGGGACGGCCATCACGACCGGGGGCTGTTCTCGCTGTGGCTGCTGAACCTGGTACGGCTCGCCCCCGGCGAGGGCATCTACCTGCCGGCGGGCAACCTGCACGCCTATCTGCGCGGCACCGGCATGGAACTCATGGCCAATTCCAACAACGTGCTGCGCGGCGGGCTGACGCCGAAGCATGTAGACGTGGACGAGTTGCTGGACGTGGTCACCTTCGAGGGCGGCGAGGCGGAGGTGATCCGAGGCGAGCGGGATGGCGTGGAGGCGGTCTACCGCACGCCGGCCGAGGAGTTCGAGCTGCGCCGCATCGACCTGCCGTCCGGCGGCGAGTGGCACGGCGGACGCGCGCACGGTGCTGACATCCTGATCGTGACTGCCGCGGATGCCGACCTCACGCTGGAGAGCGGCGGCAGGTTGCTCGGACTCGCCCGCGGCGAGAGCCTTTTCGCGCCTGCCGGGGTGTCGTACTCGCTGCGGACCGGAGCGCCGGCGACCGTGTTTCGCGCGACCGCACCCGACGGCCGATGAGCAGGATTTAACCCGCCCTGCCGGGCGCTGTCAGCCGCACGTGAACTAGTCGGGCGTGAACGTGTTGACCACGTCGCCCGCGGACACGCTGCCGCCCCGGCTCAGGAACTCCTCGTCAACCATGCGCGTCAGCAGTGCCGGATCGGCCGGCGTGTTGGCGATGAATCGGGCACCGCTCTCATCCAGTCGGCCGATGACGATGCCGCGCTCGGCGCCCTCCCGCCCGAACACCACCGTGTAGGTCTCGATGGTGCCCCTGCCTTCGGGTCTGTGCTCCCGGCCCGGGCTCTCCATGGCGTCGATTTCCTGCTGCAGGGGGGCGGCATCCGGTCGCTGCCAGCCGCGCTCGATCGGCCGGGTGGAGTAGACACCGATGGAGTGCTTGGTGAGATAGCCGCCGTTGCCGTTCACCAGCGCGTACTCGCCCGGGTTGTCGCGGCAGCGCGCCCAGGCTTCGGCGATGGCGTGCATGGTGTAGTTGTTGCCCGGGCCGCCGAAGTACGGGAGGCCGCCGGTGAGCGTGAGGCCGCGCGAGTCTTCTTCGGCGATGCCGAATGCCTCGGCCGCCGCCTCCACCGCGGACGGGAAACAGCTGTAGAGGTCGAGATAGCGGATATCGTCGATGCCGATGCCGGCCATCGCCAGCGCCTCGGTACCGGCCAGCCGGATCGCGGGAGAGCTGTGGTAGTTGACCCGGTCGCCCACCAGCAGCTTGTCGCGCAGGTCGGCGCAGCCGTGCAGGTACACGCGGTTGTCCTCCGGGATGCCGAGTTCGTCGGCCTTGCTCGCGGAGGTGAGCACCAGCGCCGCGCCCTGGTCGACGCCGTCACGGGCGTTCATCAGCAACGTGTAGGGGAAGCCGATGAAGGGGTTCTCGCCGGACGGCGTGGCAATCTCCTCCGCGCTGCGCCGGCGCGGGAAGTAGGCGTAGGGGTTGTCGGCGGCCACCGCGGTGAACGGGCTCAGCAGCCGTCCCATGGCGGCCAGGTGGTCGCGGATGCGGTGTCCGCGCCGGCCGCGGATGGCCTGCTCGAACAGGGGATAGGTCTGCACCGGGAAGCCGATCCCGTGAGCGAGTTCCCGGGGGTCGACGAACATGACGCCGAAGCCCTTGTCATCCAGCTGGCCTTCCACCTCTTCCTGCCAGTTCAGGGTGAGGCCGGCCCGGCGCGCTGCCTTCTCGGTGGCCATCGCCTCGCCGCCGGCGAGCAGCACGGCGTCCGCCTCGCCGCTGGCGATCATCCCGGCGTACTCGTTGACGTAGCGCTGGGGTACCTCGCCACCTGCCTCGGAGTAGACGGCACGCGCGGGATCCGCGCCGAGGTGCCGGGCAAGGCTGCGGGGCGGGTTCGTGGCGCGGCCGTGGTCGTGACTGCGCCGGGGCGTGGAGTCGGAGAAGGTGCGGGTGACGGCGATGGTATCCAGGGCGGCGGCCAGGTTGCCCTTCGCGCCCGCGGCGGCCAGGGCGGCGCGGGCTGCCTCGGCGGCGATGCGCACAGGCGGCAGGGCGTCCTCGGGAGCCACGTCTTTCTGGGTGTACTGGCCGGCACCGACGATGACGGGAGTTCTGTCCTGGGGCACTGTCTGCTCTCGCTCGTTCCGGAACGGGGCGCAATGTTAGCGCATCGTCTCGCCGCTGCCATCGGCCGCGCAGCTGAAAAGCGGTGGCTCGGGCGGTATGATCGGAGTAACAGAGGGGTAGTGCCGATGCAGGGGAACGGTGCCGCCGGCACCCGCCGCGGGCGTCGCCGGCACGCAACTCGCCGCGACTCGCCGCCAGCTGCGGCGACTGGCCACACCTCCTCGCTACTGGCCGCAACAGGAGAGAACTCATGAGCGCCGTCGCAGATCAGATCCGTGCCAAGACGTCCGAGCCCACCCGTGAGGACATGCTCGCGGTCCTGGAGAAACAACGCCGCGCCTTCCTCGAGGAGGGCTTCGTTCCCGTCGAGACCCGTATCGATCGGTTGAACCGCGCCATCGATCTCGTGATCGACAACAAGGACGATCTGGTGGCCGCGATGGATACGGACTTCGGCGGCCGGCCGCGGCCGCTGTCGATGATGACCGACATCATGTCGTCGGTGAGCGCGCTGAAGCATGCGCGCAAGAATGTGAAGAAGTGGATGAAGCCGGAGAAGCGGAAGCTGGACTTCCCGCTGCCGCTGCTGGGCGCGAAGGCGAGGGTGCATTTCCAGCCGAAGGGCGTCGTCGGCTGCATCAGTCCGTGGAACTTCCCCGTGAATCTGACCTTCATGCCGCTGGCCGGCATGTTCGCGGCCGGCAACCGGGTGATGGTGAAGCCGTCGGAGTTCACGGAGCGCACCTCGGCCCTGATGGCGGAGCTGGCCGCCAAGTATTTCGACGAGACCGAGCTTGCGTTCTTCCTTGGCGGCCCGGAGGTGGGCAAGGCGTTCTCCACGCTGCCCTTCGACCACCTGAAGTTCACCGGCGCCACGGAGGTGGGGCGCCACGTCATGGCGGCCGCGGCGAAGAACCTGACGCCCGTGACGCTGGAACTTGGCGGCAAGTCGCCGGTGATCATCTCGAAGACGGCGGATATCCGCCAGGCGGCGGAGAATGTGATGCTCGGCAAGCTGATGAATGCCGGTCAGATCTGCCTGGCGCCGGACTACATCCTGGTGCAGGAGTCCCGGCACGACGAGCTGCTGAAGACGATGCAGGAGGTGGCCGTCGACATGTATCCGAAGATCCTCGGGAACGACGAGTACACGTCGGTGATAAACGAGCGGCACCACACGCGATTGCAGGGCTATGTGTCGGACGCGAAGGAGAAGGGCGCGAAGATCGTGGAGCTGAATCCCGCGGGCGAGGACTTCGCGCACCAGCAGGGCAGCCACAAGATACCGCCGATGTTCATCGAGCAGGTCAGCGACGATATGGCGGTGATGAAGAACGAGATCTTCGGCCCGCTGCTGCCGCTGATGACGTACGGGGGGATCGACGAGGCCATCGACTATGTGAACGATCATCCGCGGCCGCTGGCGCTGTACTACTTCGGCAGCGACCGGGACGAGGAGCGGGAGGTGCTGGAGCGCACGACGTCGGGCGGCGTGACGCTGAACGATGTGATCTGGCACGTGGGTCACGAGGACCTGCCGTTCGGCGGCGTGGGTCCGAGCGGCATGGGTGCGTATCACGGGATCGACGGCTTCCGGGAGTTCAGCCACCGCAAGGCGATCTATCGCCAGGCGAAGGTGAGCGTCGCGAAGCTAATCGGCATCCGACCGCCCTACGGCGACACGCTGCAAAAAACCCTGAAACGCGAAATCAAGAAGTAGAGGGTGCCGGACCGAACTTTTGCAACTTTCTTGCGTTTCTCTGGAGCCGGAGCGTTCTTCGGGGCGCCAGACGCCTTTCCGGAATAACTTGGAAAAGTTGCAAAAGTTCGGTCCGGCACCTATTCCTTATTCCAGGCGGGTGGCTATGGCTTCCAGACGGCGGGTGATCGCCTCCAGGTCTGCGTGGCCGGCCGGCTCTTCGCCGACGTGTGCGATGCCCTGCCAGACCATGTGCATGAGGCGCTGGACGTTCCTCGCGATCTCAACCAGGTCATCGGCCGCGTGCCCCCGCAGCAGGTAGGTGCGGCACGAGTACTCGAGCGCGCCGTAGAAGAGGTCACGGATATTCCAGATAGGGATGTCCTTGCGGATCTCGCCTCGGTTCATGCCCTCGCGGATCACATGGTCGAACACGGCCACATAGGTCTTGTTGAACTGCAGATACCCGGAGCTCTCGTACTCCGACATCTGCCGGTAGGTCGCCATCGCAAGCTCGATGATGCGCCACTCCGACAGACAGCTGATCATGTGATGGCGGGCCAGGAACTCGAGCTGCTTGCGCGTATCCGCGAGCCCGTGCACGCCTTCCTCCGCACTCGCCGTCAGCCGCTCGTAGAACGTGCCTACCACCGCGTGCAGGAGCGCTTCCTTATTCTTGAAGTAGAGGTAGATCGTGCCCTCGGCGACCGCCGCCCGCCTGGCGATCTCCGCGATGCGTGCGCCGTCGAAGCCGTGTTCCCGGAACACCTCGTGCGCCGCCACGATGATGGCCTCCTCGCGCGCTTCCACCCGCTCACGGCGCGTCCTTGGCTCGGCGTCACTCATGCTCGCATCCAGCCTGAAAAAGCAATAATGAACTTGACTCATTTATACTGAATTGCTTTCATAGTCAACCGGAGCCGGCTGCAGAGCGCCGGACAGAGGGGCTTATGGCGAAGGACATCCTGCGCATCGGCGGTGCGGTCGGCTTCTGGGGCGAGACCTCGATAGCCACCCCGCAGCTGCTCGCCGCCGGGGTCGACTACCTCGTCTACGACTATCTCGCCGAGATCACCATGTCGATCATGGCCCGTGCCCGTGGCGCCGACCCGGAGCGCGGCTACGCCAGCGACTTCGTCTCCGCCGTCATCCGGCCGAACCTCACCGAGATCGGGCGCCGGCGCGTGAAAGTGATCTCCAACGCCGGCGGCGTGAACCCGGATGCCTGTGCGGATGCCATTCGTGCGCTGGTGAAAGAGGCGGGCCTCGATCTCAAGGTCGGCGTCGTGCGCGGCGACGACCTCACCGACCGCATCGCCGACCTCGCCGAAATAGACATCCGCGAAATGTTCTCCGGCGCGCCGCTGCCGCCGGCCGAGCGTATCGCCAGCGTGAACGCCTACCTCGGCGCGCTGCCGATCGCCGCCGCGCTGGACGCCGGCGCCAACATCGTCGTCACCGGCCGCGTGGTCGACAGCGCCGTCACGCTGGCTGCCTGCCTGCACGAGTTCGGCTGGCCGCCGGACGATTACGACGCCATGGCCGGCGCCAGCGTCGCCGGTCACATCCTCGAATGCAGTACCCAGGCCACCGGTGGCAACTTCACCGACTGGGAACAGGTGGCTGACGGCATCGCGGACATCGGCTATCCCGTCGCGGAGATCTCGCCCGACGGCAGCTTCGTCTGCACCAAGCCTGACGGCACCGGCGGCCTGGTCAGCATCGGCACCGTCGCCGAGCAGATGCTCTACGAGATCGGCGACCCGCAGGCCTACGTCCTGCCGGACCTGATCTGCGACTTCTCCGGTGTAACCCTCGAGCAGGCCGGCCCGGACCGGGTGCGTGTCAGTGGCGCCCGCGGCAGGCCGCCGAGCGACACCTACAAGGTGAGCGCGACTTACGCCGACGGTTACCGCGGCGGCCAGCTCCTGTTCTTCTATGGCTTCGATGCGGAGCGCAAGGCACGCGCCTATGCGGACGCCGCACTCGCCCGCGCCCGCAGCCGTCTCGAGCAACAGGGCATGGACGACTACACCGAGACCCTCGTGGAAGTCTTCGGCGACGAGAGCCACTACGGCGCCGCGCGGCGCATCGCCGGCGCCCGGGAGGTCACGCTGAAGATCGCCGCGAAACACGCGGACCCGCGCGGCGTCGGCGCGCTGCTGCAGGAAACCATCGGCGCGGCGCTCAGCGCGCCGCCGGGGCTCACGCTGTTCTCCGGCGGCGGCCGGCCGAAGCCCTCTCCCGTGGTGCGCCTGTACTCCTTCCTCTACCCGAAGAGCGACGTGCCCGTCACCGTCGACGTCGACGGCGCCACCGGTCGCGTGAAACCGCCGCCCGGCGGCCCGTTCGATGCCGATGCCATTCGTCGGCCGGCGTGGCCGGCTGCGCCCGATCTTGCCGGCGACACCGTCGACGTGCCGCTGGTGAAGCTCGCCTGGGGCCGCAGCGGCGACAAGGGCGACAAGGCCAACATCGGCATCATCGCCCGCCGGCCCGAGCACCTGCCGTACATCTGGGCGGCCCTCACCGAGAAGGCGGTCGCGGCCCGCTTTGCCCACTTCCTCACGGGCCCGGTCGAGCGCTTCCTGCTACCCGGCTCGAGCGCCGTGAACTTCCTGTTACACGACGTGCTCGGCGGCGGCGGCGTGGCGAGCCTCCGGAACGACCCCCAGGGCAAGGGCTACGCTCAGGTCCTGCTGGATCACCCCATCCCCGTGCCGGCCACGCTGGCGGAGACGCTCTGACATGCCCCTCTATCACTCCCGCATCGACACCGCCGCCGACGGCTATGCCGACAACCGTGCCGGCATGCTCGGCCTGATCGAAAAGCTGGAGGCGCTGAACGCGCGCGGCGCGGCAATCTCGGAAAAGCGCCGGCCCCGCTTCGAGGAACGCGGCCAGCTCACGCCGCGGGAACGCCTGTCGGCCATGCTCGATCCCGGTATGCCGTTCCTCGCCATCGGCAACATCGCCGGCTACCTCTACGACACGAGCGAAGAGGACAAGTCGCTGCCCGGCGGTAACGTGATCGTCGGCATCGGCTTCATCGCGGGCGTGCGCTGCGTGGTCTCGGTGAGCGATTCCGGCATCCAGGCTGGCTCGCTCACCGAGCCCACTGCCTACCGCATCCTGCGCGGCCAGGAGATCGCGCTGGCCCAGAAGCTGCCCTTCGTGCACAGCGTCGAGAGCGCCGGCGCGAACCTCATGCAGTACAAGGTGGGTGGCTTCCTGGGCGGCGGCACCTTCTTCGCGAATCTCGCGCGCCTGAGCGCGGCCGGCATCCCGGTGGTCAACATCCTGAATGGCTCGTCGACGGCCGGCGGCGCCTACATGCCCGGCCTGAGCGACTACGTCATCGCCGTGCGCGGCCGGGCGAAGGCATTCCTGGCCGGGCCGCCGCTGCTGAAGGCCGCCACCGGCGAGATCGCCACCGACGAGGAACTGGGCGGCGCCGAGATGCACTCGACGGTATCGGGCCTGGTCGAGTACGTGGCCGAGGACGATGCCCACGCCGCGCTCATCGCCCGCGAGGTGGTGGCCCGCCTCGCCTGGAACGACCGCTGCGCGCGGCCGCCGGCGCGCGATGGCGCCGAGCCGTTGTACGACCCGGACGAGATCGCCGGCATCGTGCCGCTGGACTACCGCCGGCCCTACGAGGTGCGGGAAGTCATCGCCCGCATCGTCGACGGCTCGGACTTCCTGGACTTCAAGCCCCGCTACGGCGCGGGCACGGTCTGCGTGCAGGCGGAGATCCACGGCCAGGCCTGCGGCATCCTCGCCAACAATGCGCCCATCGATCCGGACGGCGCCACCAAGGCCACTCAGTTCCTGCAGCTGTGCGACCAGTCCGACCTGCCGGCGGTCTTCCTGCAGAACACCACCGGCTACATGGTGGGCAGGCACTACGAGCAGGGCGGCATGATCAAGCACGGCTCGAAGATGATCCAGGCCGTGACCAACATCTCGGTGCCGCGTCTGACGCTGATGATCGGGGCGAGCTACGGCGCCGGCAACTACGGCATGTGCGGCCGCGGCCTCGACCCGGACTTCCTGATGACCTGGCCGAACGCGAGCACCGGCGTCATGGGCGGCGACCAGGCCGCCACTACCATGTCCATCGTCACCCGGGCGGCGGCGAAGGCGAAGGGCCGGGAACTGGACCCGGCGGAGGTCGAGGCCCAGGAGCGGCGCCTGGCCGAGCACTTCGATTCCCAGTCGAGCGCCTTCTACACCTCCGGCCACATGCTGGATGACGGCATGATCGATCCCCGGGACAGCCGCCGCACGCTCGGCTTCATGCTCGAGACGGTGTGGGAGGCGAGGAACCGCACGGTGAAACCCAACAGCTTCGGTATCGCGAGGATGTAACCATGAGCGACCTGCCCGATACGAAAAACCTCGACCTGGAACTCGCCGGCGGCTGGCTCACCATCTGGCTGAACCGGCCGAAGGCGAGGAACGCGCTATCCGCCGAGATGATCGAGGAGCTGATCGCGGTGCTGGAAGCGGTGCGCGATGACCGTGCGGTGCGCGGCATCACCGTCCGCGGCCGGGCCGGCATGTTCTGCGCCGGCGGCGACGTGAAAGGCTTCCGCGCGGTATTCCAGGGCGGCGGCCAGAGCGCCGACGACGTGGCCGCGGCCAGCCGCCGGGGCGGCGAGCTGTTCGCGCTGGTGGACTCCATGCCCCAGGTGGTGGTGATGCTGGTGGAGGGCGCGGCCGTCGCCGGCGGCCTCGGCATAGTGTGCGGCGGTGACGTCGTGGTGGTCACCCGGGACGCCCGCTTTGCGCTGACCGAGGCGCGTCTCGGCATCCCGCCGGCACAGATCGCGCCCTATGTCGTGCGGCGGATTGGTCTGGCCGCCGCGCGGCGCATCATGCTGACCGCCGCGGAATTCGACGGAGCCGGCGCCAGGGACATCGGCATCGCGGATTTCCTCGCCAACGACGCCGACGAACTCGAGACCCTGGAGGCCGTGATCCGCGCCGACGTGTTGCGCTGCGCGCCCGGCGCGATCGCCGTGACCAAGGAACTGGCGCGGGCGGCAGTCAGGCTGGACCCCGAGGCCATGACCGATCTCGCCGCCCGGCGCTTCGCCGAGTGCATGCTGGGGGACGAGGGCCGCGAGGGCGTGGCCGCCTTCGTCGAGAAGCGCAAACCGGGTTGGTCGCCGTGACGCTCGAGCGCATCCTCATCGCCAACCGGGGCGAGATCGCCTGTCGCATCATCCGCGGGGTGCAGGCGACCGGGCGCCGGGCCGTCGCAGTGTACTCCGAGGCGGATGCCGACGCGCCCCACGTGCGCCTGGCAGACGTCACCGAGTGCATCGGCGCGGGACCCGCTACCGAGTCCTACCTGAACATCGAGGCCGTTCTGCGTGCGGCGGAGACCGCCGGGGCCGACGGCGTGCATCCCGGCTACGGCTTCCTGGCGGAGAACGCGGACTTCGCCCGTGCCTGCGCCGCCGCGGGACTCACATTCATAGGGCCGCCGGCGGAGGCCATCGAACTGATGGGCAACAAGGCGGCGGCCAAGCGGCGCATGATCGAAGCGGGTGTGCCGTGCGTACCCGGCTACGAGGGCGAGGACCAGGGCGATGCAGCCTTCGCCGCCGCCGCCCGTGACATCGGCTATCCCGTCATGGTGAAGGCGGCCGCCGGCGGCGGCGGCCGTGGCATGCGTCGGGTCGAGCGCGAGGCGGACCTGGCATCCGCCCTCTCCTTGGCCCGCAGCGAGGCGGAGAGCGCCTTCGGTTCCGGCGAGCTGATCCTGGAGAAGGCGGTGGTCGACGCCCGGCACGTGGAGATACAGGTAGTCGCCGACGACCACGATGCCGTCATCCATCTCGGCGAGCGGGACTGCTCCGTACAGCGCCGCCATCAGAAGGTGGTGGAGGAGGCGCCCTGTCCGGTGATGACGGAGAAACTGCGCGAGGCCTTGGGCGCCGCGGCGGCGGACGCGGCCCGCAGCATCGACTACCGGGGCGCCGGCACCGTCGAGTTCCTGCTGGACGCGTCCGGCGAGTTCTACTTCCTGGAGATGAATACCCGGCTGCAGGTAGAGCACCCCGTGACCGAGATGGTGACGGGCCTGGACCTGGTCGCGCTGCAGTTGCGGGTGGCCGAGGGGCGCGCGCTCGGTGTCGAGCAGCACGAGGTCGCGCTGCAGGGTCACGCGATCGAGGTGCGCCTGTACGCCGAGGACCCTGCACGGGGCTTCATGCCGTCTACCGGCCGCATCGAACTGTGGCTGCCGCCGTCGGGCGAGGGCATCCGGGTGGATGCCGGCGTCGCGACCGGCTCGGAGATCTCGCCCTGGTACGACCCGATGGTGGCCAAGATCATCAGCCATGGCGAAACCCGGGACGCCGCCCGTATGAACCTCATCCGCGCGCTGGAGGGCACGGCCCTGTTCGGCGTGGCGAACAACCGGGACTTTCTGATCGAGGTGCTGCGGCAGCCGGACTTCGCCGAGGGCCGGGCCACCACGGCCTTCCTCGAGGAGCAGGGCGAGGGCGTCTTCGGCGGCGGTCCGCGGCCAGTCGATGCCGCCGTCGCGGCGCTGCTGGAATACACCCTTGCCGGTGAGGCCGCGCTGGCGGCCAGCGTCGGCGTATCGTCCAAGTTGCTCGGCTGGTCGAGCGCTGGCCGGCTGGTATCGCGCTACCGCTACGAGCTGGAAGGCCAGCCGGTCGATCTCGCCGTCAGCTCCTCACCCGAGGGCACTGTGACGGTGACCGGCGCGAACGGAGAGTGGCGCCTGCGCATCCTTGAGCGCGAGGCGCACCGGGCGCGTATTGCCATCGACCACCGCATCGTCGACGTGCTGTTCCACTTGTCCCGACCGGGGTTCATCCACCTGTCGGTGGACGGTCGCGCCGCCGCGTTCGAGAATCTGAGAGAGAGCGTCGCGGCGGCAGAGGAGTCCGGCGGCGGCCGGGTCACCGCCGCCATGCACGGGCTGATCACCGAGGTCGCGGTTGCGCCCGGCGCGACGGTCACGCGGGGTACCCGGCTGCTGGTGCTGGAAGCCATGAAGATGCAGCACGAGGTATGCGCGGAGATCGACGGCGTGGTGACCGCCGTGCACTGCGAGGCCGGGCGGCAGGTGGCGGCCGACGAACTGATCCTGGAGATCGAGCCGGCGGACGACGACGCGGCCTGAGCCGCCGGCGACCCTTGCTTTACTGGAGGAATCTATGAAATCAGCCCTGTGCGAGCGACTCGGTATCGAATTCCCGCTGTTCGCTTTCAGCCACTGCCGCGACGTGGTGGCGGCCGTCTCCCGTGCCGGCGGCATGGGCGTGTTCGGCGCGGTGACGCTACCGCCCGACCGGCTCGAGGAGGAACTGTCCTGGATCGACGAACACGTCGACGGCAAGCCCTACGGTGTGGACCTGATCGTGCCGAACAAGGTGGAGGGCAAGGGTCAGGCCGTCGACGAGGACCAGCTGCTCGCCGCCGTGCCCGACGCGCACAAACAGTTCGCCGCAGGCCTGCTCGCGAGCCGTGACATCTCCACCGAGGACCTCGAGGACGGGCGCCGCGAGCACGTGCGCTTCGCGAAGAATCTGCAGGAAGGTGGCGCCGGCGAACTGCTGGAAGTGGCGTTCTCGCATCCCATCAAGCTCATCGCCAACGCACTGGGCGTGCCGCCGCAGATCATGCTCGACATGGGCAAGCAGCATGACGTGGCCGTCGCGGCGCTGGTGGGCGCGAAAGAGCATGCCATCCGCCAGGTGAACGCCGGTGTCGACATCCTCGTGGTGGCCGGCGGTGAGGCGGGCGGCCACTGCGGCGACGTCTCCACCCTGGTGCTGGTGCCGGAGGTCTGCGAGGCGGTGCGCCCCATCAGCGACGTGCCCATCCTGGCCGCCGGCGGTATTGTCACCGGGCGCCAGATGGCCGCCTGCATGGCTATGGGCGCGGACGGCGCCTGGACCGGCTCTGTGTGGCTGACCACGGCCGAGGCCGAGACCAACCCGGTGGTGAAGGAGAAGATGCTGAAGGCGAGTTCCCGGGATACCGTGCGCTCGCGCAGCCGCACGGGCAAACCCTCCCGTCAGCTGCGCTCGCCGTGGACCGACGCCTGGGAGTCCGGCGACAGCCCGCCGCCCCTGCCCATGCCACTGCAGTCCCTGGTCAGCGAGCCGGCGCTCAGGAAGCTGGACAAGCTGGCCCAGGGCGGTCACGCCGGCGCGGGCGAGCTCGCCACCTACTGGGTGGGCCAGGGCGTCGGACTCATGAATCAGGAGAAGTCAGTGCGCGCCGTGGTACAGGAGTTTCAGGAGGATTTCCTCGCCGCCTACGAGCGGCTCGGCGATTTCCTGGACAACTGAAGGCAACCGGCGACGGGGAGGCAGTCATGTTCCAGCAGGTGATCGATTTCCGCGACGAGAGCGAGGCGCTTTACCAGCTGCTGGCGCCGCTGGCCGACGAGCAATTCGCGCGGCGCACACAGTTCAAGGACTGGACCATCGACGACGTCATCGGCCACCTGCACCTCTGGAACCGGGCGGCGGCGCTGTCGCTGGCGGACCCGGAGGCGTTCCGGCAGTTCCTGGCCGAAGTGATGGCCGCGGCACAGAAAGGCGGCATGCGGGCCTTCGAGCGGGAATGGCGCGGCGAGCTGGCCGGCCGCGCGCTGCTGGAGGACTGGCGGGAGTTCTACCTGCCCATGTGCGAGCGCTTCGGCGAGGCCGATCCGAAGGCCCGGGTGCAATGGGCAGGGCCGGACATGAGCGTGCGCTCGGCCATCACGGCCCGCCACATGGAAACCTGGGCTCACGGCCAGGAGGTTTACGACGAACTCGGCGTCGTGCGCCGGGATACCGACGGCATCAGGAACATCGCCGTCCTCGGCGTCAACACCTTCGGCTGGACCTTCCGCAACCGGGGCCTGGAGATACCGGAGCAGCCGCCCTTCGTCCGCCTCGATGCACCCTCCGGCGCCGTCTGGGAATTCAATGAGCCGAGCGACGTGAACTACGTGGCCGGTGACGCCACCGAGTTTTGCCAGGTGGTGACCCAGACCCGCAACGTGGCCGACACGAGTCTCGACGTGAAGGGCGAGACCGCCGTCCGCTGGATGGCCATGGCGCAGTGCTTCGCCGGCCCGCCGGAGGACCCGCCCGAACCAGGCACCCGCCACACGGTGAAATAACCACGTAGGAGGGCCTTCAGGCCCGATCTTCGCCTGAGCTGGTCGAGCGCTGATCGGGGCTGAAGCCCTCCTACATGCCCATCGATGCCTCCGCTGCATCAAGGACGACCCCACAACCCTTACCCATCCGCTGACGCGCCCGTAGCCGGTAGGTCTGGCACCAGTCAGCAGGCGTCGCTGACCGGCAGCCCCTTCACGCCACCGCATGACGGCCATAAGAGAACACGTTTCGGTTTACCCGACTTGCTGCAGCGCAAGAAGCCTGTAGCATCGGGCGAGCCTTTTTGTGCACGATCCGGGGGTCGGGACCATGGCGAACAACGGTGGCGAAGAAGAAAAAGGGACCTCGCTCGCGGCATCACTTGACGATTTCGTCAGGGAATATCAGCCGCTCGGCAGGCAGGACGCTCAGAAACTGGACCGGGAGGTGCGTTCGCTGATCGCCCGGGCCACGCGGGGCATGTCGCCGGTGGAACTCTCGCTGGCGTATCTGGACTGGCTGGTGCATCTCTCGCTCTCGCCCGGGAAGGTCGCGCTGCTCACCCAGAGCTTCATACGCAAGACCGTCCAGCTGGGCATCTACAATCTCAAGGCCATGTTCGGCCGCGGCGGTGAGCCGCCGGCGCGAATCACGGAGCGGCGTATGCAGGGCGAGGCCTGGCAGCGCTGGCCGTTCAACGTGATGGCCCAGGGGTATCAGCTCAGCCAGGACTGGTGGCACGAGGCCACCACCGGGGTGGACGGCGTCGACCGGTCCCGCGAGCAGCTGGTCGCGTTCATGGCACAGCAGATACTGAGCCTGGCCTCGCCGATGAACGTGCCGCTCACGAATCCGGAGGTCATCCAGACCACCGTCGCCGAACGCGGCCGTAATCTGCTGCGCGGCGCGCGCAACCTGGTCGACGATCAGCTGCGCAAGGCGCGCAACCAGCCACCGCCGGGCGTGGAGGCCTACCGGCCGGGCGAGAGTGTGGCCGTGACCCCGGGCAAGGTGGTCTACGAGAACCGCCTGATCGAGGTGATCCAGTACACGCCGCAGACCGGGGAGGTGGGCGCCGAGCCGGTGCTGATCACGCCCGCGTGGATCATGAAGTACTACATCCTGGATCTCTCGCCGAAGAACTCGCTGGTCCGCTACCTGGTGGAGCAGGGCAAGACGGTGTTCATGATCTCCTGGAAGAACCCGACCGAAGCCGACCGGGACCTGGGCATGGACGACTACCTGAATCTCGGCATCATGGCAGCGCTGGATGCGGTGAGCGCCGTCGTGCCGCGGCGCAAGATCCACCTGGTCGGCTACTGCATCGGCGGCACGCTGGCCTATGTCGCCGCAGCGAAGATGGCCCGGGACGGCGACGAGCGGCTGAAGTCGCTGACCATCTTCGCCGCGCAGGCGGATTTCAGCGAGGCGGGCGAGATCCGGTTGTTCCTCTCCGACAGCATCGTCTCGTTCCTCGACAGCTTCATGTGGAAGCAGGGCTATCTCGGCGTCGAGAACATGGGCGGCGCCTTCGCGGCGCTCAGGGTGAGCGATCTCGTGTACGCGCCCGCGGTCGATCGCTACGTGCTCGGCAAGGAGCCGCAGCTGAACGACCTCATGGCCTGGAACGCTGACGGCACCCGCATGCCGCCGCGCATGCATTCCGAGTACCTGCGCCGGCTGTACCTGGACAACGATCTGGCCGAGGGGCGTTTCGAGGTGGAGGGCGAGAAGGTGCACCTCGACGCCGTCGACGTGCCGCTGTTCGTCGTCGGTACGGAGACCGATCACGTGGCGCCGTGGAAGTCGGTTTACAAGATCAACCGGCTGACCAATGCCGAGGTGACCTTCCTGCTCACCAGCGGCGGCCACAATGCAGGTATCATCAGCGGCCCCAGCCATCCGCGGCGCCGCTACCGCCTGCGCACCCACGCACCGGGCGAGAGCTACATCGCGCCGGATCGCTGGCTGGCCGAGACGCCGCCGGAGGACGGTTCCTGGTGGCCGGTGTGGGACGCGTGGCTGGACGCGCAGACCACCAGCCGGGTGAAGCCGCCGTCCATTGGCGCACCGCGCAAGGGCTACCGCCCGCTGCGCGACGCGCCCGGCGAGTACGTCTTCGGCTGAACCACACGCATTCGATAACGACAACGAGGAGCAATCATCCCCATGGACCTCAAAGACAAGACCATTGCGATCACCGGTGGCGGGCGCGGACTCGGCGCCGCGATGGCTCTCCGCCTGGCTGCCCGCGGCGCGAAGCTGGCGCTGGTGGACCTGGACGAGGACGCCCTGAATTCGACCGCCTCTGAATGCGAGAAGGCCGGCTCGTCCCGGGTAGCCGTGTACAAGGCCAATGTCGCCGAGGAGGAGTCGGTGGTGGCGCTGTTCGAGGACATCGGGAGCGATTTCGGCGCGCTGCACGGGCTGGTGAACAATGCGGGTATCACCCGGGACGCGCTGACGCTGAAGGTCAAGGACGGCGAACTCGTCTCCAAGATGACCCTGGATCAGTGGCAGCTGGTCATCGACGTGAACCTGACCGGCGTGTTCCTGTGCGGCCGGGAGGCAGCGGCGAAGATGATCGCCACCGGGTCGAAGGGCTGCATCATCAACATCTCCTCCATCTCCCGCGCCGGCAACATGGGTCAGGTGAACTACTCGGCCACCAAGGCGGGCGTGCAGGCCATGGCCGTCGTGTGGGCCAAGGAGTTCGCCCGCTACGGCATCCGCGCCGCCTCCATCGCGCCGGGCTTCATCGGTACGGAGATGGTGATGTCCATGAAGCCGGAGGCCCGCGAGAAGCTGACGAGAGGCATACCGTCCGGCCGGGTGGGCGACCCGGACGAGATCGCCCACGCGGTGCAGTTCATCCTGGAGAACGACTACGTCAACGGCCGCTGCATCGAGGTGGACGGCGCGCTAAGGCTGTAGGAGGGGATTTATCCCCGATTCGATATCGGGCTGTAGGAGGGCCTTCAGGCCCGATCCATCAGACAATCGGGCCTGAAGGCCCTCCTACATGAATTATTTAGGGGGACACAATGAACGACGCGCAATCACCCGCGACGAAACAGATGATCGGCGGCGAGGTGCTCGCCGCCATGCTGGCGAAGGAGGGGGTGGACACGATCTTCGGCATCGTGGACGGCACCTATCTCGGCTTCTACACCGCGTTCCAGAAGTACGGCATCCGCCTGGTCTCGCCGCGGCATGAATCCACGGCGGCCCATATGGCCGGCGCCTACGCCCGCGCCACGGGCCGGCTCGGCGTATGCATGGCCAGCAACGGTCCCGGCGTCGCCAACATCCTGCCCGGTGTGGCCGTGGAGCAGGGCGAGGGCAACCGGGTGCTGCTGATCACGAGCTGCCGGCGCACCGGTCTCGCCTACCCCGACCGGGGCGGCACGTTCCAGTATTTCGACCAGGTGGGAACGACGGCGCCCATGAGCAAGTGGTCGGGCGCGGTGGCCACACCGGACCGGCTGCCGGAACTGGCGCGGGAGGCGTTCCGCATGTCCTGGATCGGGCGTCCCGGTGTCGTCCACCTGGACGTACCCGAGAACCTGATGAACGGGCCGGCGGAGTATCCCGCCGACTTCCTGCGCGAGCCGCCCAGCTATCGGCCGGTGACGCCGCTGGCGGTCGATCCCGATCAGGTGCGCGCGGCGGCGGACATGCTGCGCGAAGCCCGGTTGCCGATGCTCCACGGCGGCACCGGGATCGTGCACGCGGAAGCCGCCAAAGAATTGCAGGCCGTGGCCGATCTGCTGCAGGCGCCGGTCACGGTCAGCTGGGGCGCCCGCGGCGCGCTGGACGAGTCCAGCCCGCTCGCCATCCCCAACAGCACTCTGGATGTGGCCCGCGAGGCACGCGGCCGCAGCGACCTGTTCCTGATCCTGGGTTCCCGGGTCGGCGAGACCGACTGGTGGGGCCGCGGCCGCTTCTGGGGCGGCTCGGACCCGGAGGTGCCCAAGCGCACCATCCAGGTGGACATCGACCCGGAAATCATCGGCCGCAACCGGCCGGTGGACCTGGGCATCGTCGGAGACGTCAAGGTATTCCTGCAGGCCCTGGCCGAGGAGCTCGAGCGCGAGCCGGTGACCGATCGCCTGATCACCGCGCGCGGTCAGGCCATCGCGGAACTCGCCGAGGCACGCGCGAAAGTCCGCGCCGGGCTGGACGCCGTGCTCGCCTCGGACACCTCGCCCATGCATCCGGCCCACGTGCCGGCCAAGGCGCGGGAAGTGTTCGGCGACGACGGCATGCTGGTGATCGACGGCGGCAACACGGCGGTTTGGTGCGCGCACTATTACCGCAACGCGAGGCCGGATGCGGTCTACTCCACCTTCAAGTTCGGCATGCTCGGTGCCGGCGTCGGCCAGGCGCTCGGCGTGAAGACGGCGTGCCCGGATCGTCCGGTGGTCTGCATCATCGGTGACGGCGCCATGGCCATGCATATGCAGGAGGTCGAGACCGCGGTGCGCGAGAAGCTGCCGCTGGTGTACGTGGTGCTCTGCGACAAGCAGTGGGGGATGGTGAAGCTCACCCAGACGGTGGGCATCGGCCAGCTGCGCCAGGCCATGGGCATCGACGCCGATTCCACCATCAACACGGATTTCGAGGAAACCCGTTTCGACGATGTCGCGAAGGCCATGGGCGCCATCGGCGAACGCGTGGCCGACCCGGCGGAGCTGGAGGGCGTGCTCCGGAGCACGATGGAGTCCGGCCGGCCGGCGGTGATCCACGTGGACGTGGACCCGATGGCCCACCTGATGGCGCCGGGGCTGACCGAGTTCAAGGAGATGCACGGGGAGCCGGTAGGCTGAGCGGCTGAGCCGCCCGCGTGGATCCCGCCCTCGACGCCATCAGGCTGGACTTCGAGCCCGCCAGTCTGCTCGCGCTCAACATCATCCTGGCGCTGCTGATGTTCGGGGTGGCGCTGGATCTGCGCCTGTCGGATTTCCGGGCGGTGGCGAAGGCGCCGCGGGGTCCGCTCGTGGGCATCGCCACCCAGCTCCTGCTGCTGCCGCCGGCCACCTTCCTGCTGGTGCAACTCATCGACCCGATCCCCAGCGTGGCGCTGGGCATGATGCTGATCGCGGCCTGCCCGGGCGGCAACGTCTCCAACTTCCTGGTATGGCTCGCGAAGGGCAACGCCGCGCTCTCGGTGAGCATGACGGCGGTGACCAGCACCGCCGCCATGTTCATGACGCCGTTCAACCTCACCTTTTGGGCGGCGCTGGACCCGGACACCCGACGGCTGCTCGCGGACATCGCCGTGGATCCGGTGATCATGGTGATCACCATCCTGCTGATTCTGGCGCTGCCGCTGCTCGCCGGCATGTGGACCGGCTCGCGCTACCCGGCATTCGCCGCCCGCATGCGCCGGCCGCTGCGCGTAGCGGGGGGGCTGTTCTTCCTGGGCTTCATCGTGCTCGCCTTCTGGCGCGACCGGGAATACCTCACTCTCGCTATACTGCCGGTGCTGGGGATCGTCGCCACGCACAATGCCCTCGCCCTGGCGGTGGGCTACACTGCCGGCCGCCTCACCGGTCTCTCGGCCCGGGACCGCCGCGCCGTGACCATCGAGGTGGGCATCCAGAACAGCGGCCTGGGGCTCGCGCTGATCTTCACGTTCTTCGCCGGGCTGGGTGGCATGGCCATTGTGGCGGCCTGGTGGGGCAGCTGGCACATCGTGGGTGGGCTGACCCTGGCCGCACTCTGGTCGCGGCGCGAACCTGGCGGCCGTTCCGGGGACCTTCCGGGCGAGGGTCGCGACGATAGCGGCGATAGCGGCGACGGGCCCGACCGGACACGGCCCGACTGACAGACACGGGAGGCATCCATGCCGAGGAACATCTTCGTCACGGGCGCGGCCGGCTATATCGGCGGGCTCACGGTCGCCGAGCTGGCCGGCCACGACGACGTGGGCACGGTGGTCGCCTACGACATCCGTGAGGCGGAGGCGCCGGCGGGAGTGGTAACGGTCAGCGGCGACATCGCCAGCGAGGAAATTGCACCCCTGCTGGAGGAGTACGGCATCGACACCGTCATTCACCTCGCCAGCATCCTGAAGCCGCCGCCGGACGCGCCGCCGGACCTCGCCCGTCGGGTGGACGTCATCGGCACCCGTCGGCTGCTGGAGGCCTGCGTCGAAGCAGGCGTCGGGCGTTTCGTGGTCACCACCAGCGGCGCCGCGTACGGCTACAGCCCCGACAATCCCCGCTGGATGACAGAGGAAGCGCCGGCCCGCGGCCATCCCGCCTTCGAGTACAGCCGCAACAAGAGCGAGGTGGAGCGCATCCTCGCCGAGTACCGGATCACGCATCCCGCACTCGCCCAGGTGCTGCTGCGCCCGGGCACGGTCATCGGCAAAGGCACCAGCAGCCCGGTCACCGAGATCTTCGAGGGGCCCGTGGTGCCGGGCATCCTGGGTACGGATGCTCCGTTCGTGTTCGTCTGGGACCGGGACCTGGTGGCCATCCTCGTGCAGGCGGCGCTCGGCGAGCAGACCGGTGTCTACAATGTCGCCGGCGACGGCGCGCTCACCGCGAGGGCGATCGCGAAAGCCCTGCGCAAGCCGTACCTGCCTGTGCCCGCCGGCCTGCTGGCTGCCGGACTGGGGCTTGCGAAGCGGCTGGGCAAGACCGTGAACGGCCCGGAGACGGTGGACTTCCTGCGCTACCGCCCGGTGCTCTCCAACGAGCGGCTGAAGAGCGAGTTCGGCTACACGCCAATCTCCTCGGCGGCGGCCTTCCGCATCTGGCTGGAGGATCGCGACGAGCCCGACGACAAGAGTCTCGCCGGCGATGCCGACTATCGCCCGGTGGTCGCGATCACGGGCGGCGCCGGCGGCATCGGCCGTGCGCTGGCGCGGCGTTGGAGCCTGGAGGGTGCGCGCATAGCCCTGCTGGACTTCGAGCCCGAACCGCTCGAGCAGGCAGTGGAAGGGCTGCGCGTGACGGGCGCGGACGTGATGACCGTCGGGTGCGACGTGACCGATTACGCGGCTTGCCAGCGCGCGTTCCGGGCGGTGGTGGGCCACTACGGTCGTCTCGACGTGCTGATGAACAACGCCGGTACCGTCCACCGCAGCCTGTTCGAGGAGACCGATCTCGAGGTGTACCGCAAGGTGATGGAGGTGAACTTCTTCGGCAGCGTGAACTGCACGAAGGCCGCGCTGGAATACCTGAGGGCGACGAAAGGGCTGATCATCGTCACCAGCAGTATTGCGGGCGTCGCACCGCTGTATGGCCGCACCGGGTATGCGGCCAGCAAGCACGCGCTGCACGGCTTCTTCGAGTCGCTGCGCTGCGAGGTCGCAGCGGACGGGGTGCGGGTGATGGTGGCCTGCCCGAACTTCGTGCGCAGCCCCTTCGAGCAGCGGGCCATGGGCGGCGACGGCAAGCCGGCCGGCACCAGGCGCACCATGATCGGCCGGCTGGCCGAACCCGACGACGTGGCGGATGCCATGGTCCGCGGCGCGAAGAAGGGCAGGGACATCGTCGTGCTCAGCTTCCTGGGCCGTCTGTCCTATTACCTGGCCAGACTCACGCCGCGCCTGTATGCCCGCGGCATGACCCGCCGCCTGCGGGAGAAACGATGATTACCCGCCATCTGGCCGCCGGCATTCTGCTCATCCTGGCGACCACGACACTCGCCGTGGCCTCCGAGCCACCCCGCCTCACGGCCCAGGGTTTCGCCATCACGAGCACCCAGCGCGGTGAGCCCGGCGAATTCCCGCCGGTGCGCCTGCGGGCGGAAGCACCCGCGCGCATCGCTTCCCTGGTTATCCGGCAGGGTGAGTTCGAGGCCGACCTGGCCACCACGCCGGATCGTTCCCTGTTCCCGCTGTTCGGACTGGAATCCCGTCCGCTGCAGGCCTACGACGTCACGCTGGATTTCAGCCCTTACATCAACGAGCGGCTGGCGGCGGACGGCGAATATCTCTTCCTGGTGACGCTGACGGACCGGGAGGACCGCCGCAGCACTGCCACTCTGGAAATCGCCGTGGGCGAGCCGGAATTACCGCCCGAGCCGGCTGCCGGCGAGGCGTTCGGGCGGGCGCTCGAAGCGTCGGACGCCGTGCTGCGCCGCCTCGGCGCCGGCCCGGTCCAGGCCGCGGGTATCTCCGGTCTGACGTGGGTCACCGTGGAGCCGATCGATGTCACGATCCGCGTTCGGCCTGCGCAGGCAGGGCTGTCTTTGCGCGAGTTGCCGGCCGGCATCTGGCCGGAGCTTACCGATACCCTGGCACTCGCCGGAGCCGTGGCAGCGACCGATCCGGTCGAGTTCGTCGACCTGCCGGCCGCGAACCGGACCGCCGCGGGGCGCGTACTGGTGCTGAGCGATGCGGCCGGCCACACCGCCTTCCGCATCACGGGTAGCGCCACCGCCGTGTCGGAGAAAGGCACGACGGTGGAGCTGGTGGGCCGGGTCAGGCGCTGAAAGGCTGCGAATTAGCGAGACAGGACACTAGCCGGCGCGCTTGAGTTCCGGCCCTTTCTCCGCCGTACCGAGGTCCGCCAGCGTCTCCTGCAGGCTCTTCTGACGCCGTGCCTGCGGATCGAGCAGCTTCTCGGTCTGCAGGTTCAGGCTGTCCACGAACAGCGACTCGATCTCCTTCGGCATGCCCTTGATGGACAGGCTGGCCCGCTCGCGGATGCCCTCGAAGATGCGGATCTTCTCGTCGAGAAAGCCCGTCGCGTCGAAGCCCAGTCCGGCGATGTAGTCACCGTAGCGCTGCAGCTGGCTCTGCAGCAGGTGGATGTACTCGCCGAGCAGGAACTCCGTGGCGACCACGAAGGGCTTCGGCGGCTTCGTGGCCAGCGTGTTCAGCGCGTTGATGATATCGAACAGGCTGTCCGAGAAGCCGATCAGCAGTTCGCGGTACTCCCGATCGATTCTCTCGGCCTCCCGCAGCTTGGCATCGAAGCGGGAGGTGGCGTTCCACCACACCGAGAGGATGAAACCGAGGCTCACCGCGAAGAAGCTGGCCACGGTGATCTTGATCGCGTACATCGGATCGCCGGCCATGACCGGCAGGTTCTCGAACAGATACAGCGACCCACCGAAGAGGAACGCGAACACGACCACGAGTGCGAACAGCGGATTCGTGAATCGTCTCGATTTCAGCTGCGACTCGGCCTGCCGGATCCACTCGCCGTGGCGCAATTCGCCGCTCTGCCGGCGCCCCTCGGGACGCAGCGCCACATCCGCCTGGGACTCGGCCATCTGCCCCTTTTTGATGCTTTTTCTGATGTAGTCTGTCACGGTCTTCTCCTCGTGACGTCCTGGCTTCCCTGCCATTCCTCTCCCCATTTCACGCTAGGACGGATTTCGCCGTCTGGCAATCGTGGATATGTGAAGTGCGCGGGAAGGGAGGAACGGAGCGCGTCCGTGTAGTAAGTTATGCAGCGACACAAGAATGACAAAGGACTGGCTCCATGAGATATCGGAACTTCTGGGTACCCATTGCGGCGGCCCTGGCGCTGGCAGCCTGCGGTTCGACGACTCCCGACGGGGACACCGACGTTGCGGAGAGTAGCGCCGTGACGAAACGCACTTTCGAGCCGATGCTCGACGGCAAATGGATCGGCAACGGAATCTCGTATGGTGCCTACCGGGACGGCGAAGCGCCCGGCGAGGCCCTGACGTCGGAAGAGCACATTCTCGAAGACCTCACGATTCTCGCGCCACGGTGGAACCTGATCCGCCTCTACGGCGCGGATGAACAGGCGCGGAACATCCTGGAGGTGATCGAGGAGCACGACCTGCCGATCCGGGTCATGCAGGGCATCTGGCTGGACGCCCACAAGACCGAGCAGGAGAATGACGAGCAGGTGAGGCTCGCGATCGAGTACGCCAATCGCTTCAGCGATATCATTATCGCGGTCAACGTCGGCAACGAGATATTCGTCGACTGGTCGTACCACCGCATCGATGACATGGACGGTGTCATCGAGAAGATCCGGCAGGTGCGCGAAAGCATAGACCAACCGGTGACGGTGGCGGACGACTACAACTTCTGGAACAAGCCCCAGGCCCGCCGGGTGGCCGACGAGCTGGACTTCATCTGCCTGCATGCCTATGCGTTCTGGAACGACAAGACGCTGGACGTCGCGATGGAATGGACGGAGTCGATCTACCGCGACATACAGAGCCGTCATCCCGACCACAAGATCGCCTACTGCGAGACCGGCTGGCCGACGAGCCGCGTGTATGACGACGGCAGCTACGAAGGCGGATTGATCGGTAAAGCGGGCGAGCCCGAGCAGGAAGTCTTCTTCAACCAGTACGATCCGTGGGTAGACCGCAACAAGGTCGTCTCTTTCTACTTCACGTCATTCGACGAAAGGTGGAAGGGCGGGTTCGACGGGGCCAACCCGATGGACAAGGCCGAGAAGCACTGGGGACTCTACTACAGCGACCGGACACCGAAGCAGGTACTGCAGTAGCCGGGAGGTCGATGCCCGCCGCTATCGGGGCAGGCTGGACACGATCAATGTCAGGCCCTCACGGTCAACGACGTTCACAGCCATCCCGGTGGCAAGGGCTCCGGTATCGCCGGGTGCCCTAACGGCTCGCCACGTCTCGCCCCTTATCGAAACCTGGCCGTGCGGGACGGAGTCGAAACCTGTAACGACGACGGCCTTCTCGGAGGGCAGGTCGGACACCAGGTGCTTCTCGCCCGGACCGATGTGAACCCTGGTCGGCGCGATCGACTCCATCCAGGCAGCCAGCGCCAGATCGGCGAGGGCGGTTGCGACGGCCGCGACGGCGAGGATCGTGAAGATGCCCCAGTCCGTAAGGAGGCTGGCAAGCAGAACGGATGTCCCGCCTACCGTTATCGAGGTAGGAAGGATGACCAGCCACCACATCGGGGAATAACGCTTCATAGTGGTGCAGTCATGGTCGGAATCCTCCGGCTGGGTCGGTCATCGACGGTGGACGATATTACGGTATGCGATCTTCGAACGCCCCGGTTAG
Source organism: Lentisalinibacter sediminis (assembly GCF_040706615.1). Classification (NCBI taxonomy): domain Bacteria; kingdom Pseudomonadati; phylum Pseudomonadota; class Gammaproteobacteria; order Woeseiales; family Woeseiaceae; genus Lentisalinibacter; species Lentisalinibacter sediminis. The sequence continues at coordinate 616,804 of NZ_JAPDRF010000003.1, read as the reverse complement.
CCGTTCAAGCGTCGATGCGGTGCTCGGTGGGCCGGTCGAGGCGAAGCACGATGGGGTCAGGCGACGGTGTAGGCGGCCAGGGTCCAGAGCAGGGCCGCGAGGCCGGCCGCGTAGCTGGCCGGCACGATCTGGGTCTTCACGTGGTCCATGAGGTCGCAGCCGGTCGTCATGGCCGAGAGGATGGTGGTGTCGGAGATCGGCGAGCACTGGTCGCCGTAGACGCTGCCGTTGAGCACCGTCGCGAAGCAGATGGATAGGTATATTTCGGGGTTGGCGACCTCCTGCACCTGGCCCACGGTCCAGGCCAGCGGCATCGCCAGCGGGAAGGCGATGGCATAGGTGCCCCAGCTGGTACCGGTGGAGAAGGCGATGATCATGGTCATGAGCTGCAGCGCCACCGGCAGCGCCCAGTACGGGATGCGTTCGCCGAGCTGCTGCACCAGGTAGGTGCCGGCGCCGATCTCCTGGCTGATGCCGCCGATGGTGACCGCCAGCATCAGGATGACCGAGGCGAGTACCACGCCCTTCAGCCCGTCGCCGATGCCTTCGATGACCTGGCCGAGGTGCATGCCCTTGAACAGCGCCACCAGCACCGACAGCAGCAGTGCCGCGCCGAAGGCCCAGTTCACCCGCGGCGTGCCCATGGCCACGAAGGTGCCGACGGCGATGGCGATCAGCAGCGCCAGCGGTACGAAGAATTCGGCCACCTGGGGCCGGTAGCCGGGCGGCACGTGGCTCGCGTGCAACTCCTTCGCGCTCATGGGGATGGCGCCGGGGGCGTCCAGCTCGCCGGTCTCCCGCGCGCGCCTGCGGGCGGCCCGTATGCCCGGGCCGGCGAAGCGCGTGATGCCGAGCGAGAGCAGCAGTGTCCCCAGCACCGCCAGGATGCCATAGAAGCTGAACGGCACGCTCTGGAAGAAGAAGCGGACGCGCTCCTCTTCAGTCGCCAGGAAGGCGACGCCCGGAATGAAGATGAACGCCTGCACGTAGGTGGGCCAGGCGTTGAACGCCAGCACCGAGGCGATGGGCGAGGCCGTGGAGTCGACGATGTAGGCGAGTTCCTCGTGGCTGACGCGCTCCTTGTCCGCTACCGGTTTAACAATGGTGCCGACCAGCACCACACTGATGGTGCCGCCCTGGAAGAAGATGACGCCCATCAGCCAGGAGACGAGCTTGGCGGAGCGCGGACCCTTCACGAAGTGCGTAGTCATGAATTCCGCGAAGGCCTGCGCCGCACCCGTGCGCGACCAGATGCCCATTAGGCCGCCCACAAGCCAGAGATAGAGCAGCAGGATGGCGGCGGCGCTCTCGCTGGCGAGGCTCGGCAGCAGTACCGCGTTGGTGATGTCGAACTGCCCGAGCATGAACGCGCCCGTGACGACCCCGGCGAAGAGGGCGGTCAGCGCCTCGCGGGTCAGGAGACAGAGCGCGATGGCGATGGCTGCCGGCAGCAGCGACCACGGACCGAAGTGATAGGTGGGCTCCAGCAGGGAATAGCGGCGCTCGCTGCCGTCGTCGGCGGGTACCGTCTCGACGACCCACTGCTCCTCCAGCGGCGGCTCGCCCACCAGTTCGTCCAGGGCCGCCTGGCGCAGCGGCGACTCGGCGTACGGCACGACGTCGAGCACGCGCTTCTCCCGGCCCCGCTCCACGTACACCAGCCGGCCGGCATCGTTCTCGTAGACGTTATAGGTGACCTTCTGCTCGACCCACTGCCGGTCGACGTTCGCCGAGACCCAGAGGCCGGCGCCGAGGCCGGCCAGCAGCACCAGGACGGCCGGGCGGATCAGCGGCACCAGCCACCGGGCGGTGGCCGCGACGATGTCGGGCTGGTCGGCCGTGCCGGTGCCGGACTCCTCGATGGAGGCGATCGGCTCGCTGCCGTTGTCCTCGGACTCGCGCTTGCGCTCTTCGGACATCGGGTGCGGGCAGCCGCGCCGGCGCTATGCCTTTGCCTTCGGTTCCGCCGTCGCGAATACCCGCGCGAAGTAGTCCGTGAACGTCTCCAGGACCTGCTCGCGCTCGGTCTCGTCGATGCCGGCGAGTTCCTTCGCCAGGGCCTTCCTGAAGTCCATCTGGGCGGCGCGGGCGATCTGGATGCGCTGGGCCTGGGGCGAGCCGGCGCCGTGCATGGATTCGGTGAGATAGCCGACGGCGTTGCGGCCCATGGTCATGTTCTCGATCAGCCGCAGGATGCGCATGCGGTTCTCGGTGGGGATGTCCGCACGGCCCTTGAGGTACTTCTCCAGCAGGCCGCCGATCTCCGGGCTCTCGAAGTCCTTCTGGGAGGGCAGGGTCACCACGAGCCCGCCCGCGAGGTCCTGGGCCAGTCGGCCGATCTCGTAGGGCATCTTCGTCACATGGTGCTTGCAGACGTTGGCGATCATGTCGTCGCAGATCCAGGCGCCGGACTTCAGCTCGTGGGACTGATAGCTCGCGGCGATGCCCGTCGAGTAGATGGTCTCGTTGAGATGGGTCATCTCGGTGAGTTTGTCCTTGATGTGGGAGGCCTTGTCCGCGCCGTTGTACTCGGCCACGGTGGCCGCCGCACCGATCAGCACGTCGCCCACGCCGGATTTGCACACGTAGCTCCTGCGGTGATAGCAGGTGAAGCGCTCCACCAGCATTGCCGCGTACTCGTACTCGCCGTGCATGAAGACCCGGTCCCAGGGGATGAAGACGTCGTCGAAGATGACCATCGCCTCCTGGCCGCCGTACTCGTTGTTGCCGGTGTCGATGTCGCCGCCTTCCATGGCCCGGGTATCGCAGGACTGGCGGCCGTAGATGTAGGTGATGCCCTCGGCCTCCACCGGGATGGCGCCGACGATGGCATAGTCCTCGTCGCCTTCGCCGAGACGCATGGTCGGCATGACGATCAGCCAGTGGGAGTTCAGGCAGCCGGTCTGATGGGCCTTGGCGCCGGTGATCCAGACGCCTTCGTCGTTGCGCCTCGTGACGTGGACGAAGAGGTCCGGGTCCGCCTGCTTGTGGGGCGGCAGGCTGCGGTCGCCCTTCACGTCGGTCATGGCGCCGCCGATCACGACGCCGTCGCGCTGGGCCTCGGCCACGAACCCCGTGAAGCGGGCGTGGTAGTCCGTGCCGTGCTTCTCGTCGATTTCGTACGTGACCGAATGCAGCGAGTTCAATGCGTCCATGCCAACGCAGCGCTGGAAGCAGGTGCCGGTCAGCTGGCCGAGGCGACGCTGCATCTTGTTCTGCATCACTACGTCCTCGGCCGATTGCGCGACATGCAGAAAGCGGTTCACCCGCTCTCCGGTGAAGGGCGAAAGGGCGGTGGCGAGCTCCGGGTTCTCGACGGCGAGGTCGTAGGTGCGCGCCACGGCGTTGACGGAGGGCCGGATGATCGGGTGGTCGACGGGCTCTTCCACCAGTTCGCCGAACAGCCAGACCTTCAGATCCCGGCCGCGCAGACTGTCGATGTACTCCTCGCCGGTGCGTATCGGTTTGCGGGTCGACGTGACCGCCGCTGCTGCTCCGCTGCTCATGGCATCTACCTCTGTGTGTCCTGTCCGGCGCCGGGTGGCGGCCCGAACCCCCAAAGTTACCGCAGATCGGCACCGTATGCAGGCCCGCCGACCCTCCGGGCGCCGCCAGCCGCTGCCATGGGCGCCCCGTAGCGGTAAACTGCGGCATACACCCGCACAGCCGCCAGGTAGCGATCATGCACCAGCTCAGCCCCCAGGACGCCCAGTTCCTGTACATGGAATCGGCGAACAACTTCACCCACGTCACGGGTGTGCACGTCTTCGACCCCTCGACCGCGCCGGGCGGCAAGGTGCGCTTCAAGGACATCATCGCCCACGTGGAGAGCCGGCTGCACACCTCGCCGATCTTCCGGCGGCGGCTCGTGCGCGTGCCGCTGGAACTGGACTTCCCCTACTGGGCGGACGACGAGTACTTCGACATCGAATACCACATCACCCACGGGCGGCTGCCCGAGCCGGGGGACTGGCGCCAGTTCTGCATCCATGTGGCCCGCTATCACTCCCGGCCGCTGGCCATGCAGCGCCCGCCCTGGGAGATGTACGTGATCGAGGGCCTCGACCGGATCGAGGGCTTTCCCGACGGGGCCTATGCCATCGCGACCAAGCTCCATCACACGGCCGTGGACGGTGCCGCCGTCATCCGCTTTTACGCGGCCATGTCGGACGTGGATGCGCTGGGTACGCCCGCGCTGGTGGTGCCCAGGCGGGAAGAGGAGCCGGCGGCGGAGCCGACGCCGCGGGAGATGGCCGGCCGCGCCCTCGTGAACAACGTGCGCGAGCCGTTCCAGCTGGCCAACACGGTGGTGCGCTCCGTGCCGGCGCTGGCCGGCCTCGCGCAGAAGGCGCTCCGCCGCGACGACGGCACGAGCAAGCGCGTGCCGTTCACGCGCTTCAACGTGCCGGTGGGTCCGCACAAGATGTTCGATGCCGCCATCTTCGCGCTCGACGACCTCAAGCAGATCCGCAAGGCGGTGGAGAATGCCACCATCAACGACGTGGTGATGGCGGTCTGCGCCGGCGGTCTGCGCCGCTACCTGGAGCACCACGGCGAGCTGCCCGAGGACCCGCTGGTGGCCTGGGTGCCCATCAACGCCCGCCCCGGCAAGAGTACGGGCGTGGACGTGGAGGCCTCGGGCAACCGGATCACGGCGATGACGGCGAGCCTGCACACCCACCTGGCCGATCCGCTGGCCCGTCTCGCCGCCATCACGGCAGGCACGCGGCAGAGCAAGGAGGCGAAGTCGGGGGTCTCCGCCCGGCTCATGACCGACATCTCCCGGCACATCCCGGCCGCCACCCAGGCGCTGGCCGGTCGCCTCGTGCTGCGTGCCGGCGCCGCGCAGCGCGTCTGCAACCTGTTCATCTCCAACGTGCCGGGTCCGCAGCAGCCGCTGTACATGGCCGGCGCGCTGAACGTGCACTCGTTCGGCATGGCGCCGCTGGCGGACGGCATGGGTCTGTTCATCGGCACCCCGAGCTACAACGGCGAGATCACCTTCAACGTGACCTCTGCCCGCCACATCCTGCCGGACATCGATTTCTTCGTGGAATGCCTGCGCCAGTCGCTCGCCGAGCTGAAGGCGGCGGTGGAGGCACCGGCTGCGGCACCCGCGAAGAAGAAGACGAAGCGCAAGAAGAAATCGTAGGAGGGCCTTCAGGCCCGAGGTCGGGATCCGGATCGGTTTTACGAGGGGGAGCGCATGAAACTGAAAGTAGGCGTCGTCGGCGCCGGTTCCTGGGGCACGACCGTGGCCGCGCTGGTCACGCGCAATGCACCGGTCACGCTGTGGGCGCGTCAGCAGACCGTGACCGACGAGATCAATGAGCAGCGCACCAACTCGCGCTACCTGCCCGACGCCAGGTTGCCGGAGCAACTGCTGGCGACCAGCGACCTGGAAGAGGCCGTCGCAGACAAGGACGTCATCGTCATGGGCGTGCCGTCGCACGGGTTCCGCAGTGTGCTGGAGCAGGTGGCGGAGCACATCCGCCCCTGGGTGCCGGTGGTTAGCCTGACGAAGGGCCTGGAGCTGCCGGCGGGCAAACGCATGTCCGAGATCGTCGAAGAGATCCTGCCGGGTCATCCGTTCGGCATGCTGACGGGCCCGAATCTCGCCCGGGAGATCATGGCCGGCTATTCGGCGGCGAGCGTCATCGCCATGCAGGACGTGCTCATCGTGAAGGAACTGCAGAAGCTCTTCCACAGCGGGCTGTTCCGCGTGTACTCGAACCATGACGTCATCGGCTGCGAACTGGGCGGAGTGCTGAAGAACATCATCGCCATCGCGGCGGGCATGGGTGACGGTCAGTCGGCGGGAGACAACACCCGCGCGGCGATCATCTCCCGCGGCCTCGCGGAGATCACCCGCCTGGGTGTCGCGATGGGCGGGGAGGCGCAGACATTCGCCGGCCTTGCGGGACTCGGCGACCTGATTGCCACGGCGACCAGTCCGCAGAGCCGTAATCGCACCGTGGGTTACGAACTCGGGAGGGGGCGCACGATCAAGGAGATCACCGAGCAGATGTTCATGGTGGCGGAGGGCGTGAAGAGTGCACCGGCCGTGATCGCGCTCGCCGACGAATACGGCGTGGAGATGCCGATCTCCCGTGACGTCTACAAGGTGGTCGCCGAGAACGGCAATCCGAGGCATGCGTTCCGCGGGTTGCTCCGACAGGCCGCCGGCGCGGAGTCCGACCCGGGGTAAAAAATCATGTAGGAGGGCCTTCAGGCCCGATTCGCCTGTCCAATCGGGCCTGAAGGCCCTCCTACGGGTTCGTCAGCGGTTTTCCGTGATTCGGACGGTATGGACGCGGTGACTGTTCTCACCCTCGGCGGCAGTCCAGGCGAGGATGAGATCCTCGCCGTCGAGAACCATCTGCGGGAAACCGATCTGACGTGCCGGTTCGGGGCCCGGCACTGTCATGCGCTCGCGCCACAGGGGACCATCGCCCTCGATCCACGCCAGCGCCAGTTGGCCTTCGGCGGCGCCTCCGCGGGCGACCCAGCGCACGACCGATCGGCCGTCATCCAGGGTGACGACGTCCACCCGGCCCCACGGTACGGCTCCGGCCGTCGACTTGCCGTCCAGGACGATCGGTTCCGAAAAGCTCGCTCCGCCGTCGACGGAACGGGCGAAACTCACCTGGGGCCACGCGCAACCTCCACCGGCTCGCTCCAGTCCGTGCCCGTCAATCGCGCGTAACGCAGCGCATGCCCCTCGTCCGTCGGCTCCAGCCAGCTCATGACGACCGTTCCGTCAGGAGCGAGCGCAAGATGGGGCCGCTCGCTGTCCGCTCCGGCAGGTGATGACAGCGGGACGAAGAGCTGCCGCTCTCCTGCGACGGTGCTCGTGCCGAGCAGGAGCGCTGCGAGAAGGCAGGAGAGAGTCGCCGCGCGGCGACGTGCATGCGGTGGCGCAGTGGTTTCAGCCATTCCGCGCGGCCTTGTCCCGCTCGTTCGCCTTGCGGATCTCCTCGCGCATCTCGTCCCATTCGTCGTCGGTGACGTCGATCAGCTGGGAGTAGAAGTTGCCGCCGGTGGCGAGCCCCTGGGCGCCGTCGATGGCGATGGTCTCGCCGGTGAGATAGTCGCAGCCGTCCGCCATGAGGAAGGTGGCGAGGTTCGCTAGCTCCGGCATCTCGCCGTAGCGTCCCCAGGGGTTGGATCGCTCCATCGAGTCCTGTTTCTCCGCCGCTTTGGAGCCCGGGTTCAGCCGCTCCCAGGCGCCCTTGGTCGGAAAGGGGCCGGGCGCGATGCAGTTCAGGCGGATGCCGTAGCGACCCCATTCGGTGGCCAGCGACTTGGTCATGGCATCGATGCCGGACTTCGACATGGCCGAGGGCACCACGAAGGCCGAGCCGTTGCGCACCCAGGTGGTCGTGATGGAGATGATGCTGCCCGTGTGTCCCAGTTCGATCCAGCGCCGGCCGACGGCGTGGGTCACGTAGAAAGTACCGTGGAAAACAATACTCGCGATGGCGTCGAAGCCCCGCGGCGAGACATCCTTGGTCGGGCTGACGAAGTTGCCGGCGGCGTTGTTCACCAGGCCGTCCAGCGGGCCCTCGGCGAAGATGCTGTCGATCACCTCGTCCACCGCCTGGGCGTTGCGGATGTCGAGCGTGCGGGTGTTCACCCGGCCGCCGTGCTTTTCCGTCAGTTCCCCGGCCGTCTCGTCCAGCACGGACTGGCGCCGGCCGCAGATGTAGAGTTCGGCGCCGAGCCGCAGATACTGCTCGGTCATCACCTTGCCGAGTCCGGTGCCGCCGCCGGTCACCAGGATGCGCTTGCCCTTCAGCAGGTCGTCTCTGAACATGGTCTCCCTCCGCGGTCTAGAGCACCGGTGCCATGGTGGCTTCGTCCACCCGCTGCATCCAGCGTCGCACGTCCTTCTTCCGCGCCAGCGCAGTCTCGCCCTCGGGTACGCCCTGCAGGCAGCGCAGCATCACGAACACCGAGATGTCAGCGATGCTGAGGGACTTGCCCACCAGCCATTTCCTGTCGCCCAGCAGTCCGTCGATGGCATCGACGTGGCGATTAAGCTCCCTGGCGATGGTCTCCGGCGACTTGCGTCCGATGCCCTGGGCCCGGGTCGCCTTCAGCGCTGCGCGCGGGATGATGCGCGGCCCCAGCTTCCGGAACCACTCGGGGTCGTACTTCAGCAGTTCCGGTGCCCAGCGCCGGGCGTTCTCCGGCACCGCGAAGCGCAGGTAGAACTCGTAAAAGTACAGGGACTCGTCCGCCCAGTCCTCCAGCACGTGGCACATGGCCACCTCGGCCGGGACGATGGGGTAGACGTGCGGCTCCGGGTACTTCTCCTCCAGGTACTCGACGATGTCGGTGGAATCCGCCAGGTGCACGCCGCCGTCCTCGATGGCCGGCAGCTTGTTGGTGGACGACACGGCCTTCGCCTTGCCGCGCAGGAAGGCGAGCATCGGTACCTCGACGATCTCGTAGGAGACCTTCTTCAGGTTCATCACCCGTTTGACCTTCTCGCAGAATGGCGAGACCTCGAACTGGTAGAGCTTGACCATCGGTCCTCCGGGGGGGATCTGGCGGCTTATGCAGGCCGGGCATTCTTGTTAGGATACGCGCCCTGTCGGACGCCCCTTGAATTTCTTGGGATCACTTCGATTATACAGAGCCCCGCTGCCGGCGCGGGCGCACGGACCCGGACCATGGCAATCAGATGCGGCATCGTGGGACTGCCCAACGTGGGCAAATCCACGCTATTCAATGCACTCACCGCGGCGGAGATCGCGGCGGAGAACTACCCTTTCTGCACCATCGACCCGAACGTGGGCGTGGTGCCCGTGCCGGATCACCGGCTGGAGCGGCTGGCCGCCATCGTGAAGCCCGAGAAGGTGATCCCCACCACCATGGAGTTCGTCGACATCGCCGGCCTGGTGGCGGGCGCCTCGAAGGGCGAGGGACTCGGCAACAAGTTCCTGGCCAACATCCGCGAGACCCACGCCATCGCCCACGTCGTGCGCTGCTTCGAGAACGACGACGTCACCCATGTCGCCGGCCGGGTGGATCCGGTGGGCGATACGGAAGTCATCAACACCGAACTGGCGCTGGCGGACCTGGAGTCCGTGGAGAAGGCGCTGGACAAGGCGGAGCGGGCCGCGAAGACCAACGAGAAGAAGGCCGTGGCCTGGCGGGATCTACTGAAGCGGGTGAAGGCGCACCTGGATACCGGCGCACCCCTGCGCACCCTCGAGCTGGACGACAACGAGCGCGCGGACCTTCGGGAGCTGTTCCTGCTGACGGGCAAGCCCGTGATGTATATCGCCAACGTCAACGAAGACGGGTTCGAGAACAACCCCTATCTGGACGCCCTCAGGCAACTGGCTGCGTCCGAGGGCGCCGAGGTGGTGGCGGTGTGCGCGGCCATCGAGGCGGAGATCGCCCAGCTCGACGAGGGCGAGAAGGTGGAGTTCCTCGCGGACCTCGGCTTCGAGGAGCCGGGTCTGAACCGGGTGATCCGGGCGGGCTACCGGCTGCTGGGACTGCAGACCTTCTTCACTGCCGGGCCGAAAGAGGTGCGGGCCTGGACGGTGCGCGTCGGCGCCACGGCACCCCAGGCCGCCGGCGAGATCCACACGGACTTCGAGAAGGGCTTCATCCGCGCGGAGGTCATCGCCTACGACGACTACGTCGCAAAGAACGGCGAGTCGGGCGCCCGGGAGGCCGGCAAACTCCGTCTGGAAGGCAAGGATTACGTCGTCAGGGAGGGCGACGTGATGCATTTCCGGTTCAATGTCTGATGATTAATCGCCGGGTCGGCTGACGATGCCCGGCTCCAGATCGTCGTATTCCGGAAAGCCGCGCTCCGCGGCGAATGCGGCAAGTTCATCGGCGCAATGATCCGCGCCGAGCAGCCGGTCGAGGTCGCGGATGAGCGCCGTCAGATCGTCGCGGTTGCGGCGGCAGCAGGCCACGTAATCCCTCAGCAGGTCGAGCAAGCCCAGGTCCGCGTTGGCGCGTAGCCGCGCGTCCAGACGGAAGAAGAACACCGCGCCGCCCCAGTACAGCGTGGGGTACTTGCGCTCCGCGCGCAGCCGGGGTGCCGCGGCGACGAAGGTCTCGCCGTGCCGTGTGTAAGCCCGCTCCGCGCGCTGCAGCCGCTCTCGGTAGCGCCGCGCGGCGTCTGCCGGGTCCAGCACTCCCATCGCGTGCATCACCTGGTATTGCATGAAGCTGGCGAAGCCTTCCGCGAACCAGGCATGTCGGCTGCCGAGATAGGGCAGCAGCAGGTGGCTGAATTCGTGCGGCGCCGTCCAGTCGCCCAGAAACGCCTCGGCCGGGTGGCTCGGGTCCACGTAGAAACGGATGCCCTGACGGCGGCCCCTCAGCGTACGCGCCCAGGGCACCGGCTGGGACGAGCGAGTGCGTTCGAAGTGGACGTCGATCGGGAACCCGAAAGGTCCTGCGAGTTCCTCGGTGGCGTCGGCGACCGTGCTGACCCAAGCGGTGAGTTTCGCGCGCTCGGCGGCATCGAAGCGGTCCGCAAAGTGGAATTCCAGGTCGGCGGCCGAGGCGGGCAATGCGCAGAAGGCGAATACGAGCGTGGCCGCGACCGCCATTGTCACGGCGAGCAGGCGGCGTGGCCCCGTCGCGCCACGTTGTTCTAGTCTTCTTCGCGGACCCACAGGAAACTCTGCCAGACGCTCTCTCTGTTTTCGCCGCAGGCATCGCAGTCTCTGGCACGCTCGTCATCGGTGAGCTGGGCGTCGAGGCTCGGCATGAAAAGGCGTCCCTCGATCCGGCCGGTGCCGGTCAGCCTGAGTTCGATGGGATATTCCGCCGCGCAATCGTTCTCCCGCCGATAGCCCTGGCTGTAGTACCAGCATCGCCATTTCGCGCTGGCGGTGCCGCGGTAGTGTTCCGCATCGACGCGGGTAAGCCGATAGCCGCCGGTGGGGTATCGTCCGTCTTCGGAATCCCGCCCCCAACGCCCTTCCAGCTGATCGCCGTCCAGGGTCAGCGTCCGTCTCGTCTCGCTGTCCGCGGACACCCAGACTCCCGTGGGGTCCGACGCCGGATCCATGGCGTCTTCCGTCGTCGGGGCCGCCTTCTGCTCGTCCGGCGGATCCGCCTGCGTGCCGGTGGCGAGCACCAGGATTGTCATAGCCAGGATTGATGCTGCTGCGTTGCCCGATCGTTGTCGCATCACGTACCTCTCTGCGTACTTCGGCCGCCGGCCGATGGCCGATGGCCGATGGCCGATGGCCTCCGCTTTCTGACCCGGCGGGCCGCCCGGAATTCCATTGGCAGCGGCAACCGGCCGTAGTTCAGGGGCGGCCGGGGTCGGGCCTGAAGGCCCTCCTACAACCAGGCCAGGCGGCTGGATTCCACCCGGTAGAGCACCCGGTCGCAGAGGTGCAGCGCCACGGTCTCGTCGAGCCAGGGCACGGTCACCGTCTCCGCCGCCAGGACGAACTGCAGCGTGACCAGGCCGTGGCGGCGCTGGAACGGCGACTGCACCACGTCCACCCGCTGCACCTTGCGCAACAGGAACGCCTGCAGCGTAGAGCCAACGAAGCCCTGGCGTACCACCGCCGCATCCGCGGTGAGCGCGAGGCCCCAGCGGGCGTATCGGCGACGGATCAGGGGCCAGGCGGCCGGCGGCACGAGCAGGGCGATGACGGTGGCGACAGCCAACGGCACGTTGATGGCGGCCAGCAGCAGACCGGCCACGGCGCCGAAGCCGCCGAACAGCAACGTCCGCGAGCGGACATAGCGTCGGGAGATCGGGTGGAAGCCGTTGCCGTCCATGCGCAGATCGACCTCGCGGCCTTCGTCGCCGAAAAACACGACCGGCGCGCGCTCGATGAACGAGGACGGTGCCAGCGGAATCAGGAAGCTCTTGCGCGTATTCACGGCGTGGCTGGCGGCCTGCTTGGCGACCATGCGGAAGGCGCCGAACAGCCGCAGTAGCGGTCCCTGGCGGATGCGCAGCACCTGCAGTTTGCCGAGCCCCATGGAATGCTCGTGGGTGGTGAGCAGTCCGCCGCGGGAGCGGATGACCTCGCCGTCGGTGCTGAGCGTGTAGCCGTGATGGCGCAGGAAGGCGCCTAGAATCGAGATGCCCATCAGGACCATGGCAGCGGCGACGATGCTGCCGACGGCCACGATGGCTGCTGCACCGGCGGACAGCTCCTGCAGCGTCTCGGCGACGGGCCCGAACGTGCGCTCGAGCCAGGGACCGGCGCGTTCGCCGAGCTGATCGGCGAGAGGCGCCAGCACGGCGAGCAGGATCAGCGCGCCGTTGCTCGTCAGGCCGATCCGGACCATGTCGCCGGGGGACAGCGCCAGCAGGGTCTCGCCTTCGTCCGAGACCACTTCCTCCGTGCCGGTCACCCCGTCCGCGCTCTCGTGCTTGCGGCGCCGGATGCGTCCCCGCAATCGGTCGCCCAGGTCGGCCGGGATGGCGGGCAGGTGGCCCTCGGCCGTCGCCGAGCCTGCGGTGTCAAGCTTCAGGTCCACCAGGCCGAACAGCCGGTAGATCGGGTTCTGGGTGGTGTTGATGCCCTGGATGCGGTCGTAGCCGATATCGAGCTCCTCGCGCTGGAAGATACCCTGGCGGATGCGGATGCCTTCCTCGTCGATGCGGAAACGGAACCGCAGCCAGCGCCCGACGGCCACCAGGATCAGTGCGACGAGGAGGGCGCCGGCCAGACCGTAGAGCCGGTCCCGGGTGGTCCAGCCCGTGCTGATCACCACCGCGGTGGCGGGCACGACGGCCTGGAACAGGTTGCGGGCGACTCCGCGCAGTATCTGGCCGACGTAGAACAGCACCGACAGCGGCGAGGCTCGCTGCCAGCCGGCCGGATCAGAGAGACTCATCGGCCTGTCCGGCACGGCGCAGGATGTGTTCCCGCAGCCGGTGTGCCTGGTCGGTCTCGAGCCCGCGGATCTTGAGATCGCCGCCGCTGCCGCCGGCGGTGTAGAACACGAGCGTGGCCAGGCCGAACAGACGCTCGGTGACGCCGCTGGTGGTCTCGACGTGCTGGATGCGGTTGAACGGAATCGCGATCAGCTTGCGGCGCAGCACGCCGACCCGGTACAGCAGGTCGTGCTCGCGCAGTGCATAGCCCCGGTGCCGGACCGACAGCGGCGACCAGACGGCGACCACGAGCAGATGCACGGCGGCATAGAGCGCCACACCCTTCGGCACGGAGCCAGGCGCATCGATGATGCCGAGGGCCGTGCCGCCGAACGCCACGAGGAGCGCGATGCCGAGGCCGACGACGTGCCCGGCGATGAGTTCCGCCAGGTAGCTGCGGGCGATCGGCTGCCAGCTGACCTCCTCCACGGAGGGCAGGGATTCCAGCGGTATCTCGGCATTTTCGAACATCGGGGAGGGGGTCCGGGGCGGAGACGGACCGGGATTATACCGGCACAGAGGACCCGGCAGCGGCGCTTGACTCCGCGGGCCCCGCGGCCGACAATTCACGCCCCCCGACCCGGGGGTCCCCTGCCGTGGTGATGTAGCTCAGTTGGTCAGAGCGCGGCACTCATAATGCTGAGGTCGGTGGTTCAAATCCACCCATCACCACCATCCACTTCCGCCCGCTAGTCGAAGACGCCGGCTTCGACCAGCTCGCGCTCGAACCCGAATTTCTCCTTCTCGACGATGCGGTCCGGGTACAGGATGCCGTCGAGGTGGTCGTACTCGTGCTGGAATACCACGGCGTGGAAGCCATCGGCTTCGCGCTCGACGGGCTCGCCGTACGGGTCGAAGCCCCGGTAACGGATACGCCGGTAGCGCGGTACCCGGCCTCGCATGCCGGGCACGGACAGGCAGCCCTCCCAGCCGCTGACCTGCGCCTCGTCGAGCACCTCGTAGCTGGCGTTCACCAGTACGGTGGTGGGCACCGGCTCGGCATCCGGGTAGCGCGGGTTCGATTCCACGCCGAAGATCATGACCCGCAGCGGCACGGCGATCTGGGGCGCGGCGAGCCCGGCGCCGTCGGCGTCGGCCATGGTGTCGAACAGGTCTGCAATCAGGTCGTGCAGTTCCGGCGTGTCGAAGGCCTCCACCGGCCGGGAGACCTGCCGCAGCCGGGGATCGCCCATGCGGAGGATCGGCCGGATGGCCATTCAGAACTCCTCCTGCACCTGGCCGTAGGCGAGCAGCGCGAAGAGTCCCGTGCCTCCGATGATGTTGCCGAGCAGGCTCGGCAGGATCAGTCCGAACAGTCCCTCGACGATGCCCAGCTCGCCCGAAAGCTGCAGCAGGAACACCTCGGAAGAGCCGACGATCACATGGGCGAAGCCGCCCAGGGCGATGAGATAGGTCATGGCGATCACCACCCAGAACTCGCTGCCCTTGGCGTTGGGGATCATCCAGACCATGGCGGCCACCAGGAAGCCGGCGGGGATGCCGAGGCCGATTGCCTCGCCGGGAGCCATCTGGGCAAATTTCCGGCTCACCTCGAGCATGGCCTCGAGATGCTCCGGATGGACCGGTCCTGCGGCCACGATGAAGACCGCGGTCAGGAAAGTGCCGGTCAGGTTCGCGATCAGGACGACGCCCCACAGCCGGCCGAGTCCGATCCAGTTTTCCCGTTTCGGGTTCTTCAGCAGCGGCAGCACCGCCGTGACCGTCTGCTCCGTGAACAGCTGCAGGCGTCCGAGGACGACGATGAGGAAGCCCAGGCAGTAACCGAAACTGCTGACCGCCGGCGCCCAGTCGGCAGCGGGCAGATAGTGGAAAAGCAGTCCGGTGCCCAGCAGCGAGGCGGAGATGCCGACGCCGGCCGCGAGCCCCGACCACCAGAGCGATGAGGTGGGCCGGCGCAGTTCCTCGATGCCCTCGCGGCGGACGATCTCGTAGATGAGCGGCGAACGCAGGCGTTGCCGCTCTTCCGCCTCCTTCTTCTCGGTCTTCTCGTTCATGCGGCGGAGGGCAGGCCCCAGGGAGCCCGGTAGTCTTTCGGCAGGCCGGCATCGGGGGTGAAGCCGAAGAGTTCCTCGTCGGGCAGGGCCTCGCGCACGACGTTACGCACGTTCAGCAGCCTCTCGATGTCGATGCCGGTCTCGTAACCCATGCTGTCGAGCATGAACACCAGGTCCTCGGTGACGATATTGCCGCTGGCCCCCGGCGCGAACGGACAGCCGCCGATGCCGCCGAGGGAGGCATCGAGCGTGGTGATGCCGACCTCCAGCGCCGCCAGCGCATTCGCCAGGCCCAGCCCGCGGGTGTTGTGCAGGTGTACGCCGGTGAGCGCATCGTCGCCCACCTCGGCCCGCACCAGTTTCACCATCCGCTGCAGCTGGGCCGGATTCGCGTAACCGGTGGTGTCGGAGAGTCCCACCTCGTCGCAACCGAGCTCCATCAACCTGACAGCGAGTTGCACGACCTTGCGCTCGTCCACCGGTCCCTCGAGCGTGCAGCCGAACGCCGTGGACAGCCCGCCTTCGAACCCGGGCCGCTCGTCGGCCGGCAGCGTACCCAGCAGCTGGACGATGGCGCGCACCTCTTCCAGCACCTCGGCGTGGGTCTTGCGCAGGTTCGCCTTGCTGTGGGTCTCGCTGACCGACAGCGGCAGCGTGATCTTGTGGGCGCCGGCGGCCACGGCGTCCTGCGCGCCCCTGAGGTTCGGCACCAGGGCGGCCACCGTGAGGCCCGGCAGGGTGCGTGCGTAGCGGACGATCTCCGCCGTATCGGCCAGCTGGGGCAGGAGCTTCGGCGGCACGAACGAGCCCACCTCGATCTCGCGCACGCCGGCTTCCGCCTCGGCGGCGATCCAGGCCTTCTTTGCCTCTGTCGGCATGATCGAATCGATGCTCTGCAGACCGTCCCGCGGTCCGACCTCGCTCACCAGGATGCGGGTAGTGTTCGTGCTCATGGTCCCCGTTACTCGGCTGACGTGCGGATGACAACCATACTATCCTACGCTACCTTGCCCAACCCGTACGAGGGCCTTCAGGCCCGACCCGATCGAAGCATGTAGGAGGGGCTTTAGCCCCGATTCAGCAATTCCACAGTCGGGCCTGAATGCCCTCCTACAGATGAGAGGACGACGATGACACGAGACCGCGAAGAGCTGCCGCTGGCCGGTATCAGGGTGGTCGAGTTCACCCACATGGTAATGGGGCCTGCCTGCGGGCTGCTGCTGGCCGACATGGGCGCCGACGTCATCAAGGTCGAGCCGGTGAAGGGCGACAACACCCGGCGGCTGCTCGGCTCCGGCGCGGGCTATTTCCCGATGTACAACCGCAACAAGCGCTCGATCTGCCTGGACCTCAAGTCTGCCGAGGGCAAGGCAGCGGCGCTGAAGCTGGCGGAATCGGCCGACGTGCTGATCGAGAACTTCCGGCCGGGCGCCATGGACAAGCTCGGCTTCGGCTGGGAGGCGATGCGCGCGCTGAATCCGCGCCTGATCTACTGTTCCGAGAAGGGTTTCCTGGCCGGGCCCTACGAGCACCGCACGGCGCTGGACGAGGTGGCGCAGATGATGGGCGGTCTCGCCTATATGACGGGACCGCCGGGGCGCCCGCTGCGAGCCGGGGCGAGCGTCATCGACGTGCAGGGTGGCATGTTCGGCGCCATGGGCGTGCTGGCCGCGCTGGAGCAGCGCCATCGCACCGGCGAGGGCCAGAAGGTGGTCAGCTCGCTGTTCGAGAACACGGTGTTCCTGGTGGGTCAACACATGGCGCAGCACGCGGTCACGGGCACGCCGGCGGCGCCGATGCCGGCGCGCGTCTCCGCCTGGGCGGTGTACGAGGTGTTCGACACGGCCGATGACGAGCAGGTGTTCGTGGGCGTGGTGAGCGATACCCAGTGGCGGTTGTTCTGCGAGGCCTTCGGCCTGACGGAATTCGCCGCCGACGAGACGCTGGCGGCCAATGGCGACCGGGTGCGGCAGCGCGACCGCATCATCCCGGTCATCAGGGAGACGTTCCGCCGTTACACCAAGGCCGAGTTGATGGCCAGGCTGGAGCAGACGGGCCTGCCGTTTGCGCCCATCGCGAAGCCGGAGGAGATGTTCGACGACCCCCATCTCAATGCCGGCGAGGGCCTGGTGAAGGTCACCGTGCCCGGTGGCGAGTATGCCGGCGATACCGCGAAGCTGCCGGCGCTGCCGCTGGAGATGGCAGGCGAGCGTTTCGGTCTGCACCACGATGTGCCTCGCCAGGGCCAGCATACCGCCGCGGTGCTCGACGAACTCGGTTATCCGGCCGAGGAGATCGCCCGGCTGTTCGAGACCGGGCTCGCCGCCGGCGAGTAGCGGGCAGCCGCGGGAAAGGCCGCGGATTCGGCACCCCGGAAATCGATCGTCAGGTACCGCGCCTCAGATGAACAGCGTCGCCGGATGTTCCAGCAGCTCCTTCATGCGCTGGATCATGGCGGCCGCGTCGTAACCGTCCACGAAGCGGTGATCGAAGGAAGAGGACAGGTTCATCATGAGCCGTGCCGTCACCTGGCCGTCGACGATCACCGGACGCTGCACGGCCTTGTTCACGCCGATGATGGCCACCTCCGGCTGATTGATCACCGGCGTGGAGACGATGCCGCCCAGCTTGCCGAGGCTGGTGATGGTGATGGTCGAGCCCTTCAGCTCGTCAGGCTTCGCGCTCTTTTCCCTGGCCGCCTCCGTGACCCGCCGGATCTCGCCGGCGAGGTCGTCCAGGTCGCGGGCTTCCGCGTGACGCACGACCGGTACCTTCAGCCCGTCGCCGGTCTGGGTGGCGACACCGAGATGCACCGGGTTGTGGCGCAGCAGCAGCTTGCGCTCGGCATCGTGGGTGGTATTGCACTGGGGGAAGTCGGCCAGCGCGCGGATCAGGGCCAGGCCGATGAACGGCAGCAGGGTGAGTCGTTCGGCGGAGTCCGATTTCTTCCCGTTCAGGTGTTTGCGCAGCGCCTCGAGTTCGGTGACGTCGATCTCCTCGACGTAGGCGAAGTGGGGTATCTCCTGCTTCGCCTTCGCCATGCGCTCTGCGATGACCCGGCGCAGGCCGATGATCTTCACCTCGGTGGCGCCCGTGGCGCGGCGTGGGGAGGGTCCCGGGCCGCCGGCGGAGCGCTGCTCGACATGGCGCTCGAAGTCCTCGCGCAGAATGCGCCCGCGGGGGCCGGAGCCCTCCACCTCGGTGAGGTCGATGCCCGCTTCCTTGGCGCGGCGGCGGATGGCGGGGGAGGTGATGACCTTGCCTTTGCGGGTGCGTTCGGGTGACCCGGGTTTTTGGGTCGGGCCTGAAGGCCCTCCTACGTGCTTCGGCGCGGCTTCGGGTTCCCTGGCCTGGTCTGAAGCACCTCCTGTGGGAGGGGCTTTAGCCCCGGTTCCCTTCTCCTCGTCGTCCGTCGGGCCTGAAGGCCCTCCTACATTCTCTTTCGTCTCGAAGACGATCAGCGGCGTGCCGACCTGCACCATGTCGCCGGGTTCGCCGGCGACCTTCGTGACCTTGCCGGAGACCGGGGAGGAGACTTCCACCGCGGCTTTCTCCGTCATCATGGTGCAGACGACGTCGTCCTCGGTCACCTGGTCGCCGACCTTCACGTTCCACTCGCCGATCTCGGCTTCCGTGGTGCCTTCCGCGAGGTCGGGCAGTTTGAAGATGTATTCGCTCATCCTGCCTCCATCACCTTGCGGATCCCGGCGGCCACGCGCTTCTGGCCGGGGAAGTATTTCCATTCGAAAGCATGGGGATAGGGTGTATCCCAGCCCGTCACCCGCTCGATCGGCGCCTCCAGGTAGTAGAAGCAGGTCTCCTGGATGCCGGCCGTCAGCTCCGCCCCGTAGCCGCTGAAGCGGGTGGCCTCGTGGGCGATCAGGCAGCGCCCGGTCTTGCGCACCGACTCGGCGATGGTGTCGATGTCGAGCGGCATCAACGTGCGCACGTCGATGATCTCCGCGTTCACCCCGGCGAGTTTCGCCGCCGCCTGCGCCACGTGCACGATGGTGCCGTAGGTCACGATGGTCAGGTCCTCGCCCGCGGTCACGATGTCCGCCTTCGACAGCGGCACGGTGTAGTAGTCCTCGGGCACCTCGCCCTTGGGGTGGTTGGACCAGGATAGCGCCGGCTTGTCGGGGTCGCCGTCGAACGGGCCGTGGTAGATGCGCTTCGGCTCGAAGAACACCACCGGATCCGGTGACTCGATGGCGCTGATCAGCAGGCCCTTCGCATCATACGGGTTCGACGGCATCACGGTCTTGATGCCGCTTACGTGGGTGAAGATGCCCTCCGGGCTCTGGGAGTGGGTCTGGCCGCCGCGGATGCCGCCGCCGCAGGGCGTGCGGATGGTCACCGGCGCGTCGAAGTCGCCGCCGGTCCGGTAACGGATACGGGCGAGTTCGCTCACCACCTGGTCGAAGCCCGGATAGATGTAGTCGGCGAACTGGATCTCGGCCACCGGTTTCAGTCCGTTCACGGCCATGCCGATGGCCGCGCCGATGATGCCGCCCTCGGCGATGGGCGCGTCGATCACCCGGTGTTCACCGTACTTTCTCTGCAGGCCGTCCGTGCAGCGGAACACGCCGCCGAAGTAGCCTACGTCCTCGCCCATGACGATGACGTCGGGATTCTTCTCCATCATCACGTCCATCGCCGAACGGATGGCCTGCACCATGGTCATCTGTGCCATGACTCAGTCCTCCTCCTCGAATTCGAGCAATTGCCGCCGCTGGGCTTCCAGGTGCGGCGGCGTCTCGGCGAAGACGTCGTCGAACATCTCCGACGGATCCAGCCAGGGACCATCGGTCATCGTGCCGTAGGTCTGGGCCTCCTTCCAGGCGGCGGAGACTTCCTCCTTGAGTTCGTCGCGCAGTGCCTGGTGCTTCTCCTCGGACCAGTGGCCGATGGCGATCAGGTGGTCCTTAAGGCGATCGATGGGGTCGCCCAGCGGGAAGGCCGCCCACTCGTCCTTCGGCCGGTACTTCGAGGGGTCGTCACTGGTGGAATGGGCGCCGCCGCGGTAGGTGACATGCTCGATCAGCGTCGGGCCGCCGCCGCGCCGGGCGCGCTCCGCCGCCCACAGCGTGACCGCATAGACTGCCAGCAGGTCGTTGCCGTCCACCCGGATGCCCGGTATGCCGAGGCCGAGGCCCCGCGCCGCGAACGGTCGCCGCTCGCCGCCGGCGAAGCCCTGGAAGGTGGAGATGGCCCACTGGTTGTTCACCACGTTCAGGATCACCGGCGCCTGATAGACGGCGGCGAAGGTCAGCGCGTGGTGGAAGTCGGCCTCGGCCGTGCTGCCGTCGCCCAGCCAGCTCGTGGCTACGTGGTCCTCGCCCTTGATGGCCGCCGCCATGGCCCAGCCGACGGCGTGCGGGTACTGGGTGGCCAGGTTGCCCGAGACGGAGAAGATGTTGCCGTCCCGGCTGTGGTACATGATGGGCATCTGCCGGCCCTTGCACATGTCCCGGGTGTTGGACAGGCACTGGGACATGAGATCGACCAGCTTCGTGCCGCGGTACAGGAACAGCGCCTGGCTGCGGTAGGAGGGGAAGCACATGTCCCCGGGCCGCAGCGCCATGCCCTGGCCGATGGAGACGGCCTCCTCGCCGAGGGACTGCACGTAGAAGGAGATGCGGCCCTGGCGCTGGGCCTGCCACATGCGCTCGTCGAAGACCCGGGTGAGCAGCATCCAGCGCAGCGCCCGCTGCAGCTCGGCGGCATCGATGTCCGGGTCCCAGGGCCCGACCGCCTTGTGGTCGTCGTCCAGCACGCGGATCAGGCCCGTGCTGAGCTCGTCCAGCTCCCTGGTGCGCGCGTCGATGGGCGGCCGGGCATGGGCGCCCGCGGGCTCCAGTTGGAGATAGCTGAAATCCGGCTCTTCACCGGGACGTGCCGCAGGATGCGGAATGTGCAGGCGTGACTTTTTGGTCATGCGTCGAGGATCCCCCCTCGGATTACCATAGGATTCTCATGAAACGTGTCGGCCGGCGGGCGCTGTCTCCTCCGCGGGCCGGGCCGCCCCGCCGGCGACGATGCGGCGGGCGAGTTCGTCGGCGACCTCGTTCGTGGGCCGCCCGGTCTCCTCGGCCTCGGCGAAGATGGCGCGCAGCCGATCCGGGATGCGACTGATCTCGGCGCGCACCTCTTCCCTGGAGCTGCCGCCCAGGTACTCCCGCGCCACGCTGATCACGCCACCGGCGTTGATGACGTAGTCCGGCGCATAGAGGATGCCGCGTGCCGCCAGCCGCGCGCCGTCCCCGGCCGTCGAGAGCTGGTTGTTCGCGCCGCCGGCCACGATCTTCACCCGCAGCCTCGGGATGCTGGCCGAAGTGAGAATGTTGCCGAGTGCGCAGGGTGCCAGCACCTCCGCTTCCGCGGCCAGGAGTTCGCCGACCGGCACCACGCTCGCGCCGAGTTCCTCCCGCGCGCGCTCGGCGTTGCGCCGGTTGACGTCGGAGACGATCAGCTCGGCGCCTGCCTCACGGAGCCGTCGGCACAGGTGCCAGCCGACGTGGCCGACGCCCTGCACGGCCACGCGGACGCCCTGCAGCGAGTCGGTGCCCAGTTTCGCTTCCACCGCGGCACGGATGCCGAGGAACAGGCCCAGCGCAGTCCAGGGCGATGGATCGCCGCCGGCGCTCTCGCCGCTCTGGGGCAGGCCCGAGACGAATTCGGTCTCTGCCCGCACCGCGCGCATGTCCTCCACGCTGATGCCGACGTCTTCGGCCGTGATGTAGCGCCCGTGCAGGGAGGCCACGGCGCGACCGAAGGCGGCGAACAGCTCCGGTGACTTCGGCGCCCGGTCGCTGGCGAGGATGACCGATTTGCCGCCGCCGAAGGGCAGTTCGGCAACGGCGTTCTTGTAAGTCATGCCACGGGACAGCCGCAGCGCGTCGGTGAGTGCATCGGCTTCGCTGGCGTACTGCCAGCGGCGGCAGCCGCCGGCCGCGGAACCCAGTGCCGTCGAATGCACGGCGATGATGGCCTCCAGCCCCGAGGCGGGATCATAGAAGTGGTGGATCGATTCGTGCTGATCGAATTCGGGATGATCGAATACGCTCACCGGCTGCCCCCTGCAGTACCTGACCCTAAAATATATCCCGGTGGGAGGGAATTATTTCTGAAATTTCATTGGCATCAATGCCAATTTGCGCATAATGAATGCGTTCTTGCCCGCCAGAACGGTTTCACCATGCAGACGCCCGATCTCGACAAGACCGACCGCCACATCCTCAATCTCCTCCAGACGGAGCCGGGAATCAATGCCTCGGCCATCGGCGAGGCCATCGGTCTGTCCCAGTCCGCCTGTTGGCGGCGCATCCAGCGGCTGCGCGAGGCCGGCGTGATCCGCGAACAGGCCGCGGTGCTGGATGCCGAGAAGGTGGGGCTCAATACGATGGTGTTCGCGCTGGTGAAGCTCACCTCTCACGGGCGCAGCAACCTGTCGGCGTTTGCCGATGCCGTTCGGGCCTTCCCGGAGGTGCAGGAATGCTACCTTCTCATGGGCACGGTGGACTTCCTGCTGCGCATCGTCGCCGAGGACATCAAGGCCTACGAGCGCTTCTTCTTCGATAAGCTCTCCCAGGTGCCCGGCGTGCAGGAGATCACGTCGAACATCGCGCTGTCGCGCATCAAGCACACCACCGTGCTGCCGCTCTAGCGCCGCCTCAGAGTACGGCGGCGACGGATTCGACGAAGTAGTCGATGTTGCCGGCGTTCAGTGAAGCCACGTTGATCCGCCCGGAGTCGACCATGTAGATGGAGTACTCGTCGCGCAGCCGCCGCACCTGGTCCACCGACAGCCCCATGAACGAGAACATGCCGGACTGGCGCTCCATGAAGGAGAAGTCGCGCGCGACGCCGGCGTCGCGGAACTTCTCCGCCAGCACCCGCCGCAGGCCGTTGATGCGGTCGCGCATGCCGTCCACTTCCCCGACCCAGCGAGCGCGCAGCTCGTCGTCGTGCAGGATGATGTCGACCACGCCCGGGCCGTGGGCGGGCGGCATCGAGTAGTTCGCCCGGGTCAGTTTGTTGATGACCGTCTCCACGGCGCTGGCCCGGTCGGCATTCTCCGTGACCACCGTCAGCGCCCCGACCCGGTCCCGGTACAGCGCGAAGTTCTTCGAGCAGGAGGTGGCGATGATCACCTCGGGGCAGCGTTCCGCGAACAGCCGCACGGCCAGGCAGTCCTCCTCCAGACCGCGCTCGAAGCCCATGTAGGCGGTATCGATCACGGGCGTGAAACCCTTCTCTGCGGCGAGATCCACGACCTCCTCCCACTGGTCCGGGTCCGGCGTGACGCCGCAGGGGTTGTGGCAGCAGGCATGGAACAGCACGGCATCGCCGGCGCGGCGCTGCCCGATGGCCTCCATCATGTCGGCGTAGCGCAGGCTGCTGGTCTCCGGATCGAAATAGGGATAGCTGTGCATCGGCAGACCGGCCGCCGGGAACAGGGCGAGATGGTTGCCCCAGGTCGGGTCGCTGGCCCAGAGTTCCGTGCCGGGGCTGGCCCGGTGGATGAGATCGCCGGCCACGCGCAGCGCGCCCGTGCCTCCGGGCGTCTGGATGGTACGCACGCGGCCGGCCCTGACCACCTCGCTGTCGGCGCCGAACAGCAGTTCGGTCATACCCTCGTTGAATCCTGCCACGCCGGCGGGGCCGAGGTAGGCCTTGCTGGTTTCGGTCTGCAGGAGCCGTTCCTCGGCTTCCTTGACGGATCCGAGTACCGGCGTCTCGCCCTCCTCGTTGCGGTAGACGCCGATGCCGAGGTCGACCTTCTTCGGGTTCGTGTCGGCGGCGTAGGCGGCGATGATGCCGAGGATGGGATCGGGCGGGACGGGTTTGACTTGTTCGAACATGGAGTCTGGTTCGCCTTGTTGTGAGGTGTTCTGCCGGCGGGCCGGCGGTATCCGCTGCAATGCGGCTAAGCATAACGCGTTCGTCCGGGGATTTGGTCACCGGCCGGCTGGGAAGGTGCCGGCGCGGCTGCTATTCTCTCGCCGCTCTTGCCATTGTCCTGCCAACCCCTGCCAACGAGGAAGCGCCATGCCCGGCCCGCGATCCGAGATCGATCCTGCAATTGATCCTCAAGTCGATTCCCGGGTCGATTCCCCGGTTGATCCCGAGGGTCTGCTCGAATATTCGGTGGTCTTCACCGACCGTTCGCTGAATCATATGTCGGCCCTCTTCCAGGGGGTCATGAACGATATCTCGGCCGGCCTGAAGGACGTCTACGGCGCCGACGCCGTGGTGGCGGTGCCGGGCGGCGGCACTTTCGCCATGGAAGCGGTCGCCCGCCAGCTCGCGACCGGCCGGCACTGCCTGATCGTGCGCAACGGCTGGTTCAGCTACCGCTGGACCCAGATCCTGGACATGGGTGGCTTCGCGGCCGGATCCACGGTGCTCACCGCCAGGCAGAGCGGCGAGGGCGTTCGGGCGCCGTTCACCCCTCCGCCGGTCGACGAGGTCGTCGAGCGCATTCGGGCGGAGCGGCCGTCGGTGGTCTTCGCGCCCCACGTGGAGACCTCGGCCGGCCTCCTGCTGCCCGACGATTACGTGCGTGCGGTCGCCGATGCCGCGCACGAGGTGGACGGCCTGTTCGTGCTGGACTCCGTTGCCTCCGGCTGCCTCTGGGTGGACATGCAGGCGCTGGGCGTCGACGTGCTGATCAGTGCGCCCCAGAAGGGCTGGAGCTCCACGCCCTGTGCCGGGCTGGTGATGTTGAGCCGCCGCGCGCGCGAGTACGTGGAGGCGAGCGAGAGCGGCAGTTTCGCCTGCGATCTCCGCAAGTGGCTGCAGATCATGCAGGCCTACGAGAACGGCGGACATGCCTATCACGCCACGATGCCCACCGATGGCCTGCGCCAGTTCCGCGACACGCTGCACGAGACGCGCGAGTTCGGCTACGAGCGTGCCCGCGATGCGCAATTGGAACTCGGCCGTCGGGTGCGGGCCGTGCTGGAAGAGGCGGGCTACCCCAGCGTTGCCGCGCCGGGTTTCCAGGCCGCGGGGGTGGTGGTCTCCTACACCGAGGACCCGGACATACAGAACGGCAGTCGGTTCGCGGCGCAAGGGCTGCAGATCGCCGCGGGGGTGTCGCTGATGTGCGGTGAGCCGGACGACTACCGCAGTTTCCGCATCGGCCTGTTCGGACTGGACAAGCTGGCGAACGTCGAGCGCACGGTGGCCCGCCTCGGCGATGCGGTGGCGACGCTGTGACCCAAGACAATGCGGCGGGACCGCGGGCTCGCGAGTACATCCTGACCATGCACTGCCCGGACCGTCCGGGCATCCTGGCAGCGGTGACCGGCGCGCTGGCGGAGCAGGGCGGCGACGTCCGCGACGCCCAGTCCTTCGCCGACGACAGCACCGACGAGTTCTTCGTGCGCATGCACGCACTGCTGCCTTCGGACGAGGCGGCCGCCGCCTTCGGCGCGGCGATCGGCGAGCTCGCGGTGAGGCTCGGCATCGGCTGGGAACTGCACGACTGCGCGGTAGCGCCGCGAGTGATGATCATGGTGTCGAAGTTCGACCACTGTCTGCGCGACCTACTGCACCGGCGCGAGACCGGCGCGCTGAGGGCGGACATCCCGCTGGTCGTCTCCAACCATGACGACGCCCGGGAGCTCGCCGAGTGGCACGGCGTCCCCTTCGTGCACCTGCCGGTGTCGAAGGACAGCCGGCCTGAGCAGGAGGCGGAGGTGCTGCGCCTCGTCGGCGAGCACCGCATCGACCTGGTGGTGCTGGCCCGCTACATGCAGATCCTCTCGGGCGATATGGTCCGGGCGCTTACGGGCCGCTGCATCAATATCCATCACTCCTTCCTGCCGAGTTTCAAGGGAGCGATGCCGTATCGCCAGGCCCACGAGCGGGGCGTGAAGCTGATCGGCGCCACGGCGCACTACGTCACGGAGGACCTCGACGAGGGGCCGATCATCGAGCAGGACGTGCGGCGTGTCAGCCACGCCACCAGCGAGGTGGAGATGACAGGCATCGGCCGGGAGACGGAGGCGAGCGTCCTCGCGCGGGCCGTGCGCTGGCATATCGAGCGCCGCATCCTGCTGAACGGCGCGAAGACCGTCATCTTCGCCTGAGTGTTGCGGTCCACCTGCGGTCCGCCGCTTCCGGGGATCGATTGTCCCGGGCCAACGGCGTTCGTATCATGAACCTCTCTCTGCCGCCTCATGGTATGAACTGGCGTGAATTTCGCGGGCAACTTCAGGTTTATCGGCAGCGCCAACATCGCGCCGCTGCGTTCGCTTGTCGCCAGGCTCACCGACGAGCAGTGGCAGAACGAGGTGCTCCGGCAGCAGCGCTACGAGGTACACAGAGATACCGAGACGGTGCCCCTGGTCCACGACTACGACTTCCGTCACACCAATCCCACGCGTCATCCGATGCTGCAGGTATTCGAGCCGGCCCTGCGGCCGATCCTGGCGATGATCGCAGGCTTCTACGAGTCATCGCCGAAGGGGCGCGAACTCACTGCGCGTTACGGCCTGGGGTACTTCATCCGGGCCAACCTGGTGCGGCTTGCCCCCGGTGGTGATATCAGCGAGCACCGGGACCGGAATTTCTCGCTGACGCATTCGCACCGGGTCCACGTACCGGTCGTGACCAGCGAGGCCGTCGCGTTCACCGTGGGTTCCGAGACCCTGAACCTGCCGGAGGGCGAGATCTTCGAGATCAATAACCGTCGTCTGCACGCGGTGCGTAACGCGGGCGACGCCGCGCGCGTCCACCTTGTCCTGGATTACGTGCTGAAAGGGGAGCAGTGCTGCTGCGGCGAGCGGCGCCACCCGGATACCACCTGCAGTCCGCGGCTCTGTGCAGATACCGACACCGGCAAGGTGCCCTGCCACTGCCTTCCGGAGGAGGCCGACCCGGCTCCGTGATCGCGCCATGAGCAGAGCTGCCGATCTGCTCGGCGTCGCCGTCGAGGTTACCCGGGGCTACGATGCGCAGGCGCTGGAGCGCATACTCTCACGACCGGTCATTATCGTCTCCGCACCCCGCGCCGGCAGCACCCTCGTGTTCGAGCAACTGATGCGGCTGCCGGGATTCTGGAGCATCGGCGCCGAGAGCCACGGTATCTACGCTGCTTTCCCGGCCCTGCGGGCGGAGAACGCCGCGCTGGACTCCGGCGCTCTCGGCGAGCGCCATGCCGACCCGGCTACCTGCGACCTGATGCGCCGTGTCTTTCTGACGCTGCTTCGGGACCATCGAGGGCGGCGCTGGCTCGCGCTGCCGGAAAGTGAGCGCCCGTTCGCCGTAAATCTGCTGGAGAAGACGCCGCGCAATGCCCTGAACATCCCGTTCCTGCGCCGCGTGTTCCCGGAGGCGCGCTTCGTGTTCCTGCACCGGCGCGCGGAGTCCAATATCGCCAGTCTCATCGAGGCGTGGCGGGTGGGGCTCGCCGACGGGCGCTTCGTCACCTTTCGCGATCTGCCGGGCTGGGATCGCGAAGCCTGGTGTTTCCTGCTGCCGCCGGGCTGGCGTGCGCTGCGCGGGCGCCCGCTTGCCGCCGTCGCCGCTTTCCAGTGGGCGGCTGCCAATAATGCGATCCTGGACGCTCTGCAATCCAGCCGGACGGACTATACCGTCGTGCGCTACGAGGCGCTGCTCGCGGAGCCGCGACGGGAGCTCGGGCGTATCTCGGCCTGGGCGGGCAGCGAGGCGTCCGTGGATTCCGTGCCCGGCACACTCCCGCTCTCGCGCACGACCCTCACCCCGCCCCGGGCCGACAAGTGGCGCCGCCACGAACAGGCGATCGACGCCGCCAGGCCGCTGTGGCAGTCGGTGGCCGAGCGTCTCCGGTCGCTATAGGGTGGGGGGATAGTCGGGCATGCCGCAGACCCGCTGGAGCCACTCCTCGTGACTCGGTAGTGTCGCTTTCGCTTTTGCGATGCGCTGCGCAACGGGCTTCAGCACGCGGGCGCGCGGGCGCGTGGTGCCGTACCAGTGGTCGCACTCGGCGCGGAGAAAGTCCATGCCGTAGAGGATTGCCTCGTAGCTGGACAGACCGAATACGCCGGCCGTGTCGACCGGCGGACGATGATCGCCGGGCAGCCCCCCCGAGGGCAGCGGCTCCGCCGGCTCGCCCGGGAAGGAGGCGTCCTCGAAGTCCGGCATTGACGGGGGCTTGCGACGCCAGTAGTCGAGTTTGGCCTTGAGCCGGTCGTGGATGCGTTCCGGGCGGCGCACCTCGCGCCAGAATTCCGTGTCGCGCCTGTGGGTCAGGCAGTAGTGCAGATTGATGAAATCGAGGATTTCCAGGAAGCGGTCGGCGATGATGCGGTTGTAGCGGAACGCAAGCGGTGCCATGTCGCCGTGGTACGGGAAATGCTCGCTGAGCATGACCGTGGCCAGGTCACTCAAGTACAGACCCGTGGACTCGAGCGGCTCGATGAAGCCGGCGGACAGACCAATGGCCACACAGTTGCGCACCCAGGATTTGGCGCGGTAACCGGTGCGGAACGGCACCGCCCTGGCAGGCAGATCGTCGGCGAAGGAGCCGACGAAGGCGCGCAGTTCCCGTTCGGCCTCGTCCTCATCGATGAACGCCGCGGAGTGTACGTAACCCCAGGCACGCCGGTTCTGCAGCGGAATCTCCCAGATCCAACCCGCCGACGCGGCCGTGGCGAGGGTATTGGGGCGCACGTAACCGGGGTAGTTCCGTTCGTACGGGACCTGCAGGGTCAGCGCGCGGTCGCAGAGCAGCCATTGCGAGCAGTCGACCCACTCCACGCCGAGCTGGCGTCCGATCAGCAGCGCCGCGAAGCCGGTGCAATCGATGAAGAGATCGCCCTCGAGCCGCAGGCCTGACCGCGTGCGGACGGCCGCGATATCCCCCTCCGGCGTCATCTCCACGTCGGTCAGGTGATCGAGGTAGTGGCGGACGCCGCGCCCGGTGGCGATCTCGCAGAGGTAATCCGCGAACTTCAGCGCGTTCATGTGGAAGGCGTAGGTGAAGCGCAGGTCCGTGGGCGCGTCGGTCAGTGCGCGCGGCCCTACGAACGACTCGCAGAGGGAGGGCTGGGCGGAGACTGTCTCGGAGAACGGGATCGAGCGGTCGCTCTTCAGCCAGGCGCTCGCGGAATAGTCCAGGGGCTTGAAGCGCCGGCGGCCGAAGGCATGGTAGTAGGCGTCCTCGCCGTGCATCCAGTTCACGTACTTGATGGCATGCTTGAACGTGCCGTCGACCCGCTTCAGGAACTCGATCTCGTCGATGCCGATGGTGGCCAG
This sequence comes from Lentisalinibacter sediminis, assembly GCF_040706615.1. Classification (NCBI taxonomy): domain Bacteria; kingdom Pseudomonadati; phylum Pseudomonadota; class Gammaproteobacteria; order Woeseiales; family Woeseiaceae; genus Lentisalinibacter; species Lentisalinibacter sediminis. The sequence goes on along the minus strand of NZ_JAPDRF010000003.1, from coordinate 587,647 downwards.
CACATGATGGATGCTGGGGATCGTAGCCTCGCCGACCCCGATCCGCGGCACATCCGGTGACTCGAGCAGGCTGATCTCCGCCACCTTCAGATCCGGCTGGTTGAGGGCGGCATCGAGATAGGCCGCGGCCATCCAGCCGGCCGAACCGCCGCCGACAATGACGACACGCCGGGGAGGCATCATGACCGGTGTCCCCGAGTCCGCGGGAATACGGGCATCCCGGCAAGGCGTTGCAGCCACACGTCGTGCGCCGGCAGCGCACGGGGAGCGCGTTTGAGGTTCTCCACGATGAAGCGCGGCACCTTCGTGGCCGGGCGGTCCCTGCCGAACCAGCGATCGCTCTCGTCCGCCAGGAAATCCATGCCGTAGAGGATCGCCTCATAGCTTTCGATGCCGAATACGCCGGCCGTGTCCACGGGCGGGCGGTGGTCGCCCGGCAGGCCACCGTCCGGCAGCGGCGATGCCGCCTGTCCCGGCAGGAACTGGTCGACGAAATCGGATTTCGAGGGAAGTTTCGTTCGCCAGAACGCGAGCTTGGCACGGAGCCGGTCGTTCACGCGCTCCGGTCGGCGGATCTCGCGCCAGAATGGCGTATCCGACCGCCGGGTCAGGCAATAGTGCATGTTGATGAAATCGAGAATCTCGTAGAACCGGTTCGCCATGATCCGATTGTAGCGTCGCGCCAGTATCTCCCGGTCGGCGTCCTCGTGGGGGAAGTGCTCGGCCAGCATGACCGTGGCGAGATCGCTCAGATAAAGGCCGGTTGACTCCAGGGGTTCGATGAAATTGCCGGCGAGCCCGATCGCGATGCAATTCCGTGCCCAGACCTTTGCCCGGTGGCCCACACGGAAGTGGACTGTGCGTGTGTCCAGCGACTGCGCATGCGGACCTTCGAAGGCCTTCAGCTCCCGTACCGCTTCGTCCTCGCTGATGAAGTCGCTGGAGTGGACGTAGCCGAGGGCCTTGCGATGCTGCAACGGTATCTCCCACACCCAACCGGAGGAGAGCGCCGTGGCGGTCGTGTAGGGACGCACATGGCCGGAATAATGGTGTTCGTACGGGACGTTGAGCGTGACTGCGCGGTTACAGAGCAGCCACTGTGAACAGTCCACCCACCCTACACCGAGTTCTTTCTCGATCAGCAGGGAGGCGAAACCTGTGCAGTCGATATACAGGTCCGCCTCGAGCCGCTGACCCGAGCGTGTGTGCACCGCCGCGATGTCGCCGTTGTCGGCCCTTTCGACCCCCGTGACGTGGTCGATGTGGTGGCGCACCCCGCGGGCGGTGGCGATACCCGTGAGGAGATCGGCGAATTTGAGCGCGTCCATGTGATAGGCATAGGCCAGTGACGGCCCGCCGGTCTGGCTCGCGAGCGGTTTCGGGGCCAGACCGAGCTCGCACACCACGGGCTGCAGGGAGGTTGTGTCGGCGAAGGGAATGGAGCGGTCGCTCATCAGCCAGCGCCGGGCCGCGCGATCGATGGGCTGCACGCGGAATCCGTCGAAGGGATGGTAATAGTGCTCGCCGGCACCGTGCAGCCAGTCGACGTATTTGATGGCCTGCTTGAAGGTGCCACTGACCTGCCGCAAAAAGTCGATTTCATCGATCCCGATGACGGAGAGGATGTGCTTGATGTTAGGGATGGTGGCTTCGCCGACGCCGATGCGTGGGACGTCGGGGGACTCGATCAGCGCGACCTCGACGTCTCGGCGACCGTTGTCACGCAGCGCCGCTTCCAGATAGGCAGCGGCCATCCAGCCGGCGGACCCGCCACCTACGATCAGCAACTTCTTCGCTTCCATCTGCCGAAACGCCCCCGTTCGGACCGGTTACCGCCCTGGATCGTCAATCTGACCATACTCCGGAAACCCCGTCACCCCGAAGCCGGTTTGTGGCGGCCACACAACATTTTGCTCGTTGAATTCGCGGGTTTTACATGGTTTACTCCGCTCCTAACAACAAAACGCTGTCCGCGAAACGTCTCGAAGGGGGAAGAGGAAAACGTTTCCGAAAGCGACAGCAATCTCGGCGACTCAACCAGAATTGACGCGGGGGACTCTGCACCATGAAGAAAACACCGCTGGCGGCTGCCATCAGCTGCATACTCGCGAACGGGTCATTAATGACGACGCCGGTCCTGGCTCAGGACGACGACGAACCGGTACAGGCCGGGGGGGCGGTCGTCGAAGAGATCATCGTCACGGGTTCGCGTATCCGCAAGGACGTCTTCACCAGTTCCGCACCGATGGACGTCATCGACGTGAGCGAGGCCTCCATCCAGGGTGTCGCCAACGTCGGCGAACTCCTGCAGCGCAACACCGTCGCGGCGGGTTCGCCGCAGGTGACACCGGCGACCAGCGCGGAGTTTGTCCAGAACGGTGGCATCGGGGTGCAGACGCTGTCCCTGCGCGGCCTGGGTGCGAACCGCACGCTCGTGCTGCTGAATGGCCGCCGTGCCGGGCCGTCGGGCACCCGCGGCAGTGTCTCCGCCTTTGACCTGAACGTGCTGCCGCTCGCGACGATCGAGCGGGTCGAGATTCTGAAGGACGGCGCGTCCTCGATCTACGGCTCGGACGCGGTGGCGGGCGTGGTCAACATCATCACGCGCAAGGATGACGGCGGCGTCATCGACGGCTTCGTTTCGCAGCCGACGGAGAACGGCGGCGAGGAGACGCGTCTCAGCGCCTCCTGGGGGCGCGTGTTCGACCGCGGCAATTTCCGCATCACTGCCGACTACAGCAAACAGTCCGAGCTGCAGCGCGGCGACCGCGACTATTTCGAGTGCGGCAATCAGTTCATCTTCGACCCCAATACCGGCGAACGTGCCGACGTGGTCGATCCCCGCAGCGGCAATTTGAAATGCGAGGACCTCACCTGGGGTCATATCTGGATCTACGATTACGCGGCGGATACCAATATCCCCGCCGGCCCCTCCGGCGGCTCGAACCTTGCCCAGTTCGACTATGACAACGACCTCGGTCAGTACATCCCTGGCTACGGTACGCCGGACGATCCGGGCGATATCGTGACGCCCTCGGGTTGGTTCCCGGTGGGCTACAACCGGGTCTCCGACGGCGTCACCAACAGCGACCATCCCTTCCAGGACGGCGAGTCGCTGGTGCCCGAGAACGAGCTGATCACGCTTTATGGCGAGGCCGAATACCAGATCACCGACGACGTCACGGCCTACACCGAAGTACTGTTCAACCGCCGCACGACCAAGGTCAACGGCTACCGCCAGTACTGGACCTATCTCTACAGCGGCAACTTCGATTTCGGGTCGCTCGGTACCGGTACCCCTGGCGGCGGCAGTCAGCTGTCGGCCGATGCCGGCTGGTTCGGCGAGCAGTGGTACAGCCCCACAGCCATCACGGATCATGCCGACGACGAAATCGAGATCGACTACCAGCGCTTCGTGGCCGGCCTGCGCGGCGCCCTGACCGACAACTGGGAGTGGGATCTCGCGCTCCAGTACAGCAATAACGACGGCGATTACTCCTACGACTTCATCTATGACGATTCCATCTCCGACCAGTGGTTCGCGACCGGCTCCTGCGTGGGTCAGACCACTTCGGTCAGAGGCGTGCCGTGCGTGGACGTGCCGTGGTTCAGCGAGGACGTCATGCGCGGCGTCGTCTCGCCGGAGGTCCGCGAGTTCCTGTTCGGCCGCGAGACGGGCAACACGGAGTACATCCAGTGGTCGTTCGACGGCTTCATGACCGGTGAGCTGCTGCAGCTGCCGGCGGGCGCGCTCAGCGCCGCCTTCGGCTTCCATTATCGGGAGGACGAGATCGACGACCTGCCGGGCGAGAACATCCGGCTGGACAACGCCTGGGGCGATACAGCGGCCGGCAATACCGTGGGTGACGATTCCACCCAGGCGTTGTTCGTCGAGTTCGACGTGCCGGTCGTCGCGGATCTGCCGGCGGTCCGCCGGCTGACGCTCAACGCCTCCGCCCGTTACACGGACGTCGATTCCTACGGTGACGATACGACCTGGAAGCTCGGCGTCAACTGGCAGATCATCGATTCGGTGCGTCTGCGCGCGAATCAGGGCACCTCGTTCCGGGCGCCGGCCCTGTTCGAGCTCTACCTCGCCGATCAGGTGAGCTTCGCGGACGCGCGTATCGATCCCTGTCGGGACTACGCCGACCAGCTCTCGCTCGGCAACATCTCGCAGACGGTGGCCGACAACTGCGCGGCGGACCCTGCCGGTTTGCCGCCGGATTTCCCGGGTACGACGATCTCACCGCAGGTCACCACCGGCGGCGGTCTGGGTGTCCTCGAGGCCGAGACCTCTAAATCCAAGACCATCGGCCTCATCTGGCAGCCGGAGTTCGCCGACCTGAGTGTCTCGATCGACTATTTCGACATCACGGTAAACGATCAGGTCGACCAGCTCAGCGCCTCGACGATCGTCGGCGAGTGCTACGCCTCGAACTTCGGTTATGCGTTCGGCGGCAACGAGCCGCTGTGTGATCTGTTCGACCGCACCGGCGCCGGCGATGGCATCGACAACATCCAGGACAGCTTCCTGAATATCGCGGAGCAGACCAACAGAGGCATCGACTACGCGCTGCGCTACAACACGGAGATCGACCGGGTCGGCACGGTGTCGGTGGAGCTGCAGGCGACGAGGCAGATCGAGGATACCCGAGCGCTCTTCGCGGAGACTAAAGAGGACCTGAACGGTCTGGTCGGCGATCCGCAGTGGGTGGGCGAATACAACGTCTCTCTCTACCGCGGCGCATTCTCGTTCTACTACGGTGGCAATTACATCGGCACCACGGACAGCACGCGGGATCTCGGCAGCGACACGGTGACCTACTTCGGCGATTCCTACCGGGCCGTACTGTCCACCGACAGCGTGATCTATCACAATTTCTCGGCCTCCTACGAGTGGGAGGAACAGGGGTTGACCGTGCTGCTGGGCGTGGCGAATGCCTTCGACGAGGAGCCGCCGCAGCTGACGACGCAGGGCACCAGCGGCGTCATCGAAATGGTCGGCAATTCCGCATTCTATTCCCAGTACGACTGGTTCGGCCGGCGGTTCTTCCTGAATCTCAAGAAGACGTTCGACTAGAACCCGCGGGGCGATGCGCCTGATAGACTGTGCCGGCTCACGCCGGCACAGTTTTTTCGAGGACAGGAAATGCCGAGGGTAGTCGCGCGACCGGACAATCTGGACCAGCGCAATCGCGAGTTTGGGCAACGCCCGATGACGGCGCCCGTGTTCCTGAACAGCGTGCCGAAGAGCGGCACGCATCTGCTGCGCAACATCATGCGCATGTTCGTGCCCGTCGAGCAGCAGTACCATCGCGCCTTCATCCAGTACCCGATACTCCGCGATCACATGGCCGCATTTTCGCGGGCCCGTCCGTACCTGAGCTGGGGCCATCTCCTGTACGCCGACGATTCGGCCATCGCGCTGCGCCGTGTCCAGCACCTGCTGCTCGTCCGCGACCCCTACGACTGGGTGCTGGCGAGGGCGCGTTTTTTCCTGTCCGACAACTTCCAGGGTTCCCTCGATCACCTGAAGGGGGGCAATGTGGCTGCGGAGGATATGCTGAACATGATGATATTCGGCATCCCGGACAAGGCGCCTACGCTGCGTGAGATCTACACGCACAATGCTGTCGCCTGGCTGGGTACCTCGGCGCGCCTGCTGCGATTCGAGGAACTGCTCCTGCACGTGCGCGAACTCGACACGTCGGCGGCCGGCGAGTTTTTCGCAGGCTTGCTGGCCGGTCTCGGCATGGGAGAGCTCCCGGATGACTGGCGGGAGCGGGTGCGTGTCGGCGCCGATCGCTCGCAAAGTGGCACGGCGCGGGAGAATCTCGTCGGCACCGCGGCCGAGGTGCCTGATGAACTGCCCGATACCCAGAAGCGGCTGGTCGATTACGCCGCGCCGGGGCTCAGGGCGCTGCTCGGGTACGAGTGAACGCTAGAGGTAGATCCAGGGTCTGTCGATGCGATCGCGCTCGCGGAAGGCGAGGATCTCCGCATCCAGCTTCATTGTCCTGGCGATGGGGTCGAGGCCCTCCAGCAGCATTTCCTTGTCCCCCGCGCCGATGTCGAAGGCATAGTCCGCGCCGGCCGCGTCGGTGACCGTCTGCGCCGGCAGGTCGATGCTCACCTGCTGGGAGGGCTCGGCGTCCACGTGCAGGGCGATCGCCTCGATGTCCGGCTCGGGGAGGCGCACGGGCAGGATGCCGTTGCGTACGCAGTTGCCATAGAAGATCGAGCCGAAGCCGGGCGCGATGATTGCGCGGAAGCCGAAGTCCTTCAACGCCCACACCGCGTGCTCGCGTGACGATCCGCAGCCGAAGTTCTCGCCGGCCAGCAGGATGGTGGCCTTGCGGAAAGGTTCGCGGTTCAGCACGAACTCCGGGTCCTCCTCCCGGGCGGATACGTCGCGGTAGCGCCAGTTCGCGAACAGGCCTTCGCCCAGCCCTTCTTTCGTGACCCGCTTCATCTCCCGGCTCGGGATGATAGCGTCGGTGTCGATGTTGATACGCAGCAGCGGTGCAGCGATGCCGCTGTGCTGGACGAATGGTTCCATTTCAGTCTTCCTGCGGCGCGAATTCGCGCACGTCGGCGATGCGGCCGGCGATGGCCGAGGCGGCCACGGTGGCGGGGCTGGCGAGATGCGACCGGGTGCCCGGCCCCTGGCGGTTCTCGAAGTTGCGGTTGGTGCTGGTGATCACGCGCTCCTCGTGGCCGAAATGTTCGCCGCCGGCGAAAAAGCACATGGAGCAGCCGGATTCCCGCCACTCGAAACCCGCGGCGGTGAACACCCGATCGAGCCCTTCGGCCTCGGCCGCCGCCTTCACCCGGCTGGAGCCCGGAACGCAGATGGCCTTGATGCCGTCGGCGACGCGCCGTCCCCGCAGGACATCGGCGGCCGCCCGCAGATCGCTCAGCCGGCTGTTCGTGCACGAGCCGATGAATGCGGCGTCGATGGGTATCCCTGCGAGCGGCCGGCCCGGCGCGAGCGCCATGTACTCCAGCGCCCGCTCCATGGCCTTGCGCCGGTTGGCGTCCGGCTCGCCCGCCGGGTCGGGTATCGCGTCGTCCACCGGCAGTTCGTGCTGCGGGCTCGTGCCCCAGGTGACCTGGGGCGCGATGCCCGCAGCGTCGAGTTCGATCTCCCGGTCGAACGCCGCGTCCTCATCCGTGGCCAGCGAACGCCAGTGGGCGAGCGCCTTGTCCCAGTCCGCGTCCGTCGGCGCGTAAGGGCGTCCGCGCACGTAGTCGAAGGTTTTCTCGTCGGGCGCGACGATGCCGCTCCAGGCGCCGAACTCCACCGCCATGTTGCACAGCGTGAGACGCGCCTCCACGTCCAGCGCCCGGACCGCCTCGCCGGCGAACTCCACCACGTAGCCGACGCCGCCCGACGCCGTGTGCCGGCCGATCAGCGCCAGGATCATGTCCTTCGCGGTCACGCCGAAGGGCAGTTGCCCGGAGTAGGTCACGCGCATCTGCTGGGGCCTCGTCACCGCCAGCGTCTTGGTGGCCAGCGCGTGTTCGGCCTCGGTGGAGCCGATGCCCCAGGCCAGCGCGCCGATCCCGCCCACGGTGCCGGTGTGGCTGTCGGGGCAGACGAGCGTCACGCCGGGCAGGGCGATACCCTGTTCCGGAGAGACCACGTGCACGATACCCTGGCTCGGGTCGCCGATATCGAACGTACGGATGCCGGCCTCCCTGGCCGCCGCCCGGGTGGCGGTGATGAACTCGGTGCCGCCGGGCATGATGGTGATGTCGGAGCGGCCGGGGAAAGTGTCGACGATATGGTCCATGGTGCAGAACACCTGCTCCGGGTCGCGCACGGAGCGGCCGGCGGCCTCCAGCCCCCTCAGTGCGATGCTGCCGGTGCGCTCATGCAGGAAGATGCGGTCGATATAGAGCAGCGTCGTGCCGTCGCCCAGGTCGGCGACCGCGTGCTGCGACCAGATTTTCTCGGCCAGCGTCCGGGCCATGGGCGTATTCCTGTGGATTGCCGGTTCCCGATTGACTCCGCGCGTGATTGTCACAAGATAGGCGCAGCCGCCCGACGCCTCAAGCTGCCTGAACGAGTTGCCTCGACAAGATGCCCGAAAAAGCTGCCATGAATCTCTTCTTCGACCTCGACGGCACCCTCACCGACCCCCGTGAGGGCATCACTCGCTGCATCGCCTATGCGCTGGAGCGCCTGGACAGGGAGCCGCCGCCGCTCGCGTTTCTGGAGCGCTACATCGGCCCCTCCCTGTTCGTGAGCTTTCGCGAGCTGCTCGGGACGCAGGACGAGGAGCGCGTGCGTGCCGCCGTGGCTCTGTACCGTGAGCGCTACACGGACACTGGTCTGTACGAGAACCGGCTGCACGAGGGCATCGTCGAGGTGCTCGACGGTTTCCGGCGCGATGGCTGGCGAATGCTGGTGGTGACCACCAAGCCCACGGTGTTCGCGCGGCGCGTCGTCGAGCACTTCGGGCTGGCGGGCTATTTCGCGGACGTGGTCGGCGCCCACCTGGATGGTAGCCGCTCCGACAAGGCCGAGCTGATCGGCCATGCGTTGACGAGCCACGGGCTGACCGCCGGCGAGTGCGTGATGATCGGCGACCGCAACGACGACATGCGCGGGGCGTCCAGGACCGCCGTCCACGCGATCGGCGTTCTGTGGGGATTCGGCAGCGCCGCGGAGCTGAGGGAGGCCGGTGCGGCGGCGCTGTGCGAGCATCCGGCGGAGCTGCCGTCGGCGGTCGTCGCCCTGACGGGATAGCACGAGGCGCGCGGACAGCCGGCGAATTTAGCGGCGGGCGAGACACGGCCCCTGCCGGGAGCTTCCACCCACTGCGTCGCCCCGTGTGCCGGAATCCGGTTGTCGTCCACACTTTGTCGCGCTCGCCGTGGTTGACAATTTAGTTGTACAAATCAAGCGCTTAGCGGAAAATTGTATACAATTTTGCTGCCAGACGACGATGCATCGCCTCGCCCGCCCTGTCCGGCCCATTGCCATCGACTCGTGTCGTGGCCCTGCGACAATTACGTATTGTTTTGAAAATTCAGAATGTATGAGGCAGGATTCACGCGACGGGGGTCGTCTGCGTTACGGATTTGCAGGGAAGAGCCGGGGCGCCCTGAAAATACTGAATGTATTGTCTTTTTCTGAGCAGGGGAGTATCCATGAGCAAGTCTTTTCGAAGCAGGCCGGGCCTTGGCACAGCCCTGCCGGCCTTCCTGTTGCCATTGTTGTTTTCCGTTGGTGCGAGCGCCCAGGTGGAGGAGATCATCGTCACAGCCGAGCGTCGGGAAGCGTCCATCCAGGACGTGCCGGTGGCGGTCAGTGCATACAATGACGAAACCCTGCAGGCGCTGCAGGTGGAGGACACTCTCGACCTGATCAACGTCGTGCCGAATCTCTTCGGCGGCAACAATACCGGTATCGGCAGCGCGAACATGTACTACATCCGCGCCCAGGGTAACGACGAGTCCATTTCCACCTTCGACCCGCCGGTCGGCACCTACATCGACGGCGTCTACGTGTCGCGGCAGAATGCCAACAACTTCACGCTGTTCGACGTCGAGCGCATCGAGGTGTTGCGCGGGCCCCAGGGGACGCTGTTCGGGCGCAACACGACGGGCGGTGCCATCAACGTGGTGCTGAAGGATCCGGCGCCGGAGACGGGCGGCTTCGTGGAGGCGGGTTTCGGCCGCTACGGCGAGTACCGGATGCGCGGCAGCGTCGACATCCCCGTGAGCGAGACATTCCTGACCAAATTCTCTGCCTATCACATCTCCAACGATGGCTGGCTGGAGAATCGCAACCCGGCCATCGGCGGCGACTACAACGTCCGCGACAGCATCGGCCTGCGGGCGGACCTCCGCTACATGCCGACGGACATGCTGACCTGGGACCTGACCCTGGAGTACATCGACGACGAGGCCGGTAACATCCACGGCGACCTGGTCGGCGACGATCGCGTATCCACCTCCGTGGCCCCCCTCGGTGCGCCTACCGCCGCGTTCGACTTCCTGAACTTCTCGATCACAGGTGGTTTCGTGCCGCTGACCTATCAGCAGAAGGCGGACTACGGCAGTGTGTCGCAGACCACGAGCATCATCTCTGACCTGACCTATGCCGCGCCGGCGGGCGAGCTCGAGTTCATCGTCGGCTGGCGTGACCTGGAGCAGGACTTCTTCCTGAACTTCCCGAATGCACCGGGCGATGCGGATGATTTCTTCTGGATCGACAACAACGGCGTCCACGAGCAGTTCACGGCCGAGGTCAAATGGTCGGCCCGTTATTTCGACGACAGGCTGGACTTCGTCTCCGGCGTCTTCTACCTGGACGAGGACAACGAGACGGACTTCGCGGACTGGCTGCTGGGCTCGTTCGTGCTGGCCGACCGCGTGATGGTGAACACCACCGAAAGCTGGGCCGTCTACGCCCAGGGTGACTATGCCCTCTCGGACAAATGGACGCTGACCGTCGGTGCGCGCTACACGGACGAGCAGAAGGAGATCTCGATTACGGACAATCTCGGGAACAGGGGCATCATCGGTCCACCGCTCACGCTGGAGACGGAGAACCTGATCGCCGCCGGCATCCCGGTGGAACAGGAGGAGTCCATCGTCACCCCGCGCGTCGCGCTCAAATACGATTACTCCGACGATCTGATGGTCTACGCGTCCGCCACCCGGGGCTTCAAGTCCGGAGGCTGGAACGCCCGCGAGGCGACGGCGCCGACCATGACACCGTTCGGTCCGGAGAAGCTCTGGGCCTACGAACTCGGGTTCCGCGGCGACATGTTCGGCGACCTGCTGCGTGCCAACGGCACGTTCTTCTACACGGATCTGGAGGACCTGCAGACCACCTCCGCATCAGACGGCAATTTCCTGACCACCAACGCGGGCGGACTCGAGGTTACCGGCTTCGAACTCGAGGTGAACGCCGTACCGACGGACTGGCTGAATCTGTTCGTATCGCTCGGATTGCAGGACGCGGAGTACGTGGATATCCAGGATCAGATCGCCGAGTGTCAGGCGACACCGCCAGACGAGCGTGAGTTCGCGGCGCTCGACTTCGACTGCAACGTGGCCGATCCCAAGCGCTCCCCCGACTGGACGCTGACCGTAGGCGCCTTCCTGGATTTCCCGATCCCGGCGTTCGGGGCCTCGCTGCAGCCGAACGTCTCCACGCGTTTCATCGGGCCGAACGTCGTCGGCACGAGCCAGCGGGGCGAGAACGACACCGAGGTCATCACCAATGCGGGTATCTCGCTGGTGGATGACGAAGGCGTGTGGTCCGTGACGGCCGAGTGCAACAACTGCTCCGACGAGGAGTACATCACCTCCTTCCTGTTCACTCCCTACTGGACGCCGCCGATGACCTGGCAGGTGCGCGGCCGCTGGAACTTCGGCACCCGCTGAGGCGCATCTCCGCCGCTCGCCGCCGGTGTGTTCCGGGAGAACGCCCTCGCAGCGGGGCGTTCTCTTTTACAGGGTCGGACCGGGCAGGGCGTATCCGGCGGCTAGCGGAGGCGTTTGAGCACCTTCACGAACTCGGCCGGGTCCGGCCGCTCGCGGACGTCCTTCGAGCGGTTGGCGTAGCGGATGATGCCTTCGCTGTCGATCACCACCGAGACCGGCCGCAGCGTGTCCGCGCCGTAGGCGTCCCGGTAATCGGCCGGCACGCCTTCCGGGTGCACGATGCCGAGCTCGCGCGCAGCGGTGAGATCCGGGTCCATCCAGAAGGTGAAGTCCACGTCGAACAGTTCCGCGACCCGGCGGGTGGTCTGCTGCGGCTTCGGTACGACGAGGATCAGCCGGGCGCCGAGCTCGCTGATCTGCCGGTAGTGCTGCGTCAGATTCTCGACCTGCGCCGAGCAGAAGGGGCACCAGTTGCCGCGCAGGAAGACGAGGACAGCCGGCAGCCCGCGCAGGTCCGGCGGGCCTGCGGGCTCGCCGTCCTCCGTCTGCACGGAGAACTCCGGGATGCGCCGGCCGCGCACGAGCCGTTCGCTGGCTTTCTCGCCGGGCCGGCGGAGCAGCCAGAAGACCAGCCCTGCCGCCAGCAGCAGGACCACCACAACAATTGCAGTGACCGTGGCCGTGTCGTTCAGCACCTGTTCCGCCTCCGCCAGTCGCGCCGGGCAATGCGGCATTCTAAGGCTTTACCCGCGGCCGGGAAAACGCGAGCATCCGCTGCCAGGCCATGGCGACGGCAATGACAACCGGAATGGCGACGGCCATGGCAATGGAAACGGACGGGACGGCACCGCACAGGGAGCGGCTCTGCCTGCACCGAAACGGGGGGAACAATGGACTTCGAGATTCCGGCCGCGGTGCGCGACAAGCTCGCGGCACTGGACCGCTTCATCGAGGCGGAGATCCGGCCGCTGGAAGCGGCGGACGACAACATCCGCTTCTTCGATCACCGTCGGGAGTACGCGCGCACCGACTGGGAGCGGGGCGGTCTGCCCGCTGCCGACTGGGAGGCGCTGCTCGCCGAGATGCGCCGCCGCGCCGACGCGGCCGGTCATTACCGCTACGCGCTGCCGCGGGAATTCGGCGGCGAGGAGGCGGGCAATCTGGCGATGGCGTTGGTGCGCGAACACCTCGCCGCGAAGGGCCTGGGCCTGCACAACGATCTGCAGAACGAGAGTTCGATGGTGGGCAACCTGCCCATCGTGCTCATGCTGCGGGATTTCGGCACGGCCGAGCAGATCGAGCGCTACGTGGAGCCCGCGATCACCGGCGAGCACCCCATCGCGTTCGGTCTGACCGAGCCCGAGCACGGCTCGGATGCCACCTGGATGGAGACCCGTGCCGTCCCGGCCCGCCGGGACGGCGTGCCCGGCTGGCGCATCAACGGCGAGAAGATGTGGAACACGGGCATGCACGTCGCCGGCACCGATCTGGTCTTCGCCCGCACCGCCGGCTCGGACGGCGAGGGCGCCGGCATCACCTGCTTCCTGGTGCCGGCCGATGCGGACGGAGTGCGGGTCGAGGAATATCTGTGGACCTTCAACATGCCCACCGACCATCCGCGGGTGTCGTTCACCGACGTGTGGGTGGGCGAGGAGGCGGTGCTGGGCGAGGCAGGCAGGGGCCTGGCGGTGGCCCAGCACTTCGTGCACGAGAACCGCATCCGCCAGGCGGCCAGCAGCCTCGGCGCGGCACAGTTCTGCATCGACCGCGCGGTCGCCCGCGCGCGGGCGCGCAAGCCGTTCGGCAAGCCGCTGGCGGCGAACCAGGGTATCCAGTTCCCGCTGGTGGAGCTGGCGACCGAGGCGGAGATGCTGCGGGTGCTGATCCGCCAGACGGCCTGGCAGATGGACCGGTTCGAGCGCCGGCGCATCGCGGCAGAGCTGTCGGACAAGGTGGCCATGTGCAACTACCGGGCGAACCGCCTGTGCTGCGAGGCCGCCGACCGGGCGATGCAGGTCTTCGGCGGCATGGGCTATTCACGGCACGAGCCTTTCGAGCACATCTACCGCCACCACCGGCGCTACCGCATCACCGAGGGGGCCGAGGAGATACAGATGCGCAAGGTCGCGGGGCACCTGTTCGGCTTCATCCGCGGCTAGCGGCGGGGTGCATCCTCCCCGCTGCCGGCGGCGCCGGCCTCGGCGGCGATGCGCGCCCCGGAATAGGCCGGCTGGTCGATCGCCAGCCGGTCCAGGGTGGTGCGCTCCAGATGTTCCAGGAGCTCCGCGTCGTCGATGGCGATGCGGCCCTCCCGGATGGCATCGCACAGGGCACGGTTCAGCTCGGCCGGCTCGCCGTCGCGTCCGAGCAGGACGCTGAGACGTGCGGCTTCCGCCGCGTCGGCGGCGGGTGCCAGCTCGAGCTCGCGGCGCGCGATGTCCACCACATTGGCGGCGACCAGTGCGTGGAATCCGTGATGCCCGCCGAGTTCCTCCCTGACCTCGGCCAGGAAACCGCGCACGGCTTCCAGCAGCTCGCCGACGTCCGGCGCGTCTTCCATCAGTCCCTGCCCCGTATGATGTTCAGCATGTCGATCTCCGCTTCGCTGACCCGCCGACCGATCGCGGCTCGCTCCACGGAACGGTCCACGCCGCGCCGGTAGATCTCCGCCATGGTCATGCACATGACGCCCCATTTCAGGCTGCCCATGAGCTGCCAGTAGCGCATCCGCTGCTCGTCCGCCGTGCCGCCGGCCTCGCGGTAGCCCCGCAGCAGGTCGCGGCGCCGGCCGAAGCCGCCCACCGGCCGGTGGCTCATGCCGAAGCGCCAGGAGTTGACGGTGATCCAGCCCAGGTCTTCCATGGGATCGCCCCGGTGCGCGAGCTCCCAGTCGAGCACGCCCACGAGTCCCTGTTCGTCGACCACCAGATTGCCGTTGCGGAAGTCGCCGTGCACGAGCACCGGCTCGACGGGCTCGGGCAGGCGGTTTTCCAGCCAGCGGAAGGCGAGTTCGAAGACCGGGCGCGCGTGCCCGTAGCCGTCGTAGCGCTGCCGGTACGCCGAAAGCACGTCCGCGGCCTGCATGGCCGGCAGCGCGGCGGCCGTGGCGGGCCGCGCGGCGTGGATGGCGGCGAGCGCGGCGCCGCATTGCTGCGCCATACGGCTGCGGGCGTCGGCGTACTGGTCGCGGCGCAGTATCCGCGGCGCCAGCGTCTCGCCGTCCAGCCATTCCATGACGAAGCCGGCGCCCAGCCCTTCGTCCGGCGCGAGCACGTGCACCACGCCGGCCACCGGCAGGCCGGCGGCGGCCAGTTCCCCGACCAGTCGGCCCTCCAGGCCCGGGTCGAGCGCGAGCAGGTCCTCGTCCGGTTCCTCGCCGTCCCGCTCCTTGCCGTCCCAGGCCCGACGCAGGACCAGGGGCCGGCGGGACTCGCCTGTCACCCGCTCGAACGACCAGGTCTCGCGGCTCGCGCCGCCTGTCAGCCGGCACAGTCCCTCCACCCGGCCGGCGCCGCCGGTGAGTATCCGGGCCAGCGCCTGTGCGAGTTCGTCGGGACTGGATGCTTTACCGGAGGTTGTCACGCCTTTACTTTAGCGGACATCGGCGCGGCATTGCGCGCGGCAGACGGCGGAAGCCGGGAAAGGAGCAGCGATGGAGAACCTGGCACTGATCACCGGCGCATCGGGGGGCATCGGCGAGCAGCTCGCGCGTATCCATGCGGGTAAGGACGGCGACCTGGTGCTGGTGGCGCGCAGCGAGGACCGGCTGGCGGAACTCGCCGCCGAGCTCATCGACGCCCACGAGGTGAACGTGCGCGTCGTGGCGCGGGACCTGGCCGTGCCCGGCGCTGCGGAGGGCCTGGCCGACGAATTGCTGGCCGAGGGTCTCGTGCCGGACATCCTGATCAACAACGCGGGCTTCGGCGGGCAGGGCCGCTTCCACGAACGGGACTGGGCCCGGGACCGGGACATGATCAACCTGAACGTGACGGCGCTGGCGGCGCTCACGCACGGATTCCTGCCGGCGATGGTGGAGCGGGGCAGCGGCCGCATCCTCAACGTGGGCTCGGTGGCGGGCTTCCTGCCGGGACCGAACTTCGCCACCTACTTCGCCACCAAGGCGTTCGTGCTGTCGTTCAGCGAGGCGATCGCGGCGGAGCTGACCGGTACCGGCGTGACGGTGACGGTGCTCTGCCCGGGACCGGTCGCCACCGGTTTCGTGGATGCGGCCGGCATGACCAACCGGCAGATGTTCGACGCCGTGGCTTCGTCGCCGGACGAGGTGGCGCGCTACGGCTACCGGGCGATGATGCGGGGGGAGGTGATCGCGGTCCCCGGGGTCGCCACCCAGATCTCGCTGTTCCAGCTGCGCTTCCTGCCGCGGGGCCTCACCCGGGCGATCTCGCGGCTGACGATGGGGAATCTCTGATCAGGTCTCCAGCACGATCTTGCCCATATGCTCGCCGGATTCCATGAGCGCGTGGGCCCGTGGGGCCTCGATGAGCGGGAAGGTCGCGTAGACGGTCGGGCGGATACGCCCGGCCTCCAGCAGCGGCCAGATGCCGCGTTCCAGGCCGGCGGCGATGGTCGCTTTCTCCTCGACCGTCTGCGGGCGTAGCGCGGAGCCGGTGATGGTCAGCCGCTTGCGCAGGACGTGGGCGAAGTTGGCCTCCGCCTTCGGCCCCAGCAGGAACGCGATCAGCGCGTAGCGGCCGTCGTAGGCCAGCACGTCCAGGTTCCGGTCCACGTAGGGTCCGGCCACCATGTCCAGCACCACGTCGACGCCGCGTCCGCCGGTGAGCTCCTTCGCGCCCGCCACCCAGTCGCTCTCGCGATAGTTCAGGGCGAGGTCGGCGCCGAGTTCGCGGCAGTAATCGCACTTGGCTTCGGTTCCGGCGGTGACGACGACGCTCGCCCCGCGGGTCTTCGCCATCTGGATGGCCGCGCTGCCGATGCCGCTGGAGCCGCCGTGGACGAGCAGGCACTCGCCCTCGGCCAGCGCGGCGCGCGTGAAGACGTTGTACCAGACCGTGAAGTAGGTCTCCGGCAGCGAGGCCGCCTCGGTCAGTGTCAGCTCATCCGGCACCGGCAGGCAGTGTTCGGCGGGCACCCGGCAGTATTCGGCGTAGCCGCCGCCGTGCACCAGCGCGCAGACCCGGTCGCCCGGGCGCCAGCGGCCCGCGCCCGCGGCGCTGGCGACCACCTCGCCCGCGACCTCGAGGCCGGGCAGGGGATCGGCGTCTGCCGGCACGGGGTACAGGCCCTGACGCTGCAGACAATCCGGGCGATTGACGCCGGCGGCGCGGACCCGGATCAGTACCTCACCGTCACGCGGTTCCGGCACCGCTCTCTCGACGGCCCGCAGGACTTCCGGGCCGCCCGGCCCCGTGATGTCGACGGCGGTCATCGTCTTCGGCAGATCCATGTTCGCTCCCCTGGTGTGTCCGGCCGCGGGGTCAGTCGTCCAGCAGGCGCACGCGCTCGGCGACGATATCGCCGTTCAGCGTACCCTCCACTTCGACGTCACGGCCTTCCGCAGTGGCATAGAAGGCGGCGTCGTCGATCGCTTGCCCGTCTTCCTCGAACTCCGTGGCGCCGTCGGTGACGACGGTGACGCCGAGCAGCACGAAGCGGGATTCGCCCACGTCTCTGGCGCGTGCACGCAGGACGATGCCGGCGTCGGCGTCCGTGCGGGTCACACTGCGCGCCATGAGCGCTTCGCCGCTCTCCGTGCCGGCCACTTCCACGCGCTCGCCGCTGCCGAGGTCGGCGAGCGAGAACGGCCGCTGCCGCTGGCTGCTTGCGTCGCGGAAGCGGGTCTTCGCGTCGGTGAGGACCGTGACCCCGGCGGCCGTCAGCGTGCCGGCGACCGGGTCGACGTCGTCCACCATGCCGTCGAGCCGCGCCTGGCTGGGACCCTCGAACTCGACCCGCTCCGCGAGGATGGCGCCCGTATCCGTCACCGTACCTTCCACCTCGACGCGGACGTCGGGACCGAGCATGGAGGCGTTGCCGCCCTCGAACACGGTGGCGTCATCGGTGGCGACCGGCTGGCCGTCCACGTCGAAGTCCGCCGCCGAGGCGAAGCGCGTGATCAGACCCTCGACTTTCGCCTCCTCGCCTTCCGCGGCCGCGTCCACGCCCTTTTCCCTGAAGCTCAGAGTCTGGGCGATCAGCGCGCCGTCTGCGGCGCGTTCGCTGCCGCGTGCTTCCACCCGGTCGCCGTTGGCGGGGGTGCCGCCGGGGAAGCCGTCGAGCATGGCGCTGCCGTAATCGACGAGTGCGCCGCCGATGCGCAGCCGCTGCGCGGTCGTGTCCACCTGGGCGGCAACGCCGGTCAGCTCCAGCCGGTCGGGCGCGGACTTCAGACGTACCAGGGTGGCCTCGACGCTGCCGTCGGCACGGTCGAATCCGCTGACCTCGACCGCATCCCCCGCCGTCAGATCATCGAGGCCGGCGACCGCGTCGTTGCCTTCGAACAGTGTGTCGATGGACACGTGCACGATGCGTCCGAGCACGACGGCCATGCCGGCGCCCGCGTCGACGGCATCCACCGGTCCCTCGACGCTGTCGTCGAATTCGATCCGGGTGGCGCTGCCGGTGTCGGCGCCCGGCACAATCTCGCCCCGCAGCGTCACCACGGCACCCACCGACAGCCCGGCCTCGGTGCCCGGTTCGCCGTCGATCACGATCTCGGCGCCTCCGGTGTCGTAGCGGACCCCGTTCACGATGACGCTGCCGAAGCCGGTGATCTCGCCCTTCGTTACCACCGCGACCGGGTTACCGCCCCGGTCGACGCCGGCCACCTGCTCGGTGCCGTCGCAGCCGGCGAGCAGCACCGCGCTCAGCGTTGCGGCTGCCAGCGTGGCGGCGGCCGTCGTCGAGGTCATGTTCGCGGACTGTGATTGACTGCGCATCCTGTCACTCATCGCTCTCTTCCGTGGTCTGCGGGCCCTGGATGAAATAAAGGCCGATGCCGAGGCGCACCGTATCGGTCTCCTCCTTCCCTGCCTGGCGTTCCTGCTCGGCCAGCCAGTCGTCGACCCTGTACAGGAACTCCTCGCCCTTGTCCTCCAGCAGCGCCTGCAATTCGGGGATGGCGGAGCGGGGCACCTGCAGCGCCGTGGCGCGGCCCTCGAAGCGGGACGGCTCTTCCTGTCCGCGTCCGAGGTTGTGATTGACCGTCGTGCCCACGTCCTCCAGCACCTCGCCGGCGCGGCGCAGGGTCTCGGTGTCGGTGGCCGCGGGCATGTAATAGCGGTGCACCGCCCGGAGTCGCCCGTCCGCGGCCTCTTCGACGGCCCCCGTCGTCAGCAGCTCCTTCAGCATGGCCTTCGGCGGGATGTCGCCGGCGTAGCGGCGCAGGAGCTCGGTGAAACTGTGGTCGCCGTCCTCGTAGTCGAGTTCCAAGGCATTGCCCTGCCCGTCGGAGAAGTCCGGGTCCTGGTGCCAGCGCGCGAGCACGCGCGTGGCGTTGTTGGTCTTGCGGGTGAGGGACTCGTCAAGGTCGTCGGCGAGCAGTTCCCGCTGACGCTTCACCTCCCGACGCGTGAGGCCGGTCAGAATGGAGGTGCGGGAGACGTTGGTGGGCCGGCCGCCGATGCCGTAATCGCTGGTGGCCACCTGCACGAAGACGGACTTGCTGATGTCGGCGAATTCCCGCCACGTCATGCCGCCGCGCAGCATGATGCGCGCGATCGGCCGCAACAGGCGGCGGCAGGCGTCGATCAGAACTCTGCGGTACTCATCCATGGTGTCCGTCCGGTGGCTGAGCGGCAGTCACCCGTGTGCCCGGATCGCGATATCCGTCACGCGACATAATGGCGTGCAAGCGGATACACTGCGATAAAGCGCTACAGTATCCATCGTCAGGCAGGCTCGAGTCCATGACGAAGCCCACGAAGTCGAGCGAGAAACCGCGCGGCCGGCACTACCTGACCCGGCGTCATTCCCTGCACCTGTTCCCCGGGCGCTATACCCGCCCCGGCACGGCGCCCGGCGACCTCACCGCGCCGCCGGCGGCGGAGCGCGTCCCGATCAGGATGTCCCTGACAGACTTCGACGACGAGCAGCTGGTGGAGGAGGCGGACTGCGGCCTGGAGCAAGCCGGGCGTTATTTCGACAGCCCGCGGACGACCTGGCTGCACGTCCAGGGCACACCGACGGAGGAGCTGCTGCGAGCCATCGGCGATGCCTACGGCCTGCATCCTCTGGCGCTCGAAGATGTCCTGCATACCGGGCAGCGGCCGAAGGTGGAGGCCTATGAGGGACAGCTCTTCGCTATCGTCGGCGCGCCGGAGCACGGGCCGGACGGGGTGGCGCCCACGCAGCTCAGCCTGTTCCTCGGCGACACCTGGGTGGTGAGCTTCCACCCGGGTCACGCCGACCCGTTCGAGCCGGTGCGCCACCGGCTGCGCCAGCCGGCGGCGCGGATCCGGGAGCGCGGCGCCGATTACCTGTTCTATGCGCTGATCGACACCGCGGTGGACCTCACCTTCCCGGTCATGGAGGCGCTGGGCGAGCGCATCGAGACCCTGGAACTGACGGTATTCGACGACCCCAGCCGGCAGGCACTGGACGAGATTCACCGCCTGAAGCGCGAGCTGGTCGTCATGCGCCGGAGCCTTTGGCCCCAGCGCGATGCCCTCAATAGCCTGGTGCGGGACGAGCATCACATGCTGGCGGCGGACACCCACCCGTACCTCCGTGACTGCTACGACCACACGGTGCACGCGCTCGACCTGGTGGAGAGCTACCGGGAGATGGCCTCCAGTCTTCTGGAGGTGTATCTGTCCAGCCTCTCCAACCGCATGAACGACGTGATGAAGGTGCTCACCATTATCGCTACCGTGTTCATCCCGCTCTCGTTCGTCGTCGGCGTCTACGGCATGAACTTCGATACGGAGGCGAGTCCGTGGAACATGCCGGAACTCGGTCTTCGCTACGGCTATCCGCTGCTGTGGCTGGTGATATTCGGCATCGTCGCCGGCATGCTCATCTACTTCCGCCGCAAGCGCTGGCTGTAGCCGCCTTTTCGACGGCTCACCGTTGCGCCTCGCTCAGCCGATGAGCAGATGCGGCCGCGGCCACCGAGAGCCCGGCCAGCAGCACCAGGGTCCAGGCGGAGCCCACCAGGGTGGCGATGCTGCCGAAGATGCCGCCGGCCAGCAGCATCACGCCGATCACCGTATTGCTCACCGCGACGTAGCTCGCCCGGTTCTCCGCCGTGGCGATGTCCACGAGATGGGTCTTGCGCCCCAGTCGCACGCCGGCGTGGGCGATGCTGAGCGCGAAGTAGGTGGCCGCGAAGGCGACCGGCGCGAGCGGCACTCCCGGCGCGAGCGCCAGCGCAGCGGTGCCCAGGCTGGCTGTCGCGGCGAGCAGTGCGGCGCGCTTCATCACCAGCCTGCTGGAACGGTCCGACAGTCGCCCCCACACCGGCGCGCTGAGGAAGCTGGCGGCGCCGGAGGCGAGCATCAGCGAACCGAGTCCGGACAGCGTGTTCTCCATGCTCCGGTTCGCGAGGCTGACGTAGAACGGTGCCGCCAGAGCAGTGGAGAGCAGCAGCGTGCGGGTGATCAGGAACTCCCGCAGGTCGCGGTCGCGGCGGATGAGGCCGAGCTGGCGGACGGCCTCGGTCAGGGCGTTGCCGCCGCCTTCGGTGGCGCCGGCGTACTCGGCAAGGAAGCTGTAGATGGCGGCGGCCAGCAGCCAGAGACCGCCCGCTGCGAACAGGACGGCGACGAAGAAGCCGATGCCCCGGCTGCCGGGGTCGAACGCGATCGCCGCGACGCCCACGGCCACCGTCACGGCGCCGGCGGCCGAGGCGGCGTAGCCGGTCACCGAACCGCGCCGGGTCTTGGCGATGGTCTTGCCGAGCACGTCCTTGCTGGCCACCGAACAGATCCCCCGCGCCAGGCTGAACAGGGTGAGCAGGCCCAGAATCGCCCATCCGGCTGCAGCCCCCTCCAGGGTCAGGGCGACGGCGCCCATGAGCATCACTGCCACGCCCTGCAGCACGCTGCCGGCCACCCAGAACCACTTGCGCACCGGCACGGCACGCAGATAGCGGGCGACGACGAGCTGCGGCAGCAGCGCCAGCGATTCGCGGATGGGCACCAGCCAGCCCAGCATCCACGCCGGAGCACCGAGACTGGTCAGGAGCCAGGCCAGCACCAGCTTCGGCCCGGCCAGCCGGTCGCCGGTCTTGGTCGCGACCAGAGAGGCGACGTGGATCAGATAATTGCGCGGCTGCTCGCGGCAGGCGGCATCGGGGATGTCCTTGCAGACGCGCGCGTCCTCGTCGCCCGTCAGCAGGTCGTAGACATCCCTCGCGGGGCCGGGTTTCGGGACCGTTTGCGCCAACTCGTTGCCTCGTGGTGTCGTCCGGAGGTCGGGAATACTAGCAAACGGCAGACGAACCGAAGGCGCTGCAATGGCCGGGTAATGGCCGGGCAATGGCCGGGTGTGTATCCTCGGTGCAGGTCAATGCTCCACGGGAGGTCCGAGATGGGACTGGAAATCGGCGGCCTGTTCGGCCTGATCATCCTGATACTGGATGTCTATGCGGTCGTGAAGACCCTGGGCAGCCGGGCCAGCACCGGCAGCAAGGTGCTCTGGATCGTGGTCATCCTGGTATTGCCGGTGCTCGGACTCATCCTCTGGGCGCTGTTCGGTCCGAAGGGCTAGCCGGCCGCAGCGGCTGCAGTGGCCCGGACCGGGCCGGCGGGTTCAGTCGGCCCGCAGGAACTCCCGCGCGTCCCGGGCCGTCCGTGCCGGCGCTTCCTCCATCGGCACATGGGCGAGATCTTCGTAGACGACGAACCGCGCGTCCGGGATGTCGTCGGCGAAGCGCCGGCCGTGCTCCGGCGGTATCCACTCGTCCTGCGCTCCCCACTGCACCAGCGTCGGCGCGCCGATCTGCGCCAGCGCGGCTGACGGGTCCTCCCGGGCGGACCGTGAGGCGGCCCGGGCCCGCTGCACGAAAGCCTCCCGATTGCCTTCCCGTAGCGAGAGCTCGAAGTAGCGGTCCACCAGCGCTTCGTCCACCCGATCGTCGTCCGCGTAGACCTCCTCCAGGCTACGTCGGTAGAGGCTGCGCGGCGTCAGTTTCGCCAGCGCGTCGCCGACGCCCGGCAAGGCCGCGAGCCGGAAGATCAGCGAGGGTGTGCGGCGCAGCCGATAACCCGATGCGTCGATGAGTATCAGCCGGTTCACCCGCTCCGGATGGGCGACCGCATAGTTCCACGCGATGCGCCCGCCCAGCGAGTTGCCGGCGAGGTGGAAGTCTTCGATGTCGAGACGCCGGGTGACCGCGTCGACGAATTGCATGTAGGCGCCGATGGAGTAGTCGCCGGCGGGATGGGGGCCGGTCAGCCCGAATCCCGGCAGATCCATGCGCACGATGCGGAAGTCGCCGGTCAGCGCCTCGACCCAGCCGTTCCACGTGTGCAGCGAAGCGCCTGTGCCGTGCAGGAGCACCAGTGCCGGCCCGCTGCCCTCGACGGCGACGTGGGCGCTCATGCCGTCTAGCTCCAGGAACTGCGAGCCGGTGACCCGATAGCGCTCGGTCAGGGACTCGACGCTGCGATCGGGCTCCCAGGCCCACGCCAGGACTAACGCCACGGCGATGAACAGGAGTAGCACAGCGTTGACGACTGCCCTCATGGAATTCTCCCGGCGCTGCTGCTGTCCATGCCCGTTCCTCTGGTTGCCTGCCGACGCCTCCGTCGATGGTAAGCGCCTCGCGCCGCGACGGCCAGCGCTTCCCTTACGGCCCGCCGAGGGTGTCGTTACAATGCCCGGGCCGACGCGCCGCACGGGCGCAACCGAGCCGGAGCGACTATGAGCCGACCACCGCGAGAACGATCGCGAGGACCACTGTGGGAACCGTCGCAGGAACGCAAGGCGGGAGCGAACCTGACCCGCTTCGCCGCCTTCGCGGCGGAAGCCCGGGGTGACGGCTTCGCGGACTATGCGGCCATGCACCGCTGGTCGGTGGACGAACCAGAGGCGTTCTGGTCCACGCTGTTCCGCTACCTGGACCCGGTGTGCCGGCGCCAGCCCGAGACCGTGATCCGCGATGCCGGTGCCATGCCGGGCGCGAAGTTCTTCCCGGAGGCCGAACTCAATTTCGCGGAAAACCTGCTGCGCTACCGGGGGCCGCTGCCAGCGATCATCTTCCACGGCGAGGACGGCACGCGCCGGGAGCTGAGCCGCGACGAACTGCACGACGAAGTGGCCCGGGTCGCGGCCGGATTGCGCCGGGCCGGCGTGCAACCGGGCGACCGGGTGGCCGGCTACCTGCCGAACTGCCCCGAGACGGTGATCGCTATGCTGGCGGCGGCGAGCCTAGGTGCGGTGTGGTCGTCGTGCTCGCCGGATTTCGGTGTGCAGGGCGTGCTGGACCGCTTCGGCCAGATCGCGCCGAAGGTGCTGTTCGTCACCGACGGCTACCGCTACAACGGCCGCGTGTTCGAAATGCGCGACACCGTGGCCGGTATTCTCGCGAAACTGCCGGACGTCCAGACCTGCGTGGTGGTGCCGTTCGTCGAGGACGCGCCGGCCATCGGCGGCGTTCCCCGCGGCGTGCACTATGCGGACTTCGTGCAGGAGGCGGATGAGATCGAGTTCGCGCGGCTGCCCTTCGATCATCCGCTCTACGTCATGTATTCCTCGGGCACGACGGGCACGCCGAAGTGCATCGTGCACGGCGCCGGCGGCACGCTGATACAGCAGATGAAGGAACACGTACTTCACGTGGACCTGAAGTCCGGTGATCATCTGTTCTATTTCACGACCTGCGGCTGGATGATGTGGAACTGGCTGGTGGCCGGTCTTGCCTGCGGGGCCACGCTGGTGCTCTACGACGGCTCGCCGTTCCATCCCGACGGCGGACGGCTGTGGCGGATGGCGGAGCAGGAACGCGTCAACGTGTTCGGCACCAGCGCGAAGTACATCGCGGCGCTGGAGAAAGCGGGCCTGCATCCAGGCCGCGATCACGACCTGTCCGCGCTGCGCACGGTGCTGTCCACCGGCTCGCCGCTGGCACCTGCGAGCTTCGACTACGTTTACCGGGAGATCGCCGACGACGTGCTGCTGGCCTCCATCTCCGGGGGCACCGACATCCTCGGCTGTTTCGCCGGCGGCTGCCCGATCCGCCCGGTGTGGCGGGGCGAGCTGCAGTGCCGGATGCTGGGCATGGCGGTGGAGGTGTGGGACGAGGACGGCAGGCCGCTCACCGGCGCGAAGGGAGAGCTGGTCTGCACGCAGCCGTTTCCCTCCATGCCAATCGGCTTCTGGAACGACGACACCGGCGAGAAGTATCGGGACGCGTATTTCGCGCGCTTCCCCGGCGTCTGGGCCCACGGGGACTTCGCCGAGCTGACCGAACACGACGGCATGATCATCCACGGCCGCTCCGATGCCGTTCTGAACCCGGGCGGGGTGCGCATCGGCACGGCGGAGATCTACCGCCAGGTGGAGAAGATCGACGACGTGCTCGAGTCCATCGCCATCGGCCAGGACCGGGACGACGACGTGCGCGTGGTGTTGTTCGTGGTGCTGCGGCCCGGCGTCGAGCTGGACGAGCAGCTGGAGAGCCGCATCCGCCGGGTCATCCGCGAGAACGCCACCCCGCGGCACGTGCCGGCCAAGATTCTGGCGGTGCCGGACATCCCGCGCACCGTCAGCGGCAAGATCACGGAGCTGGCCGTACGCTCGGTCGTGCACGGCGAGACGGTGAAGAATACGGACGCGCTGGCCAACCCGGAGGCGCTGGAATATTTCCGCGACCGGCCGGAGCTGGCGGAATCGTGAGCGCCTTCCACGGGGTCCGGGTGCACGCCGAGACGATCCGCCCGGAATGGATCGACTACAACGGCCACATGAATGTGGCCTGGTATGTGCTGATATTCGATCACGGCGTCGACGGTCTCTGGGACGAACTCGGCCTCGACGCCGCCTACCGGGAGGAGAGCGGCGGCACCACATTCGCCGTCGAGAGCCACGTCAGCCACCTGCGGGAGTTGCGCGAGGGCGACCCGGTGGCGGTCACCGCGCAGCTCCTCGGCTGGGATGCCAAGCGCATCCACCAGTTCCAGCGCATGTACCACGCCGACGAGGGCTGGCTCGCGGCGACCTGTGAGTGGATGAACCTGCACGTCGATACCGCTTCCCGGCGCGTCTCGCGCTGGCCCGACGCCGTGCTCGGCCGGCTCGATGCTTTCGCCAGGCGCCATCCGGATGCCCCCTGGCCGGAACAGGCGGGGCACCGCATGCGCGTCCCTCATCCGCTCGGACCGCAGCATCAGGCGACGGCAGAGCAAAGTCCCACGGAGCAGTAACCATCATGACCGAAGCAGTGATACTCGCCATCGACCAGGGTACGACCAGCAGCCGGGCGATGGTCTTCGACCGCAAGGCGCGGATCCTCGCCGTGAGTCAGCAGGAGTTCCCCCAGGTATTTCCGAAACCCGGCTGGGTGGAGCATGATCCGGAGGCGATCTGGCAGAGCGTGCTGTCCGTCGTGCACGATGCGATCGCAGACGCCGGCTGCCTGCCGCGGGACGTGGCCTGCATCGGCATCACGAACCAGCGCGAGACCACGGTGGTCTGGGACCGGCGCACCGGCGAGCCGGTCTACAACGCCATCGTCTGGCAGGACCGGCGCACGGCGGCGAAATGTCGGGAATACGCGGCCGGCGGCGGCGAGGCGCTCGCCACCAGCCGTTCGGGCCTGCGCATCGACCCCTATTTCTCTGCGACGAAACTGGCCTGGATACTGGACAACGTGGCGGGCGTGCGGGAACGTGCCGAGCGCGGCGAGCTCGCCTTCGGCACCATCGACGCCTTCCTGCTCTGGCGCCTGACCGCTGGCGCCGAACACCGCACGGATATCACCAACGCCTCGCGCACGCTGCTCTACGACATCCACCGGCAATGCTGGGACGACGACCTGCTGGCGCACTTCGGCGTGCCCGCCTCACTGCTGCCGGAGGTCTGCGATAACACCTTCGCCTTCGGTACGACCGACACAGAGAGTCTTGGCGCCGGCATCCCGGTGACGGGCATGGCCGGCGACCAGCAGGCTGCCCTGTTCGGTCAGGCCTGCTTCCATCCGGGCATGACCAAGAGCACCTACGGCACCGGCTGCTTCGTGATCGCCAACACCGGCGAGACACCGCTGGCCTCCGGTCACCAGCTGCTGACCACCATCGCCAGCCGCGTTGACGGGCGTCTGAGCTACGGACTGGAAGGCAGTATTTTCGTGGCCGGCTCGGCCATCCAGTGGCTACGGGACGCGCTGAAGATCATCGCCGCCGCCCCGGACTCGGAGGCCATCGCGACGGAGCAGGGCGTCATCGACAATATCCACGTGGTGCCCGCCTTCGCCGGGCTCGGCGCACCCCACTGGGACCCGGACGCCCGCGGCGCCATCCTGGGCCTCAGCCGCGACAGCGGCGTCGCCGAGATCGTGACGGCCACGCTGCAGTCGGTGGCCTTCCAGACCCGGGACCTCATGCTGGCCATGCGCGACGACGGCCTGGACGTGGAACTGCTGCGGGTCGATGGCGGCATGGTCAACAACGACTGGCTGGTGCAGTTCCTGGCGGACATGCTCGGCATCAGCGTGGAGCGTCCGCGCATCACGGAATCCACGGCCTTCGGCGCGGCCTGCCTGGCGGGCCTGCAGCGCGGCGTCTTCGATTCCCTGGAGCAACTGGAACAGCTCTGGCAGCGGGACGCGTTGTTCGAACCCGCCATGTCCGGCGAACGGCGGCGGGCGCTGCACGAGGGTTGGCTCGCCGCGGTCGCGCGGGTGCGGTCGGTGGCGCAGGAGTCCTGACCGGGCCGGTCAGTCGAGGTCGCGCCGCACCGGATCGGTGTGGCGAACCGGTCCGCGATGCTCGCCACCTTCACCGGCCGGCGCCACCACCGCGTAGCCGGCGGTGAGCGCCAGGGAATAGATCAGTACGCTCATGATCGGCAGGTAGTGGCCGAGCGCCACCGTGCCGCCGCCGGCGAACTCCACCAGCCAGACCGCGAGCTCCGCGAGCACGGCCAGCAGCAGCATCATGGCGATCAGCAGCACCAGCCAGGCAGGCAGGCGGGCCCAGCAGGCGGAAAGACGGCTGCCGCCGTCCGGCTCCAGCAGGCGCAGGCACAGCAGGGCCAGCACGGCGGTGGGCGGAAGCAGCCAGCCGGTCAGCGCGAGCAACGACTGCATGCCGGGCCCGTCCGCGCCGAGGAACAGCGCCATCATGGCGGTGAACGCCAGCAGCAGGCCCGTGATGGCGAGCACCAGCGTCAGCACGGCGGTCAGCACGCGACCGCCGCCCTGCGGCGTTTCATCCGGCCGTCTTTCGATGATGGTCATGGCGGCATTGTGCCCGGGCGGCGGGCGCATGCAAACGGTTGCGAGGATCACGGATCGGCGGCGGTCGGCCACACCTGCGCGTCGTCCTGTGGAGTGACGGCGTCGTTGCGGGCGAGATGGCTGACAAACTCTCCGGTCGCCCGTGCCCAGCTCTTCTCGAGCGCGGCTTGCCGGCAGACGCTGCGGTCCAGCGCGAGCGCGCCGCGGACGGCGACGCCGAGATCCTCGTGCAGGATGCCGGTGCGTCCCGACTCGATGACGTCCAGCGGTCCCGTGACCGGATAGGCGGCCACCGGCGTGCCGCAGGCCATGGCTTCCAGCATCACCAGGCCGAAGGTGTCCGTGCGGCTCGGGAAGACGAACACGTCGGCGGCGGCCAGGTGGGCAGCCAGATCCGCCCCGAACCGATAGCCGGTGAAGACCGCGTCGGGGTATTCCGCACGCAGCCGCGCGAGGTCGGGGCCGTCGCCCACCACGTACTTCGTGCCCGGCAGGCCGAGCTGCAGGAAGGCTTCCACATTTTTCTCGACGGCGACCCGACCCATGTACAGATAGATCGGGCGCGGCCCGGCCACGGCCGCTTTCGGCTCGGGACGGAAAAGGCCCACGTCGACGCCGCGGCTCCACAGCCGGAGACGGCGGAAGCGACGGGCGGCGAGTTCGTCCCGTACGGCGGGCGTCGGCACCAGGGTCGCAGCCGCCGGCCGATGGAAACGCCTGAGCCAGGCGTAGATCCACGAGAACGGTATCGGCACCCGCTCGCGCACGTATTGGGGGAAGCGGGTGTGATACGACGTCGTGAATGCGAGGCCGTGCCGGACGCAGTAACGCCTCGCGGCGAAACCGAGCGGGCCCTCGGTGGCGATGTGGATACAGTCGGGCCGGAAGGCGTCCAGCGTCCGGCGGACGCGACGATACGGCAGCACCGAGAGCCGGATTTCCGGATAGGTGGGGCAGGGCACGGTGCGGTGATCGGCCGGGGTGATCATCTTCACCCGGTGTCCGGCACGGATCAGCTCGTCGCGGGTCCTGCCCAGCGTTGTGACTACACCGTTCACCTGGGGCAGCCAGGCATCGGTGACGATGGCGATGCGCATGGCCGATAGTGTCCGCGGTCACTATTACCGGAATCTTGCCGTTCGGAGAAAGTTCCGGGACAGCGCCGCGGAACGTGTCACCGATTCTTAAACAAGCTGTCACCTCCCTGACTTGTCGCCCGGTGAGACTCTCGCCAGCGTCAGGGCAACCCGGGAGAGGGTTCCGTGCAGACAATGTGGCAGCAGGTGGCGGCAGCCGAGATCGGGTTTACACTGAAGGTGAACCGTCTCAGCCGGCGCACGCCGATACGCACGCTGTTCCGTGCCGTGAGCCGCCTTGGCGACGGCGTCGCCTGGTACGCGGCGCTCGGCGTGATGCTCCTGATCGGCGGCGAGCAGGCTGCCGCTCCCGTCCTGCAGACGGGCGTCACGGCGCTGGCCGGCGTCGCGCTTTACCGTTTCCTGAAGGAACGGCTCGTGAGGGAGAGGCCGTTCATCACCTTCGCGGCCATCCGCTGTGCCACGGCGCCCCTCGACCGCTACAGCTTCCCGTCGGGCCACACGCTGCATGCGGCCCTGTTCTCGGTATTCTTCCTGGTCTACCTGCCGGTGCTCGGCCTGGCAATGCTGCCCTTCGCGCTGCTGGTCGCGGCCTCCCGGGTGGTGCTCGGCCTGCACTACCCCACAGACGTGCTCGCGGGCGGCGCCCTCGGCCTGCTGTTAGCCGCCGCCAGCCTGGCAGTCCTGCGCTTTCCGCCAATAGCCTTCTGAGACAGCCCGTCCGGGGCGAAGATATTGCGCAGGGCTAGGAGGCATCCCCACAGCCCGTAGCGCTAGGGTCCGATACGCCAGCTGTCCCAGACGAGCAGCGCGCGCACGCTCAGGCTGAAGAGCATCGCCAGCAGCATAGTGGCAGTCGGGAACTCGTTCATCACGGACTCTCCGTCTGCTCCTCTCCCGTGCCGGGCGCCTCGGCCGACTGGCCGAGCCAGTAGGCGATATTCTCCAGGTTGACGCTGGCCGGCTGGCCGTCGTCCCAGAACGCGGCGATCAGCCCTTCGTCGGCCTGCAGCAGCGCGCCGATGTGCCGCGACAGCGCGCTGTAGCGGGGGACGCGGTTACCGATCGGTGTGCTTGTGGTGGCAGTGGTCACGGCCAGGTCTCCGGGTCAGGCGACGGCGCCGAGTTCCACCTGGCCGAGCGCCGGTTCGGCTTCGCCGTCCCAGGACACGAGTCCGAGGCGACCTTGCCGGTTCTCCACCAGGGCGGTGCAGTGCTCCACCCAGTCACCGTCGTTGCAGTAGATGACGCCGCCGGCCCGGCGCACGGACGGCCGATGGATGTGACCGCAGACGATGCCGTCCAGGCCCTGGGCCCGGACGTACTCGATGGCCGTGTTCTCGTAGCGGTGTATGTAGTCCAGCGCCGCGTTGATGCGCATCTTGATGGCACTCGCCATGCGCACCGGGCGATATCCGAGGCGGTGGCGGACCCGGTTCAGGCCGGCGTCCATGTCCACCAGCCAGCGGTAGGCGGCCGAGCCGAGGCGCTCTTTCATGGAGCCGACCCGCAGGTCCCGGTCGAATTCGTCGCCGTGGGTCACCAGCAGCCGGCGCCCGCAGCGCGTCTCGTGGATGTGGCGGCGCCGGATCTCGATCAGGTGGTGCTCCGTGCCGTCGAACAGCCGCAGCTCGGCGTCGTGATTGCCGGGGATGTAGATCACCCGGGTCCCCTGCCGGGACAGGCGCATGATCTCGTGCAGCACCTCGCCGTGGACGGGCGGCCAGTAGACGGTGCTTCGCATCGCCTGCAGGTCGAGGATGTCGCCGACCAGGAATAGCTGGCGCGTCTCGAGAGAGCGGAGGAAGTCGAGGAGTTGCCGGGCGCGGCAGCCGCGGGTGCCGAGATGGGTATCCGAGAGCCAGACCGCCTCCGCCTGTACCCGTGCCTCCGCGTGCTTCATATCCGCTACCCCCGCCGTTCCGAGATGGCGTTGAAGATAGTCACGCAAGTTGAAGATTTTCTTACGCTGCCGTGACGTTTTTGTGGCTCTCTGCCCACGCAGGGAAGCGCGTGGCCGGTTGCCGCCGCGCCCCCCCCGGCCCGCATCTCGGGTACACTTGGCGTCCGCCGAGGCGCCCAGGCGGCTCCGCGTGCGAAGAACAAGGCGCCCGGCAAGACCGTGGCGGACCGTACCGGCCCGCCGATATCCAGTCTCAGAAGCAGGAGAGGGGACATGCCGGAAACAGTGTCCAAAGACCGACTCGCCGATTACATCGACCGGGACATGCCGCCGTCGGAGTGGCTGAAGATCGAGCAGGAGCGCATAGACGCCTTCGCCGATGCCACGCTCGACCATCAGTTCATCCATGTCGACAAGGAAAAGGCGGCGCAGACGCCCTTCGGCACGACCATCGCCCACGGTTATCTGACGCTCTCGCTTCTGCCCCATCTCACCGGGCAGTGCGGCGTGATCCCGGAGGGCATCGCCATGGCCATCAACTACGGCTCGAACAAGGTCCGTTTCCTGCAGCCGGTGAAGGTGGGCAGCGAGGTGCGCGCCCACGTGAAGCTGAAGGAAGTGAACGAGAAGAAGCCGGGCCAGATCCTGACCACCTCCGAAGTGACCGTGGAGATCAGGGGCGAAGAAAAACCGGCCCTGGTGGCCGAGACGCTGGCCCTGTACTTCGTGCAGTGACGCCGCGGCAACAGATTGACCAAGGGAGGCTGAAGTGACGATCCGATTCGACGATCAGGTGGCTATCGTGACGGGCGCCGGCGGCGGCCTGGGGCGTTGTCATGCCCTGGAACTCGCCCGCCGCGGTGCGAAGGTGGTGGTGAACGACCTGGGCGGCGCCCGGGACGGCAGTGGCGGCTCCAGCGAGGCCGCCGAGGCCGTGGTGGCCGAGATCGAGGCCGCCGGCGGCGAGGCCATCGCCAACGGCGCCAACGTGGCTGACTACGAGCAGGTCCAGGCCATGGTGGCCGAGGCCCTCGACAAGTGGGGCCGGGTGGACGTGCTCGTGAACAACGCCGGCATCCTGCGTGACAAAAGCTTCGCGAAGGTGAGCCTGGAGGACTTCCAGCTGGTGGTCGACGTGCACCTCATGGGTTCGGTGAACTGCACCAAGGCGGTGTGGGAGATCATGCGCGAGCAGAAATACGGCCGCATCGTCATGACCACTTCCTCCACCGGGCTATACGGCAATTTCGGCCAGTCGAACTACGGCGCGGCCAAGCTCGGTGTGGTGGGCTTCATGAACACGCTGCACCTGGAAGGCCAGAAGTACGACATCCGGGTGAATTGCCTGGCGCCGGTCGCGGCCACGCGCATGACCGAGGGTCTCATGCCGGAAGAGGCGCTGGCGCTGCTACAGCCGGAGTACGTCACGCCCGCCGTGGTGTTCATGGCGAGCCCGGATGCGCCCAGCCGGCAGATCATCTCGGCCGGGGCGGGCGGCTACGCCCGCGTGTATCTGGAGGAGACGCCGGGTATCTGGCTGGCGCCCGAGGAGCGTGACGCGGATCACGTGGCGGTGAACTGGGACAGGATCACGGCCAAGACCGGTGCCGAGGAATACCAGGACGGCAGCGGCCAGAGCATGAAGTTCCTCACCCGCGCGGCGAAGGAACTGGGCATCAAGACGGGCTGAACGCCCGAACCACGAAGCATTGACAAGGCGGACAGGGCGGGCGCGGGCGCCCGCCGGGAGAAAGGCAGTGAAAGAAGCGGTAATCGTATCCACGGCGCGCACGCCCATCGGCAAAGCCTATCGGGGCGCCTTCAACAACACCCAGGCCCAGACACTGGCGGCCCATCCCATCCGCGAGGCGGTGAAGCGGGCCGGCGTCGACCCGGCGGAAGTGGACGACGTGATCATGGGCTGTGCGATGCAGCAGGGTTCCAGCGGGCAGAATGTCGCCCGCCAGGCACTGCTCGCCGCGGGCCTGCCCGAGACGGTCAGCGGCATGTCCGTGGATCGCCAGTGTTCGTCCGGCATGATGGCCATTGCCATCGCCGCCAAGCAGGTGCTGCACGACAACATGCCCATCGTGGTGGGCGGCGGGCTGGAGTCCATCAGCCTGGTCCAGAACGAGCACATGAATACCTATCGTGCCAAGGACCCGAACGTGACCGCTGCCAGCGAGCACATCTACATGTCCATGCTCGAGACGGCGGAGGTGGTGGCCCGGCGCTACGGTATCAGCCGGGAGCAGCAGGACGAGTACGGCCTGCAGAGCCAGATGCGTACCGCCGCCGGCCAGGAGGCAGGGGCGTTCGACGACGAGATCGTCCCGATGACCACGACCAAGGGTGTGATGGACAGGGAGACCAAGGAGATCAGCTTCGAGGAGGTCACGCTGGAGAAGGACGAGGGCAACCGGCCCGGTACCAGCGCCGAAGGCCTGGCGGGCCTCAGCCCCGTCTTCGAGGGCGGCGTGATCACCGCGGGCAATGCGAGCCAGCTCTCCGATGGCGCCTCCGCCTGCGTGGTCATGGACTCCAAACTGGCCGAGAAGCGGGGCCTGGAGCCGCTCGGCATCTATCGGGGCATCGCCGTCGCCGGCACCGAGCCGGACGAGATGGGCATCGGGCCGGTCTTCGCGGTGCCGAAGCTGCTCGAGCGCACCGGTCTGAAGATGGACGATATCGGGCTGTGGGAACTGAACGAGGCCTTCGCCGTGCAGGTGCTCTACTGCCGGGACAAGCTCGGCATCCCGAACGAACTGCTGAACGTGAACGGCGGATCGATCTCCATCGGACACCCCTACGGCATGTCCGGCGCCCGCATGGTGGGCCATGCGCTGATCGAGGGGCGCCGGCGAGGCGCCCGCTACGTGGTGTGCACGATGTGCGTCGGTGGCGGCATGGGGGCAGCCGGGCTGTTCGAGGTGCTCTGAGCTGCGGCGTACCCCGACTTGACGGCTCCCGGCCCAGGCCCAATGATCGTCTCCGGCGCTCCGGCTCCCGGAGCGTTCGGATATCCGGCCGGGGGGCCGGCCAGCAGGGGGGACCGGCACGCATTGCTCCGTGCGCGACAGAAACTCGGTAAGTACCGCATCGTCCGCTGCCTGTCGAAGGGGCCGCTCGCCAACGTGTATCAGGCCTACGACACGGTGCGCTCGGCTCATGTCGCGCTGAAGGTACCCCTGACCACGGCCAGGAGCCTCTCCGCCGTCGAGGATTTCCTGCACGAGGTGCGGATGGCCTCCAAGTTCGAGCATCCGAACATCCTGCCGGTCTACGACGCGGCATTCATCGGCGACCATTTCGTCATCTCCATGCCCCTCGGCACGGAGTCCCTGGCCGATCGCCTGGTCAGACGCATGTCCCAGAGCTTGCGGATGGACTTCGCCTCCCAGGCGCTGGCCGCGGTGGCTCACGCCCACGAGCACCGGGTCATCCACTGCGACATCAAGCCGGAGAATTTCATTATTTTCCCGGGTAATCGGTTGCGGCTGTCCGACTTCGGTTTCGCCAAACTGAACCTGCGTACCCTGAAGGCGTCGGGTTCCGGCACCATCGACTACATCGCTCCCGAGCAGGCCATGGGCAGACCGAAGTTCCAGTCCGACGTCTTCTCGCTGGGCCTGGTGCTCTACCAGCTGTTCTCCGGCCGTCTGCCGGAATGGCCTTTCGACTGGCCGCCGCCCGGTATCGAGCGGGCCCGCCAGCACGCCAGCGCCGATCTGC
The DNA here is from genome assembly GCF_040706615.1 of Lentisalinibacter sediminis. Lineage (NCBI taxonomy): Bacteria > Pseudomonadati > Pseudomonadota > Gammaproteobacteria > Woeseiales > Woeseiaceae > Lentisalinibacter > Lentisalinibacter sediminis. The sequence continues at coordinate 553,128 of NZ_JAPDRF010000003.1, read as the reverse complement.
TGGAGGTGCTGCGCCGGGCCATGCAGGTGGACATCTCCGCGCGCACCCGCGACGCGGTGCAGATGCGCGCGGAGTTCGAGCGGGCGAGCAGCCGTGCGCGCCGCCAGCGCCGGCGCAGCAGCCCGAAGGTCGAAGGACCGGTCTGGAAACGGGTGCAGTGGCGGGAGTTCCAGAGCCGCTACCGCAAGGTGCTGGACACCCGCCATCAGTGCCGGCGCTGCGAGGGCCCGGTGGCCGAGGTCATGCAGGCCTGCCCCTGGTGCGGCGCCGACAACCCGGCCGCCGGCGAGACGCGCACGTTCCCGGCCCACTGCCCCCGCTGCGAGCGGGGTGTGAAACTCGACTGGGACTATTGCGCCTGGTGCTACGGGCCGGGCTTCGAGAAGGAGACCAACCGGCATTACAGCGACCGTCGCTACACGGCTCGCTGCGCCAACCAGCGCTGCGGCGGTCCGCTGATGCCCTTCATGCGCTACTGCCCCTGGTGCCGCGCCAAGGTAAAGCGCAAGTGGGCGCTGCCCGGCTCCGACCGGTGCTGCAGCTCTTGCGGCTGGGGCATCGCGGCGGAGTTCTGGAATTACTGTGCCTGGTGCCGGCAGCCGGTCTCCGGCCGGGCGCGGGGCCGGCGCCGCAAGAATGGCTGAGGCACAGGCGTGGGGCACCCCGGAAGAGCCCCTGGTACTGCCGGTGGAGGAGGACTCCGGCGAGGTGCTGACGGCGGCGGCGGCCGGCGGCGAGGCCGCGGCCTATTGCCGCCGCAGCCCGGACAAGGAGACCGGCAACGAGGACACGCTCGCCGTAATCCCGCTGGCCGAGGACACGGTCGTGCTCGCCGTCGCGGACGGGGCCGGCGGCCTGCCGGCCGGGCAGCGGGCCTCGCGCACGGCGATCCGCACCGTCATGGAGTCGCTGAAGGCGGTCAGCGACCCGTCGGTGATGCTGCGCACGGCTATCCTGAACGCCATGGAGGAGGCCAATGCGGCCGTGATGGCGCTGGCCAACGGATCGGCGACCACGCTGACCGTCGTCTCCGTGGAAGGACGTCTCGTGCGCCCGTACCACGTGGGCGACTCGGCGGCGCTGGTGACGGGACAGCGCGGCCGTCTGAAGATGCAGACCATCGCCCATACGCCGGTGGCCTTCGCCGTGGAGGCCGGTTTCCTCGACGAGGTGGAGGCGCTCTATCATGCCGAGCGCAACCTGGTGTTCAATTTCCTCGGCACCGCCGACATGCGCATCGAGGTGGGCGCCGAACTGGAGCTGGCCCCCCGGGATACGCTGCTGCTCGCGAGCGACGGCCTCACCGACAACCTCCACCTGGCCGAGATCGTGGAGATTGCGCGCAAGGGTCCGGTGGAGGAGACGCTGGCGCAGCTGGCCGACTATGCCCGCGAGCGCATGCTGACGCCGGAGGCGCCCACGCCGAGCAAGCCCGACGACCTCAGCATCATCCTGTTCCGCAAGCCCGGTGCGGAAGACGACGCCGCAGCGCCCGACGGAGATGCGGCAAACACGGCGGCCAAGGAGGAAGGTGACGACGATGCCGACGGATAGCGAACTGCCACGACCGCCGTGCCCCTGGATGACGGAGAGCCACGAGGAGTGGCGCCGCCAGGTACGCCGTTTCGTCGACGACAAGATCATGCCGTTCGTGGACGACTGGGAGGAGGCGGGCCGCATCCCGGAGTCCCTGTTCCACGACGCGGCGGAATTCGGCCTGCTGCAGGTCGGCTACCCGGAACGCTATGGCGGCGTCTCCGAGGGCATCGACGGCTTCCATCGCCTGATCGTCTCCGAGGAGCTGGCGCGCAGCGGGGCCGGCGGCGTCAACGCGAGCCTGATGGTGCACGGCATCGCCCTGCCGCCGCTGCTGGCGGGCGGTCCCGAGCCGCTGCGAGCGGCGGTCGCGCCGCGGGTGCTCGCCGGCGAGCAACACATGTCGCTGGCCATCACGGAGCCGGGCGGCGGCTCGGACGTCGCCGCCATCCGCACCCGTGCCGTCGTGGAGGGCGATCACTACGTGGTCGATGGCGAGAAGACCTTCATCACCGGCGGCATGCGGGCGGACTACTTCACCACCGCCGTGCGCACCGGCGAGGGCTCCGGCGGCATCTCGCTGCTGCTGATCCCGGCCGACAGCGAGGGCGTGAGCCGCACGGAACTCGACCGCAAGCAGGGCTGGTGGTCGTCCGATACCGCCACCGTCCATTTCGACGGGGTGCGCGTGCCACGGGACCATCTCATTGGCACCGAAGGCGCCGGGTTCTCCCTGATCATGAAGAACTTCAACGGCGAGCGGCTGGCGATGGCGGCCGGCGCCAACGCCTCGGCACGGGTCTGCGTCGAGGACGCGCTTGCCTGGGCCCGCCAGCGCCACACCTTCGGCCGGCGTCTCGCCGACCACCAGGTCATCCGCCACAAGCTGGTGGAGATGCTGCGGCAGGTGAATGCGACCCAGGCCTATCTCGAGCACTGCACCTGGCGCGTCGACCGGGGCGCGACCCCGGCGGCGGATCTGGCCATGCTGAAGGTGCAGGCCACGCTGACGATGGAGTTCTGCGCCCGGGAGGCGATGCAGATTCTCGGCGGCGCCGGTTATCTCCGCGGCAGCCGCATCGAGCGCATCTACCGGGAGGTGCGGGTCAACGCCATCGGCGGCGGGTCCGAGGAGATCATGCGCGACCTGGCCGCGCGTCAGCTCGGTCTCTGAGTCGCCAGCACCGTTGCGGGCAGCGTGAGGGTCACCTGCAGCCCGCCGTCTTCCCGGTTGCGGGCGACGATGCTGCCGGCATGCAGCTCGGTCACCCGCCGCGCGATGGCCAGCCCCAGTCCGGCGGTGCCCACCTTGTCGCCCCGGTAGAAGGGCTCGAACAGCAGGCCGAGTTCCTCGTCGGGTACGCCGCCGCCGTCGTCGGCGATGGTGACGGCCAGGCTTTCCGCTTCCCGGCTCAGCCGCACGTCGACACGCTGCTCGGCGTGGTGGGCCGCATTGCGCAGCACGTTCTCGACCGCGCTCGCCAGCGAGGTCCGCTGGGCGCGGACCAGGACGCCGGCCGGCGCCTCCAGCTCGATGCGCGGGCCGTCGTCGCCGCCCTCGAAGCGCGCGTCGCGGACCAGCTCGCGCAGCATCGCCGTCAAATCGAATTCTTCGCTGCGGGGGCCTCGCCCGGAATCGGCCCTGGCGAAGTCCATGATCTCGCCGATGAGCCAGTCGAGCCGGTCGGACTCCTTCTCGATGCGCGCCAGCGCCGGCAGCTCGCCGGCATCGCGCTGGGCGAGGCCGAGCGCGACCCGCATGCGCGCCAGTGGCGAGCGCAGTTCATGGGAGACGTTGCGCAGCAGCTCGCGCTGGGAACGCTGAGAGGCTTCCAGCTGTGCGGCCATGTTATTGAAGTCGCGCGCGAGGCTGCCGAGCTCATCGCGCCGCGACACGATGGGCGCGCCCACGCGGGTATCTAGGCTGCCGTCCGCCAGCGCCCGGGTGGCGTCACGCAGGCTCTTCACCGGTCGTGACAGGGTGCCGGCCAGCAGCCAGGCAACGCCCGCGCTGACCGCCAGCGCGAACAGCAGCAGCGTCACGCGCACGGGCAGATCGGGCAACAGGCGCAGGGCTGCGCCTGGACGGCGGAACAGGAACAGACTGTAGACGCGGTCGTCCGGGCCGATGATCTGGGGAATTGGCCGCGCCGGCCGGAAGTTCGGCGGCAGCGCGCGCGGTCTGTTCAGCTGTTCTGCCACGGCGCGCAGGCGCGCGAGTTCGGCCACCAGCACCTCGGGCAGAGGCCGACCCAGGATGTCGGTGCCGTCTTCCAGCAGGACGAACAGTCGCAGCTCCGCGGGCAGTCCGGCGCCGTCCTCCAGCCATTCCCGCAGTGCCCCGGGGCCGCCGCCGGAGAGTACCTGGGAGGCCTCGATATGCACCGCCCGCGGATCGAACTGCTGCCAGGCCTCGCGCCGCTGCTCCGCCACCTGCCAGACCACGAGGATGGCCGCCGCGAGCAGGACGCCGATGACCAGCCAGAAGCCGAGAAAGATGCGCAGGAACAGGCTAGGCATCCGGCTCGTCCGGGACCAGCGTGTAGCCCACCCCGCGGATGTTGCGAATGGGATTCTCCCCCCGCTCGTCGCCGGTCAGCTTGCCGCGCAGATTGCTGATATGGGTATCTACGCTGCGGTCCCAGGGCTGCAGCCGCCGGCCCAGCACCTCCCGGGAGATGGTCTCCTTGCTCACGACCTCGCCGGCGGCGGAGACCAGCAGCCCCAGCAACTGGAACTCGGTGCCGGTGAGCCGGAGCTCGCGACCGCCGCGGGTGGCCTGGCGGGTGCGCAGGTCGAGCGCAATGGAGCCGGCGCTCAAGCGGCCTGTCTCGGCGGCGGCGGGTCGCGTCCGCCGCAGCACGGCACGCAGGCGGGCGACCAGCTCGCGAGGGTTGAACGGCTTCGCCAGGTAGTCGTCCGCGCCGATCTCCAGGCCGACGATGCGGTCCACATCGTCGCCCCGCGCGGTGAGCATCAGCACGGGCGTGTCGCGCTCGGCACGGATGCGGCGCAGCACCTCGAAGCCGTTCATGCCCGGCATCATGACGTCCAGTATGATCAGGTCGAAGGTCGTGTCTTCCAGGCGCTCCAGCGCCTTCGGGCCGTCACCGGCCCAAAAGACGGCGAACCCCTCGGGTTCCAGATACTCCTGCAGCATGGTGGCGAGTTCTTCATCGTCGTCCACCAGCAACAGGCGTCCGTCGGCCTCGTCGCGGCCCGTGCTGTCGGCGGCTGCGCTGTTCATGGGCGTATGCTCCGCTGCCGGCGGCGAAGCTGCAAGACCGCAGTCACAGGCTTGACACTTCTTTGCACGGCCGTTGCGCAACTTTGCGCTGCAGGGCGTAGTCTGAGGGCGTGGCAGACAGGACTCGCCCCGACGGGAAAGGAGGCTGACATGAGAAGGACTATCATCGGTCGAGCCGTGCGGCGGAGCGCTGCGGCGCTGGTGGCGCTGTTTCTCGCCGGAGTCTCTCTCGCCGTTGCCGGGCCTCCCGTCGGCGGCCCTCATGGCGGCCCGGATCCAGCGCGCATGCTCGCACACATGTCGGCGGAACTGGACCTCAGCGCCGAGCAGCAGGAGGCGGTCCGCGAGGCCCTGGCCTCCCGACGCCACGAGATCCGTACACTGCACGAGCAGTTGCGCGCCAATCACCTGGAATTGCGCAACCTCGACCCCGCCGACCCGAATTATCAGACGCTCGCGAATTCGCTGGCCCAGCGCCAGGGCGAGCTGACCGGCCGGATGGCACTGCTGCGCAGCGAGACCCATGCCGAGGTCATGGCGGCACTGAACGAGGACCAGCAGGCGCGGCTTACCGAGATGCGGACCGAACGCATGGCGCGCATGGACGAGCGCCGGCAAAAAATGCAGCATCGCCTGCGCCAGCGCCCGTCTGCGCCCCGCGGCGCAGGCGCCGGCGAGGGCCGCGGAGCCGGTCCGGAAGCGAACGAATCAGGCGCGAAGGAGGACGAGGTCCTCTGACCCTCCGCCGTCCCGGGCGGGCGCGCCCGGGACGGCCCCTTCTTCTCCCCGCCCTGCCGATCTGCCTGCCCGCCGTGCCCGGCCCGGGTCGCCGGCACCCCGCCGGCATTGAATACAGGGTCCCGTCTGTGGCAAATAGGACTCAGGGAACTCTGTGGCGGCTTTCGGCCTCGAAAGCTATCAGGGCGGTCGTTCTGTTGCGGCGAGTGCGGCGAGCGACCCGGCGTCCGCCGCAGGCCCGCCTGGACGGGCAATCAAGAGGGAGACATGAGCAGCACGCGACACCTGACCCCACGAGCGGCCAGACTTCTGGTCCTCGGTCTTTGCGCGGCCGGCCTCACGCTGGGCGGCTGCGCCTCGACCTCCATGAGCAGCAGCTCCGGCAGCCCCAGCAGCAGCTCCGGCAGCCCGAGCTCGAGCACGGGCAGCCCGAGCAGTGGCTCCGCGGGGTCGCCTGCCGGTTCGACGAGCGGCTCGCCCTCCGGTTCGACGGGCAGCAGCTCCGCCGGCGGTTCTCCCGACGCTTCACCCGGCGGATCGCCGAGCGGATCCACGGGCGGCATGCCCGGGGGGATGCCCGGCAGCGAAGGCAGCCAGTCGGGCCAGATGCCCGGGGGCACGTCGGGTGGTATGCCCGGCGGCGACGCGTCCGGTGGTGCGTCCGGCGGCACGTCGGGCGACGCGGCCGGCGGCCAGGACGGGCAGGGCGGTACCGGCGCGGAGGGCGGCACTGCGACTACCGGCGAGGGTGGCGCCTACGGCACCGTGGGTTCCGTGGGCGAGCGCGAACCGGGCCCCGGGGGCATGACCGACGTACCCGGGGGCAGCGGCGGCCAGGGCTCCCTGGACGACGAGTTCGAGCGCTCCCTCGGCGACTTCGACGACTCGCTGCTCGAGGAGCAGCAGAAGGTGGCAGAGGTGAGCCGCGATACAGGCGCCTTCGAGAACGGCGGCGGCAGCCAGGGCGGCGGCGTCGGACTCGGCGAGCAGGCGGGCGAAGCCGGAGAGGGCTCTGGCGGTACGGTCGGCGTCGTGAACAATTCCGCGGGCGGTGCCGGCGGCAGCATGCGCCAGGAACCCGGCTCGGTGGATCAGCTCACCAAGGAGCAGATCGGCGAGCGCACCCCCGGAGACATTCCGTCGGGGGTGGACGACGACATCGTCGCCAAGCAGCTGCGTGAGGCCGCGCTGGCCGAGGAAGACCCGGAGCTCCGGGAGCGCCTCTGGGACGAATACCGTTCCTACAAGGGGCTGTGATGAACCGACGCGAATCGAGCAGCCATGCCGCATAGCCCAGCAACCGTTGTCTGCCGCGCGGCCATCCTGCTGCTGGCCGGCTCCATGCTGGCGGGCTGCAGCGTCGCGCGCGTCGAAAGTGCCGGTGAGGACATCGACCTGACCCGTGCCGCGGTCGAGATACCGGAGGCGCGCCTGCTGGACGTCGGCGTCATCGAGTTCGCGCCCGGTATCGAGGAGGACAACGAACCGGAGGAGACCGGCGTCTATCCGGAGATTCGCCGGGCGGAGGCCCGCTACTTCGCCTACCACCTGAAGAACACCCTGCAGCGCACCGGTTACTGGGGTGCGGTGCGGGTGCTGCCGAGCCGGGAGGTGTATACCGACCTCTACGTCACCGGCAAGATTCGCGAGTCCGACGGCCATACGGTGGAGCTGGAGGTGGTTGCCTTCGACGCCACGGGCCGGGAATGGATGGACAAGCGCTACAAGGCGCGCATGGTGGGCGCGGACTACGCGCAGAGCCGGGACCGCCGCAACGACCCGTACCAGAACGTCTACAACGAGATCGCGAACGATCTGAAGGTGCTGCTGGACGAAGTCTCCGCGGAGGAAGTCGGCCGCATACGCCGTGTCGCCGAATTGCGCTTCATGGAGGACGTCGCGCCCAGGGTATACGAGGACTATCTCGCCGAGACCGACCGCGGCCGCTACGAGATTCGCCGCCTGCCGGCCGAGAACGATCCCATGCTGCGCCGGCTGCGCCAGGTGCGTGAGCGGGACAACCTGTTCGTCGACACTCTCAACGAGCATTACGCGAACTTCTACTACGGTATCGCCATCCCCTACGAAGGCTGGCGCAAGGCCGCCCGCGAGCAGGCGGTGACCTACCGGGAGATGCGCAGGTCCGCCCTCATCCGCGGTCTGGCGGGCATCGTCGTGGTGGCCGGCGCGGCCAGCATGAACACGGACAGCGACAGCGGCACCGCGCGGCGCACGAAGCGTGCGCTGCAGTCTTTCGCAATCCACGGCGGGCTCGAGGTGATCGGTTCGGCATTCCGACGTAATGCCGAAGCCAGGCTGCACAAGGAGTCGATCCGTGAGCTGGCGGACTCGTTCAACTCCGAGGCTGCGCCGATGGTGGTGACGGTGAAAGGCCAGACGCGGCGGCTCACCGGCACGGCCGAGGCCCAGTACGAGCAATGGCGCCGCCTCCTGCACGAGATCTACGAGGCGGAGACCGGGTTCCCCGAAGACTTCCAGGTAGGCGCTCCCTCGCGCGAAGTATCGTCCAGAGAATCGTCGCCCGGTCCGTCCGGCTGAGACGGCCGCCCGGAACGACACTCATCCCGCCGCATCGATGATGGAGTTGCATCCCGGACTGCGACTGCTGGACCGCTACGAGCTGCGCCGCCGCCTGGGCGCCGGCGGCACGGCCGAGGTGTGGCTCGCCCACGATCACCGGGCGGGCTCCGCCGTCGCGCTGCGGCTGCTGTCCGACGCGCTCTGCAGCGATCCGGCGCAGCGCGAGCGCTTCGAAGCCGGCTGGCGCCAAATCCGCGCCCTGAACCATCCCCACATCGTCAGGGTCTTCGAGTTCCACGCGGAGCCGCGGCCGTTCTACGGCATGGAGTACGTCGACGGCTCCGATATCGCTGCCTTCGCCGACCGGCCGCCGTCGGAGTGGCTGCGCGGGATCGCCAGCGTGGCTGCGGCGCTTGTATACGCCCACAACCGCCACCTCCCCCACGGCGACATTACGGCGCGCAACGTGTTGGTGGATTCCGTCGGGCGCACGGTGCTGAGCGATTTCGCCGGTTCCGCCGGCGCGGGCGGTACCGCCGCTGCGCTCAGCCCGGAGCGGGGCGCCGACGGGCCGCCGTCGACCGCCGACGATATTCATGCCCTCGGTGTGCTGATCTTCGAGCTCTGGCATGGCCGCGCGCCGGACGAGCCCGGCCCGCGCTGGCCGGACCGGGACGACTTCGAAGTGGCCGGCCTGCGCGACCTGGCGGAGGCCATGCTGGCCGAGGCGGGGGCGCGGCCCGACGCGGAGACGGTCGTGGATGCCCTCGGCAGCCTCGGCATCTCGGCCGGTCTGCTGCCGCGGGAACAGGCTCGCGCGCGGGCGGTGAGGCCGTCACCGGCCCGGCCCCTGGAAGACGAGCCGACGGAAGCGGTGGCGCCGCGCCGCCGGGCTGCCGCCGCGCCGGCGGCCACGCCCGCGCGCCGGCAGGGTGTGCCGGCCGTCGCCGTCGGGGCTGCGCTGGTAGTGCTGCTGGCGGCGGCGATCTGGGTGGTGGCCTTCCTGCCGGAGCGGATCGAGGAGCGGCGCGGTGAGCAGGAGCCGGCAGCCGTCGAATCCGCACAGACGGCCGCCGAGTCGCCGGAGGGGGATGAAGACAGAGGCGATGAGGAGGCCGTGCGGTTCTCCGAGAATCTGGTGGACGATGCGGCCCGGGACGAAGTGGTGCAGGCCAGGAACCGGGCCGACCGCGCGCTGGGCGAGCTGCTGACCAAGCTGGAGGTGCTGGAGCTGCGCGGCGTGGAACGCTGGGGCGGCGAGGACTACGCGGCCGCACGCGCCGCCTACGAGCAGGGCGACCAGGCCTATCTCGCGAAGGATTACCGGCGCGCCGAGGCGCTGTACCGGGAAGCCAGTGCCGGGCTCGACGGCCTGACTGCGCGTATCGACAGCGAATTCGAGCGCGCGCTGGCCGCCGGCGAGGCCGCCCTGGAGGCCGAGGACGTGACGACGGCGCGCCGCCAGTTCGAGCTGGCACTCGCCATTACCCCGGACAACGAGGCTGCCGAGCGGGGCCTCGCCCGCGCCGAGACGCTGCTGGAGGTCATCGGCCTCACCGACGCGGCCGAGGCACTGGAGCGGCGCGGGGAGCTGAGCGCGGCGGCAGAGCGATACCGGGCGGCAACCGACCTGGACCCCTACTACGCACGGGCCTCGTCCGGGCTGGAGCGCGTGCGCGCCGCGCTGGAACGGCGCCGCTTCGAGGAGCGCATGACCGCCGCTTTCGAGGCGCTGCAGGCCGAGCGCTTCGATGCGGCGCGGCAGGCATTCGAGGCCGCCCGCGAGATGCGGCCTGCTTCGCAGGAGCCCCGGGACGGACTACTGCAGGTGGAACAGGCGGTGCGGCTGCGGACCATCGAGCGCCTGACCGCCGAGGCGGAGCGCGAGGAGGCCGCCGAGGACTGGCAGGCAGCGCTGGCCACCTGGGGCGAAATCCTGGAACAGGATGCGAATCTGGATTTCGCGCGCGAGGGCCGCGTCCGTGCCCGCCGGCGTCTGGCCCTGGATCGCCAGCTCGAGGGCTGGATCGCAAACCCGGACCAGCTGAGCGAGCCGGCTACGCTGCGCCGCGCCTCCACGTTGCTCACGGAGCTCGCGAAGATGGACGGCGGCCCGCGGCTCGCGAGCCAGCGGCGTGAACTCGCCCGGTTGCTGAAGCGGGCGGCGACGCCCCTGGAGGTGGAGTTCGTCTCCGATGGCGAGACCGAGGTCACCGTATTCCGGGTCGGCCGGCTGGGCACCTTCGAGCGGCGGGAGCTTGAACTCCGGCCGGGCACCTATACAGTCATGGGCTCCCGGGTCGGTTACCGGGACGTGCGCATCGACTTCCGGGTGGCCCCGGAGATCGAACTCGAGCCGATCGTGGTCCGCTGCGAGGAACCCATTTGAGCCTGAAGATCATCGTCGTCAGCGAAGTCGGCGAACGCGAATACGATGCCTCAGACCTGCCGCTGCGCATCGCCACGGCGCCGGGTAGCCAGATCCCGGTGCCCGGTCCGGCGGCCGCGCTGCCGCTGGCCGTCGTCGACGTGCTGGACGGTGCGCCCTTCGTCCAGCCGGGCGGCGCCGAGGGCAGGGTCGAGGTCAACGGCGAGTCGTTGTCCGCCGCCCGGCGTCTGCGCGACGGTGACGAGATCGACGCCTACGGCACGCGCATTCGCGTGACCCTCGAGAAAGGTGTGCTGCGGCTCGAGCTGGCGCTGGAGGAGAGCCGCTACGTCACGGCCCCGCCTGTCGTCGAGGAGGGGGAGGCGGCGCAGGATGCGGAGGAGATCGCACCGATCGCCTACCGGCGGCGGGAGATCGAGCAGCAGCAGGCCGAGGCGCGCCGCGGCGTTCCCTGGTACGGGTGGGTCGGTGCCGCGATGGCGGTGCTCGCGGCGATGGCGTGGCTGCTGTTCACCTCCACCTCGGTGCGGCTGGAGACCGTCCCCGCCGAACCGGGCAGCGTCCAGGTCAGCGGCGGCTGGTTCCGTCTGCCGCTCGGCGAGCGCTACCTGTTGCGTCCCGGGGTATACACCGTGACCCTGGAGAGCGCGGGCTATCACCCGCTGGAGCGGCGTTTCGAGGTGGGCGACGAGGACAGCCTGACGCTGGAGCTCGAGCAGGAGCGCATGCCCGGCCGGCTGGTGGTGGACTCCGCGCCGGTCGCCGGCGCCGCAGTGTGGATCGACGGCGAGGAGGTCGGCAGGACGCCGCTGCCGGCACGGCTGCTCGAGCCCGGCGAGTACCGCGTGGAGGTGTTCGCCGAGCGCTACCTGCCCTGGCAGGCGCGGCTCGAGGTGCCCGGCCTGGACCGAATGCAGCGGCTGACCGTCCAGCTGGTGCCCGCGTTCGCACCAGTGACCGTCAACTCCCGGCCTGCCGGCGCCACCATCCTGGCGGGCGACGAGCCTCTCGGCGAGACGCCGGCCACGGTGGAACTGCCGGAGGGCCGCAACGAGATCTCCCTGGTGCTGGAAGGCTACAAGCCCTGGGAGGGCCGCGTCACGGCCTTCGCCGACACACCCATGACCCTGCCGACCGTCGAGCTGCAGAGGGCTGACGGAATGCTCCGCGTCATCAGCGATCCGGCGGGAGCCAACGTGACGGTGGACGGCCGCTACCGGGGACAGACCCCCGTGCGCATCTCGCTGGCGCCGGGACGTCGCTATACCGTGGGCCTGTCCAAGGCCGGCTATCGAGCCTACAGCCGCAACGTGGTGCTGGAGGCTGCGCAGGGCGAGACGCTGCGGGTGGACCTGACCGCGCGCATTGGCGAGGTACGATTCTCCGTGACTCCCGGCGATGCGGAGATCCTGGTGGACGGGCGTTCCGTGGGGCGGGGGGATACCCGGCTGGAACTGCCCGCGGAGCCCCAGGCGATCGAGGTGCGCCGTCAGGGGTACGAGACCTGGCAGGGCGAGGTGACGCCACGGCCCGGTTTCCCGCAGACCGTGAACATCCGGCTGCGTACGCTGGAAGAGGCGAGGCTCGCTTCCATCCCGCAGCGGATCACCACATCCCAGGGCGCTGCGCTGCGCTACGTCACACCCGGCGAGTTCATGATGGGCGCCTCGCGCCGCGAGCCGGGCCGGCGCGCCAACGAGAACCTGCGCAGGGTCCGCATTACCCGGCCCTTCTATATCGGCATCAACGAGGTCACCAACCGGGAGTTCCTGGCCTTCCGGGAGGCCCACGACTCGGGCGCGGACACGCATCCCGCGCTGGCCGGCGACAACAATCCGGTGGCCAGCGTCAGTTGGCAGGACGCGGCCGCGTTCTGCAACTGGCTGAGCAAGAAGGAAGCGCTCACGCCGGTGTACGAGGAGAGATTCGGCAAGCTGGTGCCCATCCGGCCCCTGCCGGACGGCTACCGCCTGCCCACCGAGGCCGAGTGGGCCTGGGCCGCGCGCTACCAGGGCGGCGCCGGCGAACTGAAATACCCCTGGGGCCAGGAGATGCCGCCGCCGGAGGAGTCGGGCAATTACGCCGATCAGGCCGCGAAGGAGATCGTGCCGACCGTGCTGCCGCGCTACAACGACGGCTTCGCCTCCACGGCTCCGGTGGGCACGTTCCCGGCCAGCGCGCTGGGCCTGTACGATACCGGCGGCAACGTGGCCGAGTGGACTAACGACCACTACGCTGTCTACACCGGCCCGGCCGGCGACGTGGCGGTCGACCCGCTCGGCCCGGACAGCGCTACGCACTGGGTCATACGCGGCTCGAGCTGGCAGCACTCGGGCATCACCCAGCTCCGACTGAGTTTCCGCGACTTCGGCACGGATCCGCGCACGGACGTCGGTTTCCGGCTGGTGCGCAACGCGCCGGAGTGAGGGCGGCGGAATAATTCGGCGTCCGCGCTGTCATACTCGAGGGTTCCGGGACATTGGAATCGGGAGATATGCCGAGGAATTCGACGATGGCATCGACGTTCGCAGGTCAGGCCGCCTCCATGGCACTGGTCGTGGCCGCAGCAGTGGCAGTAAGCGCCACCGTGCCGCTCGTGGCAGGATCGTGGTCCGGCGCCGTCGCGCTGGCGCAGGAGAGCGGCACGGCCGAGGGCGATGCCACGGCATCTGCAGGGGACGGCGAGGATGACGCGGCCGGCACCACCAGCGGCAATGGCGCCGACGGTGAAGTCACCGCCGGTGATGCGGACGACGGCCTGACGGAAGAAGAGGAACGGCTCGCCGAGATCGTCGGTGCGGACGAGCAGGGTGCGAGCGGCGACTACGAACAGGACGAGGACGACGACTTCGTGCCCACGCAGGAGGTTTCCTCGGATCAGTCAGTGAATTTCCCCGTGGATATCTGAGGGACCCATGCAGAAGAAGAACATCCCCTTCGAGTTCGTCTATCAGCTGTTCGCGCTGATCATCGTGATCATCGTCGTGCATACCTTCTATGTCTCGGTGGTGCGCCCGAACGCGGCTGAGGTGATCGTCGAGCAGAACCGGCTGGTGGAGGAAAATCCGGATTACGTCCGCGAGCGCTCCGTGTGGGTGCTGATCAAGGACTTCGAGCAGGAGGCCTGTTTCATCCTGATGTTCTGGGCGCTGGCCATCATGGGTTACAAGTCGGTGCGCATCCTGCGCGAGCGCTCCCTGCTGGAGCAGGAGCTGGTGCCGGTGGCCGAGGGCATGCGGGTGCTGCCGGAGGATACCCGCGAGTACGCCCGCCAGATCCAGGCGCTGGACGACAACCAGCGACGCATGCTGCTGCCGCGCGCGCTGCTGAATGCTCTGCAGCGCTTCAACTCCACCCACAACGTGCAGGATGTCGCCTCCAGCACCCATACCATCTGCGAGTCCGAGGCCGAGCGACTCGATTCCGAGCTGGCGATGATCCGCTACATCTCCTGGGCCATCCCGTCCATCGGCTTCATCGGTACGGTGCGCGGCATCGGCGAGGCGCTCGCCCAGGCCGACCGGGCCGTAGAGGGCGACATCGCCGGCGTCACCCAGAGCCTGGGTGTCGCATTCAACTCCACCTTCATCGCGCTGCTGCTGTCCATCGTGCTGATGTTCCTGGTCCACCAGGTGCAGCTGTTCCAGGAGCGGCTCGTCTTCGATACCGAGAGCTACGTGGACCAGCAGCTGATCCGGCACATGAAGTCCGACTGACGGAGACGGTTTGACGACGCTCGCGATATCCCTGAACGACGCCGCCGTCACCGCCGTGACCGGCTCGCGGCTGGTCTACCGGGAGCCCGGATTCGCGCTGCTCGGCGAAGGCGGCCTGGTCACCGGCCGGCGGGCGATGGCCGAGGCACGTCGCCATCCGCGCAGCGTGGTGAACCATTTCTGGCGCCACCTCGGCCTCGATCCGGTGCAGGAGCTGAAATTCCGCCACCTGACGCCGGCGGACCTGGCCTCCCGGCAGCTGGAGGAGATCTGGCGCAGCGAGCGCTCGGCCGCGGACAGCGTGGTGTTCGCGGTGCCTGCGTGGATGGAGCGCGAGAGCCTCGGCGTGCTGCTCGGCATCGCCGGCGAACTGGAACTGCCGGTTTCCGCCCTGGTGGACTCCGCCGTGGCCTGCTCCCGGCGCGCCTATTCGGGCCGCTCGCTGCTGCACATCGATCTCTCCCTGCATACCGCCACCCTCAGCCGTATCGCTCAGGAAGAGGGCGCCGCGATCGACCGGGTGGAACTGGTGGATGCCGCCGGCCTCGCGGCGCTGCGGGATACCTGGGTGGCGGTGATCGCCGAGGCCTTCGTGCGCCAGAGCCGCTTCGACCCGCTGCACACGGCCGAGTCCGAGCAGCTCCTCTACGACCGCCTGGAGGCGTGGCTGGAGACGGCGCAGAGGAGCGGCGAGGTGCGGATGCAGCTCGAATTCGGCGGCCATACCCACGAGGCCGTGCTGCCGCTGCTGACCTTCACCGAGGCGGTGAGCGGCGTCTATCAGAGTCTCGCCGGCCACGTCCGCTCCCTCATCCGCGCGGCCGAGTCGCCGGCGCTGCAGTTCACCCGGCACACGGCCGCGCTGCCCGGGCTGGTGGACTTCCTCGTGGCGCGCGCCGGCGGCGAACCCTTCGTGCTCGAGGAGGCGGCTGCTGCGCGTGGCGCGCTGGCTCGTGCGACGGCGGCAACGGCGGGAGCCACCCGGCTGACCCGGCGTCTGCCCTGGGACCAGAGTCCGGTGGAGGCGCCCGCCGCGCCCGTCCGTGAGGCCGGGGAGTCGCCCAGCCATCTGCTGCTCGGCCACCGCGCGTGGGCGCTGAACGGCGACGGTCTCGCCATTGGCACCAGCCTCGGCGGCGAACGGGGTATCACGCTGGACGCCGACCTGGCCGGTGTCTCGCGCCGCCACTGCGTGCTGCGCCGGGACAACGGTCAGTGCATCGTGGAGGATCTCAGCCGCTACGGTACCTGGTTGAACGGCAGCCGCATCGAGCGCTCGGCGGTTCTGCAGGCGGGCGACAGCCTGCGCGTGGGCACACCGGGCCAGGAGTTCCGGCTTATCCGCGTGGTGGAGAGCGATGACGCGTAAGCGCCGCAGGACGGAAGCCATCAGCCTGTCGTTCCTCGACATCATGAGCTGCGGCTTCGGCGCGGTGGTGCTGTTCTTCATGATCATCAACGCCACCGTCTCCCGTAATGCCGACACCGAAACGGCCGAACTCATGAGCGAGACGAACCGCCTCGAGGAGCAGGTGCTCGAGGGTCGCAAGGATATGGTCAAGGTGCGCAACGTCCTCGAGGAGATCGAGGAGGAGCGGGTGCGTACCGAGGGCGAGGCCGAGCGGGTGCAGCGCGAGATCGAGCGCATCCGCGAGGAGCTGTCCGAATACGAGGACACCACGCTGGCGCGCATCGAGCGCATCGAGAGGCTGCGCGCGGACATCGAGCAGCTGGAAGCGGAGAAGAAGCGACTCGAGGCGGCGGCCGCGGAGCGGGAAGCCGCACTCGGCGACCAGGTGCGCGCCTTCCGCGGCGAAGGCGACCGTCAGTACCTCACCGGCCTGAAGGTGGGCGGCGATCGCGTCCTGGTGCTGGTCGATGCCTCGGCGAGCATGCTGGACAAGAAGGTGGTGAACGTCATCCGCCGGCGCAACATGGCCGACGAGCAGAAACTGCGCGCGGCGAAGTGGCGCCAGGCCATCGCCTCGGTGGACTGGATCACCACCCAGTTCCGCCCGGATGCGAAGTTCCAGATCTACACCTTCAACGATACCGTCGAACCCGTGCTGGACGGCAGCGACGGCGTCTGGCTGGATGTGGGCGACGGCCTGAAGCTGGCGGAGGCCATCCGCCGGCTGCGTATCACCGTACCGCAGGGGGGCACGAACCTGCAGGGGGCGTACGAGGTCATAAGAAAGATGAATCCGCGGCCGGACAACGTCTTCCTGCTGGTGGACAGCCTGCCCACCCGCGGCAACAAGCCGCCGGCGCGGCGCACCATCTCCGGCCCGCAGCGCCAGGCCCTGCATGCCCAGGCGGTGCGGGAGGTGCCGAGCGGCGTGCCGATCAACATCATGCTCTTCCCAATGGAGGGCGACTACGCGGCGCCCATCGAGTTCTGGAAGCTCGCCTACCGTACCCGCGGTTCGTTCATGAGCATCAGCAAGGACTGGCCCTGAACCATGGCGCGGCGCAGGAAAAGAGACGCGGAGGGCTTCAGCCTCTCGTTCCTGGATGCGATCAGCTGCGGTTTCGGCGCCGTGCTGCTGCTGCTCGTGCTCACCAAGATCTACGAGCCGCAGACCATCGAGCGCACCCAGCAGGATCTGGAGGGCCTCATCGCCCGGCTGGAGCAGGAGCTGTTCGACATCCGCGGCGAGACGGTGATCCTGAACCGGGAGCTGGACAGTGCGAAGGAGCAGATCTCCGAGTCGAAAGAGAAGCTCGCGCGGCTGTACGGCGATCTCTCCCGCATCGAGGGGCGCTACGACGCCACCGCGGGCGACCAGAGCATCCCCACCGTGGACGAGGGTGAACTGCGGGCGGCCAGGCAGCAGCTCACCGAGGAGATGCGGCGGCTGAACGCGGACTACAGCCGACCGGAGGATGCGCCCGTCGGCGGCATTCCTGTGGACAGCGAGTACATCATCTTCATCATCGACACGTCCGGCTCCATGCAGGAGTTCAGCTGGAATCTGGCGCGGCGCAAGCTCACCGAGACCCTCGACCTCTATCCGCGGGTGAAGGGCATACAGATCATGAACGACAACGGCCGCTACATGTTCGAGAGCTTCGCCGGCAAGTGGATACCGGATACCCCGTCGCGCCGCAAGGCGATCCTCTCGGCCATGGCCAACTGGCGGCCGCTCAGCTTCTCCACGCCGGTGAACGGTATCCAGACCGCCATCCGCACCTTCGCCGCCCCTGACAAGAAGGTGAGCCTGTACGTCTTCGGCGATGAGTACACCGGTCAGTCCGTCGAGGGTGTCGCTGACGCCGTCGACCGGCTCAATCCGGAGGGCTCGGACGGCCAGCGTCTCGTGCGCATCCACGCCGTCGGCTTCCCGTACCGCTTCGGCGGCCCCGGCAACATCCAGAACTCCACCATCCAGTTCGCCGCACTCATGCGCGAACTCACGCACCGCAACGGCGGCACCTTCGTCGCGCTGGTCGACGACAACCGCTGAGGCGCTCCGCCACAATTCGTCATTTTTCGTCCCGATCCGTCACGGGTACTCCACGGCGGCGCCCGGCGGCGGCGCTTCAATGGCAACCGTAGCCAACGGACGCGGCCATCGCCGCAGGAGAATGACGACATGAAGACGAAAGGCATGAGCAAATCCCTGGTCCTGATCACGAGTCTCGCCCTCGGCGTTACCGCGGCGGTGCAGCCGGCCTCGGCCGCCGAGGCTTCGCGCCAGGAAACCATCGGCTTCGGCACCGGCGCCGTCGTGGGCGCCGCCGCCGGCGGCCCGGTCGGATTCCTGGTGGGTGCCGCGCTGGGCGCAAAACTGGGTGACATGTACCACGAGAAGGATGTGCGCAACGAAACCCTGAGCGGCGAGCTGACGGCTGCGCGCGAGCGTCTCGACCGGATGGAGGCCGAACTGGCAGCCACCGACGGCGACCTCAGGAAGGTCGGCGCGGAACTGCAGGCACTGGTCGCCAGCGGTGCGCCCGAGATGCTGGAGCTGATGAAGACGGGCATCGAGATGGACCTGCTGTTCCGCACCGAGGCCGACGAACTGAATGCCGAGACGGCGGACCGGGTGGACGAACTGGCCCGTGTGCTCGCGGCGCTGCCCTCGGTGCAGATCAGGCTGGACGCGTGGGCCGATCCGCGCGGCGAGGAAGCCTACAATCAGTCCCTGTCCGAACGCCGGGCCGAGCATGTCCGCGGCCTGCTCACCGCCGGCGGCATCCCCGCCGCCCGCGTCACGGCGAATGCCCACGGCGAGGCCGCAAGCGTGGAAAGCGATCCAGACCGCAATGCCCTCGAGCGGCGGGTCAGCCTGACGCTGTACGTGCCGGAGGATGGCGCGCAGCGGGTGGCGGAGACTCGCTGAGAGAGGCAAACCGGACGGGATATGCGGCGAGAAGAGGCAGCTGCCGGCGACGGCAGCCGCCTTTCTCGTGGGAGAGGCCCGCCCGTGAACTTTCCGGTCGCCGCGCCGGTCGCATTCAGGGATCGCGGCAGATTCGAAGCCGCGAGATCCGGCGAGAGGGGGAGAGCATGAAGAGATTTTTCGCTGCGCTGTGCGTGACGCTCGCATGGCCTCCATGGTTTGGCGCAGCGGTGGCTGCGGAAGTTCGCGCACCGGAATTCGACTCCGTCACCATCGAGTCGCAGATACTCGATGAAGATCGTCGGCTTCACGTCAGCCTGCCTGACGGCTACGAGACGGGCGAACGCCGCTATCCGCTCCTGTTCCTGACCGATGCCGACTGGAATTTCGATCTGGTTCGCGCCTATCTGGAGTTTACGGGCGACCGGTACCCGGACATGATCATCGCGGGCATCGTGAACACGGATCGCAACCGGGACTACGTACCGGCGGTGGATCCCAACTTCCCGGGTACCGGCGGCGCGGACGCCTTCCTGCGCGCCCTGAGCGAAGAGATCCTGCCGGCCCTCGACCGCCGTTACCGCACGAACGGCGGGCGCATTTACTTCGGCCACTCGTTCGGCGGTACTTTCGGACTGCATGCGATGCTGCAGGCACCGGAGCTTTTCGATGCCTGGATCGTCGTCGGTACCAGCACCTGGGTCGCCGACCGTGTGCTATTCGCGGCGGCGGAGGAAACACTCGAGGGAGGAGAAGACCTGGACGGTTTTCTCTACATGTCGGTCGCCGAAGCCGACGGCGGCGAGACGGTCCCTGCCGGGCACGAGTTCGCCGCGTTGCTCGAGCGCCTGGCTCCGCCGTCGCTGGAATGGCACTACGAAGTGATACCGAGAACCACTCATTTCACCGCCGTGCCGCCGAGCGTGCATCGCGCAATGGACCGCCTGTTTCCGACGTGGGAATCGGAGCAGGAGCTTGCAGCCGCGGCGCGAGAGGCCGGGGAAGGGGCGGTCGACGAATGGTTCGAGGCTCGACGAGAGGCGCTCGGTTTCCGGTTCCACCCCCAGAGGACTCCCTACTCGCTGGTCGCCATGAGCCTAGCCGCGGACGGGCTGGAAGATCAGGCGATGGCCATCATGACTCAGCTCCGCCGGGCGTTTCCGTCGCATCCGGAGATACCCGCCAATCACGCTGTCATCCTCGCGACGCTCGGGCGTCACGGCGAGGCCGTGGTCGCGATGGACGAGGCCATTCGTCTCGGCGAGACAGGGGACTATCTGCCGAGCCGACTGGCTCGCTTCAGGCTGCTGAAGACGCAATTCGAGACGGCCGCAGCCGGCGAGGGCTGACGAAGCCGGGCTCAGCGCAGGCTGGAGCAGGCGCGAGCAGGCTAGAGCAGGCCGGAGCGGTCCTTGTGGCCGGCCCACTTCGGCAGCTCGTCGTCCACGTCCACCACCCGCATGCGGTAGAAGATGTGACAGGTCGGACGGAACGCGTCCGGTATCCGCCGGGGCTGGCCGAAGTCGAACAGTTCCGGGAAGGCGAGCCACATCCGCCGTCCCTCGTCGGCGATCGGGGTCCCGCAGCGCCCGCAGGAGACCTTGCAGGGCAGGATGCGCTCCGCCCGTCCCGGCCCGCTCGTGTAGAAACGCAGGCAATCGATCCCGGCCGTGATGCGCACGTCCCGCTTGTGGAATATCGCCGCCCACTGCATGGGTGCGCCGTGCAGTACCTGGCAGTCGCGGCAATGGCAGATCTTTGCGTCCACCGGATCGGCGCGCACCTCGTAGCGTACGGCACCGCAGTGGCAGCCGGCGCTGTAACGGGCCCCGAAGCCCGTATCCCGGGGTGATGCGTACGCAGGTCCGAATGCGCCGGCGTCACCCTGTTCCGATCCGCCCATGTTTCGATCCGGTGGCCGCTCCCGCCCCGCCATGCTAGCGAAACCGCGCGGAGCGCGATACGGTCACACCCGCGGCCGTGGCAGTGAGCAGGACGATTGGACCGATGGGCAGGAGTGATCCGGGACGACCTTCGCTGGAGACGCCGCGCCTCCTGCTGCGCCCCTTCGAGCCCGCGGACGCCGCCGAAGTGCAGCGGCTCGCCGGTGAGCGGGCCATTGCCGATACCACCCGGAACATCCCGCATCCCTACGCAGACGGCGTGGCGGAAGCCTGGATCGAGAGCCAGGAGCGCGGTTTCGCCGCCGGACGGCTGGTGAATTTTGCGATCACGCTGCGTGGCGAGCGCACGCTGATCGGCTCGATCGGTCTGACCCTGGACCCGGAATCGCGCGGCACCGCGCAACTCGGTTACTGGGTCGGCGTGCCTTACTGGAACCGGGGCTATTGCACCGAGGCCGCCTCTGCGGTGGTCGACTACGGTTTCTCCCGGCTCGGCCTCGAACGCATCCACGCCCACCACCTGTTGCGAAATCCTGCTTCGGGACGCGTGCTCGCGAAGACCGGCATGCGCGAGGAGGGCGTCGCGCGCGAGGTCCTGGCCGAGGACGGGCCGCCGGAAGACATCGTCCTCTACGGTACCGGCCGCGCCGACCGACCCCGGTCCTAGCCGCAGCGCAGCGGTGCCGGCGGGTTTTCGGCTCTGCGATATGCTAAAAACTGTTGCGGTGCGTCACGAGGGCAGCCGAGGGAACGGAAGAACATGAGCGATCAGGCACTGACCAGGCACACCACCCTGCGGGAGATATTCTCCAATTTCGGCCTGCTGCTGGCGCCGGAGCGCAATTACTACACGCTCGCCATCGTCTACGGCATCGGCATCGGCGTACTGTCGCTGGCGGTGCCGATCTCGGTGCAGATGCTGGTGAACACCATCGCCTATACGGGGCTGACCGCCCCGCTGGTCATGCTCTCGCTCACGCTGTTCGGCCTGCTGCTGGCCTCGGGGCTGCTGAACGCCCTGCGCATACACCTGATGGACCTGTTCGGACGGCGCTTCTACGCCCGCATGGTGTCGGAGATCGCGGTGCGCTCGGTATTCGCGCTGAACCCGTTCTTCCAGGATTACAGCAAGGGCGCGCTGTTCAACCGGTATTTCGACATCATCATCGTCCAGAAGACCGTCCCGAACCTGCTGGTGGGCGGTTTCACCGTCGTCCTGCAGGCCGCAGTGGGCTTCGTGCTGGTATCCATGTATCACCCGCTGTTCCTCGCCTTCAACCTGGTGATCATCCTGTTCATCTGGGTCATCTGGCTGGTCTGGGGCGGCAGGGCCATCAAGAGCGCCGTCGAGGTCTCCAACAAAAAGCACGCCACGGCCGCCTGGCTGGAGGGGCTCGCAGCGTCGAACGGTTTCTTCAAGTCCGAGCGCCATATCGCCGAGGCCTTCAGCCGCACCGACGCGGTGACGGCCGAGTACATCGACCGGCACATCGCCCACTTCCGCCATCATTTCGCCCAGACGCTGGGGTTCCTGTTCCTCTATGCCGCGGCGAGCGCGGGACTGCTGGGGCTCGGCGGCTGGCTGGTGATCCAGGGAGAGCTGTCGCTGGGGCAGCTGGTGGCGGCCGAGCTGGTCCTCTCCGTGGTCTTCTTCGGGCTCTCCCAGCTGGGGATCTATCTCGCCTATTTCTACGAGCTGTGCGCCGCGCTGGACGAGCTGTCGCTGTTCTATACCGTCGAACAGGAGGACCCGCCGGAGGAGGCGATGCCGTACGAGGGAGGTTCCTCCGTGGCCTTCGTGGAGGCCAGGGGCGACGCCCGCGGGCTGATCACGACGCTGTCATTCGCCATCCCCGGCGGCACACGGGTGCTCGGCGTGGCCGAGGCGCACGGCGTGCAGCGGGAGGTCACCAACTTCCTGAAACGCCACATCCGCCCCTCCGGCGGCTACGTGACGCTGGGCGGCAACGACATCATGGACATCCCGGTGCACGAACTGCGCCAGCGGATCATCGTCCTCGACCGGCCCAACACGGTGGAGATGACGATCCGTGAATACCTGCATCTGAGCGGCGACGGCGCCTCCTCCGCCCGCATCCTCGCGGCGCTGGACACCGTGGGCCTGAATGCCGCCATCTCGCGCCTGGAGGAGGGTCTGGACACGCGGGTGGCGGCGACGGGCTGGCCCCTCACCATCACCGAGACCATGCAGCTGAAGCTCGCCGCCGCCATCATCGCCAAACCGCGGGTGCTGGTGCTCGGCCAGCTCTTCGACACCATGACCGACGATTGCCTGCGCCGCTCCCTCGACGTGCTGCAGGAGGAGACGCCGACCACCGTGCTCTACTTCTCGAGCCGGCCGCGGGAGCTCGGCTTCGATCACTATCTGTATCTCGGCTACCGGGAACAGCAGCTGTTCGGCAGCCTCGGCGAACTCGAGCAGCGGCTCGCCGGAGCCAACGATCGACGGCAGGGCGCCGCCGGCATGCCGGGCACGGTGCCTGCCGGCTAGGGAGCGAGACATGCCTTTCCGCAAACAGCACATCGGCTACTTCAGGACGCTGCAGGCCCAGAAGGTGCCGCGGGTCATGGGCGTGATCGGCTGGATCATCACCATCGGCACCGCGGCGGTGGCACTGTTCCTGGTATTCGTGCCCTGGGTGCAGACGACCGAGGGTGCGGGCACCGTCACGGCGCTCAATCCCAACGACCGCCTGCAGGAGATCAACGCGCTGGTGCCGGGACGGATCCAGGAGTGGTACGTGCGCGACGGCAGCCACGTGGCGGTGGGCGACCCGATCGTACGCATCGCCGACATCGACCCCCAGCTCCTCGAGCGGCTGCAGGCCGAGCGTGACCAGGTGGTGGCAAAGCTCGCGGCGGCCGACTCGGCCATGCAGACGGCTGAGATCGACATGCGACGCATGCAGGAGCTGTACGAACAGGGTCTCGCCGCGCGTCGGGACTATGAACAGGCCCGCATCCGCGTGGACGAGCTGCGCTCGCGTCTGGCGGAGGCGGCCGCCGAGCTGAACCGGCTCGATGTCAGCCTGACCCGCCAGTCGGTGCAGATCGTCCGCGCGCCGCGCGCCGGCGTCATCCTGCGGGTCAACGCGGGCGATGCCGCCACCTTCGTGAAGGCCGGCGACGTGGTAGCCACCTTCGTGCCGGACAACGCGGAACGGGCGATCGAGCTTTTCGTCGACGGGCGGGACATCGCACTGGTCCGCGAGGGTGCGGACGTACGGCTGCAGTTCGAGGGCTGGCCTGCCGTGCAGTTCAGCGGCTGGCCGTCCGTGGCGGTGGGCACGTTCGGCGGCAAGGTGGTGGCCGTCGACCCCACGGCGCAGGCGAACGGCCGCTTCCGCATCCTGGTCACGGAGGACCCGGACTTCGAGACCCCGTGGCCCGACGAGCGTTTCGTGCGCTTCGGCTCCACGGCGCGCGGCTGGGTGCTGCTGGACACGGTCGCCGTGGGCTACGAGCTCTGGCGGCTGCTTAACAACTTCCCGCCCAGGCTGCCGGCGGGCGCCTCCGGCGGAGGCGGCCAGTGACGAACCGGCCGCGGGCGGTCTTCTGCGGCCTCCTCGCGCTGGCGGCCTCGCTGACGGCCGCGCGGGCCGGCGAGCCCGTGTCCGGGTTGCGGCTGCAGGACGTCCTGGACTCCGCACGGGTGCACTATCCCGGCATCGTGCAGGGTCTCGCCGCCCGGCGTGCCGCGGCGGGGCGGGTGACCGAGGCGGCGGGCGAGTTCGACCTGGTCTTCGCCGCAGACGGCTTCAGCCGTCTCGGGGGCTTCTACGACGGCACCGCGGTGGAGGGCACCGTGCGCCAGCCGCTGCGTCCGCTCGGTGGCAGCCTGTATGCCGGCTACAAGCTCTCCGACGGTACGTTCCCCGTCTACGAGGACGAGCGCTACACCAACACCGGCGGCGCGGTGAAGGTCGGCTTCCTGTTCTCCCTGCTGCGCGACCGCAACATCGACGAACGCCGCTTCCGGCAGGCGGACGCCTACCTGGAGGCGCGCGAGACCGAGTTCGACCTCCTGCTGACCCGGATCGGGGTGCAGCAGCGCGCCCTGGAGGCCTACTGGCGCTGGGTCGCCGCGGGCCGGCAACTGGCCGTATACCGGGATCTGCTGCGCATCGCCCTGGAGCGGCGGGACGGGCTCACCGAACAGGTGGCACGGGGCGCTCGGGCGCGCATATTCCTCACGGAGAACCAGCAGAACATCACCCGCCGACGCATCCGGGTGATGATGGCGGAACGCGATCTCGCAATGGCGGCCAACCGGCTCTCGCTCTACTACCGCGACGAATCAGGCGCGCCGGTCGTCCCGTCCTACGCAGCGCTGCCCCCGAGCAAGGCGAACGCGCCGTCCCGCGAGCTGCCGCCGCCTGCGCGCGCGGTCTCCGATGCGCTGAACCGGCGCCCCGAGCTGGAGCTCCTGCGCCTGGCCATCGAGCGCGAGCAACGGCGCATCGAGCTCCGGGCCAACGACCTGAGGCCGCGTCTCGACCTGAATCTGGAGCTGCGCCAGCCTCTCGGCTCCGTGGCCGAGGGCGGGCCGTCCCGGGACACCACGGACACGGTACTCGGCTTCACGTTCTCCGTGCCGCTGCAGCAGCGCCGGGCCGAGGGCCGACTGCTGCAGTCCCGGGCCGAGGTGGATGCGATGCGGGAGGAACGGCGGCTGGTGGCCGACCGGATCGAGCTCGAGGTGCGCAACCTGCTGCTGGACCTCGAGGTTTCCGAACGGCTGCTGTCGCTGGCGGAGCAGGAGGTGGAGCAGGCCGAGCTGTTGCGCAAGGCCGAAGTGCGGCGCTTCGAGAGCGGCGCCAGCGATTTCTTCCTGGTGAACCTGCGCGAGGAGGCGGCCGCCGATGCCCGCATCCGCTATCTCGACGCGGAACTGACGGCACGGATCGCGCGCGGCAGCTACGACGCCGCTACCGTGAACCTGTCCCGGCTCGGTCTCGAAGGTGCCGCATCGGCGCTCTGAGCGTATGCGCTAGACTCTGCAGCCCGGCTTCCCGACAACGTGAGGACAGCGCATGAGTGAACTGGCGGAAAGACACTGCAGACCCTGCGAGGGCGGCGTGGAACCGCTGAGCGCGGAGCAGGCCCGGGCGCTGATGAAAGGCCTGGACCCGGAGTGGAACCTGTCCGGAGACGGCAAGTCCATCAGCCGGGACTTCGAGTTCACGGGTTTCGCGCGCACCATCGCCTTCACCAACGCGGTGGCCTGGGTGGCGACGGTGGAGGGCCATCATCCGGTCATGGAGGTGAGCTACGGCCGCTGCCTGGTGCGCTACACCACCCATGCCATCGACGGCCTCTCGGACAACGACTTCATCTGCGCGGCCAAGATCGACCGGCTGGCTGCGGGCGCCTAGGGTCCGCCGGCCCTAGTCCTTGGGCGGCAGCGGGAAGAACGCGCTGGTGCGCCGCACGTAGTCCTCGTACTTGGGCTTGGTCTTCTTGAGCGAGCGCTCCAGCAGGCTGACGCCGCTGACCTTCAGCAGGAGGAAGGTCATGGCGACGGGGGCATAGATCGTCCACAGGCCCACCGGGTTCTCGCAGGCGATGATGAACAGGCCCCACCACAGACAGGCGTTGCCGAAGTAGTTCGGATGGCGTGTGTAGCGCCACAGGCCACGGTTCATCACCTCGCCCTCGTTCGCCGGGTCGGCCTTGAAGCGGGCGAGCTGCCAGTCGCCGAGCGCCTCGAACAGGAAGCCGACCAGCCACAGGACCGCGCCGATGGCGGCGACTAGGCCGAGGCCGGCCGGCTCATCGTAGACCTGGCCCACCTGCACGGGCGTGGAGATCAGCCACATCAGCACGCCCTGCAGCAGAAATACCTTGAACAGGCTCGCCGTCGCGAAGTTGCCACCGGCGGCCTCGGTCTTCTCGCGCATGCGGCGGTAGCGCGGATCCTCCCCGTGGCCGATGTTGCGCCAGGCGAGGTAGAGGCCGAGCCTGGCCGCCCAGATCACGGTCAGCGCCGTCAGCAGGTTCTGCCGCGCCGGGGCGCCGTCGGCCAGAAACCAGGCGACCACGGCGATGACGCCGAAGCCCGGCCCCCAGAAAATATCCACGATACTGGCGTTCTTCAGCGGTATGCTCAGCAACCAGAGTACGAAGAAGCAGACGAGGGTGACGATGAGGGTCGTGCCGAGGACCAGTGGCAGTTCGTGCATGAATGACGGCTCCTTCGCGCCGGGACAGGTTATATCGTTCGTCGCCGGATCGGCCTCCGACGCAGAGTCGAGCGTAACAGGTTCGGCGCGGGCGGTGTCGCCGTGACGGCCGGGCGCGAACCGGACCTGGCGGTTATCGAGGCTGCCGCTGCGCGCATCGCTGGCGTGGCGCTGGAGACGCCGCTGCTGCAATTGCCGGCGCTGGACGAGCGGGTCGGCGGGCGCGTGCTGCTGAAGGCGGAATGCCTGCAGCGCACGGGCTCGTTCAAGATCCGCGGCGCCTGCAACCGGCTGGCACAGATCCCGCCGCAGGAGCGGGAGCGGGGCGTCGTCGCCTGGTCCTCCGGCAATCACGCCCAGGGTGTGGCCGAGGCGGCCCGCCTGCTGGGCATGCAGGCCACCATCGTGATGCCGGAGGACACCCCCCGGCGCAAGCTGGAGGCCACGCGACGCCTCGGCGCGGAGATTCGGCCCTACGACCGCTACCGGGAGGACCGGGAGGCCATCGGCCGGGCCATCGCTGCGGAACGGGGCGCGACGCTGGTGCCTTCCTACGACGATTACGCGGTGATCGCGGGCCAGGGGACGGTGGGGCTGGAGATCTGCCGCCAGGCCCGGGCGCTCGGTGCGGTACCCGACCGCATCCTGGTCTGCTGCGGCGGCGGGGGACTCAGCGCCGGCATCGCGCTGGCCGCCGAGGCGCTCGCGCCGGAGGCCGATATCTGGGCCGTCGAGCCCGCCGCGTTCGACGACACGGCGCGCTCGCTCGCCAGCGGCCGGCGCGAGACGGTGGCGCCGGAGGCCCGCTCCGTCTGCGACGCCCTGCTCACCCCCTCGCCGGGACGCCTGACCTTCCCGGTGCTCGCACGCCGGCTGGCCGGCGCGCTCACGGTCACGGACGGGGAGGCCGTCGACGCCATGCGTTATGCCTTCGAGGAGCTGCACCTGGTACTGGAGCCGGGCGGCGCCGTGGCCCTCGCGGCGCTGCTCGCGGGCAGGGTGGACAGCGGCGGCACGAGCGTCGTGGTCCTGTCCGGTGGCAACGTCGCTGCGGACGATTTCTGTCGGCTCACCGGAGGCGGGGCGGCGTGATAAGCTTTGGACGCCTGCGGGGGAGCTGCCGGCGGGCCATGCGGGACCAGCGAGAAGGAGAACAGGAATGCACGTGAGTCCGAGACCGATTTTTTCGATCGCAGTTGCCGTGATTGCCTGCCTGGCGGCGCCCGCCGTCCAGTCGGCGGAGCTCGATCTGTCCACCGGCGAGGGGGCGGTGGCCGCCCAGCGCAAGATCATGTGTTCCCTGGAAGATGAGAAGCCGATCTACTACTGGTGGCACGGCCGTGCCTACAGCCGGGTGCCCGGCGAGGCCGACCGGCTGCTCTTCCTGGTGGAGGGCATGAATGTCCGCCAGTGCGGCACCATCACGGACCCGGAGCGGGGCGAGGGTTACCGGCTCGTGAGCCGCGAGATTCTGCTCTACAAGGACCCGGAGACCGGCGAGGTGCTGGAGGAATGGAAGAACCCCTGGACCGGCGAGACGGTGGAGGTGATGCACGTTACCAATGACCCGGTGAACGGCCGGCCCACCTTCGAGCGTACCGCCGACGGCGAGCCCTACCAGGTCGGCCTGTCGACGAAGAACAACGCCTGGTGGATGACCATCACGGTGCCGTTGTTCTACCCGAACCCTCTCGGCGGCGACTACCAGCCCTACGTCGGCGGCACCTATCATGCCACCGAGATGTTCAACTTCCTGGGCGACATCGACGACCTGGTGGACGCCGACAAGGACACCGCGGACGTCCGTGTGGGCTGGGTGCGCCGTTCCCAGTGGCTGCCCTGGATGAAGATGGGCGGCCGCCACGGCGACATCTACATGCACACGGCGGGGCTCAAGATCAACGGCTACGACGAGCTCTCGGACACGATGAAGGCGCAGATCGAGGAGAACTACCCGATCTATCGCCAGCCGCCGCCGGTGGACGATGCCCGCCGCAACGTCACCAGCTGGTCCTACTTCCGCAGCGTGATGGAGCAGCGCCGCGAAGCGCGCGAGGAAACGGAGTCCCGCCACTGATCCTCCGTCCTCGTCAGGACGCCGCAGACGGCCGCGGAACGCCATGAGCGACGAGCGTCTGCTCGACGTCCGTAACCCGCGGACCGGCGAGCGCGACTACCGGATCGCGGCGGCCGACGCCGGGACCGTCGCCGCCGCCGCGGCCCGCCTGCGGTCGGGTCAGGCCGACTGGGCGGCGCGGCCGCTCGAAGAGCGCGTCGGCGTGCTGAACGAATGGGTCGCCGCGGTCGATCGCCGTCGGCAAGAGCTGCTGGATGCCCTGGTCGCCGACACCGGTCGTTATTTCGTCTCCGTGGCGGAGATCGGCGGCGTTGCCGGCACCGTGCAGCGCTGGTCGCGGCTCGCGCCGGAGATACTGGCCGAGCCGCTGCGCTCGTCTTCGGTGCCGGGGATCAGCTACCGCACCCAGCTGGTGCCCGTGCCGCTGGTGGGCGCCATCAGCCCCTGGAATTTCCCGCTGACGCTGTCGCTCATCGACGCCATACCGGCGCTGATCGCGGGCTGCGCGGTGCTGGTGAAGCCGAGCGAGGTGACGCCACGCTTCGTCGCGCCACTGGCCGCGGCGCTGGCAGAGGTGCCGGCGCTCAATACCGTGCTCGGCTTCGTGCAGGGCGACGGCGCCACCGGCGCGGCGCTGATCGACAACGTGGACGCCGTGTGCTTCACCGGCAGCGTGGCCACCGGGCGCAAGGTGGGCGCTGCGGCGGCCGCCCGCTTCATCCCCGCGTTCCTGGAGCTCGGTGGCAAGGACCCCATGATCGTGCTGGCGAGCGCCGACCCGAAACAGGCGGCGGCCACGGCGCTGCGAGCGTCGGTGACGGCGACCGGACAGGCCTGTCAGTCCATCGAGCGGGTGTACGTCGCGCGCGAGATCTTCGACGAGTTCGTCGCCGAGCTGGTCGCTGCGGCGGAGCGGGTGGCGCTGAACTGGCCCGACATCCACGACGGCCACATCGGCCCGCTGATCTTCGAACGGCAGGCGGCGACCATCCGCGCGCAGCTGGAAGAGGCGGTGGCGCGGGGCGCGCGCATCGTCGCGGGCGGCGAGATCGAGAACCTCGGCGGCGGCCTCTGGATCCGGCCGACGGTGGTCACGGGCGTCGATCACGAGATGGCACTGATGCGCGAGGAGACCTTCGGGCCGGTGATCCCGGTGATGCCGTTCGATACCCTGGAGGAGGCCATCGCGCTCGCCAACGACAGCGAGTTCGGCCTCTCGGCCGCGGTTCTGGCAGGCAGCCTGGGGGAGGCCGAGGCCGTGGGCCGACAACTGGAAGCCGGTGCGGTGAGCCTGAACGACGGGGCGATGACTGCCCAGTTCTACGAGGCGGAGAAGGATTCGTTCAAGTACTCCGGCCTGGGCGGCTCACGCATGGGCCCGGCCGGCATGCGGCGCTTCCTGCGCCGGCGCGCGCTGATCCGCCAGGAGAACGCGCCCGCCACCATCGAGGCGCTGGCCGAGCGTCACGGCCGCCCATGAGCGGCTGAGAGCCGGACCGCGCACGCGGCACCGCGCGCTCAGAACATCTCGGACGGACCGGCCTCCCGCGAGCCCTGCTTGCTGCGGCTCGGGATGAAGTCGCCGGTGATCATCTCCGAGTACGGCATGCCCGGGCCCACCATCGGGAAAACGCTCGCCTCCGGGTCGATGATGACCTCGAGGAACGCCGGGCCGGGATACTCGATGAACTCGCGGATGGTGTCGGGCACCTGCTGCTTGTCCTCGAGCCTGACGGCGTACTGGAAGCCGTCGGCCTGGGCCGCCCTGACGAAATCCTTGCTGTGCAGCGACTTGTCGCTGGCCGACAGACGGCCGCGGTAATAGAGCCGCTGCCACTGCTTCACCATGCCGTCGCCGTAGTTGTTCAGCACCACCACCTTCACCGGCAGCTCGTAGGTGGTGACCGTCTCCAGCTCGCCGAGGTTCATGCGGATGCTGGCGTCGCCGTCGATGTCGATCACGAGCCGGTCGCGGCGGGCGAACTGGGCGCCCACGGCCGCCGGCAGGCCGAAGCCCATGGTGCCCATGCTGCCGGAGGTGAGCCACAGGCGCGGCGCCTTGAAGTCGAAATACTGCGCTGCCCACATCTGGTGCTGGCCGACGCCGGTGGAGATGATGGCCTCGCCGCCCGTGAGCCGGTTGATCTCCTCGATGAGGTATTGCGGCTGGATGAGTTCGCTCGCCCGGTCATAGTTGAGCGCGTAGGTCTTCTTCAGGTCGGCGATCTCCCCGTGCCAGCGGGAGTAGTCCTTGTCGAAGCCGATGCGCCGCCCGTACCCGGACAGCTTGCGCAGGCTGGAGGTCAGTTCCCCGATGTAGTGCCAGTGCACGCTCTTCACCTTGCCGATCTCCGACGGGTCGACGTCGAAGTGGGCGATGTGACGCGCATTCGGGGCGAACTTCTTGGGTACCCCCGCCACCCGGTCATCGAAGCGCGCGCCCACGGCGATGAGGAAATCGCAGTCCTCCACCGCGTAGTTGGCGAAGGCCGTGCCGTGCATCCCCAGCATGTGCAGCGACAGCGGTTGCGTCGTGTCGGCGGCGCCGATGCCCATGAGGGTGGTCGTGACCGGGATGCCGTGCTGGTCGGCGAATTCCCGCAGCGCCTCGGTGCCATTCGAGTTCACGACGCCGCCGCCCGCGTAGATCAGCGGACGCTCCGCCTCGGCCAGCATGCGGTAGAAGCTCTCGCACTGCTCGGCCGAGAGCGAGTCGCTCATGGCCGTCTGCAGTCGGCGCCGGTAGCCCGGCACGGGCAGAGAGCCGCTGCCGCGGAAGGGGCCTTCCCAGTTCTGCACGTCCTTCGGGACGTCCACCACCACCGGCCCGGGCCGGCCGGTGCGGGCAATCTCGAAAGCGGTACGCACGGTGGCCTCGAGGCGCTCCGGGTCGGTGACCAGGAACACGTGTTTCGCGACGGCGCCCATGA
This sequence comes from Lentisalinibacter sediminis, assembly GCF_040706615.1. NCBI lineage: Bacteria > Pseudomonadati > Pseudomonadota > Gammaproteobacteria > Woeseiales > Woeseiaceae > Lentisalinibacter > Lentisalinibacter sediminis. The sequence continues at coordinate 521,501 of NZ_JAPDRF010000003.1, read as the reverse complement.
TGGCGGAGACCGGCGCCTCCTGGAATCCGTCGCTGCCGATGGCGCCGGTGGGCACCTGGCCGCTGATGACGACGATGGGCACCGAGTCGGCCATGCAGTCGCGCACCGGCGTTACCGTGTTCGTGGCGCCGGGGCCGGAGGTCACCATGACCACGCCCACCTTGCCGCTGGCCCGCGCATAGCCCGCCGCCATGAAACCGGCGCCCTGTTCGTTCGCGGGCACCACCAGCGGCACCGGCGAGCGCCCGTCCGCGCCACGGTGTTCGTCGTTGTAGCGGAACACGGCGTCATAGGTCGGCAATATCGCGCCGCCGCTATAGCCGAAGATCGTGTCCACACCCTCGTCCACCAGTACCTGCACGATGATGTCCGCGCCGGTCATGGTCTTGCCCGCCAGCGGGTGGGCGGGGGTGGCTCTCGTCTCGCTGATCTCGCTCATGGCAACTCGCTCGCGGCATCGCGGTGGGGGCTGCGGCCTGCCGCAACCCCGGGAACGGCGGAAAATCAAGGGTTCGATCGAGTCTCGGTCAATTCCTTGTGCATTGCAATAGCCGGGAATAAGCGCCAGTATCATCACGTTACGTCATTCTTGTCACGGGACCCGCCGGATCATGCGACACGTCATCTCCGTACTCATGCAGAACGAGGTGGGGGCACTGACCCGTCTCACGGGCATGTTCTCCACGCGCGGCTACAACATCGAATCGCTGAACGTGGCGCCCACCGACGACCCGACGCTGTCCCGGCTCACCGTGGTATCGAGCGGCTCCGATGCCGTCATCGCCCAGATCGTGAATCAGATGGGCAAGCTCATCGACGTGGTCAACATCCACGACATGACCCTGGGTGAGCACTTCGAGCGGGAGTTGTTGCTGCTGAAACTGAAGGTGCCCACCGGCGCCTACGAAGAGCTCCGCGGGCTGGTCGACACGGCCGGCGCACGGGTCCTCGACGACTCCCAGACCAGCTTCACCCTGGAGCTCACGGCGACGGTGAAGGAAGTGCAGGATTTCATGGACCGCGCCGCCGGCATCGCGCGGATCATCGCCGTGGTGCGCAGCGGCGCGCTGGCCATGTCCCGGGGCGAGCAGGTGCTGGCCCACGAGTCCGGCCTGCGGGACAGCGCCTGAGGCCGTCGGGGCGGGCGCCGTGAGTTCGCGCGGCAGACCGGGTGACTACCGGCGGCTGGTGGTCAAGATCGGCTCGGCGCTGCTGACCACGGAAGACGGCGCCCTGGACCGGGACTGGCTGGCGGCGCTCGCCGCCGACCTGGCAGCGCTCCGCGCCGAGGGGCGCCAGGTGCTGGTCGTGTCCTCCGGTGCCGTGGCGCTCGGCAGCGCACCCCTCGGACTCGCGCGACGCCGGTCGCGGCTGGAAGAGCAGCAGGCGGCGGCCGCGGTGGGGCAGGTGCGGCTCGCCCATGCGTGGCAGTCGGTGATGGCGGATCACGCTGTGACCGTCGCCCAGGTGCTGGTCACGCCGGACGACACCGAGGACCGGCGCCGCCACCTCAACGCCCGCGGCACGCTCGAGACGCTGCTGGAGCTCGGGGCGATGCCGGTGATCAACGAGAACGATACCGTGGCCACGGACGAGCTGCGCTATGGCGACAACGACCGCCTCGCGGCCCGGGTTGCGCAGATGATCAGCGCGGACGGCCTGCTGCTGCTGTCCGATATCGATGGCCTGTACACGTCCGACCCCGCCACGGATGCCGATGCCGAACACATCCCGGAGGTCGAGCGCCTGACGCCGGAGATCGAGGCGATGGCCGGGCCGGTATCTTCCCGCTGGGGCTCCGGCGGCATGCGCACCAAGCTCGCGGCGGCCCGCATCGCGCTGGCGGCGGGCTGCGACATGATTATCGCCGACGGCCGGGTGCGCTCGCCGATCGCGGCGCTGGCGGCGGGGGGGCGTTCCACGCTGTTCCGGGCGGGGGCCAGTCCGGTTGCGGCGCGCAAGCGCTGGATCGCCGGCAGCCTCGAAGTGCAGGGGCGGTTGCGGCTGGACGCCGGCGCGGTGGCCGCGCTGGCCCGGGGCGGCAGCCTGCTGCCGGTGGGTGTCACGGCGGTGGAGGGTGAGTTCGCCCGGGGCGACACCGTGGCCCTGGCCGACGCCGACGGCACGGAGATCGGCCGCGGTATGATCGCCTGCGGTGCGGAGGATGCCCGGCGCATCCGCGGCAGGCGCTCGGCGGAGATCGATCGGATTCTCGGTTTCGCCGGCCGCAGTGTGATGGTCCACCGGGACGATCTGGTGCTGTACCCGGCGGCGGACGACGGACGGAAAGACGAGGCAACGGCATGAGCGAACGCGTGCACGCGAGTGCGGACGACGGCGTACTGCAGGCGGAAGTCGAAGCACTGATGGAGGAGATGGGACGCGCGGCTCGCGAGGCTGCCGGCGAGCTGGCCCGTTCCACGGGCGAGCAGCGCGAGCAGGCGCTCAGGGCTGCGGCTGCACACCTCCGACGCTCGGCCGCCGACGTGCTCAGCGCCAACGGCAGCGACATGGCGATGGCCCGGGAGAAAGGCCTGTCGGCGGCCATGCTGGATCGCCTGGCGCTGGACGAAGGCAGGGTCGAGGCCATGGCGGCCGGACTGGAGGCGATTGCCGGGCTGCCGGATCCGATCGGCAGGGTGATCGCCGAGTGGGACCGTCCGAACGGCCTCACCATCCAGCGCGTGACGGTGCCGCTGGGCGTGATCGGGATCATCTACGAGAGCCGGCCGAATGTAACCGCGGATGCGGGCGGTCTGTGTCTCAGGTCGGGCAACGCCGTGATCCTGCGCGGCGGCTCGGAAAGCTACCACTCGAGCCGGGCGATCCTCGCCAGCCTGACCGCAGGCCTGGCCGCCGCCGGTCTGCCCGAGGCGGCCATCCAGATGGTGCCCACCCGGGACCGGGCCGCGGTCGGTGCGCTGCTGTCCGGGCTGGACGGCTGCGTCGACGTGGTGGTGCCCCGGGGCGGCCGGAGCCTGGTGGAGCGGGTGCAGCGGGACGCGCGGGTGCCGGTCATCGGTCATCTGGAGGGGCTGTGCCACGTCTACGTGGACGGGAGTGCCGACCCGGAAAAGGCAGTGGCGGTCGTCGTCAATTCCAAGATGCGGCGCACGGGGATCTGCGGCGCGGCGGAGACGCTGCTGGTCGACCGTGCGGTGGTCGATGCGCTGCTGCCGAGGATCGGCGCGGCGCTCGGCGAGGCCGGTTGCCGTCTGCGGGGCGATGCGGAGGCCTGCCGGATACTGGATGACTGCGAGCCGGCGGACGAGGCCGACTGGCGCACCGAGTATCTCGACGCGGTGATCGCCGTCGGCGTGGTGGACGGCGTGGAGGGGGCCATCGGTCACATCCGCCGCTACGGTTCGGGCCACACCGAGTCCATCATCGCCGAGGCACCGGCGCCCGTGGAGCGTTTCTTCGATGATCTCGACAGCGCCATCCTGCTGCACAACGCGTCCACCCAGTTCGCCGACGGCGGCGAGTTCGGTATGGGCGCGGAGATCGGCATCGCCACCGGGCGCATCCACGCGCGCGGGCCCGTCGGCGCCGAGCAGCTCACGAGCTACAAGTACCTGGTGCGCGGCGACGGGCAGACCCGGCCGTGAGCGAGGCCGCGGCCGTCGAGGGCGGGAACGGATCCCGCTACGACGTCGTCGTCGTCGGCGGCGGCATCAACGGCGCGGGTATCGCACGCGATGCGGCGGAACGGGGTCTGGACGTGCTGCTGCTCGAGCAGGACGACTTCTCCGCGGGCACCACGGCCTGGTCGAGCCGGCTCATCCACGGCGGGCTGCGTTATCTGGAGTACGCGGAGATTTCGCTGGTCTACGAGTCGCTGCACGAGCGGCGCCATCTCCTCGAGGCCGCGCCCCACCTGGTGCATCCGCTGAAGCTGGTGATCCCGGTCTATCGGGGCGCGCGGCGGGGGAAGGCACTGATCCGCGCCGGCATGCTTGCCTACGACCTGCTGTCGCTAGGCAAGGAGCTGCCGGGTCACGACATGCTGAGCCGGCGGGAGCTGCTGGCCGAGGAGCCGGGGATACTGGCCGAGGGACTGCGCGGGGCCGCCGCTTACTACGATGCCCAGGTGCCCTGGGCGGAGCGGCTGGTGATAGAGAACCTGGTGGCGGCCGAGCGCGCCGGCGCCGAGCTCCGCAACTATTGCCGGGTGGAGGCGCTGTGCGACGGCTCCGGCACGATGGACGGCGTCGAGTACCGGGATCTGGCGACAGGAGAGCGGCACCGCGTGCATGCGCCGGTGGTCGTGAACGCCGGCGGCCCGTGGGTGGACCGGGTGCTGAAGGGGCTGCCCGCGCGGCTGCCCCGGCTGATGGGCGGCACGAAGGGCAGCCATGTGGTGGTCTCGCCGTTCGACGGGGCGCCGCAGAGCGCGTTCTACATCGAGGCCGAGGCGGACGGGCGGCCGATGTTCGTCATCCCGTGGGCGGGGTTGTATCTGATCGGCACCACGGATATCCGCTACTCCGGCGACCCGGCGGATGCACGGGCGAGCAGCGCGGAGGTGGATTATCTGCTGGCGGAGGCCAACCGGGTATTCCCGCGGGCCGGCCTGCGGCGGGAATCGGTGCACTACACCTATTGCGGCGTGCGGCCCTTGCCCTGGGAGGAAGGGCCCGAGGGCGCAATCACGCGCAAGCACATCATCCGCGAGCATGACGATGTGGCGCGCGGACTCCTGTCGATCATCGGCGGAAAGCTCACCACGTACCGCCACCTCGCCGAGGAGGTCGTGGACCGAATCGGCCGGCTGCTGGAACGCGATCTGCCGGGGTGTCCCACCGATGACGAGCCGCTGCCCGGCGGTGCCGACTTCGACGAGGCCCGGCAGCGGCTGGCGGCGGCCGGGATCGTCGGGGAGAGGACCGCCGCTCATCTGCTCTCGGTCTACGGTAGCCGGGCGCTGGAGATCGCGGAGATGGCGGTCGGCGAGCCGGCGCTGGGCGAGATCGTCTGCGGACGCACCGGCGCGATCGCCGCAGAGGTGGTCCTCAGCCTGGAGCAGGAACACGCCCGGACGCTGGACGATCTGCTGCAGCGGCGCATGATGATCGGCCTGGGCCCGGAGCTGGGGCTGGACGCGCTGGAAGCCGTGGCGTCGGTCGCTGGCCACCACCTGGGCTGGAGCGACGAAGAACGCCGTGCCGCGAAGACCGCCTACCACCAACGCCTCGACCGCTTTCAGGTGCCGGACCGAACTTTTTAAACTTTTGCAACTTATTCCTCGTGGCCGTCCACGGGCGGTTGCCATCATTGCCCGCTGTCTTCTGGCAGATAAGTTGCAAAAGTTTAAAAAGTTCGGTCCGGCACCCTAGTGACGCAGGGCGTAGAGGCCCGGGCCGCGGTGGTCGGCCCAGCTGCGCGGCGAGTAAGGTACGACCTCGATGATCTCGCCGGCTTTCAGGCGCTTTTGCACGCCAATCCACCACTCCGCCTGCAGCAGTTCGGAGTGGTGCTCCATGAAGGCCTCCCGGTAGTCGGGCTTCAGCCCGAGGAACTCGATGAACTGCTCCGGGAACACGTCGTTCGGGCCCACGTAGAACCAGGCACCGGATTGCATCTCCTCCATATCGTCCCGCGGCGTCGGCATATTGCGGAAATTCGCCTCGGTGACCAGGCACAGCTCGTCGTAGTCGTAGAAGATCACCCGGCCGTGGCGGGTGACGCCGAAGTTCTTCAGCAGCAGGTCACCGGCGAAGATATTGCTGAAGGCCAGATCCCGGATGGCCTGGCCGTAGTCGATGACCGCCCGCAGCGCGTCGTCGTAATCCGCCTCCTGCACGTAGAGATTCAGGGGCGTGAGCCGGCGCTCGATATAGGCGTGCTCCACGATCAGGTCTTCACCCTCTATCCGGCAGGTATCCGCGCAGCCGGTCAGCAGATCCTCCAGCAGAGACTCCTCGAAGCGGTGCTTGCCGAACTCCAGCCGGCGGAACTCCTGCGCATCCACCAGCCGTCCGGCCCGGTCATGCTTGAACACCAGCTGATACTTCTCCAGCACGTCCTTGCGTACCGTCGTCTTCGGGAAAGCGAAGCGGTCCTTGATCACCTTGAACACGATGTCGTAGGAAGGCAGCGTGAACACCTCCATGACCATACCCTTGTCCCCCCGCGCCCGCACGAACAGGTCGTCCGACTGCTCGAGGTGGTGGAAGAAGCTGCGATAGCGTTCAGTCTTTCCCTGCTTCGCGCGGCCCAGCACCGTGTAGATCTCCGCGATCGGCTTCCGCGGCAACATGGACTTCAACATGGCGACCGTCGCGCCCACCACTTCGAGGTCCACGTGGAAATAACTGCGGGTGAACCCGAACAGCATGCTGACGTCGTTCTCCGACAGGATCACCGCGTCGGCGTAGATGCCCTCGTCGGTGTTTTTCAGCGCGATCACCAGCGGCGACCACCAGTCGTTGCCCTGAATGCGACCGACGAGATAGGCCCGCGTGCCCTGGTAGAAGACGGGCTCCAGCAGTTCGATACGGCGTATGCGCGCATCGGGCCCGTGTGATTCGCGGAAGGCGTCCACCTCCAGCGTGATGTAGTTGATCGTACGTTCCCGGTCGCGGAACGGCACCGAGAAACTGTAATCCGACAGCATCTCGTCGAAGACGAAGTCGAGCGCGCCCCGGTTCTTGTAGACGCGGCGCTGGATGCCGTCCAGCAGGTGTTCGGTCGGCTCGACGTCCAGCGCGATGAACTCCACGGCCGGGTCCACACCGATGGTGGCGAAGATGCGCCGGGTGATGGAGCTGAAGAACGTCTTGAAGAACTCCGAGTCCGGATACTCGAGGATCATCCGGGCATAGTGTTCCTTGATGGCCGCCCAGAGTTCACGGTCCTGCGCCCGGTCGTCGAGACGCACCTTCAGCTCGGCGACGGTGCCGTTGACGATCTTGTCGTAGAGGTCGATGCGCTCGCCCGCGTCCTGCTGCCCCGCGGCCCATTCCCGCCGCTCGAAACGCCCGCGGGCGCGCTGGGTGATCAGGCGGAATTCCCGGTTGTAATGAAGGAACGCCTCCACGATGAACTCCGCCGTTTCGGCGGCCATCGTGGAGGCGTTGTCGTCCTCGTCGGCGCTCAAGATCGACGCTATCCGTCGGCTCACATGTTGCCGATCATCGCCGTGGCGAACTCGCTGCACTTCACCTCGGTGGCGCCTTCCTTGAGGCGGGCGAAGTCGTAGGTGACCGTCTTGGAGCCGATGGTCGCGTCCATGGCCTGGATGATCTTGTCGGCGGCTTCCTCCCAGCCCAGATGACGCAGCATCATCTCGCCGGAGAGGATCAGCGAACCGGGATTCACCTTGTCCTGTCCGGCGTACTTCGGCGCGGTGCCGTGGGTGGCCTCGAACACCGCATGGCCGGTCTCGTAGTTGATGTTGCCGCCCGGCGCGATGCCGATGCCGCCGACCTGGGCGGCCAGCGCGTCCGACAGATAGTCGCCGTTCAGGTTCATGGTGGCGATGACCTCGAACTCGGCCGGCCGGGTCAGTACCTGCTGCAGCGTGATATCCGCGATGGCATCCTTGATGAGGATGCGGCCCGCGGCCAGCGCCGCCTCCTGCTCCTGGTTGGCCGCGTCGCGTCCCTTCTCGGCCAGGGTGCGGTCGTACTGGTCCCAGGTATAGGTCTGATCCGCGAACTCGGTCTCGGCCAGCCGGTAGCCCCAGTTGCGGAACGCGCCTTCCGTGAACTTCATGATGTTGCCCTTGTGCACGAAGGTCACGCTCTTGCGCTTGTTGTCGATGGCGTACTGGATCGCCGCCCGCACCAGCCGCTCGGTGCCCTCCCGGGAGATCGGCTTGATGCCGATACCCGAGGTCTCGGGGAAGCGGATCTTGTTGTACTCGGCCGGGAAGTTCTCCTTGAAAATCCGCAGGAAGCGGGCGTTGTCGTCCGAGCCCTCCTGGAATTCGATGCCCGCGTAGATGTCCTCCGTGTTCTCACGGAAGATCGCCATATCCACGTCGGCCGGGTTGCGCACGGGCGAGGGCACGCCCTTGAACCAGCGCACCGGTCGCAGGCAGACGTAGAGGTCGAGCAGCTGGCGCAGTGCTACGTTCAGGGAGCGGATGCCGCCGCCGATGGGCGTAGTCAGCGGCCCCTTGATGGAGACGAGGTACTCCCGGCACGCTTCCACCGTGCTCTCCGGCAGCCAGCTGTTGTAGCGGTCGTTGGATTTCTGGCCGGCGAAGATCTCCATCCAGTGGATCTTGCGCCGACCGTCGTAAGCCTTTTCGACAGCCGCGTCGAACACCCGCACCGCGGCGGCCCAGATGTCCGGACCGGTGCCGTCACCCTCGATGTAGGGGATGATGGGATTGTCCGGTACGCGCAGGATTCCGTTATCGTTGACGATCTTCTCGCCGCCCTCGGGCGGTGTCAGTGTTGGTTCGGACATGGTGTCTCCGTTCTGGATGTCGTTGTTCTGGCAGCGGCGCCCGGAGGCGGGCGTCGGCGTCGCACGATGCCCGTATTATGAGGGATAGGCCGCGGTAGTCCTACCCCGCTAACGGGCCGGCGCCAGCCGCCAGGCCAGCTCCACGTAGAGCTCCCGGCCGCGGCCGGGGAAATAACGATAATTGCCGAAGGCGAAGTCGGCGCGGTCGGCGTAGTCCCGGTCGGTGACGTTGTTCAGCCGGGCGCGCAGGCCGAGCCGGGGCGAGAGATCGAGTTCGGCGCCCAGGTCGAGGAGTTCATGGCCCGGATAGCGGTGTTCGTTCTCGGCGTCCAGGTAGTAGCTGCCCTGATGGCGCAGATCCGCGCTGACAACGTAACCCGGCGCCGGCTCCCAGCGCAGCTTCAGGTTGGCGAGCGTCTGCGGCGCCGTGTCCACCAGGTTGCCGGAGACGAAGGTCTCGCCGCGGTCGGCCACGAGGTCGAAGCGATAGGTCTGGCGCGTCCAGGTGCCATCCAGCGACAGGCTCAGTGTGTCGGTGAGCAGCCAGTCGAAGTTCACCTCGACGCCGGCGTGCCGGCTGGCGCCGCCGCTCACGTTGAAGCCCTCCGCGTCCCGCAGGACGCTGTCCTGCTTGTCCATCAGGAACCCGACCAGCTCCAGCCGGACGGCGTCGCCCAGGCGGCGATAGCCGAGCTCGAGGCTGTCCACGCGCTCACTGTCCAGGTCGGCCACTTGCTGGCCGTTCTGCAGGCGATAGAGCTCGGTGGCCTGGGGCGCGCGGAAGCCCCGGCGCAGGTTCGCGAACACGGCCTGTTCAGCGTCCAGGCGGTAGTTGAAGCCGAGCTTCGGGGCGAGATTGGTGAAATCGTCGCTGCGATCGGCGGGACGGGTGTAGAGGCAGCCGCCGAAACCGCAGGGCGTGCCGTCGTCCCGCGTGTTGCCCGCGAGCATGAGGTTGTCGTAGTCGTAGCTGAGGTGCTCGAGACGCAGGCCGAGTTCCAGCGTGAGCCGCTCGCCGATGGTCGGCGTCCAGTGCAGGAAGGGTGCCGCCGACCAGGCCGATACCTCGTAGTCGTATTGCTTGCCCGGCGGCCGGGTTTCGACCAGGAAGGACGGACCGGCTTGCACCGGGCCGTCCTGGGTCTGGCGCAGCCAGCCGTCGGACCACTCCACGTCGATGCCGGCGAGCAGCGGCAGGCTGCCGCCGGTGAAATCGAGCACGCCGTTCACGCCGGCGCTCACCTGGCCGTTCTCCTCCAGCGGCTGTCCCGGCAGGAAGTGCTGCAGGAAATCCATGTCCGAGCGCCGCGCGTAGGCCGTGAGATCCAGCTCGACCGCGTCGCGGCTGAAGGCGGTCCAGCGGGCGCTGAGCCGCTGCGCGTCGGCATCGCGGAATGCCTCCGGGTTCGGATTGCTGCGGTTGACGTCCGGGTCCTCGTAGGCGTCCTCGCCGAGGATGAAACCGGCGGTCTCCTGCTCCAGGTGGGTTGCGGCGAAGGACCAGCGCACCTCGCGGCCGGCCACGGGGGTCACCAGGTTCAGGTTCAGCTTGCCCTGTCCGTAGCCGGAATCGTCGCGGAAGCCGCCATCCTCCTCGCCATGCAGCCGCAGCACCCAGGGCGCGGTTTCGCCCCCCGCCCAGCGCGCCGAGCCCCGCAGGTAGTCGTTTGGCCCGGCTTCGGCGCTGAAGCCGCGGCGACGGTCGCTGCGCGGGTCGGGTGTGATCACATTCACCAGCCCGTGCAGCGCGTTGGAGCCGTAGAATGCGCTGCCCGGCCCGCGTACCACCTCGACGGCGCTGGCCTGTTCCGTGTTCACCTCGAACAGCTGATTGACGTTGCAGAAGCCGGTGGGGCGGACGGGCAGGCCGTCCTCGAGAAAGAGGAACGCACCGCAGGAGCCGGCGCCGGTCAGCACGGGCGAGCGGATGGCCGTCAGGTGCTCCTGACCGCTGCCGCGGCTGATCCACGTGCCCGGCATCTCCAGCATGAGTTCGTGCACGTGGTGATGCCCCAGCGCCTCGATCGCCTCGCCCCCGATCCGCGCGGCGTTGCCCGTCGCCGTGATGAGGGGCTGGTCCCGACGGGTCGCGGTGACCACGATCTCCTGGATCGGTTCCGCCGTCGCCGTGTCCGCCGCAACGCCGGGCGTGGCGGCCGCACAGAGTGCGGCGACCGTCAGGAGCGCCGGTGCGAGGCGCGCTCCGTGTCCGGGGCGCAGCGGCATCAGCCCGGCTTCCCGACCTTCTCGAAGATGAGGCTCACCTCGTCGCCGATGCGATAGTAGCCGTGGCGGGTGCGCATGTGCTCGAGTGCCTCGTCCCGCTCGCGCTCCGTGGCGTACCAGTGGCATTTCTCCCAATCCTCGTCGACCAGGTTGTTGAACGGATCCGAGGGCGGCAGCGTGACCCGGATGCCCCAGGGGCGGTCCTGGCCGGCCCGGTCCTTGTCGACGAGATTGTGGCGATGGGCGTATTCCATGACGGCTCGCAGCTCGGCTCGCGGTGCAACGGGAGGCGGGATTATAACGGGTAGCCGGGCCGCGTCACCGCCGTTCGTCCGGACGCGGCGGGCGGTCGCCGGCGCCCTCGCGGTCGGCCCAGCCCAGCCAGCGGCGGGTGACGAGCAGGTAGAGGCGCTTGCCGGAAGCCATCCAGATGCGCGAGGTCCAGGCCGGCGTGGCGAGAATGCGCCGCTCCCGGGCGGTCAGGGCCTCGGGTCGGTAGGTGCGTTTGTGCTTCAGGAAGTGACGCAGGTCTTCCCGGGCCAGCAGGCGGAACAAGGGGCCGCGGCGCCGGCTGACCGAGGCCAGCTGAAAGTCGACCAGCGCCGGCATGCCGTCGTCGTCCACCAGCCAGTTCGGCTCCTTGGCCAGATCGTTGTGGGCGACGCCGGCACGGTGCAGCCGCCGCAGCAGCCGGAAGGCCTCGCGAAAATAGCGCGCATCCCGCGGCCGGGCTTCGTGCATGGGGCGGCCGGTCAGCCACTCCCGGTCCAGGCCCCACGTGCCCTCACGCAGTACGGACGGGGTACCCGGCACGGCAGCCAGCACGGCCAGCGCGCGCGCCTCGCGGCGCGCGAGGCGACGTGCCAGCCAGCGCGACCACAAGGGCGCCGCGCCGACGTCGCGCCGGACGCAGTTGCGGTCGGTCGCATCTCGCACCCGCAGGACGCGGCCGAACGTATCGCTCTTCAGTAATTCCGTGCTTTCCATGGTTCCGTGGCGCCGTCCGCCTTCGCCGGGATAGCGCCCGCGGCGGGATTTGGCCAGAATGACCCGCTCGGGGCCGTCCACCGGTCCGTCCGCCGGACGGACCGGTGGACGCATGATAACCGCCGGGGTGCGATGAGCCAGCCGGGCAAGAAAAAACAGGACGGCCGGGATCCGGACGGCTTCTTCGTCGCCGGCGGGCCCGTACAGCCGGGCCGGGGCTGTTACGTGCGCCGGGCGGCCGACCGCGAACTCGGACGGCTGGTGCGCGCCGGCGAGTACGTCCAGGTCATGGCACCGCGCCACATGGGTAAATCCAGCCTGATGGCCCGGCTTGCCGAGGAGCTGCGCGGCGAGGGCCGCCACGTCGCGGTCGTCGATCTCACCCAGGTGGGCGCCCGCGATCGACCGGACGATCTGGGGCGCTGGTTCTACAGCTTCGCTTTCCGTCTGATCCGCCAGCTCCGTCTCAAGGTGGACCTGCAGGAGTGGTGGCAGGACAAGGCGGTGCTGACCAACCGGCAGCGGCTTACGGAGCTCTACTGGGACCTCATCCTGGAGAGCACGAGCGGGCCGGTGACCATCTTCATCGACGAGATGCAGTGCCTGGACAACTTCCCCGGCGTCGAACAGCTGCTGGCGAGCATCCGGGCGGCCCACAATGCCCGTGCCGCGGAGCCGGCGCTGGCCCGGCTCAATTTCGTCATGCTGGGCATGAGCGTGCCGGAAGGCTTCGACACGGATTCGGAATACTCCCCTTTCGCCGTCGCCCAGCCGGTGGTGCTGCGCGACTTCCGGCTGCATCAGCTGGATGTGTTCGGGCCCGCGCTCGGGTTGCCGCCGCCGCGGGCGAAGGAGGCGCTGGAGCGGATCCACTTCTGGACCAACGGCCAGCCCTATCTCACCCAGAAACTCGCCCGTGCCGTTGCCCGGGCGAAAATGCGGGAGGCCGACCTCGAGGACCCGGCATTCGTCGTCGACGCGCTGGTCTACCGGCTGTACCTGAATCCCTCGGCGCTGCGCAACGAGCCCCACCTCAGCTACCTGCACCACGCGCTGACGGAGCCGCGCAAGGAGCACGACGAAATCCTCGCGGTGTACGGCCGCGTGCGCAAGGGTGGCAAGGTCATCCTCGACCCGGAATCGTCGGCGCAGCGGCGTCTGATCTCCCAGGGCCTGCTGGTGCCGACCCGTGGCGGCACGCTCGCGGTCCGCAGCCGCCTCTACCACCAGGTCTTCACCGCGCGCTGGGCCAACGAGCAGCTGCCTTTCCGCTGGCGGCGCATCAGTGCGGTGGCGGCGGCGGTCCTGCTCACCATTCTGATCCCGATCTGGTACACGCAGTTCCTGCCGCGTCCGTGGACCGCGGTCCTGACCTCGGCTTCCGCGACCCTGCCGGAGGCACGCCAGGCCTGGGGGACGCTCTCCCGGCTGCCGGGCCACGGGGGCAGCGCGGACCGCATGTTCCTCGACTACCTCACGCGCATGAGCCGGGGCGCTGCGGACGTCACTGCCGTGGAGGCGGCCGACGAGCTGCTGCGGGCACTGCCCGGCGCGGAGCCGCTGGCCGACCAGCTGGTGGCGGAATTCTGGGACCGCAAGGCGCTGGCGGCCGAGTTCCGCCACGAGCGCGACGCAGCCCTGCTGGCCAGGCTGCGCTCGCTGGTGGAGCCCACCGTCGAGCGCCGGCGGCGGGCGGCCGCGCTCATCGGCGCCGACTACGACCTGCTGGCCGCGACGCTGCGCGTGCCGCGGGGGTTCGATCAGGCAGTGCTCGACCGGGACGGGCGCCGGCTGATCGCCGTGCGTGGCAACAGTGTGCATGCCTGGCGCATCGACCGCCTGCCGCCGGTGGCCGAGCCCGCCTGGGACGCCACGGCGCTCGCGTTTCTGCCGGCGGTCAGCCGCCGCCAGGTTCAGGCCGAGGGCAGGGCCGGTGCCGGCCTGGTGCTGGAGGCCCAGCTCGATCACGACCGCCCCTTCGACCTCAGCATCACGCTGACCGCACCTTCGGGCCGGAGCGTGACTTTCCAGCCGGGCCTCGCCGGCGCGTCTCCGCTGCGCCATCGGTTCACGGCCGAAGCGGGCGGCGCGCTGGCGCCGCTGGCGGACGAGCCGCGTGGCGGCACCTGGACGCTCGCCGTGGCCGATCGGGTGCCCGGCGTCACCGGCGCGCTGGCCGGATGGAGCCTCGATTTCGGGGACGTCCGGGCCGACGGCTCGCCGTCCGGCCCGCCGCTGCCGCTGGAGGACCCGACACCGGAATCCGCCTCTTCGCTGTTCCTCGGCCCGGCAGGCCGCTACGCCATCGCCGTGCCGCCGGCAGGCGATGCGGCCGCGCGGGTCTGGGATCTGGCCTCGCTCAGCCCGGTGTCCACGCTGCCGATCACCCGGGAAGACCGCATCATCGGTTTCGTGCTGGATCAGCGTGTCGTGCTGGTGCATGGCGCTGCCGGCATCGAGGCATGGACCCTGTCCACCGGCGATCCGGTCGAGCTGCCGGGAGTCGGCCGCGAAGCGACGCTGAGCGCTCTGTCGCCGGACGGCGAGATGCTCGCCCTGGTGAGCGCCGGTCCGGAGCGGGCCGTGGAGGCTTTCGACCTCATCGAGGGCCGCGAGCTCGGCGCCACCGCGGCCGGCGTGGACCACGGCGCCATCGCGATCGCGCCAGGGGGCCGCCTGGTGGCCGTCGCCGATCCGGACCGCGCCGTGCGCATCTGGAGTTTCGGTGACGAACAGCCCGCTGCCGAAGTGGACCCGTCGGGCCAGCCGGTCGCGCTGGACTTCGACGCCCGGGGCGGCCGTTTGGCCGTGCCGCTCGCCGACGGCGGCCTCACGCTGTGGCGTGCCGGCGACGGCGGGGCGGGACGCGTGCGCAGCTTCCCGGGACCAGGCCCGTGGCAGGTGAGTTTCGATGACACCGGCGACCACCTGCTGGTGGGCTCGGCCGCCTCCGGCTTTCGCCTGTTGGGCCAGGACCTGGAGACCCTGGCCGGGCCTCTGCTGAGGGGCGGCTTCGCGAACGCCCAGCCGGTCTGGGCCGCCCACCGGTACGCGGACCGGCTTGCGCTGACGGGCAGCCCCGGCGAGGGCTGGATGCGCGTGTGGCGCCTGCCGCCCCGACCGGCGGCCGTCGGCCGCGGCGAGCCAGGTGCCGTGACGACAGTCGCGCTGTCTCCGGATGGCGGGACGATGGCGATCGGTACGCGCGACGGCAGCCTGCGACTGCAGGCGGTCCGCGATGAGCCAGGCAGTGGCTATCGCAATGGCAATGACGGCGACGGCGGCGCCGTCGACGAGCCGGCGGCAGAGCGGATCGACTATTTCGGCCATGCCCGCGCCGTCTGCTGCGCTGCGTTCAGCCGCGACGGCCGCGTGCTGGCCAGCGCGGCCGTGGATGGCAGCCTGCGGGTGTGGGATGCGGAGGCAGGCGAACCGAGAGCATTCATTGCACTGCAGCCGAGCGCCCATCCGGTCAGCGCGCTGGCGGTGTCCGCCGACGGCGGGCGGGTGGTCGTGATTGCCGGGCCTCATTTGCGAATCTGGGATGCCCGGGACGGTAACCTGCTGTCGGAGCGTCAGCCGGGTGCCCGCATTACAGCGGTCGGGAGCCTGCCGGGGAGCGAGGGATTTCTGTTCGGCGATGCATCCGGCAGTGTGTGGCGGCTGGCCGGAGACGATCGGCTGGAGCGTCTGGCCGGCGTCGGCGGGTCGATCACGGCGCTGGCGCCCAGCCGCGACGGCGGCATCCTTGCGGTCGCCACCGCCGAGGGCGCGCTGCAGCTGCTGGACATGGCCGATCGGCAGCTGAAGGGCGCGGCGGATCCGTTGCCCGGGGCGGCGAGCTCGCTGGCGTTCAGCGCCGACGGCGACCACCTGGTCGCGCGCAGCGGCCACTGGCTGCATCGTTATCGCCTGTCGGTATTCCAGTTACTCCCGGAGTCTGCCCGGCTGCTGCCCGCCACGGTCATTCGCGGTGGCATGAGCCTGGCGGGCGACGACGACGCGAGGGTACGGGTGCTGGCCGGCTACGGCGCGCCGCGGCCGACGGCCGTGGATTTCGGCGCGGCCGACGTGGCGCCGCTGCAGGGCGAGTCGGCCGTGCTGGTGGAGCAGTGGCGGGACCGCCTGCGGGCGGGTGCGGCCCTGGTCAGCGAGCCGGCCCCCGCAGGGCCCGAACGACCATCTCCAGGCGCCGCGCCGTGACCCGCCCGGGCGGCAGGGGTGCGGCCGCCTGAAGTTCCACGCGGGCGCGGAAACGACGCGGCCGCTTCAGCACTGCCCGTCCGCCCCGGCGGCTGAACCAGCTGTCCCATAGACCGCGCAGTGCCATCGGCACGACCGGCACCGGCCGCCGGGCCAGCATGCGCTCGATGCCGGGTCGGAACTCGCCGATGCGGCCGTCCGGCGTCAGGGCGCCCTCCGGGAAGATGCAGATCAGGTGGCCGGCCGCCAGTTCGTCGTCGATGGTGCGGTAGGCGGCCTCGAGCAGGGCCTCGTCGTCACGGCGCGAAGCGATCGGGATGGCGCGGGCGGCGCGGAACAGGTAGGACAGGAACGGTACTGCGAAAATGCGGTGGTGCATCACGAAACGTACCGGACGGCGCACCAGCCCGCCGATGATCAGCGCATCCACGAAGCTGACGTGGTTGCAGGCCAGCACCGCCGGTCCTGTCTGCGGAATGTGTTCGAGCCCCCTGACCCGTACCCGGTACATCACGTGCACCAGCAGCCAGGCAGAGACTCGCAGCAGGAATTCCGGCAGCGTCACGCAGAGGTAGAGTGCCACCAGGGCATTCACCACGGCGAGCACCAGAAACAGCCCCGGCAGCGTAAGGCCGGCGGCGAGCGCGGCCAGGGCCAGCGCGGCGGCGAGCACCATGAACAGGGCATTGATGATGTTGTTGGCGGCGATGATCCGGGAGCGGTGCCGCTCGGCGCTGCGCTCCTGCATCAGCGCGTACAGCGGCACGCTGAACAGGCCGCCGAACACCCCCAGCAACAGGAAGTCGATGAAGACGCGCAGGACGCCTTCCCGGGCGAAGGTGGTGACGACGCCGGCCTGCTCCGCCGCCACCCCTGTCGGGTGCGCGAGGTACACGTCCAGTGCGAACACCGTGAGTCCCAGTGCACCGATCGGCACCAGACCCAGCTCTATGCGGCGTCCGGACAGCCGCTCGCAGAGCAGGGCGCCAAGGGCGATGCCGACGGCGAAGGCTACCAGCAGCACGGTGGCGACGCCCGGGTCGCCGCGCAGGATCTCCGCGGCGTAGACCGGCAGTTCCGAGAGGACAACGAAGCCGAAGCTCCAGAACCAGGAGATACCGAGGATGGCGAGTAGCACACTGCGCTCCTCGCCCGCGAAACGCATGATGCGCAGTGTCTCGGCGAACGGATTCCAGCGCAGCACCAGGTCCGGTTCGGGCGGCGGTGCCTCCGGGATGAAGCGTGAGGCGGCATAGCCTGCCGCCGCGAAGACGAGCAGCAGGAGCGCGAGCAGCACCGACCCCGGGCCGCCCGCCGCAACGGCGAGACCGCCGATCGCGAGCCCGAGGATGATGGCCAGATAGGTGCCGCCCTCCACCAGCGCATTTCCGCCGATGATCTCTTTCCCGGTGAGGGTCTGGGGCAGGATCGAGTACTTCACCGGACCAAACATCGTGGACTGCAGCCCCATCAGGAAAACCAGCGCCAGCAGTGCGCCGCCGTGGGCGGCGGTGACGGCGAAGGCGGCGAGCAGCATCAGGGCGATTTCGGCGAGCTTCACCCGGCGTATGAGCAGTGCCTTGTCGTACTTGTCGGCGAGCTGCCCGGCGAGAGCGGAGAACAGGAAGAATGGCAGGATGAACAGGGCGGCGCTCAGGTTGACCGCCAGCGAGGGTGCCAGCCCCCCGATGCTCACGGCGTGGAAGGTGAGAAGGAAAATCAGCCCGTTGCGCAGTACGTTGTCGTTCAGCGCGCCGAGGAACTGGGTGACGAAGAACGGCAGAAACCGGCGTTCCCGCAGCAGATCGAACTGGCTTCGTACAGACTCCGCCATGGTGCTCCCCGGCAAGGGCCCCCTTGCCGGGGCGGCCTTCGTGGCGACGTCGGACAATGGTAACCGACGGTATTGTGTGACGGTATTGGGTCGTGGCAGGGGCGCGACCTGCGTCACGGGACAGGTCGATCCTGCGTGATAGTATTTTCGGCGTTTCGTGCCGCCGGGCAGAGATCCGTAAACCAGTGAAACAGCGAATCTGCAGCGTACTCCTGACCGTCGCCGTCCTGGCGGCGGCGGGCTGTGTGCCCGAGCCTCCGCCCCGGACCACGGCCGACTTCCTGGACGATCCGATCGCTCTCGAGGCGACGCTGGCCCGCTGCAATGCCGACCGCACCCGCACGCTGCGCGAGCCGGAGTGCCAGAACGCCCGGGAGGCGGCACACCGCATATCGGTGGAAGAGGAGGAGGAGCGGCTGCGCAAGCTGGAGGCCCAGTCACAGCGCAAGCTGGATGAGCTGCGGGCACTACAGCGAGCGGCCGACGAGGCCCGCCAGCGTGCCGAAGAAGCCGAGCGCCGCGCCGAGGAGGCGGAGCTGCTGCGGCAGCTGTTCGAGGGCGGAGCTAGCGCGCCCGGCGACGGGAACGGAGCGCCCGCAGGGGCGCCGGCCGGGCCAGCGCCGGGCGACGATCCGGTCGCGGGGGACACTCAGTCCGGTGACCGCTGACGGGCACGCGGATCGGGCGTCGCCAGTCCGGCCGGCCCGCCTCGTCGATGATCCTGCCCGCGGCCATGACGTCGTTCGGGTTTATTCGTCAGGTTCCACCGGTTCGAAGGTCTCCGGCTCTTCCTCCGGCGGTGGCGGTTCACCGGCGCCATCGCCGATACCGTAGGTCCGTACTTCCGGTTCCGGCCCGTCGCGCGCCGGCGTGGATGCGCCGTCACCGCTCGTCTCCTGCGCCGGCGGCGGCAGCGCCGTGCCGTCCTCTGGCGTCAGGCGGGTGAGGGTGGCGACGAAGCGCCGCGCCTGCACGGGGGCGGTGACGCCGTCGGCCGAGAAGATCGACTCCGCGCCGACGCCCGGCGTCGCGTAGAAGGCGGCATTGGCGGAATGGTCGATGCCGAGGGCGGCGCCGTCGACGGCCACGCCCAGGAACAGCCCGCGGGTGCGTGAGTAGGAATACACCTCGGAGCGGAGACGGATATCGGTGCTGGCGGAGGTGTAACGGCCCACCGGCCCGGCTGCCACCGATGCATCGGCGCCAAGCGTCAGCTTGCCGTCGGTGATGCCCTCCACGCCGCGACGATTCTTGAATACCAGGATCAGATCCGAGGACTGCGCGCCCGCCTGCCAGCCGACGCTGCCGCCGGTGACGGTGATGAAACTCGGCTGGCTCCACTGACCGTCGGGCTGACGCACCACAAGCACGCCCTTGCCCCGCCGGACGCCGACGACGAGACCCACCTTCAGCACGTCCGGGATGACGGCCACGCCGTAGGCGCTGCCGAGCAATGCCGGGGGGATGCCGTCCTCGGGGATGGCGGCCAGCTGTTCCAGGACTTCGGTCGCGTTGATGAGGCGCTGTTCTTCCGGCGTTTCGGCCCGGGCGGCACCGGCCAGCAGGACGGCCGCGCACAGCCAGGCGGTCATCAGGATTCTCATTGGCTCGCTCGCTCTCTGGTTCGCTGTTCGGGTATTCCGGCGGCAGCCACCCGCAGGCGTGCGCGGCTCCGGTCCGAAGTGATTATTGAACTGGCAATATGAAGTGGCAATAGGATGCGAATGATACGCGATTTCGCCGAGCGGCGATCCGGCCCGCCTCAGTGCTCCGCCACCTCCGCGGCGAGCGGCGGCAGGGGGCAGTCCAGCATGGCGCACACGGCGCGCAGGAGCTCCGCCTCGGCCAGGGTGGTGCGCCGGTCGTGCCGGATCACCGCGATCAGTGCCACCACAACCCGGCGCCGGGCCCGGCCGGAGAGGTGTCGCAGGATCTGCAGCGAGGCGTCCAGTTCCTGCTTCCAGTCGGCCAGTGGACGATAGGGCGGCCACTCGCCGTCCAGTGTGGCGACGCCGGCCTCGTAGGCGCGCCGGCTCGACTCCTCGCTGCGTGCGCCGTGGGCCGCCAGGGTGGCGAGCAGCCGGTGCACTGCGGCGCGGGCGCCGCGGCGGCCGATGCCCGTGCCCTCCCGCCGGGCCTCGGCGCGGGGTGCCAGCGCCTCTGACAGATGTCCGCGCAGCGTTCGCGTGAAACAGTATTCGTAGAAATCCAGGGCGCCGTCGAGGGTACTGAGTTCCTCGCCGAGTTCGACGAGGAAGGCGAGCTGAGCCTGCGGCCGGTCCTTCAGGGCCGGGAAGGCGAGCTCGAGCAGCGGCAGACGGTAGAGTGGGCCGAGGGCAGCGCAGTCCTCATGCAGCCTCTCCACGCGTCGGGTGCGGGCATCGCCGATCCGGCTCTGCAGCAGTGCCAGCTGGCGTTGCCGTGCCGCGGGTTCGGCGTGCAGGATCAGCGCCAGTGCCAGCAACACCGCGCCGTCGCGGGAGTGCGCCGCATGGTGCACCTCTTCCGGGATCGTGCGCCGCAGGCGGCCGGCGAATGCCACTTGCTCGTCGCCGGGATTGCCGATGCTCGCGGTGATACGCTCGGCATCCATGGGCATCTCTGCGGCGCCGGTCGCTCCCGCCGCGCCGGCCGCCCCGGCCGCGAAACCGGCGACCCGGCCCTCGTCTTCGGCGGCTCCTCCGCCCGGCGTTATCTCCGCCAGGCTGTCCGGATCGAAAGACGGATCCAGGGCCAAAATGCGCTTCTCGAGCGGCGGATGGGTGGCCATCAGCCGGGTGAACGAGCGGCCGCCGAAGGCGAACAGCATGTGGCTCACCTCCTCGGGATCGGCGGCGCGGAAGCGCGAGCCGGCGCTCGCGGCGGCGATCTTCTTCAGCGCGCCGGCGATGCCCTGTGTCTGGCGGGTGAACTGCACCGCCGAGGCATCCGCAAGATACTCCCGCTGTCGGGAGACGCCCGCCTTGATGAGCCGGGCGAACAGCACGCCGATGGAGCCGATAAGGAACAGTCCCACGCCGATGACGAGCACGACCGGCGCGCCGCCCCGCCCGGAGCGGCCGCTCAGGCGAACGTGACGTGTCCCGCGCAGCACCATGCGGCCGGCCAGCGCGATGGCCAGGATGCCGAACAGCAGCCCCATCAGCCGGATATTCAGGCGCATGTCGCCGTTCAGAATATGGCTGAACTCGTGGGCGACCACGCCCTGCAACTCGTCCCGGTCCAGCGTCTCGAGCGTCCCGCGGGTGACGGCGATCGCCGCATCGCCCGGGTTGAAGCCGGCCGCGAAGGCATTGATGCCCGGCTCCTCCTCCAGCACGTAGATCTCGGGTACCGGCACGCCCGAGGCGATGGCCATCTCCTCGACCACGTTGCGCAGGCGCAGCCGCAGCGGATCCTGCACGTCGGTGGGCACAGGCGTCGCGCCGAGTTCGCGGGCCACCTGCCCGCCGCCGTCGGAGAGACGCGCCGTGCGGTACAGGCTCGCCAGTCCGATCACGGCCGCCGTGGCCAGGGCGACGCTACCGAGCAGGCCCGAATTCGCGGAGAGCCGGCCTCCGTTCAGCAGGCCGGCGGCGGTCTCAGGCTGCATCAGGGCGAGAGCGGCCGCCACGATAAGAGTTACCGCCGCAATGATGACGGCGGTAGCGAGCAGGAAGACCGCGACCAGCCAGCGGCTGGTGCGCCGACTGCGGTCCTGGGCCTCGAAGAAGTTCACGGCGGCTACTCAGCGGGCGGCGCCGCTCCCGCTCGTCAGGTGAACGAGACTTCCGGCACCGTGCGCTTCTCCTCGGATTCGATGTCCAGGAAGGAAGCCGGCTCGAAACGGAACATGCCGGCGACGATGTTGTTCGGGAAGTTCTCGCGGGTGTTGTTGTAGGTGAGCACCGCGTCGTTGAAGGCCTGGCGGGCGAAGGCCACCTTGTTCTCGGTGCTGGCGAGTTCTTCCTGGAAGCGCAGCATGTTCTCGTTGGCCTTCAGGTCCGGATAGGCTTCGGCCAGTGCGAACAGGCGCCCCAGCGCGCCGCCCAGCGTCGCCTCGGCGGCTGCCAGTTGCTTGATGGCGTCGGCATTGGCGGGGTCGGCCTTCGCCGCGGTCAGCCCGGAGGCGGCGGCGTTACGGGCACTGATGACGGCCTCGAGGGTCTCACGCTCGTGTTTCATGTAACCTTTCACCGACTCGACGAGGTTCGGTATCAGGTCGTAACGGCGCGTGAGCTGGACGTCGATCTGGGCGAAGGCATTCTTCACCCGGTTACGCGAGTTGACCAGCCGGTTGTAGATGCCGATGCCGAAGACGGCGACAACGACGATCAGGCCGAGGAATATGAGGAATCCAGACATGGACGGGCTCTCCGCAACAGTCCCGGGTCCCGAGCATACCCATCGCGGCACGGCAGGACCAGCGATTTGGTGCCTGCTGGCCTGCCTCGCGTTCGCCCAGCCCGCCGTGGCGGCCTGGCTGGACCGCAACGAGACGATGATGGGCACGCGGATCAGTGTCCGGCTCTGGTACGAGGGCGGCGAGGCGTCCGCGCAGGCCGCGGCGGCGGCCGTCGATGCGGCGATCACCGAGATCGACCGCATCGAGCAGCTCATGAGCACCTATATCGACGACAGCCGTATCTCCGAGATCAACCGCCATGCGGCCGAGCGGCCGGTGCCGGCGGGCAAGGAACTCTATGGCCTGGTAGAGACGGCCTTGCGGGTATCGCGCCTGACCGACGGTGCGTTCGACATTACCTACGACAGCGTCGGTCAGCACTACGACTACCGTGCCGGCCGGCGGCCCGACGCCGGCACCATCGAGGAGGAGATCGGGCGCCTGAATTACCGCCTGGTCACGCTCGTGCCGGAGGACCATGCCATCCGCTTCGGGCGGGACGGCGTGCGCATCAACCTGGGCGGCATCGCCAAAGGCTACGCCGTGGAGCGCGCCGTGGCCGTGCTCGCCGAGGCCGGATATCGCCATGCGATCGTTACGGCGGGCGGCGATTCCCGCTTGCTGGGCGACCGGGGCGGCGAACCCTGGGTGGTGGGTGTGCGCGATCCCCGCTCCCAGGAAGGCGTGGCCGTGCGCCTGCCGTTGGTGGACGAGGCCATCTCCACGTCCGGCGACTACGAGCGCTATTTCGAGGAGGACGGCGTCCGCTACCACCATATCCTGTCGCCCGCTACCGGCGAGCCGGCGCGGGGCGTCTACAGCGCGACCGTGGTCGGTCCGGACGGCGTGCTGACGGACGCCCTGTCCACCTCCGTTTTCGTGCTCGGTGTCGAGCGCGGCCTTGCCCTCATCGAGGAGTTGCCCGGCTATGAAGCCATCGTGATCGATGCCGGCGGGCGCATGCATTACACCCTGGGGCTGACCCCGCCGGGGTGACGCGGCCGTCGCCTTTTTGCGACAGGAAAAATCCATAATTGTCAGCTAATTAGCGGGCTATCGCCCGAACCTGTCCGCTGCTGCCGACACCAGCGTCCGCGGCCCGGCGTCCCTCCGTTGCTAAGTCCCTGATAAACCGCGCCCCGCCGAGGCTGGCACGCCATTTGCTAGTGATCCTTGCGGTGGCCGTCGCTGCCCGTCACACCCGTGTCCGCCCGACGCCTTCGCACAGGCCTGGCGGTACTGTGACAGGCATCACGGCCGCTCACGTGCAAGCGCTGCGACCATTATGTTCGGTCGCCGACGGGCCCGCCGCCCGTGTGATTCGTACGGGCCTGCCGCCCGTGTAATCCGTACGGGCTCGCCGCCCGTGCAACCAGTGAGGAGTCCGTGATGGAGATAAGGAGATCTTTGGCTGCCCTGCTGCTCGTGGCGTTCGCTGCTACACCGGCACTGGCCAGCAAGGGCGCGCTCGACGGCCAGCAGGCGCCCGATTTCGCCCTGACGAGTCTGGACGGCGAGAACCTGCGCCTCTCCGAATACCGGGGCGAGGTCGTGATGATCAACTTCTGGGCTACCTGGTGCGGACCGTGCCGCCAGGAGATGCCGCTGCTCGACGAACTCTACGACCGCTACGAGCGGGTGGGCTTCCAGCTGCTCGGCGTAAACATCGACGACGACCCGCGCCGTGCCATGGAGATGGCCGAGGAACTCGGCATCAGCTTTCCGGTGCTGTTCGACGACCGCAAGGAAGTGAGCGAGCTGTATCGGGTGGAGGCGATGCCGGTCACCGTTATCCTCGATCGCGAAGGCGTCGTCCGCTACACGCACTACGGCTACAAGCCCGGCTACGAAGAGTACTACCTGGACCAGGTCCGCACGCTGCTGCGCGAATGATGGCGGACGGAACCGGTCGCGAACAGGCGCCACGGCGCCCGGAGTCAGGACAGTGAGACGATTGCTTTTCCCCCTGCTGCTGCTGGTGATCACCGGGATCAACGCCCACGTGCTTTCCGCCGGTGCAGCCAATACTGGTGAACGCGCTAATACCGGCGACGAGCAGGAATTCCGCAGCCTCGACCAACAGGTCCAGTCGCTGAAGAAAGAGGTGCTGGACCTCAACCGGGAACTCTTCCTGCTGGAGGAGGACCTCCTGTTCCCGGCCAACTCCCAGGTGGCGATGTTCGTCTCGCTCGACGTCGGCACCTTCTTCGACGTGGAGTCCGTGAGCCTCGAGGTGAACGGCAAGGAGGTCGCCAACTATCTCTACACCGAACGCGAGGCCCAGGCATTGCGCCGGGGCGGCGTGCACCGCATCCACGTCGGTAATCTGAAGGTGGGCGAGCACGAGCTGGTGGCCTTCTTCAGCGGCAAGGGTCCCCATGGCCGGGACTACCGACGCGGCGCGGATCTCGTATTCGACAAGGGTATCGGCGCCAAGTACATGGAACTAAAGATCTCGGACCGCAAGCACAAGCAACAGCCCGAGTTCGTCGTTACCGAGTGGGAGTAGGGATTTGGTGGCCGGGCGAAAATTCCTGGCCGCCGCGGCGGCCCTGTTGCTGCCGGCGGCCGCCATCGCAGAGCAGGGACCGGTCACCGTGGAGGACCCGCATTACGGCGAGGTCCTTTTCCATTTCTATCAGCGAGACTACTTCACCGCGCTGGTGCATCTGACCGCCGCGGAAGAGCGGGGGCTGGTGGCGGATCATGCCGCCGAGGCGGAACTGCTGCGCGGGGGGCTCTACCTCTCCTACGGCCAGCACGAGGAGGCGTCGCTGATCTTCGAGCGTCTGCTCGCCGAGAGTACCGATCCGTCGATCCGCGACCGGACCTGGTTCTTCCTGGCCAAGATCCGCTTCCAGCGGGGCTATCACCGGGACGCCGAACTGGCGCTGGCGGAGATCCGTGATGCGCTGCCGGACGAGCTGGAGGCCGAGCGGCGCATGCTGGCCGCGCAGGTGCTGATGGGCCAGGAGCGCTACCAGGAAGCCATCGACAACCTCTCGAACTGGCGCGGACCCGGCGACTGGCTGGCCTACGCCCGCTACAACCTCGGCGTGGCGCTGGTCCGCAACGGTCAGCTGGCGGAGGGCGCCGCGCTGCTCGACGAGGTCGGGCGCAGCCGGGCCGACAGCGAGGAGATGAAGAGCCTGCGGGACAAGGCGAACGTCGCGCTGGGCTACAGCTATCTGCAGGACGAGCGCCCGGAGGCCTCGCGGCCGGTGCTCGAGCGCGTGCGCTTGCAGGGCCCGTTCTCGAACAAGGCGCTGCTTGGCACAGGGTGGGCCGATTCGGCGGATGCGGAATTCGAGCGTGCGCTGGTGCCGTGGCTGGAGCTGCGTTCCCGGAATCTGCTGGACCCGGCCGTGCAGGAATCGCTGCTGGCCGTGCCCTACGCCTATGGCAGGCTCGGTGCGAACGCCAGGGCCGCGGAACACTACCTGACCGCCATCGACGCCTTTGAAGCCGAGTCCTCCCGCATCGACGGCGCCATCGAACGCATCCGCAGGGGCGAGATGATCGACACGCTGCTGGCCGCCGACCCCGGCGACCAGATGGGCTGGTACTGGCAACTCGATGAACTGCCGGCGACCACCGAGAACCGCTACCTGCCGCATCTGCTCGCGAGCCACGAGTTCCAGGAGGCGCTGAAGAACTACCGCGACCTTCGCTTCCTGCAGCGTAACCTGCTGGACTGGAGAGACAGCGTCGGCGTGTTCGACCACATGCTGGAGACCCGCCGGCTCGCCTATGCCAGCCGCCTGCCCCGAGTCGAGCAGGCGCTCGCGGACGCCGACCTGGAGGCGATCGATCAGCGCCGCCGGGAATTCGAGTCCCGCCTGAATCGAATCGTGCAGGAGCGCGACGCGCTGGCCCTGGCGACGCCCCGGGAACACAGCCTCTGGGAGGAGGTGCAGACGCTGTCGGCCGATCCCGTACTGGAGGCGGACCTGCCGGAGGCGCAGGACGCCGCCGCGAAGCTGCGCCTGATGCGCGGGGTGCTGGCCTGGGATCTGGACAAGCATTTCAAGGCCCGCGTCTGGCGTCAGCGCAAGAATCTGCGCGACCTGGAGCGTGCGCTGGCCGAGGGCCGGCGTTCGCGCCAGAACGTCGATCAGGCCCGCGTCGACGGGCCGGAGACCCTGGCCGGCTTCCGGTCGCGCATCGACGATCTGTCACCGCGCATCGATGCGTTGCTGAACCGCCTGGCCGATCTCGCCGACCGTCAGGAGGCTTACCTCAGGCGCATCTCGGTGCGTGAGCTGGAGGCGCAGAAGGGCCGCATGGCCACCTACACGGTGCAGGCGAGGTTCGCGCTCGCTTCCATCTACGATCGCGCCGCACAGCTGAGGGACACGCCGTGAACGGCGCGGCCATCAGCCTGATCGCGCTGAGCTGGCTCTGGCCATTCGGCGGCGACGAGCCGTCGGGCGAGGAGACAATCGGCAGTCTCGAGGAGCGGCGGGTCGAGGTGGAGCCCGCCGGCCCCATTCCGGGCAGCAACCGCCTGGCCCGGGAGAATTACCGGCGCTTCCTCGAGCTCGCTGACGATGATCCGCTGAAGGCCGAGGCCATGCGCCGGCTGGCCGACCTCGAGCTGGAGGCCACCGAGGCCGCCGAGCTGGCCGCCAACGCGGAGGCCATCGAGCGGCTGGGCTACGACAATGCCATCGAGCTGTACGCCAAGCTGCTCGAGACCTATCCCGACTACGCCCGCAACGACCTGGTGCTCTACCAGCTCGCGCGGGCCTACGAGAGCGCCGGTCGCCAGGAAGAGGCCCTGGTAGTGCTGGACGAACTCGTGACTGCATGGCCCGACACCGCGCACTTCCACGAAGCCCAGTTCCGCCGCGGCGAGATGCTGTTCTCGCTGAAGCGCTATGCCGAAGCCGAGGAGGCCTACCGCATCCTGGCGGCCGCCGGCACGGACACCGGGTTCTACCAGCAGGCGCTGTACAAGCTCGGCTGGAGCCGTTTCAAGCTGGCGCTGCACGAAGAGAGCCTGGAGCCGTTCTTCGGCCTGCTGGACCTGAAGGTGGCCCCCGGCGCCGCGGACCGGGAGGCCATGCTGGACGGGCTGAGCCGCGCCGAGCGCGAACTGGTCGCCGATACCTTCCGCGTCCTCTCCATCACGTTCTCCTACCTGGAAGGCGCGAAGAGCATCGATGCCTACCTGGACGAGCACCTGGCGCCGCACTACACGTACGCGATCTACGAGAACCTGGGCGACCTCTACCTGGAGAAGGAGCGATACGACGACGCCGCGGCCACCTACCGGGCTTTCGTCGAGCGCGACGCTCTGCATGACCGCGCGCCCCACCTGCTGGTGCGCGTCGTGGATGCCTACCGGGAAGGCGGTTTCCCCACGCTGGTGCTGGAAGCCAAGGAGGAGTTCGTCGAGCGCTACGGCATGGATACGCCCTGGTGGGCGGAGCGCGCGCGTGCCGAACACGAGGCCGTGGTGGGCCACGTGAAATCGAGCATCACGGATCTGGCGCAGTACTATCACGCCCGCGCTCAGGAAGAGGGCGAGACCGCGGACTACCAGCGGGCGGCGCGCTGGTACCGCAAGCACCTGGATTTCTTCCCCGGCGAGGAGGACTCGGCGAATACCCACTTCCTGCTGGCGGAGATCCTGTACGAGAGCGGCGACTATCAGGCCGCCACCGACGCCTACGAGGCGACCGCCTACGGTTATGCCTTCCACGACCAGGCGGCCGAAGCCGGTTATGCCGCGCTGCTGGCCTATCGCCGCCACGAGGAGTCCCTGCAGGCGGAAGCCCGCACGGCCTGGCACGAGCGCTACCTCGAGAGCGCGCTGCGCTTCGCCGATACGTTCCCGGCCCATCCGGAGACCGGGGCGGTCCTGACCACCGTGGCGGAAGACCTGTTCGGCCAGGGCCGCTTCGAGGAGGCCATCGCCGTGGCCGGCGATGTGGTGACGAAGATGCCGCCGGTCGACCCCGCGCTCGAGGGGACGGCGTGGCGGGTGATGGCCCACTCCCGCTTCGACCTGGGCCGCTATGCGGAGGCAGAGAGCGCCTACCTGGAGCTCCGGGCCCGCACCGACCCGCAGGATTCCGAGGTCGTGGCGGAGATACGCCAGCGCATCGCCTCCTCCATCTACAAGCAGGGCGAGATCGCCCGGGAGGCGGGCGAGCAGGAGGCAGCCGTCGGGCACTTCCTGCGCGTCGGCACGGTGGTGCCCGCGGCGTCGATCCGCGAGACGGCGGAGTACGATGCGGCCGCCGTGCTGATCGCGATGCAGGCCTGGGACCGGGCGGCCGGCGTCCTCGAGACCTTCCGCCTCGATTATCCCGACAGCGACCGCGCCGACGAGGTGACCCGGCGCCTGGCCGTCGTCTACATGGAATCGGGCCGCAAGGGCCGCGCGGCGAGCGAGTTTCGCCGCATCGCTGTGGCGGGCTCGACGACGCCGCAGCTGCAGCGCGAGGCCCTGTGGCAGGCCGCCGACCTCTATCAGGAGACCGGCAGCGTCGCCGAGGAGCGCGCCGTGCTCGAGGACATCGTCGCGCGTTTCCCTGCCCCCGTGGCCGCAGCCGTGGAGGCGCGCCAGCGACTGGCCGAGCTGGCCAGGGAGGCCGGCGATGCGGGCGCCCGGCAGCGCTGGCTGGAAGCCATTGTCAGCGCGGACGCCGGCGCCGGCGACGCGCGTACCGAGCGCACGAAGTTCCTGGCGGCTAAGGCCTCGCTGGAACTCGCCGAGCCGAAGCGGCGCTCCTTCGCCGCCGTGCCGCTGAGCCATCCCCTGAAGGAGAGCCTGGCGGCCAAGAAAGCGATGATGGAAGAGCTGCTGGCTGCCTACGGCAGGGCGGCCGACTACGGCGTCGCCGAGGTGACGACCGCGGCGACCTTTCGCATCGCGGAGGTCTACCACCGGTTCAGCAAGGATCTCATCGACTCCGAGCGGCCGGCCGGACTGGACGAACTGGAACTCGAGCAATACGAGATCCTGCTGGAAGAGCAGGCGTTCCCGTTCGAGGAGAAGTCCATCGAACTGCACGAGGTGAACGCCGCCCGCGCCAACGATGGTGTCTACGACGAATGGGTGCGCCGCAGCTTCGAGGAGCTGGCGGCGCTGATGCCGGCGCGTTATGCGAAAGCGGAGAAGACGGAAGATGCGTTACCGGGCCTTTACTGAGGCGGGCGCCGTCCGCCGCCGCTGGCCGCGCCTGGCGCTGCTGGCCGGCATGGTGGCAATGGCGGCGCTGGCGGCCGGCTGCGCCAGCACCGGCGGCGGGCAGAGCGCTGCCGACGAGGTGCCGGCAGACCCGGCGGCCGGGGTCGCCCCCGGGGTCAGGGCCGATTACGGCAAGGCCGTGGCGCTGCTGGAGGCCGGAGATCTGGAGGGCGCCGAGGCGCTGCTGAACCGATTCGTCGACGCCAACCCGGCCTACCCGGGCGCGTGGACGAACCTCGCGATCGTCTACCGGCGGGGCGACCGGCCCGACGAGGCCAGGGCGGCTCTCGACCGGGCCCTGGGCCTCGACGTCGGTTATGCGCCGGCCCTGAATCAGCTCGGCGTCATGCACCGGGAGGCCGGTCGTTTCGCCGAAGCAGAAGCCGCTTATTTGAAGGCCGTCACAGCAGATCCCGAGTACCCGTTGGCACACTTCAACCTTGGCGTGCTCAACGACCTGTATCTGGGCAGCCCGGAAACGGCGCTGAGCCACTACGAGAAGTACCAGGCGCTTACCAGCGGAGGCGATGACAGGGTGGCGATGTGGATAGTGGATATCAGGCGGCGTCTCGGCATCGAGACCCAGTCGGCGAGGGCCGACTGATGCGTGGCGCGCACGCCATGCGGCTGCTGCCGGTCCTTTTCCTGCTGGTCGCTCCGGCGTTCGCGCCCGTGGCCGCCGAGGAGAGCGACGAGCGGGATGTGATGGAACCGGCCGTGTCGGGTGAAGCGCTGTCGGCCGAGACGTCGGCGCCGCCAGTCCGCGGCGAGGCCCGCGTGATGGACGAGCTGGACCTGGAGCGCACCGAGATCACCGGTAACCGGGAGCTGCCGAAGGTGCTCTACATCGTGCCCTGGAAGGCATCCGACCTCGGCGACCTGGTGGGCCGCCCGGTGAACAGCCTGCTGGACGAGGTGCTCGCGCCCGTGGACCGGGAGGTCTTTGTCCGCCAGGTGGACTACTACCAGAACCTGTATGCCGGCCCGGAGGCCGGCGCTGAGTCCGGCAGCGATGCCGGCAGTTCGCAATGACGTTTGATTTTAGAGGAGCAATCAAATGGATATGTTCGGCGCCGTAGTGCGTTTTTTCCAGGATGGGGGCGAATTCATGTACCCCATCCTGCTGGTATTCGGGCTCGGTATGGCGATCGCCATCGAGCGTTATCTTTTCCTGACTTACTCGGGCGCCTCCAACCGGCAGCTCTGGAAGAAGATTGTGCCTTATCTCAAGGCCGGCAACTTCCAGAAGGCCGTGGAGCTGACCAGCAAGTCCAAGGCCGCCATCGGCACCATTCTCACCTACGGTCTGTACCGTATCCGTTCGGCCCGACGTCGGGACGACATCGAGAAGGCCATGGAGGAGAGCATGATGGAGGTGCTGCCGAAGCTCGAGAAGCGCACCCATTATCTGGCAACGCTGGCGAACATCGCCACGCTGCTCGGCCTGCTCGGTACCATCATCGGTCTGATCCGCGCCTTCACGGCGGTGGCTAATGCCAATCCCGCGGAGAAGGCGGACATGCTGTCGGCGAGCATCTCGGTGGCCATGAACACGACGGCCTTCGGTTTGATGGTGGCCATCCCGCTGCTGCTGATTCACACGGTGTTGCAGACGAAGACCAACCAGATCGTCGACAGCCTGGAGATGGCGTCCGTGAAGTTCCTGAACGCCATCACCGAGCGTGAAGGCAAGGGCACGGAGGCGGCATGATCCGCAATCGCAGGCCCCGGCGCCATATCGAGGCGGCGGAGCTCAACATCACCGCGTTCATGAACCTGATGGTGATCCTGGTGCCGTTTCTGCTGATTACGGCGGTGTTCTCGCGACTGGCGATTCTGGAACTGAATCTGCCAGGCTCCTCTTCCGAGCCCGCCGCCGAACCCCAGCAGACGCTCACCCTGGAGATCACCGTGCGCTCGGACATGATCGAGATCGGTGACCGCAACCAGGGCCTGCTATCGCGCATCCCGAACAGCGAGGACGGTTACGACCTCCAGGCGCTGGCGGACAAGCTGAAGGCGATCAAGGCGCGCTTCCCGGACAAACTGGATGCCACGCTGCTGCTCGAGCCCGACATCTCCTACGACGTGCTGGTGCAGGTCATGGACAAGGTGCGGGTGGCCGAGACGGTGGTGGCGGGCAATCTCGTCAAGGGCGAGCTGTTCCCGGAGATTTCCATCGGTGACGCGGTCGCGCGAGCCGAAGGAGCCTGAATCATGGCACTGCACTCGAATCGCGCCAAACGGATGGACCGGCGGCACAAGCGCTCGAAGGGCGCGACGGCGCTGAACCTGGTATCGCTGATGGACATCTTCACCATCCTGGTCTTCTTCCTGCTGGTGAACTCCGCGGAGGTGGAGGTGCTACCGAATGCGAAGGACCTGCAGCTGCCCGAATCGATCGCAGAGCAGAGGGCCGAGGAGACGGTGGTAATCCTGGTGTCCGAGACGGAGATCCTGGTGCAGGGCACGCCGGTGATAACCATCGAGGAAGCCATGGCGCGTGATACCAGCGTACTGGAGCCGCTGAAGGCGGCGCTGCAGTCGCAGAACGATCGGGTGCTGCGCAAGACGGCCGATGCGGAGATCGCGCAGCGGGCCGTGACCATCATGGGCGACCGCGATATCCCTTATCGGCTGCTGAAAAAGGTGATGCGCACGTGCAGCGACGCGGACTACGGGCGCATATCGCTGGCGGTGCTGCAGAAGAGCTCGGAGCAGCTCGCTCAGGTCACCGGCACCGGGGCGTGACAGGGAGCAGGGGTTTGGATATTCCTTTCTACAGAGAATACGAGCTGCCCTGGACCGTCTCGACGGATCAGGAGCAGCGCTTCCGGCGCATCCTCGCGATCGTCTGCGGCGTGCTGCTCGTGCTCGGGCTGATCTGGCCGTGGCTGCCGGTGCCCGAGCGCGACCCGTTCGAGACGGAGGAGATTCCGGAGCGCTTCGCGAAGCTGCTGCTGGAAGAGCGCACGCCGCCGCCTCCTCCGCCGCCGAAGGTGGAGGAGAAGCCCGAGGAGCCGGAGCCCGTCGTGGCCGAGGAGGCGGTGCCGGAAGAGGTTGTCCCGGAACCCGCGCCGGAACCGGAGCCGGTCGACCGGGTGGAGCAGGCGCGGGAGAAGGCCTCGGTGGCGGGGCTGCTGCCCTTCGCAGACGAGCTCGCGGACCTGCGTGACAACCAGGCCGTCGCATCGGTCAAGGCGGACAAGGACCTGACCGGCTCGGTCGGGAGCGGTCCCAGCAACGAGCGTTCGCTGATCACCTCCAACGTGGCGGGCGGCAGCGGCGGCATCAATACGGCCTCGCTGTCGCGCAATACCGGCGGCAGCGGTCTGGCCGCGCGGGACACGACGAAAGTGGAGAGCCCGGTGGCCGGTGTCGGCGGCGGTGGCGGCGAGGCGCGGCGGAGCGGCGACAGCGGCAAGGCGTCGCGCAGTCGCGAGGAGATCGAGCTGGTCTTCGACCGCAACAAGGGCGCGATCTACGCGCTGTACAATCGGGCGCTGCGCCGTGACCCCACGCTGCAGGGCAAGCTCGTGCTGAGGCTGACCATCGCGCCGTCGGGGACGGTGACCGCCTGCGATATCGTCTCCAGCGACCTCGGCGACGATGAACTCGAACGCAAGCTCGTCCAACGCGTCAAACTCTTCCGCTTTGACGCGAAAGACGTGGAAGCCGTCACCACCACCAAACCCATAGACTTCTTCCCCGCCTAGCAGGCTAGCAGGTGTAGAAGGTGCCGGACCGAACTATTGGAACTTTCTTGCGTTTCGGCTTTCGCCTGTAGGACGCTCACGCGACAGAGCGAACAACAAGTTCAGAAAGTTCCAAAAGTTCGGTCCGGCACCTTCATCACACCTTCATCACCTTCATTCGCTGCAGGAGGCGCCGTAGGCGAAGCAGCTGTAGCAGCGATGGTGGCGCAGGTAGACGCGGCGGTCGGCCTCAGCCAGGCTGCCGCCAAGATCGTAGTCCTCGTCATCATCGACCAGCGTGCAGGCGTACACCCTCATCCGGCCGCCTTTCTTGATCACCATTCGTGAATAGGCGCACATGAATCCGCGCCGGGATTTCTCCGTGTGGTAACGGGTCATGCAGTCTTCGGTGATCTCCGGCACATCGAAGGCGCTGCCCGGAGTGCCGAAATCCGGGAAGGAAACGATGCGGGTGTCACGGTCGATGCCATTGGCGGCGAACAGCTCGCGGAAGACTTCGTCCGCGGCGATGCTGTCCTCGTTCTTCTCCGCCTGGCGGGCCAGCGACACCGGAAAACCCAGCGCCGCAAGGGAGCGTATTCCCTCCAGCGCCTGATCGAAGGTGCCGGCGCCGCGACCCGCATCGTGGCGGTCCCTGTCCGGCCAGTCGATGCTGACGCGGAACGAGATCGGGTGCTGGCATTCCCGCAGACTCTCGATCTGTTGCAGCCGCTTCAGCACCGGCTCGGTCCCGTTGGTCAGCACCAGGCACGGGCGTCGCGAGGCGGCATGGCGGAGGATGCGCACGAAGTCCTTGACGATGAACGGCTCGCCGCCCGTGAACGAGAACTGCCGCACGCCCCGGTCGCACGCCTCCGCCATCAACGGCTGCACGTCCTCCAGCGTGACGCGGTCGAGTCGCGTGTCACCCGGCTTCGACCCCTCCAGGCAAAACGGGCAGGCCAGGTTGCAGGCCGTGCCGGTATGAAACCAGAGCTCGTCGAGCGCGTGGGCATCGATATAGCCCCGCGGCTCGTCGTCTCGCGTGTGGTAAAGCGATGGGCGTTCAATCATGAACAAGGCTCAGCGTCTCCAGCATGGTCTCCAGTGCTTCGTCCTCCTCGCCTGCGTGTTCCAGCGAGCAGTTGTAGGTCAGGAACAGCGCGAGGGTGCCGGCCCGCAGGAACCACTGGCGGACGAGGACGCTTTCGCCCTCGATGTCGTAGCGGTAGCCCCGGAACTCGCCGCATTCCACGGCCTCGGCATCGGCGCCTTCCTCCGGGTGCTGGACCGCGAATCCCTGCAGGTCCTCGTCCGTGACCGGGTCGTCCTTGCGCGCCGCGCTCACGCGCAGCGCGCCGGCGCCCTCGGGGTGATAGAGCACTTCGGCGTCGTCCTCGCTGCGGCCGGTCCAGCCGGAAGCGAGTCTCAGCGCCCAGGAATTGCCAGCGTAGATGGTCATGATCTTGTCTGCCGGTTGACCCGGTTCTCCTTTCGGTTCTCGTAGATGCGTGCCAGGCGGCGCGGGGAAAACCCCATAGCATAGCCCAAAGCGAGCATGCGGTTACCCAGCGTGCGGCGTATCCAGCCATCGCGTTCCCAGCGCCGCGGCGAGACACCGAGCGGCGAGGACAGGCTAACGAAGAGGCCCCGGCGCCGCGCGCGCCGGACCAGCCGGACTTCCTCGAACAGCGGTTCGTCGGGGAAGCCGCCGCACTCCAGGTAGACGTCGCGCCGGAAGAACAGCCCCTGGTCGCCGTAGGGGATGCCGAAGCGGGCGCGGACGTTGATCAGCGCAGCCAGCAGTCGGCGACCGGCAGTCTGCGGGCCCTGGAAGCGAAAGCGGAAATGGCCGCCCACGGCGCCGCCGGCCGCGGCTTCGCGGATCCGCGCGACCGAGCCGGGGCAGGGCAGTGCGTCTGCGTGCAGGAACCACAGCCAGTCGGCCCCCGCTGCCAGTGCTCCTGCGTGCTGCTGGGGGCCACGGCCCGCCCGGGCGGTCAGGCACCGCGCCCCCGCCTCCGCGCAGATGCGTTCTATGGCCGTGTCGTCGCCTGCGCTGACCACGATCTTCTGGTCGGGCTCGTCGCCGAGGCGGCCGAGCAGCTCCGCCAGCGGTCGCGCGTCTCCGCGCACGGGGACAACCACGGCGACGCGCTCGCCACTCAACGGCGCAGCCTGAGCCAGAGCCGGAACAGCCTGGCGACGAACGGCGTGAGCCGGCTGCGGTTGTAGGCGTCCGCCAGGCGCCGCAGGTATTCTGCGCGAGTGGGGTAGGCGAAGACGGCCGGGTCCAGCGCGCCCAGCCCCTCGCCACGGGCCACCAGGATCGACAGCGGCGCGATCTGTTCACCGGCATCGCTGCCCACCAGCGTGGCGGAGAGTATCCGGTCGCCGCCCTTCTCCGTCAGCACCCGCGCGAAGCCCGCCGTATCGCCCGTGGCCTGGCCCCGGTCGAGCTCGCTCCACTCGACCTCGTAGACGTCGAATCCGTCCTCCGCCAGTCGGGATTCCTCCGCGCCGACGTGGGCGACCTCCGGCTGCGTGTAGACGCAGCGGGTTACGTGGCGTGCATCCATCGAACCGCTGCCCGGGAACAGCGCATTCCGAATCACGACCCGGGCCTGGCGGTCCGCGTTGCTGGTGTAGCGCTGCTGCGAGGCCACGTCGCCGATCGCGTAGACCGCGCGGTTCGACGTGCGCAGCCGCTCGTCGATGCGGATCCCGTCCCTGGCATCGTAGTCTACGCCGGCGGCCTCCAGCTCGAGGCCCTCGACGTTGGGCCGACGCCCGAGCGCGACCAGCACGGCGTCCGCCTCTGCCGTGATCTCGCCGGCGCGGACCGTCACCGTGCCGTCCTGCCGGCGGACCGACTCGACAGCGGCGCCGAAGTGGCAGTGGACACCATCTTCCCTGAGCCGGGCGGCGACCAGTTCGCCGGCAGCCGGGATTTCCGCCGGCAGCGGCCTGTCGGCCGCTTCGAACAGGTGCACCTCGGTGCCGAGCAGCGCCATCGCTTGCGCGAGTTCCGAGCCGACGGCGCCCGCGCCGAGGATCGCGAGCCGGCGGGGCTGCGCACGCTGATCGAAGAAGGTCTCGTTGGTCAGTGGTTCGGCCTCGGCCAGGCCGTCGATGGCCGGCATGGCGGCGCGGCTGCCCGTGGCGATCACCACCGAGCGCGCACGCAGGCGCTCATCACCGACGGCCACGGTGTGGCCGTCGACCATTCGGGCCTCGCCGAGAAATACGTCCACGCCCGCCTCGCTGTAGCGCTCCACCGAATCGTGATGGGCGATCCCCGCGCGCACCGAGCGCAGCCAGGCGAAGGCGTCGTCGAAGTCCGGTTGCTCGCCACCGCTTGCGCGACGCCGCTTCGCCATGGCCAGCAGCGCCTTCGAGGGCACGCAGCCGGCATTCAGGCAGTCGCCGCCCATCGCATGACGCTCGACCAGCGCCACCCTGGCACCGAGTCCCGCCGCGCCGATGGCCGTGACGAGCCCGCCGGGACCCGCGCCGAGCACCACCAGGTGGTAGCGCTCCGCCGGTGCGGGGTTGCGGTAGTCCTCCGGGAAGACGAGGCTCTTCCACTCCCGGTCCGCCGCTGCGCCCGGATAGCCGTTCATGACTCCGCCGCCTCGGCCCGTGCGAGTTCCGTGCGCAGCGTGCGGGTGGCGAACCGGGTCACCAGCACCGTCACCACGGCCGTGGCACCGAGTCCGGCGAAGAACAGAATGTCGCCGGCCGTGCCCGTGCCGAAGTCCCCGGCCAGCAGCGCCGCCAGGTCCTGTGCTGCCGAGCCGATGTAGACGTAGAGGATGGTCGCCGGCAGCATGCCGATCCACGACGCCAGCACGTAGTGCAGCGTCTTGACGCCGGTCAGGCTGAGGAAGTAGTTCAGCGCGTTGAAAGGGAAGACCGGCGAGAGCCTGAGCAGCATGACGATCAGGAAGCCGCGGTCCTCCGTGGCACGGTCCACCGCTGCCAGCCGCCGGTCCGTGCCCACCTTGCGCCGCACCCAGTCCCGGCCGAGCGACCGGCCCACCAGGAACGCCGCGGTCGCGCCCGCTACGCTGGAGATGCTGACCACGATGGTGCCGACCACGACGCCGAACAGGAAACCCGCCGCCACGGTGAGGATGGAACCGGGAATGAGGAAGACCGTGGCCACCACGTAGGTGGCGAAAAATGCCAGCCCCGCGGTCTCACGGTGAGCCCCGATCCAGCCGATCACCGCTTCCAGCCAGCCGCCGACCGGCAGCGCGTAAACCGCCACGGCGAGCGCCAGCAGACCGGCCACGAGTATCAGTATGCGTTTGCGTGAATTCACTGTGCGTCCTGCCGTTGTCCGTATTCCTCTCGCCGCAGCCAATCCCACAGCCAGTCCAGCAGCCGCTGTCGCGCCGGCCGGGCGTCGTCGCGCAGGGCGGCGGCGAGCGCACCCAGGTCTGCCGCGCGGTCCACGTCCGGCCACCGCTCCAGCCAGCGCACCCGCAGGCCCGCGGCCTCGCACGCCCCGGCCAGCGCGTCGGCGAGCCGCTCCGTGCTCCAGGGCAGGCCGGCCAGCGGCGGCCAGCCCGGGCCGGTACCCATGAAGACCACGCCGCCGTCTTCCGCCGCGCCCAGCACGACGTCTGTCTCGTCCAGGGCGTTCGCCGCGTCCGTCAGTGCCGGCACGCCGAGGAGCGGGCAGTCCATCCCGACGTACAGCCGGGTCTTATATCCTTCGTCGCGCAGCCGCAGGTCGATGTCGTTGAGCCGCTCGCCGAGGTTGCCGCCGCGCTGGGGCAGTATCCGCGCGCCGGCGAGGCCCAGGCCGGCAGCCCACTCCCCGTCGGCCGCATCGGCGGGCGAGAGCACGGCGCTGCCAGGCCAGCCGGCGAGATCCTCAAGCGCGCATTCGAGCAGCTGCCGCGCCAGTTCCGCGGTGCGCTCCTCGCCAAGTGCGGGCACGAGCCGCTGCTTGGCGTGCTTCGGCCGCTTGGAGAACAGTATAAGAGCGTCATCCGTGCCGACCATGGTACGTCCAGACTGACCGGTCCCGGTCAGGAAGACCAGCCCGGCCCGGTCGATTATTTCAGTCAGCCGAAAAAAAAGCCCTCGCCGCACGGGCGGCGAGGGCTGGAAGGAGTCGTGAAGGTCAATCGCCGCCGAAGGAGTAACTGAACTCCGCACCGATCTGACGACCGCGCCGCAACGTGGTGAAGAACGCACGCGGAGCGCCTCCGGCTGCGCTGCCCGGGATCGACGCCGCAGGATTCAGGGAGAACTGCGGTGACAGGAGCGGGATCGCCAGCCAGCGCGTCGCGATTACGACCGAGTCCTCGTCGAAGAGATTGCGTGCGAAGGCAGAGACTCTCCAGTTCGGCGTCTGGTAACCGATCCGCAGTCCGGCGACGGTGGCGCCCGGCGCGTAGGCCAGGTTGTGCACCTGCACGAACTTCTTCGACTCGTAGGTGACGTCGCCGGTGACGAACCACTCGTTCGCGCCGCCGGCCGGCAGGTACCAGTTGAAGAAGGCGCTCGCCTGGTGCTTTGAGGAAATCGGGAACTGCTTGCCCTCGATGGAGCAGTCGCCGTTGCCCGTGAAGTCCGCGCTGACGGACTCGCCGCCCGGCTGCAGCTCGCCGCCACCGCTGGTGAGCGTCCACTGGAAGTCGTCGCAGCCCTCGGTGAACTCGGAGTCTGCCAGTGCATAGGTCAGGCCGACGTCGAGCTGGTCGGAGATGTTGGCGCGCA
Organism: Lentisalinibacter sediminis; assembly: GCF_040706615.1. Lineage (NCBI taxonomy): Bacteria > Pseudomonadati > Pseudomonadota > Gammaproteobacteria > Woeseiales > Woeseiaceae > Lentisalinibacter > Lentisalinibacter sediminis. The sequence goes on along the minus strand of NZ_JAPDRF010000003.1, from coordinate 482,817 downwards.
CGTCCAGTTCCAGACCGATGACCTCGCCCGAGCCCTGGTTGGTGGCGATCGAGGTCAGGGCAGAACCGGCGGGGTTGGGCACCGGTGTCGTCAGCTGGATGTCCTGGGCGTCGATGAAAAAGGCCGCTGCCGAGAGCTGCACCCGTCCTTCGTTCAGGCTCGCCTTCAGGCCCAGCTCGTAATTCCAGGCCTCCTCCTGCTCATAGGTGGGTGCGTCGTTGACCAGTCCGGCGTTTCCATTGAAGCCGCCCGGTTTCACGCCCTTGGCGATGACGCCATAGAGAAGCGTGTCGTCCGTTATCTGATAGTCCAGCGTCGCCCGCGGCGTGAAGTTCGACCACTCGTCCCGGTCATTGAACACAGGCTCGGTCGTAGTCGCCTCTTCCCAGAGCTGTTTCGTCTCGCTCGCATAGCGCCCTTCCAGGCTGGCCGTTAGGCGGTCAGTGAAGTCGTACTCGATGTAACCGAACCAGGCCTCGTTGCGGGTGTCGGAGATGTCGATTACGGGACCACCGTCCGGGTCTGCGAAGGTGATGTCGCTGCCCTCGAGCTCCTGGGAGTAGAAGAACCCTCCGATCAGCCAGCGAAAGGCGCGATCGGTCGGCGAGGCAAAACGCACTTCCACCGAGTAGTCGTCGATGTCGTCGCGGTTGGTGTTGGCGAAGAATCCTTCTGCAATGCCGCTTGGAAGGGGCGCGAAGAAGAAATTCACCGACGTATGGTCGCTGTCGTAGCCCGTCTTCACCTCGTCCGTGCGGAAGGCGCTGGAAGCGGTCAGTTCGTAGCCCGGGCCGATGGTCCAGTCCGCCAGCAGGCTCACTAGCGTCTGCTCGCGCTCCAGTCCGTCGAACGCAGTACCGTCATTACCCGAGTACAGGTTCCCGAAGAAGGTGGAGCCCGGCGGGAGGCCTGGCACTGTTGGGCTGGAGCCGGAGATCGCATCCGTGTTCAGCGCCACCTGGCCCGGATTGATCTGGCCGCAGTAGTACTGGTTGTTGTTGCTGCTTCCCGTGAGAATCCAGGACGCCATCGAGCGGAAGCCCGGGAAGCAGTTGTTCGACTCGGCGGGCTGGAGGAAGATCGGCGGTGGTCCGTCGTCGTCGTCATTAAACTGCACGCGGGTTCGGAGGCTGAACGTGTCCGTGGGCGTCCAGTCGAGCACGCCGCTGAGCGAACGCGAGGACTCGTCACCCACCGTTCCGCCGGTGATGGTATTGGTCCATTCGCCGTCGTAGTCGTACGCGCGGGCGGTCAGGCTGGCGCCGAGCACGTCACGCAGGAGCGGACCCGACATTGTGGCCCGAAAATCGGTCTCGCCGTCGCTGGCGGTCAGCGCCTTGGCGTCGAGGCGAAATTCGTCACCGGGACTCCGGGTCACGAAATTGATGGCGCCGGAATACGTATTACGGCCGTAGAGTGCGCTCTGGGGCCCCTTGATGATCTCGACCCGCTCCAGGTCGCCCAGGTCCAGATTCTGGATGTCGCCGGGGTAGTAGACGCCGTCCACGAAGTAAGCGGCGCCGGCCTCGACGCCGAACTGCACGCCGGCGAGCACGTTGCTGAGGCCTCGTATCACGGGACGTTCGGTCGCGCGGCCGAAGGCCTTGGAGAAGCTCAGGCCGGGCGTGAAGCGGGAGACGTCGTCGATGGACTGCAATCCCCGGTTCTCGATGGTCTGGGCGTCGAAGGCGGAAACCGCGATCGGGATTTCCTGCAGCGATTCCTCGCGCTTCCTGGCGGTAACCACGATTTCCTCGATGGCGAGCCCGGCGCCCTCCTGGGCAAGGCTGCCGACAGGATAGCCGAGACCGACCAGTGAGACGGCGCAGGCCCCCAGCGCCGTCGATAAAAGCGTTCTCATGAGTGTCCCCTCCGCTGTTGACGACGCGGCGCGGCGTTTCCGCAACACCTCGCCATTGATGTCGTTCTTTTGTTGTCGAGTCGCGTCGAGGATAGCCGATTGTATACAGGGGATACAATGGCCTTGCGCCGCTCAGTGCCGGAACGGTCTAACGCAAGTCGCATGCCCGCCCGAATTGTTGCAGATTGCATACAATCTGCAGCCGACGGGCGCCGCCGCCCGGCCGCAGCCGGCCGGTCAGATCGCCTGCTCGCCGGATTCGCCTGTGCGGATTCGGACCACCTGGTTGAGATCCGCGACGAAGATCTTGCCGTCGCCCACCTTGCCGGTCCGGGCGGCATCGCAGATGGCCTCCACCACGCGCTCGGCCATGTCGTCGCCCACAGCCACCTCGATCTTCGCCTTGGGCAGGAAATCCACGACGTACTCCGCGCCCCGGTAGAGCTCGGTGTGGCCGCGCTGGCGGCCGAAGCCCTTGACCTCGGTGACCGTCATGCCCTGAATGCCGACCTCGGCCAGGGCGTTGCGCACGTCGTCGAGTCGGAACGGCTTGATGATCGCGGTAATGAGCTTCATCGGATTTTTCTCGCTGTGGCCTGCTCGCGGTATCCTACCAACCGATGCCCACGGAAGACACAGACTTGCGGAAAACCGAAGCGCCCGCGCTGCCCGTCGACTCCGCCACCGTGATGCTGGTGCGCGACGGCGCCGACGGCGTGGAGGTCTTCATGATGCAGCGCCACGGCAAGGCCGACTTCGGCGGCGCCTGGGTGTTCCCCGGCGGCGTTGCGGCCGCCGCCGACGAAGAGACTGATCTGGAGGCCGTCTGCACGGGCCTCGACGATGAATCCGCGAGTGCGGAGCTGGGCCTGGAGAGCGGGGGGCTGCGCTTCTGGGTGGCGGGCATCCGTGAGACCTTCGAGGAGAGCGGCTACCTGCTCGCTTGCGACGCTGCCGGCTGCTACATCGACCCGGGTGCCGCCGGGCGCGAGGCCGATTTCGCGCGCTATCGGGTGGAGCTCGACGCCGGGCGCATGAGTGCCCTGGAGCTCTGCCAGCGGGAAAACCTGCGGCTCGCCTGCGACCGCATGCACTACGTCAGCTTCTGGACCACGCCGGAGGTGCTGCCGCGGCGCTATGCCACTCGCTTCTTCGTCGCCGGCGTGCCGCCGGGGCAGCACGGCGTGCACGACGGCCGCGAGACCGTCGAGAGCCTGTGGATCCGGCCCTGCGAGGCGCTGGAGCCCGCCATGCGCAAGCAGCTCCGGCTGCATCCGCCCACCGTCTCCAACCTCTCGCTGATCCGGGATTTCCGGACGACCGGCGACCTGCTGGACGCAATGGCGGCCCGGGACAAGGCGGCCATTCAGGAGATTCTGCCGAAGGTGGTCGGCGCCGGGGACGGCCACCGGGTGCTCATGCCCTGGGACGACGGCTACGCGGAGGCCGGATGAGCGGACTCGTCGCCGGCCGGCTGGAGCGCGTCTCCCCGCTGGTATCGCGCCTCATCGCACCGAATGCCGGGATGATGACCGGTCCGGGCACCAATACGTATCTCATCGGCACGGAAGCGATCGCCGTGATCGACCCGGGCCCCGCGGACGAGGCCCATATCGAGCTGATCATGCAGGCGGCGGGCGAGCGGCTGCGCCGGGTGCTGGTCACCCACACGCACCGGGATCACTCCCCCGGGGCGACGCTGCTGGCGGAGCGCAGCGGCGCCGAGCTGCTCGGCATGCCGCCGCCGCCGACGCCGGAGAACGACCGCGCTTTCACTCCCGACCGGGCGGTATCCCACGGCGAGCGCATCGCCTGCGGCGAGTACACGCTGGAGGTCATCCACACGCCGGGACACGCGTCCAACCATGCCTGCTACCTGCTGGTCGACGAGAGCCTGGTGTTCACCGGCGACCACATCATGAACGGCTCCACGGTGGTGATCGCGCCGCCGGACGGCAACATGGCCCAGTACCTGCGCTCCCTGGAGCTGCTGAAGACCTACGGCCTCGCGCGCATCGCGCCGGGGCACGGCGAGATGCTGGAGTCGCCTGATGCCGTGGTGGACTGGATCATCGCTCACCGCAACGAACGCGAGGCGAAGGTGCTGGAGCGCCTGGCGCGCGTCGAGCCCTGCGAGATCGATGTGTTGCTGGCCGAGGTATACGACGAGGTGGATCCGAGGCTGCTGCCATTGGCGAGGTACTCCCTGCGCGCCCATCTGGGCAAGCTGGAGGACGAGGGGCGGGTGCGGCAGGAGGACGGCCGCTGGCAGCACGCGGACTGAGCCGCGCGCACGTTACCCGTTACGGTTACTCGTCGTCGGCCTCGTCCCCGTCCAGCGGGGCGACGGTGATCAGGTTCTCCTCGACCAGTTCGCCGCCCACGAGGTGGCGCTGGATGATCTCCTCCAGTACCGCGGGCGTGCAGCCGTGATACCAGGCTCCTTCCGGATAGACGACGGCGACGGGGCCGTCGCGGCAGATGCGCAGGCAGTTCGCCTTGGTGCGGTAGATGCCGCCCCGCCCGACGAGCCCCAGCTCCTGCAGGCGGGATTTCAGGAACGACCAGGACTGCAGGGATTGCTCGCGGTCGCAGCATTTCGGCTCGGTCTGGTCGCAGCACAGGAAGATGTGCCGGCGGACGTTGCCTACACCCAGGTTGCGCGCGATGCGGCGCAGCTGTGTCGTTTCCTGGTCGCTCACTATCGCTCACCCGGCTGGCCCGGAATCCTCTGGCGGAGTCGGCGCTGCGCGCCGACCGCACCGGACTATGGCAAAGAGGTCCGGCCGGGGCAAGCCGGTGCCATCGGTGCGGGCGCGCTGCAGGGCTTGGTCATCTGTGTTTAGATGATTCGCTGTCGAGGGCACAGGAGAGAGGCAAGACGACGATGCGTGATGGAGCAATAAACGACGCCGCGCTGGACCGGATCTTCCGCGAGGCGCGGACCCACAACGCCTGGCAGGATCGGCCGGTGGACGAGGCCGACCTGCGGGCGCTGTACGATCTCATGAAGTTCGGCCCGACCAGCGCGAACTGCTGCCCGGCGCGCATCCTGTTTCTCACCAGCGCCGGGGCGAAGGAGCGGCTGCGTCCGCATCTGACCGAGGGCAACGTGGACAAGACCATGGCCGCACCGGCCACCGCGATCATCGGCTACGACACGTTGTTCTACGAGAAGATTCCCCAGCTGTTCCCCCACAACCCGGGCGCCAGGGACTGGTTCGCCGGCGAGGAGAAGGCCGGCAACGTCACCGCGTTCCGCAACGGGACCCTGCAGGGCGGCTATTTCATCATCGCGGCGCGGGCGCTCGGCCTCGATTGCGGGCCCATGTCCGGCTTCGACAACGAGGGCGTGGACCGGGAGTTCTGGCCAGACGGGCAGATCAAGTCCAATTTCCTCTGCAACCTTGGCTACGGCGACCCGGAAGCGCTGTTCCCGCGCAGTCCCCGGCTCGCATTCGAGGAGGCCTGCGAGGTCCTGTAGGGGATCCCGCGCGGCGCCGGCGGGCTAAAGTATCCGGTGGGGCGGCCGATAGCACGGGTAGAACCCTGTTGAGAAACGGAAGGAAGCCCGTCGATGCAGCCTCAGCCCGCCGTCCAGGATGCCAAGTTCGCTTTCGTCCAGTCCCTGGCAGAGCACCTGTCCCGGGGAGATCTGGAGATCCCCTCGTTCCCGGACGTCGTGGTCCGCATCCGCCAGGCGCTCGCTGACGAGGACTGTAGCACCGCGGACCTCGTGAAGTTGCTCGGTGCCGAGCCGGCGTTGGCGGCACGGCTGCTGAAGATCGCCAATTCCGCGGCCCTGCGCCCCGGCACCCATGCGGTCACGGAACTGAACATGGCCGTGACCCGCCTCGGCCAGAACATGGTGCGTAATACGGTGATGTCGTTCGGCCTGCAGCAGATGAGCGATGCCACCTCCCTGGAGGAGGCGCGTCCGTTCATGGAACGCACCTGGGACCGCTCCACCTACGTCGCGGCCCTGTGCTACGTGCTGGCACGAAAGTTCACGCGCCTGAACGCGGACGAGGCGCTGCTGGCCGGGCTGATGCACGGCGTCGGCAAGCTCTACATCATCAACCAGGCGGAGCATCATCCGGACCTGTTCGCGAACACCGCCGAACTGGAGGAGATACTGGACGAGTGGCACAGCGCCATCGGCAGCGCCATCCTCGAGTCCTGGAGCTTCTCCGAGGACGTCTCTGCCGCGGTCTCCCGCTACCGGGAGACGGAATACGAGCACGAGGGGGATGCGGATCTCACGGACGTGCTCATCGTCTCCAGCCTGCTGGCCGACTTCTTCCGGGCCGAGGTCGAGGACACCACCGAGGTGCAACTGGAGCAGGTCCCGGCCAGCGCCAAGCTGGCGGTGGAGGCCACCGACTTCTTCGCGATCATGCGGGAGTCGGACGAGCACATCAGCTCGCTGCGCAAGGCGCTCGGCAAGTAGCGCCGCCGCGGCTGTGGCCGGGGACCGCTCCGGCTACAATGCCGCCATGCCGTTCTACGAACATCCCCGCCCGGCCCTGACCGCGGACGTGGTCCTCATCGCGGCACGGCCGCGGCCCTCGATACTCCTGATCCGGCGTGGCAAACCGCCCTACGAGGGGCGCTGGGCACTGCCCGGTGGCTTCGTCGAGATGGATGAGGATCTGGAATCCGCGGCGCGCCGGGAACTGGCGGAGGAGACCGGCCTCGAAGCCGGCCCGCTGGTGCAGGTGGGGGCCTTCGGCCGGCCCGGCCGCGATCCCCGCGGACGCGTGGTCAGCGTGGCCTGGACCGGGGGTCCCGCGGTGGACGAGGCGCTGCCGGAGGCCGCCAGCGATGCCGCTGAGGTCCGCTGGTTCCCGCTCGACGATCTGCCGGAACTCGCCTTCGACCACGGCGAGATCATCGCCGCGGCGCTGGAGCGCAGGGACTGCGTCTAGTCAGATGACCTCGTCGTGGCGCAGCGACGTGATCTCCCGTTCGCTGTAGCCCAGTTCGGTCAGGATCTCGGTGGTGTGTTCGCCCAGCAGGGGCGGTCGCTCACGCATGCCGCTCGCGTTCGCCGAGAGGCGCAGAGGCAGATCGGCCACCGGTACGTCCTTCGGCGCGCCGGGGAAGGAGACCGGCTTCAGCACGCCCATGGCCCGGATCTGGGGGTGGTCCAGCGCCTCGGCGGGGCTCAGTACCGGCGCCGCCGGCAGGCCGGCCTTCGCCAGCGCGGCGAGCGCCTGTTTCGTGGTCTTGTCCCGGCACCAGTCCGCCATGCGCTCGCAGATCAGGTCCCGGTTGTCGCCGCGGGACTGGTCCGTATCGAAGCGGTTGTCGTGGTCCAGCCATTCGTTGGCGCCCACCAGCTCCGCCCAGCGCCGGAACAGGCCGTCACCGACGATCTGCACCAGGATGTGGCCGTCGCGGGTGGGGAACATGTCCGCCGGGGCCGCGTGCTGAGATCGGTTCCCGGCCGGCTGGCGGCCGAGGTGCAGCGCGCCTTCCTCGGTCAGCATGGTGCCGAATACGGCCAGCGCCGTGCCGAGCAGCGTCGCCTCCACGTGCTGGCCCTCGCCGGTCTCGCGCCGGTGCATCAGCGCCGCGAGCACGCCCATCGCCGACAGCGCCGCCGTGGAGAAGTCCACCCAGGGCGCCGCCGCCTTGGAGGGCTCGCCCGGCCCGCCGCCGAACCAGGCGGCGCCGGACATCGCCTGGCCGAGCCCGTCGAAACCCGGCCGGCCTGCCCAGGGGCCCTGGTCGCCGAAGGTGCTCTGATTGGCCACGATCACGTCGGGGCGGATCTTCCTGAGCGTGGCGTAGTCCAGCCCGTAGCGCTTCAGGGCGGCGCCGGGCAGGTTCGCCACCACGACGTCCGCGGTGGCCACCAGCCGCTTCAGAATCTCGCGCCCTTCCGGCCGCGAGAAGTCCAGCGTCATGCCCCGCTTGTTCACTGCGGTCTGCAGGAACAGGGCGCCCTCGCCGGAGTCGGCAAGCGAGGCCAGGTAGCGATCCTCGCCGCCCCCCACCTTCTCCACCCGGATCACCTCGGCGCCCAGGTGGCCCAGCAGCGTGGCGCAGTAGGGCCCGGCGACGTAGCGCCCCAGGTCGACGACCCGGATGCCCTCGAGTATCGCTTTCATTGTCGGGATCCTCCGCGGCGGTTCAGTGTTCGGCCAGGAATGGCAGCAGCGTGTCGCAGAAACGGATCTTCTGATCCTTGCCCGCGACTACGTGGGCGACGTCTTCCATCATGACGCCCCGGGCATTCGGGATACCCTCCTCGAGGGGCAGCGTCGTGCGCGGACTCGTCACCAGGTCCCGGCCCGCGTGGATGATCAGCGAAGGCGCCTCGATACGGTCGAGCCGGTCGGCCACGTCGTGCGCGATGCAGGCCTGCACGAAGCGCGCGTGGGCTTCCTGCCGGCCGTTCAGTTCCTTCCAGCCGCCGTCTGGCCCGAGCAGCTTGTCCTTGTGGGCGTTGTAGTACTCGGGCAGGAACGACATCACTGTCACGAACTTCTGGAACGCGTAGAAGCCCGAATCCCGGTGTACGTCGCTGAACAGCCGCAGCTGGTCGGCGAGGAAGTCGTCGCAGCGGGCCCAGGCACCCATGTTCACCATGGAGCGGACGAGATCCGGGCGCTTGATGGCTACGATCTGGGAGATACAGGCGCCCATGCCGACCAGACCGACGAAGTGCACGTCGGTCCAGTCCAGGTGCTCGAGCAGGCCGATGACGTCGTCGGCGTACAGGTCCATGGACGGTTCAACGGAGAGGTCGTCGTCCGATTCGCCGATGCCCCGGTAGTCGATGATCAGCACGGAGTAGGCGTCGGTCAGGCCGCGGGCCAGGTGGCGTTCCCCACCGTGGCAGTAGGTGCCCCAGCCGCCCATGCAGATGGCCGGCGGCCCGTCGCCGTGGATCTCGTAGTACATCTTGTGGTTATTGATTTCGGCTGTAGGCATGTCTCGGTCCTGGTTCCGCTCTGTCTCTGTGTTTGTCCGGGTCCGCTGGTCCTCGCATCACGGTGCGACGTCGCCGTCAGCTTACGCCCACCTCGAGCATATCCCCCACGATGCGCACCGGATACGGTCTGACCGGCAGCATGGCCGGTCCCTTGACCACGCTCCCGTCCCGCAGGTCGAAGGCGGCGCCGTGCAGCGGGCAGACGATGCGGCAGCCCTTCAGCCGGCCCTGGCTCAGCCGGGCCTCGGCATGCGTGCACAGATCCGCCACGGCGAAGAACCCGTCCGTGGTGTGGGCCACCACGATGTCACTGCCGGCCACGGTGAAGCTCCGGCACTGCTTCTTCGGGATAGCGGAGACTCTGGCGACGGGGTGGAAGGATTCGACCATGGAGTAGTGGCGCTGGGCGCTCGCCGTCCGGGCGGTCCCGGATCATAGCATAGTGGTTGCGCGCTACTTTTAGCTCAGCGATTCAGGAAGTTGAGCGCGAGGCCGGGCCGGGGCCAGTCGAAGGAGATCAGGCGCCCTGTGCCCGAGAGGGTCACGAAGGCCGTGCCCAGCCCGTCGCCGCCGAAGCAGATGTTGGTGGTGTAGGGGTCGTCCAGCGCCAGGTGTTCCGCCTGTCCGCCGGCCGGTGGTATCACCGTGATGCCGCCGCTGATCACCGTGGCCACGCACACGTTGCCCGCGCCGTCCACGGCCAGGGAGTCGAACAGCTGCAGGCCCGGGGCGCCGTACAGCAGGCGCGCGGGATCCGCGGTATCGGCGCCGCAACCCACCGTGCCCGGCCCGGTGAGCGGATAGTGGTAGACCCGTCCGGTCCAGGTCTCGGCGACGTAGAGCACGCTCTCGTCCGGGGAGAGCCCGATGCCGTTGGCGTGGTGCAGCGGGAACAGCGCACGCTCGATGCGTGAGCCGTCGGGCCGGGCGTAATAGACCGCGGCCAGATCCTCGCCGGTGCCGGTGTTCCTCCCCAGGTCCGTGAACCAGAAGCCGCCCGCGGCATCGAACACGATGTCGTTCGGCCCGCGCAGCGGGATATCGCCGCAGTGGGTGTAGAGAGTCTCCACTTTGCCCGACTCGAGGCAGATCCGCTGGATAGAGCCGCCCTCGTACTCGTCGTCGGCGGCCGTGCCCACGGGGATCAGCAGACCGCCGGACTCGACGAAGCGCAGGCCGCCGTTGTTACAGACGTAACAGTACCCGTCCGGCCCGATTGCCGCGCCGTTCGGACCGCCGCCGGTCTCGGCCACCACCTCGACTTCGCCGCGCTCGGTTACCCGCGAGAGCGTGCCGCGAGCGATCTCCACCAGGAGGACGCTGCCGTCCGGCATCGCGATCGGTCCCTCGGGAAAACGCAGCCCTTCCGTCATCTGCCGGTAGCTGCCGACTGCCATGGCCCGGTCCCCTGTGATCCTGCAGTGACCCTGCAATCAGGCTATTTTGACATTTGCCCGGTCCCGCCGCATTCTTGCGCCGCCTTGCGCGGCGCGGCCGCGCCGGCACCCCCGCAGGACCCGGAGAGACGCTTATCCCTGCCCACCCGCGCGGACACAGCGCAGACCACAGCAATGACCCCGAGGAGCTGACGTTCACCGGCTCGGCGGGCAATCGGCTCGCCGCGGAAGGGTGGGGCGCCGCCGGCGCGCCGCCGGTGCTGCTGCTGCACGGCGGCGGCCAGACTCGCCACGCCTGGTCGGATACGGCCCGCCTGCTCGCCGAGGCGGGCCTGCGGGCGATCGCCCTCGATCACCGCGGCCATGGCGACAGCGAATGGGTGGCGGACGGCGATTACAGCTTCCACGCCATCGCGGACGATATCGCGGCCGTATTGCGTACGCTGGACCGCCCGACGGTCCTGGTGGGTGCCTCCCTCGGCGGCATCGGCTCGATGCTGGCGGCCGGCGAGAGGGTGCCCGGCCTGGTGCGGGCGGTGATCCTCGTGGACGTAGGGCTCTCCATGAACCGGGCCGGCGTCGCCCGTATCCTCGAATTCATGAGCGCCCACCCGGACGGTTTCGCCGACCTGCAGGAGGCCGCTGACGCCGTCGCGGCCTATCTGCCGCACCGTGAGCGGCCCCGGGACCCGAGCGGCCTGATCAAGAATCTGCGCGAGAGCGCCGACGGCCGGCTGCGCTGGCACTGGGATCCCCGCATGCTGGATCACGCCTCGGAGTCCGGGCACATCGCCGAGTTCGCCGACGTGGAGCGGGCCGCGGCCCGTATCGCCGTGCCGGTACTGCTGGTCCGCGGCGGACTGTCCGAGGTGATGGACGAGACCAGCGTCCGGCACACGCTGCAGGTGATCCCCCGGGCCGACTACGTCAACGTGGCGCATGCAGATCACATGGTGGCGGGCGACCGCAACGACGCCTTCACCGCCGCCGTCATCGACTACCTCGCACACCTGCCCGTGGCCACGGCCGGGGCGGACGACTGAGTTATCATGAATCACTGCAATTTACGACCGGAAGGGGCCGCCATACCATGAGCACACTCGAAGGCAAGACGCTATTCATCTCCGGAGCCAGCCGCGGCATCGGTCTGGCCATCGCCAAAAGGGCCGCGGCGGACGGCGCCAACATCGCCATCGCCGCCAAGACAGCCGAGCCCCATCCGAAACTGCCGGGGACCATCTATACGGCGGCCGAGGAGATCGAGGAAGCCGGGGGCCAGGCGCTGCCCGTCGTCTGCGACATCCGTGACGAGGAGCAGGTACAGGCGGCCGTGGCGGCGACGGTCGAGCGCTTCGGCGGGCTCGATATCTGCGTCAACAACGCGAGCGCCATCTCGCTGACCGGCACGCTGCAGACGGAGATGAAGCGCTACGACCTCATGCACCAGATCAACACGCGCGGTACCTTCCTGGTCTCCAAGACCTGCCTGCCCCACCTGCTGGAGGCGGACAACCCCCACATCCTGAATCTCTCTCCGCCGCTGAACATGGAAGAGAAATGGTTCGCGCCCCACGTCGCCTATACGATGGCCAAGTTCGGCATGAGCCTGTGCGTGCTCGGCATGGCCGGCGAGTTCCGGGACAAGGGCGTGGCCGTAAACGCGCTCTGGCCGCGCACCACGATTGCTACCGCGGCGGTGAAGAACCTGCTCGGCGGTGACGATATGGTGGCCCACTCGCTGAAGCCGGAAGTCATGGCGGACGCGGCGCACGTGATTCTCACCCGCCCGAGCCGCGAGTTCACCGGCAACTTCTGCGTGGACGACGAGGTGCTGGAGAGCGTCGGCATTACGGACCTCACGTCCTACCGTGTGGTACCGGAGAACGAACCTTACCCGGATTTCTTCGTCGAGCCGCGGGCGAAGGGAGGGGCGTAGCCTTGGCGAGCAGACAGGAACAATTCTCCGGCACGAAGGAGGTGGTGGAGGCGCACCGCTTCGACGAGGCTCGCCTCGAGGAATACATGGCCGGGCACGTGGAAGGTTTCGAGGGACCGCTGACGGTGCGCCAGTTCCGCGGCGGCCAGTCGAATCCCACCTATCGGCTCAGTTCGCCCTCGGGACAGTACGTGCTGCGGCGCAAGCCGCCGGGCAAACTGCTGCCATCGGCGCATGCGGTGGACCGGGAGTTCCGGGTGATCAGCGCCCTGTACGAGCAGGACTTTCCCGTGCCGCGGCCCTATGTGCTGTGCGACGACGAGAGCGTGGTTGGCACGATGTTCTACATCATGGACTGCGTGGACGGGCGCATCTTCTGGGAGCTGGACCTGCCGGCGCTGGAGCCGGACGAGCGCACCGCCATCTACGACCATGTCAACGCGACCATCGCCACGCTGCACTCCGTTGACTACGTCGCGGCCGGCCTGGAGACATTCGGTAAGCCGGGCAACTACTTCGCCCGCCAGATCTCGCGCTGGTCGAAACAGTACTACGCCTCGGAGACGCAGAAGATCCCCGAGATGGACCGCCTGATCGAGTGGCTGCCCGAGAACATCCCGGACGACGACTCGTCCAGCATCGTCCATGGTGATTTCCGCCTGGACAACATGATCATCCATCCCACGGAGCCGCGCGTGATCGCCGTGCTGGACTGGGAGCTCTCCACCATCGGGCACCCGTTGGGCGATTTCACCTACCACCTCATGAGCTGGCAGATGCCGCCGCTGGGGGTCGGCTCCAGCGGTCTCAAGGACCGCGAACTGAAGCCGCTCGGTATCCCCACCGAGGACGAATACGTGGACATGTACTGCGAGCGCACCGGCCGCAAAGGCATCGAGAACCGGGATTTCTATGCCGCCTACAACTTCTTCCGCATCGCGGCGATCCTGCAGGGTATCGCCGGACGGGTGCGCGACGGCACGGCGGCCAGCGAACACGCGAAGCAGTCGGCGCGTTCGGTGCAGCCCCTGGCCGAGATCGCCTGGGACTATGCGCTGCGGGCGGGAGCCGGGGGCGGATGAGCGAGCCCATCCTGCTCGACGTGGCCGAGGGCGTGATGACCATCACGCTGAACCGGCCGGACCGGCTGAACGCGTTCAACCCGGCGATGCGCGATGCGTTGATCGACGCCTACGCCGAAGCCGGGCGCAACGACGACGTGCGTGTGGTGATACTGACGGGCGCGGGCCGGGCATTCTGCGCCGGGGCCGATCTCGAGTCCGGCGGCGACACCTTCAACCGGGCCGACCGCAGCGCCGAGGCCCATCGTGACGGCGGTGGCCGCGTCACGCTGGCCATGTTCGACTGCCCGAAGCCGATCATCGCGGCGATCAACGGGCCGGCGGTGGGCGTGGGCCTGACCATGACGCTGCCGGCCGACATCCGGCTGACGGTGCCGGACAACAAGCTCGGCTTCGTCTTCCTCGCCCGGGGCATCGCGCCGGACGCCTGCTCGAGCTGGTTCCTGCCCCGCATCGTCGGTGTCAGCAAGGCCATGGAGTGGTTCGCCACCGCCCGGGTTTTCGGCACGGACGAGGCGCGGGAGGCCGGCCTCGTCTCGGAAGTGCTCGCGCCGGATGCGCTGCTGCCGAGGGCCCGGGCGCTGGCGGCGGAGATAGCCGAGAACACCGGCGCGGTGTCGGTGGCGCTGGCGCGCGCGCTGGTCTGGCGCATGCTGGGTGCCGCCGGGCCGCACGAGGCACATCTCCTCGAGTCTCAGGCGATCTGGCACATGGGGCAGTCCGCAGATGCGGCGGAGGGCGTCGCGAGCTTCCTGGAGAAACGCAAGCCGCAGTTCCCGCTGCGGGTCTCGGAGCACATGCCGCCGTTTTATCCGTGGTGGCAGGACGAACACTGAGCCGGCCGGGCAGCCGATCACGGAGCGGATCACGGGACACTGAACATGGCACTGGACTACGACAGACTGATGGCCTGCCGGGCGAAGGACGAGCGGGTCGCCTGGACCGACCGTGAGACCCTGCTCTATGCCCTTGGCGTCGGCTTCGGCCAGGATCCGACCGACGAGCGCGAGCTCGGCTACGTCTGCGAGCGGCGCGTGCTGAAGACGGTGCCCACGCTTTCCACCGTGCTCCGGACCGACGGCTTCGCCGGCTATCTGGACGCAAGCGGCTGGGACTTTTCACGGGTGCTGCACGGCGAGCAGCGCCTGACGTTGCATCGGCCGCTGCCGCCGGCCGGCGAGCTCCTGCTGGACTCCCGCGTGACGGCGGCCTATGACAAGGGGGAGGGCAAGGGCGCCATCATCCTCACCGAGACCGAGGGCCGCCTCGCCCGGGACGACACGGCCATGTTCACCCTCGGCAATACGATATTCGCGCGCGGCGACGGCGGCTTCGGCGGACCGGCCGGTTCGGGCCCGGCGCCCCACCCGGAGCCGGACAGGGAGCCGGATCTTACCTGTGAACTCGCCACGCGGCCGGAACAGGCATTGCTCTACCGGCTGAACGGCGACCGCAATCCGCTCCACGCCGACCCCGCGCTCGCCGCCCGGGCCGGTTTCGACAGGCCGATCCTGCACGGCCTGTGCACCTACGGGTTCGCCTGCCATGCCGTGCTGAAAACGGTGTGCGAGTACGACCACACGCTGATCACGGGCTTCGATGCGCGCTTCTCGGCGCCGGTGTTCCCGGGCGAGCGAATACTGACGGAGATGTGGCAGGATGGGAACCTGATCTCGTTTCGCTGCCGGGTCCCGGAGCGGGGTGTCACGGTCGTGTCGAATGGCAGATGCACTCTGTCGCTTTGAGGGGGTAGATAGCTGATGGATCGGTCGAAATCCGGGCGGGGACTGGTACTCCTTGCGCTGCTGGCCGCCACGCTGCCGCCGGCCGCCGCCGCGGCACTGGACGAGCAGACGCGGGAGTCGCTGCAACGCGTCGACGGCGAACGCATCGTCGAGGCCGACGGCGAGCCGGGCAACTGGCTCACCCACGGCCGCACCTACAGCGAGCAGCGCTTCAGTCCGCTCGCCCAGGTGGATACGGAGAACGTGGACGAACTGGGTCTCGCCTGGTCTTTCGAACTGCCCACCCGGCGCGGCCAGGAGGCCACGCCCATCGTGGTCGACGGCGTGATGTACGTCACCGGCTCCTGGAGCATGGTCTTCGCGCTGGATGCACGCACCGGCGAGAAACTCTGGAGCCACGATCCGCAGGTGCCCCGCGCCACCGGGCGCAATGCGTGTTGCGACGCCGTCAACCGCGGCGTCGCGATCTGGGAGGGCAAGGTCTTCTTCGGCACTCTCGACGGCCGTCTCGTCGCGCTCGATGCGGTCACCGGCGAGAAGCTGTGGGAGCGGGTCACGGTCGACCAGTCGCAGCCCTACACCATCACCGGCGCGCCGCGGGTGGTGAAGAACAAGGTGCTGATCGGCAACGGCGGCGGCGAGTACGGCGTGCGCGGCTACCTGAGCGCCTACGACCCGGACACCGGCGAGATGATCTGGCGCTTCTACACGGTTCCGGGCAACCCGGCCGATGGCTTCGAGGACGAGATCATGGCCATGGCGGCCGAGACCTGGAACGGCGAGTGGTGGAAGCTCGGCGGCGGCGGCACCGTCTGGGATTCCATGGCCTACGACCCGGACCTGGACCTGCTCTACGTGGGGGTGGGCAACGGTTCGCCCTGGAACCAGAAGCAGCGCAGCCCGGGCGGCGGCGATAATCTGTTCCTGTCCTCCATTATGGCGCTGCGCCCGGACACCGGGGAGTACGTCTGGCATTACCAGACGACGCCCGGCGAGACCTGGGACTACACCGCCACCCAGCACATGATCCTGGCGGACATCGAGATCGGCGGCGAGACCATGCCGGTGATCATGCAGGCACCGAAGAACGGCTTCTTCTACGTGCTCGACCGTCGCGACGGCCGCTTCATCAGCGCCGAGAATTTCGTGCGCATCAACTGGGCTACCCACGTGGATCCGGAGACCGGCCGGCCGGTGGAGCTCCCGGACGCGCGTTATTCGGACGAGCCCCGGCTGACCTTTCCGTCGCCGTCGGGCGCGCACAACTGGCAGCCGATGTCGTACAGCCCGCAGACTGGCCTGGTCTACGTCCCCGCGATGGACGTGCCTGCCACCTACGGCGCCGACCCGGAGTCGCCGCGCGCGTCGACCTACTGGCAGACGGGCACCGACATGGCGAAGGGCACCACGCCGATGCAGCTCGGCCCCGACATCGAGCGCAGCATGTACCGCCAGCTGGTGAAAGCCTCCCTGCTGGCCTGGGATCCGGTGCGCCAGGAGGCTGTCTGGCGCGTCCCCCACCAGCACCCGTGGAACGGCGGCGTCCTTTCCACCGCCGGCGGCCTCGTCTTCCAGGGCGACGCCATGGGCTTCTTCAGCGCCTACCGGGCGGCGGACGGCGAGCGGCTCTGGCAGGCGCCGGCGAACAACGGCATCGTGGCGGCACCGATCAGCTACGAGGTGGACGGCGAACAGTACGTCGCGGTGCTGGCCGGCTGGGGCGGCGCCATGGCGCTGTACGGCGGTGCCGTGAACGACAATGTCGTGAGCGGCGCGACGGGGCGCATGCTGGCCTACAAGGTGGGTGCCGACGGTAGCCCGCCGCCCGGCCCGGCGCCCCTGGCGGAGATGCCCGAGCCGCCGGAACTCGATACGAGCGACGAGATGCTGGAACGGGGCTTCGATCAGTACGCCCGCCACTGCGCCGTGTGCCACGGCTTCCGCGTGATCGGCGGCGGCGTGATCCCCGATCTGCGCTACCTCACGCCCGACCGGCACGAGATATTCGCGCAGATCGTGGGCAAGGGACTGCTGGCGGGAGCCGGCATGCCGAGCTTCGAGAATCGTCTGAGCGAGGAGGACATCGAGGCCATCCACGCCTACGTCATCTTCGAGACGCAGCGCGAGTGGGAGCGTCAGAACGACTGGGGCTGGTGGCGGGCCGTGAAGGAGACTGCGGCGGACGCCGCCGCCTGGGTGCTGCTGAAGTTGCAGTAATCGGTCAGCGCCGGCGCGCCACCACCCGGTAGCGCACGCCGATATCCTCGGCCACGGAGAGGGCGCCGCCCATGATGCTGAACGGCTCCAGGCCGAGCGCGGCATGGCTCACCGTGGTCTCGCCCGTGGCCACCAGCCGGTCCTCGTCGACTCGCACACGCAGCGGGAAGTCCACCAGCCTGCGCCGTCCGCGGATCGTGAGCGCCGTCGTTACCGTCAATGCCTCGCCGCTGTTCTCCACCGCCACCAGTTCGGCGCTCAGTTCGGGATGGCGCGCCGCATCCAGCACTGCCTCACCAAGCATGTTGCCGCGGGTCCCCTCGATGTCCTCGGGGGGGATTTCGCCGGGGAAGTCGTCGCCGGCGGCCTCGCGCAACCCGGGTTCGTCGACGGTCAGCTGTGCCACCGGCAGGCTGATGCGGAACGCCGAGCGGCCCTGCCGGTCCCGGTACCAGACGGTCCCCTGCAGGTCCCGGCTCGCGACCACGTGGTTGTGTCCCAGCCGCGCCAGCGGGCCCGCGCGATAGACGTAGAGTTGCAGCAGGGAGGCCTCCGGATCGACGCGGTACTCGGTGGCCGTCGCCCGGTCGACGTCGGCCGCGTGCCTCTCCTCCGTGGGCGGCGCCGGCTCGACCGGCATTCTGCCGGCGCAGCCGACCAGCAGCAGGCCCATGGCCGCCAACGCGGCCAGGCGGGTGAGTGGGGTGTGCGGAGTTGCTGTGGCGTCTGCAGTGGGGTCAGACTTTTTCCTCATCATCCAGCTATCATCCAGCTATCATCCGGCTGTCCCTCAGCGACGGGTGGAACGACGGAGCATCTTAACAGGCGGTGGAGACGGAGCCGGGTATGAGTACGGGTATGAGTAAAAGGTTACATGTGAAGGTCCGGGATCATGTGGCGGAGGTGTCGCTGAGCCGCCCGGAGAAGTACAACGCGCTGGACCGGGAGATGTTCCACGCCATCATCGAGGCCGGCGAGTCGCTGGCCGGTCGCGCGGACGTGCGGGCGGTCGTGCTCCGTGGCGAGGGCGGCAACTTCTCCGCTGGCATCGATACTTCGACGTTTACCCAACCCGGACCCGGCGACGGAGATGGCCCCGGCTTCGCGGCGGAGGCCATGCAACCGCGGGGCGACACGCCCGCCAATCTGTTCCAGAGCCCCGCGTGGGTCTGGAAGGCGCTGCCGGTACCGGTGATCGCGGCGCTGGAGGGCGTGGTGTTCGGCGGCGGCCTGCAGATCGCGCTGGGGGCCGACATCCGCTACACCGCGCCGGATGCCCGCCTCTCGGTCATGGAGATCAAGTGGGGCCTGATACCGGACATGGGTTTGACCCATACGCTGCGCGGCGTCATGCCGCTGGACCGGCTGAAGGAGCTGACCTTCAGCGGCCGCATCCTGGACGGCAGGGAAGCGGCGGACGTCGGTCTCGTGACCGCCGTGAAATCCGACCCTCTGCAGGCCGCCCGCGGGCTCGCCGCCGAGATCGCCAATCGCTCGCCGGACGCGATCCGCGCCAGCAAGCGTCTGCTGGAAGAGGCGTTCGTGGGCGACGGCGCCACGGGACTCGCCCTGGAGGCCGAACTTCAGTCCGGACTCATGCTGCAGCCGAACCAGATCGAGGCCGTGATGGCCAATATGGAGAAGCGCTCGCCGCGGTTCCGCGACCCCGGATAACGCTCTGCGGGCCGGCCGCCCGACTCAGAAGCCGCTCTTCGCCCACTCGATGTGGCCGGGGACGGGCAGTTCCTCGAACAGTCCCACGGTAAATCGGCCGGCCCCGGCGCGCAGCGGCTTGATCTCTTTCTGGTATTTGTCCGAATTCCAGAACGCCCGCGCGTGTTCCGCGGACGGGAAGCGAGCCAGCACCAGCCCCTGGTGGGAGGGCCAATCCGCCTCCAGCATCTCCACCGGCTTGCCGATGGCCGCGTAGTAGCCCTGATGCTGCTCGTACAGCAGGGACTCGGCCAGGGCCTCGGTGTAGGCCTTCATCTTCTGCGGGTCGGTAATCTCGCCGATCACCACCATGAATACCGGTTGCGATGCATCCTGATTCATCATTAAGCTACTTTGTCGCAGCAGGGAGCGGGTGACAAGTCCTCGGGAAAACCCCGTCGTCGCCGCGCCACGGAACGAAGGTGAGAGGGCCGGCACGCCATGATGGCCAAGAGATTCCCGATGTCGATGAAACGGATCCCGGCGCGGCGCGCATTGCCCTCGCTCGCCCTCGGGGCGGCCCTGGCCCTCTGGACTGCGCCCGCCGCCACCCAGGAGCCCTTCCCCGGCAACGTCCCCGGCACCCGCACGGTCAAGATCCAGCAGAAGGCGGAACAGGCCTATCAGGAAGGCGACTACGAGCGCGCTTTCAGGATCTGGCGCAAGGACCTGGTGGAGATCGGCGACAAGTACGCGCAATACATGGTCGGCTATCTCTACCTCACCGGACAGGGCACCGAGCGCGACGTCGCCCGGGCCTACGCCTGGTACCGGCTGGCCGCGGAGCGGGGCCACGACGAGCTGGTGAGCGTCATGGAGGAGTTGGAGAAACAGCTTGCGCCGGCCGAACTGGAGGCCGGCGTGGCCGAGTACGAGCGTCTCTACGGCAAGTACGGCGACCGCGAGCTGGTGCGCCGTCTGATCCGTCTCGACGAGCTGCGCCTGAAGAGTCGCACCGGCCGCGTCGGCGCGTCGGTCGGCGCGCCGATGACGGTGATCCTGCGCAACGGGCGTTCCGTCGATGGCACGCGCTATTACGCCGCTATCGAGCAAAGGCTCGAGCGCCGCTACCGTTACCTGCAGGGCTACGTCGAGTTCGGCGAGCTGGAGACGCTCCCGGACGAGCTGGATCAGGACCCGCCGGCGGACGAAGACGGCGCGGGCGGCCCCGCAGAGGAGGCCGGGACACCGGACTAGATCCGCCCGCCGCGCCGGGTGCCCTCAGTCCGGCGCCGGCTCCTCGCTCTGCCAGAAGGCGAAGACCACGCCGGCGTAGACCGCCCAGGTCAGGTCGCGGCGATAGAGCGGGCTTGCCTCGTTGCGGGACCCGGTGTGGGCGTTCACGGTGACCCCCGCGAACAGGAAGCGCTTCGGGTCGCGCCGGGTCAGCCGGGCGCCGAATTCCGTCTGCAGATAGCCGCCCCGTGCCTCGTACACCGGCCGCGACGGTGTCGCGTAGACCGGATCCACGGTGTAGAAATAGTGGTGCAGTTTCTCCGTCGCGAAGACCGGCGCGACGCTGAGGGACAACTCCCAGGGCGTGCCGGCGAACTCCGGCTTTTCGTACTCCAGTTCGGGGTTGAACACGAGGCCCCGGGAGCGCAGGCCGTCGTCGTCCCAGGAGAACACGCCGCGCAGCGGCAGCTCCAGCTTCAGCGTACGGGACGCGTCCGCCGGGTCGTTCAGCACGATTTCGAGCTCCGGGCCGGCCTCGAACAGGAAACCCAGATCCGGCATGCCGCGGCGAACGTCGATGTCGTCGCTCTCGGCGTCCAGCGAGCCGTCCAGGCTCACGTCCAGCTCCAGCCGCGGCGAGCGGAACAGGCGGCCCGACACCACGCTGGAATCGCCGATGCGCAGGAAGTCGCCCCGGTAGACGACGGCTGGGAAGGGCAGTGCGCGGCCGCTCGATTCCTCCGCGGCGGGATAATCCGGGGCCCAGGTCGCGACCACCCCGGCGCCCACTTCCCACAGCGGCAGCGGTTCCTCCTCGACTTGCGCCGCGCCGGTATACGGCAGGGCCGTGGCCAGCAGCGCCACGGCGAGTGACGCGAGGAGGGCGGGCAGGCGACCGGTCCGGGTCATCGCGGTGCCAGTCCCCGGGTCAGGATGGCGGGGAACTCTGCGAGGATCCGGGCCGCCACGCCGGGGTCGCCGTGGAACCACTTCGGTACCCAGTTGACGGCGCCCATGATCGCGTTGCCGGTCATGCGCACGTCGCAGGGCGCGATGCTGCCGTCGCCGATGCCCTGCTCCAGGATGGCCTCGAACGCCCGGCCGTGTGCCCGGGAGCGGCGCAGGATCTCTTCGCGGTGGCGGGGCGCCAGCGCCGGGATCTCGCTCATGATGGCGATCGGCCCCTCTTCTCCGCACATCGCCTCCAGGTGGTAGCGCAGATAGCGGCGTGCCTGGTCGAGGCCGGTGCCGCCCTCGCCGATGGCGCGCGCGAGCGCCGCCGTGCCGATCTCCGCTGCCCGCAGGTAGCACTCGTAGACCAGATCCTGTTTGCCCGAGACGTAGTGATAGATGGCGGCGTCCGTCATGCCGAGCTGGTCTGCCACGTCCCGCAGCGACGTGCCGCTGTAGCCCTTCCGGTTGAAGCAGGCCGCGGCGGCTCGCAGCAGACGGCCGCGTTTCAACTGGAACGCGGTCGCCGAGCCGCTGTCCGCGGTGCCGGCGACCGCGTCTGCGCCAGCGGCCCCGGTGTCGGCGGCGCCGCTCCCGCTCACGACACCTGCCGGTCGCGGCCCTGCCAGTATTGCTCGCGCAGCTCCCGACGCAGCACCTTGCCACTGGGATTGCGGGGGAGCTCCTCGACGAAGTCGACGCTGCGCGGCGCCTTGTAGCGGGCGATGCGCTCGCGGGCGAAGTCGATCAGCTCTCCGGCGGTCAGCTCCTCGCCGGGTTTGCGGACCACTATGGCCTTCACTGCCTCGCCCCACCTCTCGTCCGGCACGCCGATGACTGCGACGTCGGCTACCGCGGGATGCGCGAACAGCGCGTTCTCCACCTCCGCGGGATAGATGTTCTCCCCGCCGGAGATGATCATGTCCTTCAGACGGTCGTGGATGTAGAGATAGCCGTCCTCGTCGAAGTAGCCGGCGTCGCCGGTGTGGAACCAGCCGTCCTGCATGGATTCCGTTGTGGCTTCCGGCCGGTTCCAGTAGCCCTTCATCAGCCAGTCCGATTTCAGGCAGATCTCGCCTACCTCGCCCGCGGGCAGCTCGTTACCGTCCGCGCCGAGGATGCGGATCTCCGAGCCCTCGTAGGGCAGGCCGCAGGAGCGCAGCTTGCCCCGCGCGGGCTCGTGGTCGGCCGGCGGCAGCTGGGTGGCCAGTCCCAGGTTCTCGGTGAGGCCGTAGAGCTGCGTGAAGTTACAGCCGAACACCTCGCGGGCCTTCAGCAGCACCGCCTCGGCGATGGGCGAAGCGCCGTAGGCGATGTTGCGCAGGCTCGAGTAGTCGAACTCGCCCACGTTGGGCTGGTGGATCAGTGCCAGGATCACGGCGGGCACGAAGAAAGTGTGGTTGACGTCGTACTCGTCCAGCAGCCGCAGGATCTCCTGGGGGTCGAAGTCGGCCACGATCACCGTACGCGTGCCCTGCATCAGCGAGAACAGGCCGCTGTTGGAGCCGGCGACGTGGAACACCGGCATGCAGATGAGCGCGGTCTCGCCGGGCTCGTAGGCCGCCCAGTCCACCTTCGTGGCCGCATCCACCGCCGGGAACCAGGCGCCGTGGGTGAGCTGTACGCCCTTGGGGTGGCCCGTCGTGCCGCTGGTGTAGAGTTGCTCGAAGTCGTCCTCCGGATCGTACGGCAGCATCGGGTCGTCGGCGGACTGTTTGTCGCGCCAGTCCGCGTAGGACTCCCATCGCTCGTGGCCGTCGTCCAGCGCGATGATCTTGCCGATCCGCGTGAGTTCGCCCTCCAGCGCCTCGATCATCGGGTAGAACTCCTTGCCGACGAACAGGATCTGCGCATCGGCATCCTCCAGGATGTACTTCACCTCCGGCGCGGCCAGCCGGGTGTTGACGGCGACCATCACGTTGCGGGATTTCGCGCAACCGAGCACGATCTCGAAGTAGTTCGGCGCGTTCTTGGAGAGATAGCCCACCCGGGTCTGGATCGGCAGGTCCTCCGCGGCGAGACCGTTCGCCACCCGGTTCACCCGTTCGTCGAGTTCGGCGTAGGTGGTGACCTCGCCGTTGAAGACCAGGGCCTCGCCCTGCGGATTCTCCCGTGCGTGCACACGGCTGATGTCGGCCAGATTCAAGGTCGGCATGCTCCCCTCCCGGTCAGGAAATTACTCCAGAAAACATTCAATTAAGTCTGCACGAGCCCCCGGCGCGCGCTTGTATTGCACCGTCTGCGACGGTATTTTAATCCACATTAAATTTCCAGCCGGTCTCCGGCCGGAAGCGCCGCTTCCGGAAGCCGAACCACGAGGTCTCGTTCATGAGTACCGCAGCCAGCGATCTGCCCCGAATCTCACGCGATGCCGAGACGGCCCCGCTCCGCTTCGTCACCGCGGCATCGCTGTTTGACGGTCACGACGCAGCTATCAATATCATGCGGAGACTGATCCAGTCCAAGGGTGCCGAGGTGATCCATCTCGGGCACAACCGCAGCGTGGCCGACGTGGTACGCGCGGCCCTGCAGGAAGACGCCGACGGCATCGCCATCAGCTCCTACCAGGGTGGCCACGTCGAGTACTTCCGCTACATGGTCGACATGCTGCGAGAGGCCGGCGCGGAGCACATCCGCATCTTCGGCGGCGGCGGCGGCACCATCACCCTGGACGAGATCCGCGAGCTGATGAACTACGGCGTCGAGCGCATCTACCACCCCAACGACGGCATGAAGATGGGCCTCGACGAGATGATCGAGGACCTGATCCGCCGCACGGTGGCGGCGCGCCGTCCGACGGTGCAGCCCGGCGAGCCGGACCCCGACGACATGACGGCCGTCGCGGCGATGATCTCGGCGATCGAGGAGGGCGCGTTCAGCGACGACGAACTCGCCACGCTGCGCAAGACCTGGCAGATGCGTTCCGGCCGCGTGCCCGTGGTGGGCATCACCGGTACCGGCGGGGCCGGCAAGTCCAGCGTCACGGACGAACTGCTGAACCGTTTCCTGCAGTCCTTCCCCGACATGCGCATCGCGGTGCTGGCCGTGGACCCCACCCGCCGACGGACCGGCGGCGCCCTGCTGGGCGACCGCATCCGCATGAACAGCCTGCACTCCGAGCGGATCTACATGCGCTCCATGGCCACGCGGCGCCAGCATCTGGCCACCAGCGAGATGCTGGGCGACGCCATCGCCTTCCTGAAATCCATGGGCAACGATCTCGTGATCGTGGAGACCGCCGGCATCGGCCAGAGCGACAGCGAGATTGTCGATCTGGTGGACTACTCGGTGTACGTGATGACCTCCGACTACGGCGCGGCCAGCCAGCTCGAGAAGATCGACATGCTGGACTTCGCCGATCTCATCGTGCTGAACAAGTTCGACAAGCGGGGCGCCGAGGACGCGCTCAGGGATATCCGCAAGCAGTGGAAGCGCAATCACCTGAAGTTCCAGGCCTCCGACGACGAGGTGCCGGTCTATCCCACCATCGCCAGCCAGTTCAACGACCCGGGCGTCTCGTGGATGTTCGTCAACCTGTGCGGGAACCTGGCGGAGAAGCTGGAACTCGATGCCGCGCGCTGGACACCGGACATGGACGTGCCCGAGAAGGAGCCGAAGGCCACCGCCATGATCCCGGGCTCCCGGGTGCGGTATCTCGCCGAGATCAGCGAACAGGGCCGGGACATCAACGAGCGCATCGCCGCCCAGGCAGAGGCCGCCAGCCGGGCGCAGCAGATGTACGAGGCGCTGCGGGCGCTGGAGGATACGGAGCTGCCCGCAGCGCTCGCGTCCTATCCCCGCGAGGCCCTCACGGCCGACGAGGACCGCTCCCTGCTGGTGCTGCGCCAGCGCTACCAGGAGGCCGTCCAGGAGCTGGACGGGGAGGCTGTCGAACTGCTGCAGGAATGGCCGCAGCGCTACGAGGGCGTGCGCGCCGAGCGCTACAGCTACGCGGTGCGCGGCAGGGAGGTCACCGGCGAAAATTATCGCGAAAGCCTCAGCCACCAGCCGATCCCGAAGATCGCGCCGCCGAAGTATCGGGACTGGGGCGAACTGCTGGCCTTCCTCATGAGGGAGAACCTGCCGGGCTCCTATCCCTACACCGGCGGCGTGTATCCTTACCGGCGCACCGGCGAGGATCCCATCCGCATGTTCGCCGGCGAGGGCACGCCGGAGCGTACGAACCGCCGCTTCCATTACCTCTCCCGCGGGCACGATGCGGCGCGGCTGTCCACGGCCTTCGATTCGGTCACGCTGTACGGCGAGGACCCCCACGAGCGCCCGGACATCTACGGCAAGGTGGGCAACTCCGGCGTGTCGATAGCCACCGTCGACGACATGAAGAAGCTCTATTCGGGCTTCGACCTGTGCGACCCCTCCACCTCAGTCTCCATGACCATCAACGGCCCGGCGCCGATGATCCTGGCGTTCTTCATGAACACGGCCATCGACCAGCAGGTGGAGAAGCACCTGCGCGAGACCGGGCGGTGGGAGGACGCGCAGAAGACCATCGACGCCTGGTTCGAGGGCAAGGAGCGGCCGCAGTACCGCGGCGAGCTGCCCGAGGGCAGCGACGGCCTGGGCCTGGGGCTGCTCGGCATCCCCGGCGACCAGGTGGTGGACGCCGAGACCTACGAACGCATCAGGGCCGAGACGCTCGCCACCGTGCGCGGCACGGTGCAGGCGGACATCCTGAAGGAGGACCAGGCCCAGAACACCTGCATCTTCTCCACCGAGTTCGCGATGAAGATGATGGGCGACGTGCAGCAGTACTTCATCGACCACAATGTCCGCAATTACTACAGCGTCTCCATCAGCGGCTATCACATCGCCGAGGCCGGCGCGAACCCCATCAGCCAGCTCGCCTTCACGCTGGCGAACGGCTTCACCATCGTCGAGTACTATCTGGCCCGCGGCATGAACATCGACGACTTCGCGCCGAATCTGTCGTTCTTCTTCTCCAACGGCATGGATCCGGAATACGCGGTGATCGGGCGGGTGGCCCGGCGCATCTGGGCGCGCGCCATGCGCGAGCGCTACGGCGCGAGCCGCCGCAGCCAGATGCTGAAGTATCACATCCAGACATCCGGCCGCAGCCTGCACGCCCAGGAGATCAGCTTCAACGACATCCGCACCACGCTGCAGGCGCTCTACGCCCTGTTCGATAACTGCAACAGTCTGCACACCAATGCCTTCGACGAAGCCATCACCACGCCCACGGAGCAGTCGGTGCGCCGGGCGGTGGCCATCCAGTTGATCATCAACCGGGAGCTGGGCCTGAACTACTGCGAGAACCCCTGGCAGGGCTCGTTCATCACCGACGAGCTCACCGAACTCGTGGAGGAGGCCGTCTACCAGGAGTTCGAGCGCATCTCCGAGCGCGGCGGCGTGCTCGGTGCCATGGACACCATGTACCAGCGCGGCAAGATCCAGGACGAGAGCCTGTACTACGAGAGCCGCAAGCACGACGGCAGTCTGCCGCTCATCGGCGTGAACACGTTCCTGCCGGCGGAAGGCCAGGAGGACGAGGTGGGCACGCTGGAGCTCATGCGTTCCAACGACCAGGAGAAGCAGGCGCAGATCGACGCAGTGCGCGCGTTCCAGCGCAACCACGTCGGCGACCGCAGCGAGTCGCTGGAGAAGCTCAGGAAGGTGGCGCGGGCCCGCGGCAACATCTTCGAGGAGCTGGTGCAGACCGTGAAGACGAGTTCCCTGGGGCAGATATCGAGGGCGCTGTACGATGTGGGCGGCGAGTACCGCCGCAACATGTGAGTCACGACCGAGGCATCGCGAAATGGCAGAAGAAAAAGAACTGCTGACGGAGACGAAGGACGGTGTCACCACCATCACGCTGAACCGGCCGGATGCGCTGAACGCGCTGACGCCGGGTATGCTGGAGGCGCTGGGAACTGCAATGGAGGCCGCCGGTGACGATGACGACGTGCGTGCGGTGGTGGTCACCGGCGCCGGGCGCGCCTTCAGCGCGGGCGTCGACCTGAAGTCGCTGGGCGACCGGCCGATCATCAACGGCAGCGTCGGCGACATCCTGGATATCCCGGCGCGGCGGGCCATCCGTTACATGGAGATCGCACCGAAGCCGGTCATCGCCAAGGTGAACGGGCATTGCTTCACCGGCGCGCTGGAGCTCGCGCTCGGCTGCGATCTCGTCTACACGGCGGCCGAGGCGAAGCTCGGCGACACCCACGCGAAATGGGGCGTGCGGCCGTCCTGGGGCATGAGCCAGCGGCTCCCGCGGCGGGTGGGCATGACCCGCGCGAAGGAGATGTCGCTCACGGCCCGCAGCGTCACCGGCGCCGAGGCGGTGGAGATTGGTCTCGCCAACGACTGCGCGCCCGCCGCGGAACTGGACGATCTCGTGGGCTCGGTGCTGGAGCGGATACGGGAGAACAGCGCCCACGTCCTGGCCGCCTACAAGGTACTCTACCGCGACACCGAGGACCGCACGCTCACCGCCGGCCTGGCCTTCGAGGCCGGCACCCTCTTCGAGATACCCGATACCGCAGAGCGGCTGTCCGGCTTCCGCAAGTAATGGCCGCGGCCTCTTCGGACGACGCCCTCGGCGCAGTGCTGGACATCGCCGGCGCCGAGGGCACCTTCCTCGACATCCTCGGCCTGCGCCAGCTGGAATGGTCCGAAGGCCATGCCCGTCTCGCGCTGGAAGTGGAGCGACGGCACACCAACACCGTCGGCCTGCTGCACGGCGGTGTCATCCTCTCGCTGCTGGATATCGGCGGGGCGATGGCGTGCCTGTACGGCAAGCGGGAGGAATACGTGGCCATCACCGTGAACCAGAACACGAGCTTCGTCACCGCGCACCGGTCCGGGCGCGCCATCGTCGAGGCGCGGCTCATCGGCCGGGGCGCCCGGCTGTGCTTCACCGAGACCACGGTGCTCGACGCCGGATCGGATACACTCTGCGCCACGGCGCTCGGCACCTACAACCTGTTCCGCCGCCAGCGCTAATCGAAATCCACGCAACCAGATCGGGAGTGACATGAGCGATCTATTCGACCTGAAGGGGCATCGCGCCCTCGTGACCGGCGCCGGCAGCGGCCTCGGCAAGCAATTCGCGAAGACCCTGGCCACAGCGGGGGCGGAGGTCGTACTGGCCGCAAGGCGCCGCGAGAAGCTGAAGGCCACAGCGACGGAGATCGACAACGCCGGCGGCACGGCGGCCTGCATCGATCTGGACGTCACGAATTCCGACTCGATCCGCGAATGCTTCGAGCAGGCGGAGCAGGAGATCGGCCTCATCGACATCGTGGTGAACAATGCCGGGATCAGCCGGGACAGCTTCGCCGTGGAACTCTCGGAAGAAGACTGGGACGCGGTGATCGATACCGATCTGAAGGGCGTCTTCATGGTGGCGCAGGCGGCGGCGCAGCGGCTCATCAAGGCGGAGAAGCCCGGCAGCATTATCAACATCGCTTCCATCCTCGGCAGCCGCGTCACCAAGATGCTGGTGCCCTACAACGCGGCCAAGGCAGGTGTGAAGCACATGACGAAGAGCCTGGCGCTCGAGTGGGCGCGCTACGGCATCCGGGTCAACTCTATCTCGCCCGGCTTCTTCAGGACCGAGATCAACGAGCACGCCATGCAGGCCGGCTACGAGGAACGGCTGAACAGCCTGATACCGATGAAACGAATCGGTCAGGTCGAGGAGCTGGCCGGCGCGCTGCTGCTGCTCGCATCGGACGCCGGCAGTTTCATGACCGGCAGCGACATCGTGGTCGACGGCGGGCACCTCTGTAGCTCGCTATGATCAACACGTATCCGGCATGCCGGCGGCCGGTTCGTCTCTCCGGGCGCGACGGCGGAGACTGCTAAGCGGTATTGCCACCGTCGATGGGAACGGCGGCCCCGGTAATCTGGGCGGCTGCGTCAGACGCCAGAAACGCCACGAGGGCCGCCACTTCCTGCGGTGTCGTGACTCGGCCGGTCGGGCTGGCAGCATCGGCTTCACGTCTCGCCTGTTGCGGATCCAGACCGCGCGTCGCTCCCTCCGCGTACAGCATGGGCGTCTCGACGTCGCCGGGGCAGATGGCGTTGACCCGGATGCCTTCGCGCGCATGATCGAGCGCCATCGCTTTTGTCATCAGGACCAGACCGCCTTTGCTGGCACAGTACGCGACGGCACGCGCCCCGCCTGACAGGCCCCAGTCGGAGGCAATATTCAGGATCACGCCTTTCGTTTCCCGCAAGTGCGGCATCGCTGCACGGCTGAGGAAGAAGGGTGCGTTCAGGTTGATAGCAACCGTCTCCAGCCAGAGGTCGTCGGTCGTTTCCTCGGCATTCGCCCGCCGGTAGATTCCTGCGTTGTTGACCAGGAGATCGAGCCGACCGAACTGTGCGATGCAGGCTGCGATCAGTTCGGCGCACGAGTCCGCCGACGTGATGTCTCCGACCCACGTCGCGACATTCGAATAGCGATCGCATAGCCGTCTCGTTCTTGCGCGGTCTCTTCCCGCCGCGAAGATCCGATAATCCGACTCCGCGAGGTGTGCAACGACGGCTTCGCCGATTCCCGAGCTTGCGCCGGTGACCAGCGCGACTCTCTGCTTCATCTCGGCTCTTCCCCTGCTTCAATTGGCCAGGCCAATGTGGGAGAGTAGGAAGCTTCGCATGCGCCGGGGCCGGAATCCACCATGCAACTGCCACTGTTACATGAGAACACCACCGTCGATGCGCTGGTGTGGATGGCGATCGTCTTCGTCGCGACCTGGATCGTGGTAAAAGCGACAATGCTGGCGGCGCGGCGGCTTGCTCGCGATCGCTGGAATGAGTGGATAGACGCCGGTCTGAACGCCGTCGACGGACCTCTGCTGTTGGGATTCCCGGCCATGGCGGTTCTGGCCGCAGTCCCCGCTACCCGTGTTCAGCAAACCGCGGTGGAGGCCGTTCGACACGGCGCGACCATCGCCGCGATCATCTCGGCAGGCTGGCTTTTTGTGGCCGTCACACTGGTGGCGAGACGGGTGGTCGAGCGTCGCTACCGGATGGAGGTGGCAGACAACCGGGCGGCTCGTGCAGTGAACACCAAGTTCCGGCTGCTGACCCGAATTCTGATTATTCTGGTCACGGTCGTGACGGCCGGTGCCGTACTGACGACGTTTCCATCAATCCGTACGTTGGGCGCCGGCCTTCTGGCTTCCGCCGGAGTTGCAGGTCTGGTCATCGGTCTTGCCGCACGCCCGTTCGTCGAGAACGTCCTGGCCTCGATCCAGATTGCGATGACCGAGCCGATCAACCTCGATGACGTGCTCATAGTCGAGGGTGAGTGGGGCCGCGTCGAAGAGATCGGCGCGACTTACGTGGTCATGCGCATCTGGGACGATCGCCGCCTGGTGATCCCGCTGACCTACTTCCTGACCCGGCCGTTTCAGAACTGGACGCGGCACACTGCGGACATTACGGGCGTCGTCACTGTCACGGTCGACTACCGAACGCCCGTCGATCGTGTGCGCGACGCGCTGGTTCCCATCATAGAGGGCCATCCGAAGTGGGACGGTCGGTTCTGGAACGTGCAGATCACCGATGCTGATGCCCGCGGTATGACTCTGCGGGTGCTCTGCACCGCGGCCGATGCTTCGAGGGCATGGGACTTGCGCTGCGACGTCCGCGAATCGCTTATCGCCTGGCTGAATTCGAACCACCCTGATTGCCTGCCGCGTGTGCGCGCAGAATTGGACGGCGCCGAGCGGGACGCTTCTGCTGCGACTCTCGTCTAGGGAACCGCGGACATCCGTCAGTTCGCTCCGGTCAAGGTGGATGCGCCGGGCGCCACTGCGCGCCAGCAGCAGAACTTCGGCAACGCTTCCGGCTGCGGCGATATCGGCGCGGAGTGTCTCCTGATGGCCGCGGGCACGGCATCACGATCGGGTCAATGGTAACCTGATCAGCGGTCCCGACCGGGACCGCCAGAGAGCGCTGCATGTTCGAATTGCTGGATCACCGGTCCGAAGAGGTCGCGATGCGAATCCATGCGCTCTTCCAGCGTTCGTACATAGTGGAGGCGCAACTCATCGGTGCGGAGGACTTTCCGCCGTTGCGGCGCACCGCGCAGCAGATTCGATCCTCTCCCGGGGCGTATCTCGGCGCCTGCGAAGGTGCGGATCTCGTGGCGGCCGTGGAGTTTGCAATCGATGGGCCGCATCTCGACATACGGAATCTGGCGGTAGATCCCCGTTACTTCCGCCAGGGCTGGGGCACGCGGCTATTGCAGGCCCTGCTGGAGAGAGTCGAGTGGCGAACGGCGACCGTGGAGACGGCCGGCGGGAACCTGCCGGCCGTGGCGCTCTACGAGAAAGTCGGATTCGCCGTATCCGGAAGGTGGACGACGGCAGAGGGGATCGAAAAAGTCGTGTTGTCGTGGGGTAGTGCATGAGGTATCGCTGCGATGACCGGCTGGCGGGCAGGGTCGATGTAAAGGCCCTGGCCATCGTAGCCAAGTTTGAAGTGGGCGCCGTCAGGCCACACGAGATCCCACTGCCACGCGGCGCGCACCGGCATATCATCAGCGAAAACGTCAATCAGCGTCTGCTTCCTGTCGTTGGTGAGTGCGGTGCCGCCGCTCTGCATTGTCGTCAGGATGGACTCACCGCCGGGCCCGCCCTCCATGATCGCCAGGCCGAGGTGGCCCACATCGCGCAGCCGCGCCGACAGCCCGCCGCCGGCGTAAGCATAACCCTGGTTGCTGACGGTCATGAGTCCGTCCGCCTCCGGGCCGATGCGGCTCCACAGGAGCACTTGCACCGCCTCGGCGAGAGGCCTGCCGGTCACGGCCTCGATCACCTGGCCGAGCACGGCGGTATTCGCTGACACGTACTCGTTCTTGCTGGCCGCAGGCCGAAGCCGCGACATCGAGCGAAGGTGTCCGACAAAGTCCGGTTCCCGCCCCGTGTCGGCGGTGATGCCCAGGGATTCTTCCAGCTGATAGATGCAGGTGTCCGGATCGTGGTATCCGTCGCTGTCCAGGCAGTCGATGCCGGAGGCCATGTCCGCAACGGATTGCAGAGAAGTGCCGGCCCAGGCCGAACCGTCGAGTGCCGGCAGGTAGCGTTCCACCGGTGCTGCCATCTCGACCCGGTCCTCGACAACCAGCACCGCCAGCGTGGCGGCCGTCAGCACCTTGGTCACGGACCACGCGAAGTGCCGCTCCCAGGGCTGCATCCGCGGGTACGCTTCGAAGACGACCTCCCCACGGTGCAACACGATGACGCTATCGAGCAGCGGGTCACCGGCAACGTAATCGGCCAGCTCGTCTTCCCCGCCGCTGTGGCGAACGCGCTGGCCGGAGACGGCTTCCCGCAGGACGACAGGCAATGCACGGGTGTCGCCGGTGCAGTAAATGGTCATCTGCGGGCGGTAAGCGCCCACGTTCAGATGGAACTGCCGGCTCACGGTGCCGCCCGCGTCGAAATTGAGCGGCGTTACCGCCGTGAACCTGTCGCGAAAATCTTCCGCCACCAGCAACGGACTCAGCAGCAAAGCGACACTTGCCATCGTCCACCGTCGCATCCCGCCGCCCCTTTGCATACTCCGCGTCATTGCGCGTCGTGCAAGAAGGCTCGAGCGCAAGCAATCGAAACGAATCATGCCCGTATCCCCGATGGCTCTGGTTGCTCGCCAAAGGGAACGAGTCTGCCTCGCTTCGAGCCACTGCGCCAGCGGGGTAACGGCGAAAATCAGACGGGCGTTCCTTTCCGTTGGCAAGGCGGCCGTTTGCTCCTCATGAGGTATGATCTCCGGAGTCAACGCATTTCGGATGCCCCGAGGAACCCCCATGAGAAGGCTGCTACTGGTTGCCGTGTTCGCGCTGGCGGGCTGCACCGGAATCCCCGAAGGCATCGATCCGGTCGATGGCTTCGAACTCGAACCGTACCTCGGCACCTGGTATGAGATAGCGCGTCTCGATCACCGGTTCGAGCGCGGGTTGTCGAATGTCACTGCAGACTACTCGATGCGCGAGGACGGCGGCGTCCGCGTGCTGAATCGCGGTTATCGCACCGAGAGCGGCGAGTGGGACGAGGCTGAAGGTAAAGCCTACTTCATCGGCGACCCCAGCGTCGGGCGGCTCAAGGTTTCGTTCTTCGGTCCTTTCTACGGCGCCTACAACATATTCGAGCTTGGCGAGAACTACGAATACTCGATGGTTGCCGGCCCGAACCGCTCCTATCTCTGGATTCTGGCGAGGGAACCGGAGCTGCCCCGGGCGATGCTCGATGAGCTGATCTCCAAAGCCGAGGCAGCAGGATACGACACGTCCGAACTGATCCTCGTCGAACACGACAGGGCTCCCTGACCCGGGCGGCCGGCTTCGATTATCGAGTCCACACGGTCCCTTCGCATCGGACTCCGGACGTCGCCCCCGAAAACCCGCTCAACGACCCGACCACGACGCCGAGCAATCGAGACTGCTCGCCCCGGTCCGCCGTCGTCGTGGATTTCGCTGGACATTGCCCAATTGTTCAACTAATTTCACTGATCCGCCCTGTTACGGCACATCCGGGGGTAGGGGGAGCGACAAAGCCGACCGCCTACGAGCGGTTACATCAAAAAGCCGAACAGGCACAGGGGAGAGTCATGAACAGTCCTAAAACCGTAATCTGCTGGGTCGTTGCCAGCATGCTGCTGAGCGCCACACCGGGTTTCGCTCAGGTCAGCGCCGATGGCATGGGCAAAGTCTTACCGGTGGAGTTGTATGCGTGCAATTTCAAGCAGGGTAAGGACGATGCGGATCTGTCCAAGGTGATCGAACGGTGGAGCAAGTTCGCCGACGACAACGACATGGACGATTATGCTGCCTGGCTACTCAGGCCTTTCTTTTACACGCCGGCGCAGGATTTCGACATCCTCTGGCTGGGCGCCTACGCGGATGGCAATGCCATGGGTACGGGCCTGCAGAACTGGATATCGAATGGCAGGGAAATGAATGCGGCATTCGAGGAGGTGCTGGATTGCGGCGCGCACGTCGCCTACTCGTCCGCGATGTACAAAGCACCTCCGAGCGGTGGGGCGCCCGGGTCGGGAGTCATCAGCATCATGGACTGCGAGCTCAATGAGGGATACAGATACAGTGACGTCAGGGCGGCAGAGCTGAAATGGATGGACCACCTCGAAAAGTCGGGCTCCAAGGCTGCCTACTACCACTGGATGCCGATGTTCGGCGGCGGCGATGCCGAATTCGACTACAAAGTGGTTTCTGCCTACACCAGTTTCGAAGAGGTCGGGTCCGATATAGAAAATTTCGCCAATAAAGGCGGACGCGACGTGTCTCAGGAGATCTTCGCCAGGATCGACGACTGTGACGATGCCCGCGTGTATGTGGTCGAGAGCATACGGTCGGGGAAGATTCGTGACTGACGAGCGATAGACTCACAGAGGCGGCGGGCAACGCCCGCCGCCGTTCTGTCCGGGGCCGCATCAAGCCGGGTGTAACGGCTGGACTGGAATCCCGGCCTTCCCTCTGTCTGTGCTCTTGCGGCCAGAGAATGGGGCAAACAGGCGAGAAGGGACCCCGGTGGCCAAGCCCCGTATGGGGCCCGGAGGATCACAGGCGGGACCCTTCAAAACCCGAGGTATCCTGATCGATATCGCGGGAGACAAGAACGTCGCCACTCTATCCAGCCGTCACGAGTCACGATTGATGATGTCAAGGATGCGCTCGCGCGACAGGGGATCAGGGAAAACGAGATTCAGGGCGACGATTCACCGAGACACATGGTTCATCAGGAGCTCATCACGCTGCACGGGATCTAGCTGCTGGAAAACATGGACCTGCGATCAGCCGTGCCTCACCGCGACAGGTGCAGTGCACAGATCTTGTTGCCGTCCGGATCGCGGAGATAGGCCAGGTAGAGATCGCCCCTACTGCTCGGCGGCGCACCCGGCGGGTCTTCGATGGCGGTGCCGCCGTTCGCGAGGCCCGAAGTGTGGAACGCCTCCACCTGCTCGGGGCTTTCTGCCGCAAAGCCTATGGCGTCGCCGCTCAGGACGCGACGGGCCTCAACTGCAGCTTCAGTCCGTCCTTCGGCTTCGGGATGGGCACCTGCTGCACCTGGTATTCGTAACCGTCCGGCACGCTGCAATCGTAGGTGAGCACGAAGCGGTGCAGGAAGACCTTGGCCAGGATGGCCGCGAAGTGCATGCCGAGACACTTGTGGACGCCGCCACCGTAGGGTGCGTAGGCAAACGCATGGCGCTTGTGTTCGGCACGGTCCGGACTGAAGCGTTCGGGGTCGAATGTCTCCGGCTCGGTCCATATGTTCGGGTCGCGGTGGGCGGCGTCCGGCGACACGGTGACCTGGCTGTTGGCCGGTATCCGGTAGCCCTCCCACTCGAACTCCTTCAGCGTACGGCGCGGGATGTAGGGTACCGGCCCCCACATGCGCATGGCCTCGCTGAAGAGCCAGTCGGTCTGCTCGAGCTTGTCGAGGTCGTCGTATTGCACCGGCCCCTCGCCGACACTGCGGGCCTCCGCGCGCAGCCGCTCCTGCCACTCCGGATGGGCGGCGAGCGCGTAGGCGCTGGTCGTGAGCGTGCTGGTGAGTGTGTCGTGGGCCGCCATCATGAGGAAGATCATGTGGTCGATGATGTCCTGATCGGTGAAGGACTGGCCGTCGTCGGTGGTGGCGTTGCACAGCCGCGTGAACATGTCCTTGCCGTCCGTGCCACGGCGCTCCGGTATCAGCCGTGCGAAGAAATCGGCAAGGAGTTCGCGGCCCTTCAGGCCTTTCCAGAAGCTGAGGCCGGGCACGGGGACGCGGACGATGGCGAGGCTCGCCGCCACGGTGTCGACGAACGCCTTGTTCAGCCGATCGGCCTCCGGGCCGAGCTCGAGGCCGAGGAAGGCGACGGCGGCGTTGTCCAGAGTCAGCTGTTTGATGGCGGGGTAGAAGCGGAAGTCGCGCTCGTTCGCCCACGGCTTGATGCCCTCGGTCACCACCGTGTTCATGCTGTCCATGTAGTGCTCGAGCGCCTCGCGCTTGA
Organism: Lentisalinibacter sediminis; assembly: GCF_040706615.1. Lineage (NCBI taxonomy): Bacteria > Pseudomonadati > Pseudomonadota > Gammaproteobacteria > Woeseiales > Woeseiaceae > Lentisalinibacter > Lentisalinibacter sediminis. The sequence continues at coordinate 446,787 of NZ_JAPDRF010000003.1, read as the reverse complement.
ACGCGGCGTTCATGATGCGGCGGTGGTAGCGGTGCTCGTCGAAGTCCATGAGCATTAGGCCGCGGGTGAACAGCCGCCCGAGCGTATGGTCCCAGCCGAGTTCGCTGGAGAAGTTCTTTTCCCGATTCAGCAGGACCTTCTCGAGCGCGTCGGCACCGGCCAGCGCGACGCTCGACTGCCCCGCCATCTTCGTGCGATAGACCGGTCCGTAGGTCTCGCGCATGCGCCGCGAGAGTGCGCGCGCGTCCCTGAGGAGCTCGAATCCGTGGCCGACCCAGGGCAGTCCGTCTTCCCCGGGAATATGACCGAGATCGTTGGTGGCCGGCGCCTTCTCCTGCGCCCGATGATGTATCTGTGAGGCTTCTGCGCTCATGGATGGAGACCCCCGTTTCCCGACTTGTTGCCCTGCAATAGTGCGAGTATACTCGCTTGCTTGTTGACAACAAGTAAATTCTGGCCGCACTGCTAATAAGGTATTTCTTTTGTCCGTAAACCCCGGCGACATCGATCACGACGCCGCGCCCCGCACGCAGGCGGAGCGCTCGGCGCAGTCCGATGCCGCGATGATCGAGGCGGCGAAAGCGCTGATCCTCGAGCGGGGCACCGAGAAGACCACGCTGCAGCTCATCGGCGAGCTCGCCGGATACAGCCGCGGGCTCGCCTCCTACCGTTTCGGCACCAAGTCGGGCCTGTTCCAGGCGGTTGGAAAGTCCGTCCTGAGACACTGGATGAGTCACCTGGACAAAGCGGTCGATGGCCAGGTGGGTATCGAGGCGATGTGTTCGGCCGCCGAGGCCTACCGCCGCTTCATAGAGCAGTGGCCCGACGAGATCCGGGTACTGCACATCCTGCTGTGCGAGGCCGCCAGTCCCCGCTCGGAGTTCCGCCAGATTGCCGACGAGAGCTACGAGCGCCAGCGCGAGGACGTCGCGGGCTGGGTACGCCGCGGCATCGATCAGGGCACCGTTCGGCGCGATGCCGATCCCCAGAGCGAGGGCGCCCGCTACGTGGCCTACATTTCCGGCATGACCTATCTGTGGCTGATCAGCCCCGGCGCGATCGACTGGCAGAAGGTCAACGACGATTTCAAGAACCAGATACGCAACTCTCTTACCCCCTGAACGGGGCACCTATCAACCCAGCAACAGGAATCACGCAAATGGCAGACGCATACATCTTCGATCATGTCCGCAGCCCCCGCGGCCGCGGCAAGTCCAGCGGCTCGCTGCACCCGGTGACACCGATCGAACTGCTGACGCAGGTGCTCGAGTCCATCCGGGACCGCAACGAACTGGACACGAGCAAGCTCGACGACGTGGTCATCGGCTGCGTCGCACCGGTGGGCGAGCAGGGATCCAACGTGGCGCGGGTGGCGGCGCTGAACGCCGACTACGCCGAGAACGTCCCGGGCAAGCAGCTGAACCGCTTCTGCGCCTCGGGCCTGGATGCCGTGAACACCGCCGCCTCCCAGGTCATGGCCGGTCAGGCGGATCTCGCCATCGGCGGCGGCCTGGAGAGCATGTCGCGCGTGCCGATGGGCTCCGACTCCGGCGCCATGGCGGCCGACCCCCAGGTGGCCTACAAGACCTACTTCGTGCCCCAGGGCATCGGCGCCGACCTGATCGCCACCAAGTACGGTTTCTCTCGCGACGACGTTGATGCCTACGCGGCCGAGAGCCAGAAGCGGGCGGCCAACGCCTGGGAGAAGGGCTATTTCAGGAACTCCATCGTGCCCATCAAGGACACGCTGGGCATGACCCTGCTGGATCGCGACGAGCACGTCCGGCCCGACACCACCGCCGAGGGGCTCGGTGAGTTGAAGCCGGCCTTCGTCATCCCCGGCGAGCAGGCGGGCTTCGATGCGGTGGCGCTGCAGCGCTATCCGGAGGTCGAGGCCATCAACCACGTGCACACGGGCGGTAACTCCAGCGGCATCGTCGACGGCGCCGCCGCCGTACTGGTGGGCACGAAGGAGATGGGCGAGGCACTGGGCCTGAAGCCCCGGGCCCGCATCCGCGGCTTCGCCTCCATCGGCACCGAGCCCACCATCATGCTGACCGGCCCGGCGCCGTCCGCGGAGAAGGTGCTGAAGCGCTGCGGCATGGACAGGAAGGACATCGATCTCTTCGAGCTGAACGAGGCCTTCGCCTCGGTGGTGCTGCTGTTCATGCAGCGGCTCGGCATCGAGCACGACAAGATCAATGTGAACGGCGGCGCCATCGCCATGGGTCACCCGCTGGGCGCCACCGGCACCATGATCCTCGGCACGGTGCTCGACGAGCTCGAACGCCGCGATCTGAACACCGCGCTCGTGAACCTGTGCGTCGGCGCAGGCATGGGCACAGCCACGATTATCGAGAGGGTATGAGCACGATGAATACGATTGATTTCCAGGTAGACGGCGACGGCATCGCGACGATTACCATCGACGTCAAGGACCGGCCGATGAACGTGCTGACGCCCGAGTTCATGGCCGAGCTGAAGAAGAGCATCGAGAAGGTGGCCTCCGATGACGCCATCAAGGGTGCCGTCATCACCTCCGGCAAGGATTCGTTCCTGGCCGGCGCGGATCTGAAGTCGCTGGTGAACGCGTTCGACAGTGGCGCCAGCGCGGAGGAGATGTACGCCAACAGCCGCGGGCTGCAGCAGACGCTGCGCACCATGGAGACCTGCGGCAAGCCGTTCGCCGCGGCCATCAACGGCACGGCGCTCGGCGGCGGTCTCGAGATCTGCCTCGCCACTCACTACCGGGTGGCCGCGGACAACCCGAAGGCCGTGCTCGGACTGCCCGAGGTGCAGGTAGGCCTGCTGCCGGGCGGCGGCGGCACCCAGCGCCTGCCCCGACTGATCGGCCTCGAGGCCTCCCTGCCGCTGATGCTGCAGGGCACGCATGTGAAGCCGGACAAGGCGGCCTCGCTCGGCATCGTCCACGAGGTGGTGGATGCCGGGAAAGAAGTCGATGCGGCCAAGAAGTGGATCAGGGCGGTTGGCGACCCGGAGCAGCCCTGGGACAAGAAGGGCTTCAAGGTGCCCGGCGGCACCGGTCTGATGAACCCGAAGGCCATCCAGACGCTGATGGTGGGTTCGGCCCTGCTGCAGAAGAACACCAACCACAATTACCCGGCGCCGATCGCGATCATGTCCTGCGCCTACGAGGGCACGGTGCTGCCGATCGACCAGGGTCTCGACATCGAGTCGAAATATTTCGTCTCGCTGCTGCGCGACCCTGTCGCACGCAACATGACCCGGACGCTGTTCATCAACAAGGGCGCGGCAGACAAGCTGGTGCGCCGCCCGAAGGGCGTCGACAAGAGCCAGGTGAAGAAGCTGGGCGTGCTCGGTGCCGGCATGATGGGCGCGGGTATCGCCTTCGTCTCCGCCAAGGCGGGCATGGAGGTGATCCTGCTCGACACGGCGAAGGACAAGGCCGAGAAGGGCAAGGACTACTCCCGCGAGCTCCTGCAGAAGCGTATCGACCGCGGCAAGATGGATTCCGACAAGGCGGCGGACCTGCTGGAGCTGATCAGGACCACGGATGATTACGCGGACCTGGAAGGCTGCGACCTGATCATCGAGGCCGTGTTCGAGGACCGCAAAATCAAGGCCGACGTCACGGCCAGGACCGAGGCGGTAATCCCGGAGAACGCGATCTTCGCCTCCAACACCTCGACGCTGCCGATCACCGGTCTCGCCGAGGCCTCGCAGCGGCCCGGACAGTTCATCGGCATCCACTTCTTCTCGCCGGTGGACAAGATGCCGCTGGTGGAGGTGATCGTGGGCGAGAAGACCGGTGATGAAGCCATCGCGCGGTCGCTCGACTACATCCAGCAGATCAGGAAGACGCCGATCGTGGTCAACGACAGCCGTGGCTTCTACACCAGCCGCGTGTTCGGCACCTTCACCCGTGAGGGCATGTCGATGCTGGCCGAGGGGGTGAATCCGGCGCTGATAGAGAACGTCGCGAGGCAGGCCGGCATGCCGGTGGGCCCGCTGGCGGTCACCGACGAGGTGTCGCTGGAACTTGCCTACCACGTCGGCAAGCAGACCCGGGAAGACCTCGGCGACGATTACGTGGGCACGCCGGCCGACGAGGTAGTGCGCAAGTTCGTCGAGGACCTCGACCGCCGCGGGAAGCGCTTCGGCAAGGGCTTCTATGACTACCCCGAGGGCGGCAGGAAGCAGCTCTGGCCGGGCCTCGCCGAGCATTTTCCGGTGGCCGACGAACAGCCCAGCGTCGAGGAGGTGAAGACCCGCCTGCTCTACATCCAGGCGCTGGACACGGTGCGCTGCATGGACGAGGGCGTGGTCACCGACCCGGCGGATGCCGACGTCGGCTCCATCTTCGGCTGGGGCTTCCCGCCGTACACGGGCGGCACCATCTCGCTGATCGAGACCGTGGGCCTGAAGGAGTTCGTGGCCGAGTGCGACCGCATGGCGGAAGCCTACGGCGAGCGCTTCAAGGTGCCGGCGATGCTCCGCGAGATGGCGGAGAAGGGCGAGACCTTCTATCCCCGCAGCGGCGCGTCCGAGACGCGCTCTGCCGCCTGAGGCGCCGGGATGAGTGCCTGGGAGACGGTGGATTACGCGACCGACGGAGCGGTCGCGACGATCTCCATCGACCGCGACGAGGTCATGAACGCCTTCAACCGGCAGCTCCGGCTGGATCTGCTGGCGGCGTTCGGCAAGGCGGTGGACGATCCGGAGATCCGGGTCATCGTCTTCACCGGGGTCGGCCGGGGCTTCTCTGCCGGTGCCGATCTCAAGGATGCGATGAGCGCCCGGGAGACGGGCAACCAGCGCATCGAGGAGCAGCTGCAGCGCGAGTATCGGCCGGTGCTCGAGATCATCGGCCGCTCGGAGAAGCCGGTGATCGCCAGCATCAACGGCGCGGCGGCCGGCATCGGCCTGTCGTTCGCGCTGATGTGCGATCTCGCCATCATGTCGGAGAAGGCCTTTCTGCTGGCGCCCTTCGCCAGCATCGGCCTGGTGCCGGACGGCGGGGCTACCTGGCTGCTGGCGAAGCAGATCGGCTACAAGCGGGCATTCCAGGCCTGTGTGGAGGCCGAGCGCATCCCGGCGGACAAGTGCCTCGAATGGGGGCTGGTCAACAAGGTGGTGCCGGCGGACGGGCTTCGCGGGGCGACCGCCGAGTGGGCTGCCTCGCTGGCGAGACGGGCGCCGCTGTCCATGGCCGCGACCAAGCGCGCCATGCGCCACGCCATGGCGGGCAGCTGGGGCAGCACGTTCGACGTGGAGGCGAGCCTGCAGGACGCACTCATTCTGAGCGACGACAACACCGAGGGGGTCACGGCCTTCTTCGAGAAACGGGAACCGGAATTCAAGGGCCGCTGAGCGGGCCACGGCATCAACGAGGTAGACGTCATGGAAAGAAAACTGTTCGACGAAGAGCACGAGATATTCAGGGATTCGGTCCGTGCGTTCCTGAAGAACGAGATCCAGCCCCATGCGGATCGCTGGCAAGAGCAGGGCATCGTGGACCGCGAGGCCTTCCTGAAGGCCGGCGAGCAGGGCCTGCTGCTGATGTGGGCCGACGAGAAGTACGGCGGTGCCGGCATGAAGGACTTCCGCTACGAGCAGATCTTCATCGAGGAGATGGCCCGCTACGGCGATCCCGGTTTCTTCGCCACGCTGCACAGCCGGCTCGTCGGGCCCTACATCGGCGAGCTGGGCACCGAGGAGCAGAAGGAGCGCTGGCTGCCGAAGTGCGTGAGCGGCGAGAGCATCCTGGCCATCGCCATGACCGAGCCGGGCGCCGGCAGCGACGTGGCCGGCATGCGCACCAAGGCCGAGGACAAGGGCGATCACTGGCTGCTGAACGGCTCCAAGACCTACATCTCCAACGGCATCAACGCCGACCTCGTGGTGGTGGCGGCGCGTACCGTGCCGGATTCCACTCATGGTCTCGGACTGTTCGTGATCGAGCGGGACATGGAGGGCTTCGAGCGGGGCCGCAATCTCAAGAAGATGGGCCTGAAGTCTCAGGATACCGCCGAGCTGTTCTTCAACAACGTGAAGGTGCCGAAGGAGAACGTGCTGGGCGAGGCCACGAAGGGCTTCTACTACCTGATGCAGTTCCTGGCCGAGGAGCGGTTGCTCGGCGCCGCCGGTTATCTGGCGTCCGCCCAGGCTGCCTTCGATATCACCATGGATTACATCACCGAGCGCAAGGCCTTCGGGCGGCGCATCGCGGATTTCCAGAACTCGCGTTTCGCCATGGCCGACATGCGCATGGAGCTCGACATCGCCCAGGTATACGTCGACCGCTGCGTCGAGGAGCACAACGAGGGCAAGCTCACCGCCGAGGTGGCCGCCCGGGCCAAGCTGTTCACCAGTGAACTCGAAGGTCGGGTGATGGATCAGTGCGTGCAGCTGCACGGCGGTGCCGGTTACATGGACGAGTACGTGATCTCGCGGATGTACACCAACGCGCGAATCTCGCGTATCTATGCCGGCTCGTCCGAGATCATGCGCGAGATCATCGCGCGCTCCATCGGTCTGGATCCGAGGCAGAAGAAGCCGAAGTCGGTGGAGGAAGCGAAGGCCAAGGCCAGCGCGGCCTGACGGGGGTACAGCATGGATCTCGCCAACAAGACGGCGATCGTGACCGGTGGTGCGTCCGGCCTCGGTAACGCCACTTGCCGGGAGCTCGTGAAGTACGGCGCCAACGTCATGATCCTCGATATCAACGAGGATGCCGCGAAGCAGGCGGCGGCCGAACTCGGCGACAGCGCCGACTACGTGGCGACGGACGTCACCAGCGAGGTGTCGGTGCAGGGCGCGCTCGAGACGACCATGGACCGATTCGGCGCGCTGCACATCTGCGTGAACTGCGCCGGCGGCGGCCCGCCGGGCAAGACGCTGGGCAGGGATGGGCCATTGCCGCTGGAGCGTTATGCCTCGGTGGTGAACCTGAATCTGATCGGCACCTTCAACGTCCTACGGCTGGCGGCGGAGCAGATGGCCCGCAATGAGCCGGAGGGCGAGGCCGGCGAGCGGGGCGTCGTCATCAATACGGCTTCGGTGGCGGCCTACGACGGCCAGATCGGCCAGGCCGCCTACAGCTCCAGCAAGGCGGGCATCTGCGGCCTGACCCTGCCGGTGGCGCGGGACCTGGCGCCACTCGGCATCCGGGTGATGACCATCGCGCCAGGCATCATGAACACGCCGCTGCTGCAGGGGCTCGACGACAAGGTGAAACAACCGTTGATCGAGATGGTGCAGTTCCCGAAGCGGCTCGGCCTGCCGGAGGAATTCGGCATTCTGGCCCGGCACATCGTCGAGAACGCCTATCTGAACGGTGAGGTGATCCGCCTCGACGGCGCCATCCGCATGCAGCCGCGATGAGCGCCGCGGCGCGCTCGGGGCCCCTCGCGGGGCTGAAGGTCATCGAGATCGCCGGCATCGGGCCCGGCCCTTTCTGCGGCATGATGCTGGCGGACATGGGGGCGGAGGTGATCCGCGTGGAGAGGAAGTCGGCACCGGGCGGCAGTCGGCCACTGCCGGATCCGCTCACACGCAGCCGCCGGTCGATCGCGCTGGATCTGAAGTCGCCGGAGGGCGCTGCGGTGGTGCTGCGACTGGTGCGGGACGCGGATGCGCTGTTCGAGGGCTTTCGGCCGGGGGTCGCGGAGCGGCTGGGTATCGGGCCCGAGGCATGTCTGGCCGCGAACCCGAAGCTGGTCTATGGCCGCATGACCGGGTGGGGCCAGGACGGACCGCTGGCGCACGCCGCCGGGCACGACATCAACTACATCGCGCTGTCGGGCGCGCTGCATGCCATCGGTCGCCGGGGCGAGAAGCCGGTGCCGCCGCTGAACCTGGTCGGCGATTTCGGCGGCGGCGGCATGCTGCTCGCTTTCGGCATGGTCTGCGCCCTGCTGGAGGCGCAGAGGAGCGGTGAGGGGCAGGTGGTGGATGCCGCCATGGTGGACGGGTCGTTGTCGCTCATGGCCATGTTCTTCGGATTTCGGGCGATGGGGCTGTTCGACGGGGGCACGGGCACGCATTTTCTCTCCGGTGCGTCGCACTTCTACGATACCTACGAGACGAAGGACGGTCGTTACGTGGCCATCGGCTCGATCGAGCCCCATTTCTATCAGCTGTTGATCGAGAAGGCGGGGCTGGATGCGGAGACGTTCGGGCCGGGCGTGTTCAGTGGCCGGACCGATGCGGAGGCGGCTGCCCAGTGGGATTCGCTCGGCGAGCGGCTGGCGGAGGTCTTCCTGTCGAAGACCCGGGACGAGTGGTGCGAGATCATGGAAGGCACCGACGTCTGCTTCGCGCCCGTGCTGGATCTGGGCGAGGTCGGGGCGCATCCGCACAACGCGGCCAGGCGGAATGTCGTCGAGGTGGACGGCGTGCCCCAGAATGCGCCCGCGCCCCGGTTCAGCCGCACGCGGCCCGGCGATCCGGTCGGCCCGCGACCGGCGGGCGAGGACACTGACGCCGTCCTCGGGGACTTCGGTTTCGACGCCGACGAGATCGCCACGCTGCGCGAGCGGGGCGTCCTGAACTGATCCGGTCCGGGTCTGCCGCCTGTCGTCGCCGCGACGGCAGCAACAAGTTGCAAAAGTTGGATTAGTTCGGTCCGGCACCCAGAGTGGTGAGGAGTTCTTCGTCTACGTGGCCGTCGGCTACCAGGCCTCGGTCCTTCTGGTAGGCGGAGACCGCGCGGCGAGTGGCCGGGCCCACGATACCGTCCGGCTCGCCCGGGTCGTAGCCCATGGCTGCCAGCGTACTCTGCAGCCCTTTGACGTCCTCGCGGCGGAGCCGAGCGGAATCCTCGGGCAGGCCGCCGACCAATGGGCCGACGCCGGCGATACGGTCGGCCAGTCGGCCCACCGCCAGCGCGTAGAACTCCGAGCGGTTCCAGCCCATGATCACGTCGAAGTTCTCGTAGACGATGAACGCCGGGCCTTCGTGGCCGGCCGGCACCAGGACGGCGGCAGGGAGGCCCTCCAGCCGTGGCAGGGGACGGCCCCACGCGTCGGTGATGCCGATCTCCACCCAGTCGGCCAGTGAGCGGCGCTGGTCCCGCCCGGCCAGCGCGTAGTCGAATCCGTCCGGCAGCCGGATCTCCCGGCCCCAGCGCAGCTCGGGCTGCCAGCCGAGGGCCTGAAGGAAGTTGCCCGCCGACAGAATGGCGTCCTCGGTGCTGTGCCAGAGATCGCGGCGGCCGTCGCCGTCGGCGTCGATGGCATGGCGCAGGAAGACAGAAGGCAGGAACTGGAAGTTGCCCATGGCGCCCGCCCAGGAGCCCACCATGCGCTCGGGTGCGATGTCGCCGGCATCGACGATGCGAAGCGCGGCGAGGAGTTCCTCCGTGAAGAACGGCCCGCGCCTAGCGTCGCAGGCGAGCGTCGCCAGTGCATCCGGTACCGGGATCTTGCCGTAGTAGCTGCCGAAGTTCGTCTCCAGGCCCCAGAAGGCCACCAGGTAGTGGGCGGGCACGCCATAGCGTCGCTGGGCTGCCATCAGTGCCGCACGATGCTGTTCCAGCACCTCGCGCCCCCTGCGCACCCGTTCCTCCGTGACCCGCCGGCCGTAGTAGTCCGCGAAGCTGCGGGTGAACTCGGGCTGACCCCGGTCCAGTCCGATGACGCGCTCCAGCGGCTGTGCCTTGCCCAGCACGTCCCGGATGACCGGCTCGCTGATGCCTGCCTGCCGCGCCCGGTCGCCGATACGTTCTATACACGCGGCGAAGGCTGCATCGTTTGCCGCGCCCTGCGCCCCGGCGGCCAGCAACAGCCCGAGAGTGGCCAGCAAAAACGCCGCCGGTATCGACCGGCTTGCCGCCGGACAGGCCTTCTCAGGAACGGATTTCCCTCCCTTCATCGATGCGATCCCTGCCATGTCGTGGAATCGTGAGGGTAATGTAAGCAAAGGCGCCTGCCCAGCCGGACGGGCAAAAAAGAAGGGCGGCCCGGAGGCCGCCCTTTAGTTTGGCACAGATACCACGTTGCCGGAACGTGGATCGACTGCTATCAATCACCGCCGAATTTGATGTCGATACCGATGCGAGCTTCCCACAGGCTGCGGTTGATGTAGGTCCGCTCGATGGACTCATCGCTAAAGCTGCCGTAAACGAGACGCCCCTGGGCATCGATTCCGGGCACTTCATTGTCCTCATCGATCTCGTAACCCAGTCCGACGATACCCGGCGTAGTGAACTGCGCATCCACTATCTCGCCCCAATCGTCATTCAGCAGATTGCCGAGGTTGTAAATTTTCAGATACGCCTGGCCCCGGAAACCGGCGGGCAGCGAAACCTCTTGGCTTACGCGCAGATCGAAGCGCGTGCTCCAGCCTGTGTGGAAGTCGTTGCGCTCGGTCAGACCCGGCGCCAGTCCGCGCTCTGCGACCCAGTTGAAGAACGCCTCCTGGTCGAAGTCCGGGCCGAACACGACGTTCGGATCCGTCGGACCGGCCGGGATGTAGAGCAGATGACGTGCGAAGTCGTTGTCACCCTCGAACGGCTGCGAGCTCATGCCGTAACTCTGCGGCTGTCCCTTGTTCACGAAGCCGTACAGCGTCACCTCGGTGAGATTGTCACCGAAGAAGGCGTTCGCGTAATTCAGTCGCAGTGTATAGCGCTGGGGAATCACATAATTAGAGGTGGCAGCGACAGGGTTGTTGAGATCGATCAGTGCCGTGTTCCCGAAGTTGGAACCCGCAGTGGCTGAGGTCATCGGGCTCACGTCCTCCGCCTCCGTCCACGCGTAACCGAACAATACATCGAGACCGAAATCGAAGTCCTTGCGCAGAATGACGGAGATCGTCTTGCTGGTGGTGGTCTCATCGGAGTTCGTGAGCATCAGGTTATCTTCCTCGACCTCGCCGTCTCCGTTGCGGTCGACGTAGTCGTACACTGGAATGCCCAATGTTGTCGTGCCCACGATTTCCTGCGAGAGATCGACGTAGTAGGCGGAATCGTCGCCCCGCGTGTAGAGGAAGTCGAAGTCCATCTGGATGTCGTACCAGGGTGTATCCCAGGTGCCGCCGAACGCCCACTTCCACTCGTTAGGCTGATCGTAGTCGGGATCCAGGATCACAAGGTTGGAATCGACTGCGTCGGAGGGCGTGACCGCGAGCACTGCATCGACCATCTCCTGCGGTACATCGAAACCGGGTCGACCCTCGCCGGAGAGCTGCAGCGAATCGGCGAAGCCCGGCAGCACCGTCGCGGAGTCGAAGTAATTGAATTGGAACTGGGCGTTGGTCAGACCGTCGTTACTCCACGCATTGGAAATCCACACGTTCGGGTTCCCGCCGGAGTAGCGACCGACACCGCCACGCAGGGTCAGGTCTTCGCGCACATCCCAGGTGAAGCCAAGACGCGGCATGATCAGGTCGAGGCCGTCGATGTTGGCGTCGTTGCGGATGCCGTAGATCTCGGAAAACGTCGGGTTGAAGTTGGGCCGGTCGTCACTGGTGAACCACTCATAACGCAGACCGGCGGTGATGGTCAGCCCATAGTCGTCGAAGAAGATCTCGTCCTGGATATACAGCGCATTCAGCACATTGCTGAAATTGGCCGCGGCGTCGTTCGGGTTATTCGTTCCACCACCGCTACCATAGTAAATTCGGCTCGGCCGGCCGAGTTCGAAGCGATCGATGCCGGAAGGCTGACAGCCGATGCCGAGCACGTCATCGAACCGTTCCTGCGCGGTCAGTGCCGCACAGGCCGGGTCATTGCTCAGCGAACTGTCGAAATAGTCGTACTCGCCGCCGTTCGAGTGCTGGACAAAAATGTTGAAGATCTCCAGCTCCTCGCGGTCATAGCCGGCGGTGATCACATGATCACCGATGAAATAGTTGCCGGCCAGTCGCAGATAAGTCGACTCGGTGCCCAGCGCATTCGCCTGCCGCGAATCGTCGGCGCCGAGGTAGACGGTGTCGACGTTCGGGAACGCTCCGAGGCTGATCTGCATGTCAGCGAATTCCTTCGGTCCGACCGTGACCTGGGAGTCGTTCATCTCGCTCGTGCTGTAGAAGATCTCGGTGGAGAGGTTGTCCGTCCACTGCGACCACAGTTTCGCGGTGTAGGTCTCGAACTCGGCGCCCTTCACGTAGAAGTGGTTGGCGAACTCGAATTCGTTGTCGTCGCCGTCGGAGTCACGATCCTGAAAGCCGTCGAAGTAGTTGTAGATCAGCGCCGCGTTGTGGCGGTCGTTGATATTCCAGTCGAGCCGGACCATGTATTTCTCGGCTTCCTGGACGCCGTCGGTCGGCTGGCCGCCGGGATCGTAGCCGTACACGTTCTGGGCGATGTCGCGGATGCGGTTGTAGTCCGCCTGGCTCAGCCAGGGCCGCTCCTCGCCATTGCCGGAACCATCGAATCCGCGGGCCAGGAAGCGGGGCTCCTCGGATTCCTCGTATGCGGCGAAGATGAACAGCCGATCCTTGATGATCGGGCCGCCGAGGTCGAAGCCGATGTAGGTCTTGTCGTAGCCGGGCGTGCCGCCGATCGTCGTATCGCCGATCGTGTCGCCGCGCAGGCTGTCGTTCGAGAACTCATAGAACGCGCCCACCTGCCACTCGTTCGTGCCGGACTTCGTAACGGCGTTGATGTTGCAGGCGGAGAAGCCGCCGTAGGTCACGTCGAAGGGCGCGAGCTCGACCGCGATCTGCTCGATCGCGTCATAGGGGAACGGCATGCCTACCGCAGTCGAGTAGCCGTTCTCGTTCAGGCCGAAGCGGTCGGTTTGACTGATGCCGTCCAGCGTGATGTTGTTGAAGCGCGGATGCTTGCCGGCGCAGTTCACGCCGAAGCCGTCCTCGTCCTGGTCGATCATAATGCGCGGGTCGATGCCGTAGACCTCGGAGATGTCACGGCTGAACGACACGGCGCTCTCGAGATCGGCCACGTTGAAGGTGGCGGCCGGGCCCGATGCGACGTCCACGAACTGCAGGGCCTGCCCCGTCACCACGATCTCCTCCATCGCGGCTTCGGACCGGAGCCCGACGGTGAGCGAGTAGGTGTCGCCGAGGCTGATGCTGGGTACCTCGGTGGACTGGCCGCGGACCGAGATCTGGTACGGGCCGCCCGGCAGGAGCCGGGTCGCGAGGAACAAGCCGCTGGCGTCGGTGGTCAGGGTGCGCGAGACGCCGCTGCGCATGTCTTCGATTGTAACGGTCTCGCCCGCGACAGGGGCGCCGTTCTCGTCGAGGACCTTGCCGCGGATGTTGGAGGTGGTCTCTTGTGCGAATCCCGCAACAGGGACCATGACGATGAGGAGGGCAGCGACCCAGGCACGGACGATGTTGCGCCACAGCCATGGGGCCCTGCTAGGCGAGTCGATATTTGGCATCACTACTGTCTCCGATCTTGGGGTTCTTGCGCCCCTGTTTGTGTAGAGCCGCGGGATTCTAGGGTAAGAATGTGAAGGTTTGATTGCTCCGGACAACGCGCGGTCCCGCATGCGCGCGCATGGCGCAGCCGGGCCAGGCTGCGCCAATCTAGCGCACTGAAAATCCAGCCGCAATAAAGGGTTTGCACGATACGGGAGGCGGCGTCGGGGCACCCTTGCATACGGCCGGTCGCCCGAGTTGGAAACGCTGTCATAATCCCGTCACAAGGAATTGTTTCTAGGAGATTTCAGCGGTAACCGACCGCGGGTGTCGCGGCGCGGCCGCCGAGACCCGCCCGGGCCCGGGTCGGCTTGTAGTGTCCTCGCGACGCGTGGAGGGCGGGCCAACCGGCAGTCGGGCCGCGCAGATCGGTGTTGTGTCCAGGCAACAGACGGTCGGATGCCGCCGCGGATGAGACCGGCGCTCAGCCGCCCCAGTCGACGAAGATGGGCGACGACCAGGCGCGCTCCTCGTTCATGGCCAGGCAGTCGTCGTCCGGCGGCGTACGATCGTCCGCGTAGCACAGGTCGACGTCCACGCAGCGGCCCTCCTCGTCGTACTCGCAGCGTACGCCGCCGGCGTTGACCGCCGGGCTCGGCGACTCTATGGCGCGGGCGTAGTAGAGGGCATCCCGCGCCATGCCGGGATACTCCTCGTCCGTGAACGTGGCTGTGCAGCCGGCGGGGTCCGGTATGCACTCGTGAACCTTCCACGGATCCTGGATCAGCGGTTGCACGGCCTCGCCAGGTTCCTGCTGGGGCAGGATGCGCACGATCTCGATGCGGGTGATCAGCTTGCGCTCGTCGGAGGGGTTGTAGCACTCGCCCCGGCACATGGCCTCCAGCCGCTCCGGCGTGAGCGCGTTGGTGGCGTAGTCGGGGCAGCCCGGCTTCTGCTTGAAGGCACCGACGGCGCGTACCCGGAAGACCGGCTGCGCGGTCATCTCGGTCTCGGCGCCCATCGGCAGCTCGTTGCCGTCGCCTTGCAGCAGGTCGAACCAGAGCAGGATGCGGTCGCCGCTGGTGCCGTAGACTTCCCTGCGCTCCATCGCGTCCCAGATGGCGTTGCGGTCCCGGCTGCCCGCGTGGGCCGCGATCAGTCCGCCGGTCATGAAGAACGACGCCTGGCGCTCGGATTCCGTCAGCCGGAACGGCTGCAGGTCGACCGTCTGCACCGGCGATTCCGTCTCGATCAGGTTGTCCGGCACGTTGAAGCGGCCCTCGAAGTCGACGGCCCGCGAGTAGGGCAGGGGCTCACCGGCCGGCGGCCCGAATATCGAGCGGACCTGCTCGTCGCGTCCGCCGGTGGGGTCGGCCATGCCCGCGCGGAAGAACTCCTTGTAGCCGGTGCCCGGCCGTGCCCGGTGGTTGTCGCTGGAGGCCATGAAGCCGAAACGGAAACGGCGCGGTGTCTCCGGGTCCTCGAAGTTGGTCAGCGCCATGATGTACTGCACGGCGCCGCCAGGACGGTAGTTGAACGAGGGCAGGTAGCAGTCCGCGCACTGGCCGGCGTCCAGCCAGTCGGCGCCGGTCTCGCCGCCCACCACGAGGTGGCCGCCGACGCCGGTATTCACGTAGTCCTGGCGCGCCATGGCGGCGCGCTCCGCGCAGAGCTCCGCGCTCTCGCCGGCCTCCAGGCAGCGCGTCTCGATGATCTGGCCGGCCCGCCAGCAGGACGGCAGATAGCCTTCCACCGGTTCGGGGCAGTAGGGCCTGCCCTGGTCGTCGAAACGGATCGCGCGCCAGGGCCGGTATTCCTCGGAATTGCCGTGCCCGGAGAAGACCTCGATCAGCGACTGCAGTTCGGGGTCGTGCATGTCGCCTTCGAGCTGCTTGTCCCAGTCGGAGCCCGCCGGCGTGTAGAAGCCCCAGGTGGTGCCGTGGGGGATGACCATGGCTTCGTGGCCATGGGCGCGCAGCCGCTCGAACAGCTCCGCCGGGGTCTCGGCGCTCTCCCGGCAGTCGGCCGGCAGCTCCGTCGTGGGCACGTCCATGGGGCAGTCGTCGGCGTTGCGCAGCTCCTCGACGTAGCGGGCGAAGTCGAGCATGCGCTTGGAGGGCTCCAGGGCAATGAGGTAGGCGCGGGCCGTCACCGAGATGCCGCCCAGCGCGTCGCGGGCGACGCCGCCGGAGTTGATCGGCCGGGGCGGGATCCTGTCGTCCTCGAGGTCGCGGAGGATCACGTTCTTGTGGCCGTAATGGTTGTCGGGCGTGCTGCCCACCTGGGTCCATTCCCAGCCGAGGAACGAGACCGTGTCGGGCACCGGCCCGCTGCCCGCGACCGCGTTGCACTGGCGGATGGACTCGACGGTCTCCTGCCAGCGCCGCGGGGTGGAGGCCTCGGCGTGATCGTTGATGGACCAGAAGTCCAGCGCCGAGCAGTAGCGGGCGAAGTCGCAGGCGTCGGCCAGCGGTTTGGTTCCCTCGCCGTTCATCAGGGGCAGGCTGCTCAGGAAGGCGTCGAACGAGAGCGTGGTGTGCACGTGCAGGTCGCCGAACAGGATCTGCTTGTCGGCCGGGGCGCCGGCGGACTCCATGGCCTCGGCCTGGCGCGCGACGCGCTCCTCGACGGCCTCCGCCGGCACGCGCTGGTCGGTGATGATGCCCGGTCCCTCGTGCTCGCCGAGCCAGCCCTTGCCGGCCGCGAACAACAGACCCAGTGCGCCCGCGACCACGATGGCGACGGCGATCAGGAATCTCTTCATTATTTCCCCCACTGCCTGATCCGGTTGCAGGTCCCGACATTAGGGCCTCGTGTCCCGTCCGGCAAGTCCACGATTGCTGGCGGTAGTATCCGCAAGTAGTGTGAGGCCGTGTCTCACTGCCGGGTCGGACCGCGATGAGAATCGCTTTCATTGGGTTGGGCGTCATGGGCTTCCCCATGGCCGGTCATCTGTCGCGGGCGGGTCACGACGTGGCCGTCTACAACCGCACGCCTGGCAAGTCCCGCCACTGGTGCGAGACACACACCGGCCGATCCGCTGCCACGCCGGCCCAGGCGGCCCGGGGCGTCGACATCGCATTCACCTGCGTCGGCAACGACGACGACGTCCGCGCCGTGGTGCTGGGCGAGGACGGCGTGCTGGCCGGATTGGGCGAAGGCGGCATCCTGGTGGACCACACCACCGCGTCCGCGGCGATGGCCCGGGAGCTGGCGGCGGCGGCAGGCGATGCGGGTGCCGGGTTTCTCGATGCACCGGTCTCCGGCGGTCAGGCCGGAGCCGAGCACGGCACGCTGACGGTCATGGCCGGCGGCGATCCCGCCGTTTACGAGCGGGCGGAGCCGGTGATCGACATCTACGCGCGGCGCTGCCGGTTGATGGGTCCCGCCGGTTCCGGCCAGCTCACGAAAATGGTCAACCAGATCTGCATCGCCGGGCTGCTGCAGGGCCTGGCCGAGGGGCTGGATTTCGCCCGCCGCGCAAACCTGGACGGCCGCGCCGTGGTGGAGGCCATCAGCCAGGGCGCCGCCCAGTCCTGGCAGATGGACAATCGCCACGAGACGATGCTGGACGGCGAGTTCGATTTCGGCTTCGCGGTCGAATGGATGCGCAAGGACCTCGGCATAGCGCTGGACGAGGCCCGCCGGAATGGCGCCTCGCTGCCCGTGGCCGCCCTGGTGGATCAGTTCTACGCCGAGGTCGAAGCCATGGGCGGGCGGCGCTGGGACACCTCGAGCCTGATCGCGAGACTGGCAGACACGACGGAAGCTTAGGCATACAATAATTCTTGTCGCCCTGGAGGGGTGAATCATCATGGACTGGTTTACACCGGAGATCGCGGCGCTGGCCGCAACCGCCGCCACCATCGGCGTCCTCCACACCATCCTCGGGCCCGATCATTACCTGCCCTTCGTGATGCTCTCGCGGGCGCGCGGCTGGTCCGCGCGGCGCACCAGCCTGATCACCCTGGTCTGCGGCCTCGGCCACGTCGTGGGCTCGGTGTTGATCGGCTTGGTCGGCGTCGCCCTGGGCCTCGCCCTGACCCAGCTGGAATGGGTGGAGGGCGTGCGCGGCAACCTGGCTGCCTGGGCGCTGGTGGTATTCGGGCTGCTGTACATGATCTGGGGCGTGCGCCACGCCTGGCGCAACCGGCCGCACACCCACTGGCATACGCATGCGGACGGCACCCAGCACCTGCACGAGCACCGGCACGCGAGCGCGCACGCCCACGTGCACGCGGAGGCCGGCAGGACGCTCACGCCGCTGGCGCTGTTCATCGTCTTCGTCCTGGGTCCCTGCGAGGCGCTGATACCCGTGCTGATGTATCCGGCCGCGCAGCAAAATTATGCGGGGCTCGTGCTGGTCACCGGCGTTTTCGGCGCCGCCACGCTCGTCACCATGGTGGCCGCGGTGCTGGTAGGTCTGTGGGGGCTGAAGACCGTCGGCGAGAAGCTCGGCCTGCGGCGCTTCACGCACTGGTCCCATGCCGTCTCCGGCGGTGCCATCGGTCTGTGCGGCGCGGCCATCGTCGGCCTGGGCCTGTGACAAGGTCCGTCAGGGGCTGGTAAAAAGACACCTGGGGGCAGGGAGCCCGGCGCCGGTCCGGCATGCTGCCCGGCCCGCGGCGGGCGCTGCGAATCACTGAGCGATCCGGAGTAGTCATGACATTCAGGAACACCCGCATCGAGCGCGAACTGCCGAAGGAAGTTCGCGAGTGGCTCGAAGAGGAAGTGGCGGAACAGGACGAACGCTACCGAAAAATCGTCGCGGAGATGGAAGCTCTCGATCCCACCCGGGACCAGTGGTACCAGGAGTTCTTCGAGCGCATCCAGGAGTACGGCTTCAACGTGGACGGCGATCAGCGAATGAAGATCCCCGAGCACGACCTGCCGGTCAAGCCGGACCGCAAGCATAAAGTCGTCTACTGAGTCGGGAGAGCGCCATGACCAGACCGCATATCGAACCGTTCTGCGACCGCGACGTCCGTTTCAAGAACATGCCGCTGCCGGGCTTCGGCAGCGGCTACCGCTACAAGATGCTGAGCCTGGATCCGGAGATCGGCTCCTGCACGATGACCGTGCAGCTCGACTCGGGTTATCGCCAGCCGCCCGGCTTCAGTTACTCCGAGCTGGAGTTCATCGTCATCGAGGGCAGCATCAGACTCGGCGACAAGGTGTGTAACCGGGGCCACTACTTCTTCGTGCCGGCGGGCTATGCGCTGCCCGAACTCAGCGCCGAGCAGGGCGCGCTCCTGCTGATGATGTACAACACCGCCGAGCCCAGCCTGGTGGAGAGCGACCGGCACCACGAACTCTCCCGCACCGAGCTTTATCACGACGTCGACACCTATGCCGACATCGTCTGGGCGCCCGGCAACGTGGTCAGCCCGTCCGTGGCGGCCGGCTGCATGATCAAGCTGCTGAACTTCAATCCGCAGACCTTTGCCATGACGTTCCTGTACTGCATGGTGCCCCAGTTCCACCAGGACAATATCTCCTACCACGACTGCTGCGAGGAGGGGTATCACCTGTGGGGGACGTCGTGGATGATGCAGTTCGGCGATCTGCCCACCGGCGGCTACTTCTGGCGTCCGCCCTACATCAACCACGGCGCCTTCGCCAGCGAACTCGGCTGCATCGCCATCGGCCGCACCGACTCGAAGCTGTTCAACCACTTCCACTACAACCCGTGGAGCACACCGGAGGAGAACGAGGAGCGTTCCGCCGCGCGCCTCGCCAAACGTGACCCCGTGCTCTACAAGTGGTGCGTGAACCACGCCCACAACCATCCCCACGGGCCGGAGGACTTCGAGGACACGATGCAGCGCCGCGGCACCCACACCCACGGCGACGGCACGACGCATACGCATCACCACCACGGCGACCACGACCACTAGCAATGCAGGAGGGCCTGAAGGCCCTCCTACCCGGGGTTCAGGTGCTGCGCCAGGTCTTTCTTCAGGATCTTGCCGAGGCTGGACTTCGGCATCTCGTTCAGGAAGATCACCGCGGCCGGTACCTTGTAAGGCGCGAGGCGCTCCGCGCAGTGGGCCAGCACGCTTTCGGGGTCCCGCAGGCCGCCGGTGAGGAACGCGACCGGTTCCTCGCCGAGCTTCGCCGACGGTCGGCCCACGACGGCGGCCTCGTCGATGTCCGGGTGGGACAGCAGCGCCTTCTCGATCTCGCCCGGGTAGATGTTGACGCCGCCGCGGATGATGACGTCCTTCTCCCGGCCGCGCAGCATCAGGTGGCCCTCGGGGCCCCGGGCGGCGAGATCGCCGGGATAGAACCAGCCGCCGGACTCCGCGCCGTGTTCGTGGCCGTCCTCGTCCAGGAATCGCGTGGCCACGCCGGGCCCGCGGTAGCGCAGGCGTCCGGTCTCGCCCTCCGGCACGGGCTTGCCGTCGCGGCCCAGTATCTCCACGTCAACGCGGAAGACCGGCCGGCCGACGGTGTCGGCGTATTCGGCCACCTCATGTGGTTGCAGCACCGAGATGCCGCCCCCCTCGCTGGAGGCGTAGTACGAGAGCAGCCGCGGGCTCAGTCTGGCGCTGATCTCCCGCGCCTCCTCGGCGTGCAGCATGGCGCCCGAGGAGATCAGCAGTTTCAGACCGGGCAGCAGGTGGCCGTCGCCGTCGGCGATCGGTAGCAGGCGCCTGATCAGCGTCGGTACCAGGAAGGCGACCGTGGCGCGGGAGCGGTTGATGGCTTCGGCGAGTTCCTCCGGCTTGTGCGGCGGCGGATCCAGCACCACGGTACCCCCGGCGGCGAGCAGGCACATGCCGAACGAGCGGCCCGCACCGAAGTAGAGCGGGGTGAGGGCGACGAAGCGGTCGTTCACGTTGATGCCCAGGGTCACCCACTGGTTCACGAATCGTTCGTAGAACTGGCGATGGCTGACCAGCGCTCCCTTGGGCCGGCCGGTGGTGCCGGAGGAGAGGGAGATCAGGACCGGCAGGTCGCCGTCCTCCGGCATTGGCGGCGGCGTCTCGCCCGGCTCCTCGTACCAGCTGTCGTCGGGCCGCAGCACGGTCAGCTCACCGTAGTCGGTGTCGCTGCCATCCGCCAGCAGGCAGCGGGCGTCGAACGCGCGGGCGACATCCTGTTGCTCTGCCGCGGTCCAGCGGTGGTCGACGGGCAGGATCACCGCACCCAGGCGGGCCACGGCGTAATGCAGCAGCAGGTGGAGCGGATGATCGCCGAGCGCCAGCGCTACTCTGTCGCCGGTGCTCACGCCGGCCGCGGCGAGCCTCGCGGCGCAGGCCTCGATACGCCGCCAGGCCTCACGGTAGTCGGTTGCCTCGTCTTCCCGGTCGCGCCAGACAATGGCCGGGTGGGCCGGACGGTTGCGGGCGTGGCCGGCGATGAGGCCGGCCAGATTCAGCGCGTCAGTCACCGCCCGTGCCGCCGTTCTTGCCACCGTCCCTGCCACCGTCCATCCCGTAGATCCGGATGACGTTGTCGCGCAGGAGTTTGCGCTTCGGGCCGGGCCTGAGATCGAGGTCGTCGATCTCCTGTCGTGTGCGCGCGAAGTCGAGTACGGGGAAGTCGGTGCCGAAAATCACCTTGTCCTGGCCGAAGGTGTTGATGTAGTGCACGAATTCCTCCGGCCAGTATTTCGGACTGTGAGCGTCCGAACCGATGTAGACGTTGTCGTGCTTCCACGCCATCGCGATCATCTCCCGGGTCCACGGGATGCCGACGTGGATGCCGATCAGCTTCAGCTCGGGGAAGTCGCAGGCCACCGGGTCCAGCGTGATGGGCTGGCCGACGCTGCGGCAGCGGTAGTCCTTCGAGTAGATCATGGACTGGCCCACCTGCATCTGGATGGGCACGCCCAGCTCCACGCACTTGGCATAGAAGGGGTAGTACCTGGCATGGTCCGGGGCCAGCTCGAACCAGTGCGGATAGAGGTGGGCGCCGATGAAGCCGAGCTCTTTCACCGCCCGCTCCAGCTCGCGCACGCCGTCCATGCCCGTGTAGGGATCGATGCCGATCAGCCCGGAGAAACGCTCCGGATACTGCTCCACCGCGCGGGCGACGATCTCCGGCGGCATGTGATAGCAGCCCGGCAGGCCGGGACGGCCGGACTTGGCCGCCACCAGGAAGCCGTGACCGATGCCGGCCTTGCCCATGCGCTCGATCATCTGCTCCAGCGAGAGTCCGCCCATGAGGCCGCCCCGGGCCTTCATCTTGCCGACGAAGAAGTCCGGGCCCCAGTCCGGGCGCACCGACAACGCTTCCTCGGTCCAGATGTTCACGACGGCGTCTATGGCCTGATATGCGTCGGTCATGGTTCGTCTCTTTGGCAGCCCTGGCCCGTGCGTTATAGTAACCGCTCCACAGGGGTGGCCCCAGAGGGCCTGAGACCCGTTGGCGCGGAGGCTTCTTTCCTCCGGCGCCGGCACGGGAACCCTCAGAACCTGATCCGGTTAGTACCGGCGTAGGGAGGAGGATCCATGACAATGCCGTTATCCGTCGTCGCCCGTCTCGGTGCGATTGCCGTTCTGCTGCCGCTGGCCGCGCCCGCCGTCTCCGCGGAGGACGAGGTCATCGAGGAGATCGTGGTCACCGCGGACTTCCGCGAGCGCGAGCGCGCCCGTCTGCCCACCAGTGTCGCCGTGCTGTCGCGGGAGACCGTACGCAAGGCGGCCGTGCAGCACTTCGAGGAGCTGACCCACCTGGTGCCGAACCTGAACTGGGCGGGTGGCAGCAACCGGCCGCGCTACTTCCAGATCCGCGGCATCGGCGAGCGCAGCCAGTACGAGGGCGCGCCGAACCCCTCGGTCGGCTTCCTGATCGACAACATCGACTTCTCCGGCATCGGCGGCATCGCCCTCACCTGGGACGTGGCCCAGGTGGAGGTCCTGCGCGGCCCCCAGGGCACCCGCTACGGCGCAAACGCGCTGGCCGGTCTCATCAACGTGCGCTCGGTGGAGCCGGGCCCCGAGACCGAGGGGCGCTTCCGCCTGCTCGCCGGCGGCGACGACGCCCGCGGCGCCAGCGCGGCTGTCGGCGGCGCGCTGACCGACACATCGAGTTTCCGCCTCAGCGCCAATCGCTACGAGAGCAACGGCTTCCGCGACAACGTGTATCTCGGCCGCGAAGACACCAACGGCCGCGACGAGACCGACGGCCGGGCGCGTTTCCGCTGGCAGCCGGCCGACGACCTGCAGGTGGACCTGAACCTGCTCTATGTGGACGTGGACAACGGCTACGATGCCTTCGCCGTCGACAACGGCTACACCACGTACTCCGACGAGCCTGGCCGGGATGCCCAGCGCAGCCGGGGCGGCGCGCTGAAGGTACGGAAGGACTTCGGCGAGACGGCCAACCTGACCAGCATCACGTCGGCGGCACGCTCCGACATCACCTTCAGCTTCGATGCCGACTGGGGCAACCCGGACTTCTGGGCGCCCTACACCTACGACTTCGTGACCCGCTTCCTGCGCGACCGGGAGACCATCAGCCAGGAGTTCCGGCTGATGTCCGGTCCGGAGGGCGGTCTGGCCGACGGCGCTGTCTCCTGGCTGGCCGGTCTCTACGCCCTGCGGCTCTCCGAAGGCAACCGGGAGGACAGCACGGGACTGTACGTCGATCCGGCCTTCGGCGCTTTCCCCCTGGAGAAGGACCTGCGCTCGGATTACGAGGCGCTCAGCACCGCCGCCTTCGGCCAGCTCGACTGGACGCCGGCGGACCGCCACGAGATCTCCCTGGGGCTGCGGGTGGAGCACCGGGGCGCGGACTACGTGGATACGCTGGACGGCTCGTCCCGCAACGACCTCACCGACAGCGAGACGATGCTGGGCGGGCAGCTGAGTTACCGCTATGGGCTCGGGGAGCGCCACGGCACCTATGTGAGCCTGTCCCGCGGCTACAAGGCGGGCGGCTTCAATCTGGGCAGCGTGCCGAGTGAGGACGAGCGCTACTTCGGACCGGAGTCGCTGTGGAACCTGGAGACCGGTATCCGCTCCGAGTGGCGGCCGGGTGTCCTCGAATCGGGACTGACGCTGTTCGTCTCCCGCCGGGAGGACCAGCAGATCGGCACCTCGACCCAGCTGGTGCCCGGGGATCCCTCCTCGTTCATCTTCTTCACGGACAACGCCGCCACCGGCCGCAGCATCGGCCTGGAGGGCGAGGTGCGCTGGGCGCCCCGCGGCGACCTCGAGTTCTGGGCCCGTCTCGGCCTGATGCGGGTGGAGTTCGACGAGTACGCCACGCCGGACGGCCTGGAGCTCTCCGGCCGCGAGCAGGCGCATGCACCGGGCTACTCCTTCGCGCTCGGCGCAAGCTGGGAGCATCCGGCCGGCTGGTTCGCCCGGGCCGACGTCACCGGCAAGGACGAATTCTATTTCTCCGACAGTCACGACCAGAAGTCCGACCCGTATCAGCTCGTGAATCTGCGCCTCGGCTATGCAAAGGGCGGCTGGACAGCCAGCCTGTGGGGCCGCAATCTCTTCGACGAGCGCTATGCGGTACGCGGCTTCTTTTTCGGCAACGAGCCGCCGGACTTCCCGAACGAGCGTTACGTGCGGCTCGGCGACCCGCGGCAGATCGGTTTCACCCTGGAATACGGATTCTGAGTATGCAGACCCTCATCGACGTGAGCCTCTATCCGCTGGCCGACGAGTTCATCCCGGCTATCGACCATTTCATTGCCCGCCTGAACGCCCGGCCGGAACTCACCGTGCACACCAACCCGGTCAGCACGCGCATCCGCGGTGACTACGACGCGGTCTGGGATGCGCTGAAGGCCGAGATACGCGCTACCTTCGAGCGCGAGGGCAAGGCCGTGTTCGTGCTGAAGGTACTGAACGCGGGCGGGGCGGACGCCGGCGCGTGAGCAGTTTCGCCGAGAGGCTCGCCGCACAGGCGTCCTCGATGTCGCCGGCCGAGGCGCTGGCGGTGGCGCTGGCGGTCGGTTACCTGGTGCTCGCGGTGCGCCAGAACATCTGGTGCTGGGCCTGCGCCTTCGTCAGCACCGGGCTGTACATCTGGCTGTTCCACGGCGCGGCGCTGTTCATGGAGTCCGCGCTGAACGTCTTCTACCTGGTGATGGCGGTATACGGCTGGTATGAGTGGCGCCACGGCGGCGCCCGGCATGCCGGGCTGCCCGTCACCGTGTGGCCGCTGGCGTGGCACGGCGCTGCACTCGGGGTAATCGCCGCGCTCACTGTTGCGAGCGGCGCCTGGCTGGCGGCGAACACGGGCGCCGCCTTCCCGTATCTGGACTCGCTGACGACGTGGTCCGCCGTGTGGGCCACCTTCCTGGTGGCACGCAAGGTGCTGGAGAACTGGGTGTACTGGTTCGTGATCGACGCCCTGTCGGTGTATCTCTATCTCTCCCGGGGTCTGCCGCTCACTGCGCTGCTGTTCTGCTTCTACCTGGTGCTCATCCCCGTCGGCTTCCTGAGCTGGCGCAAGGACTATGCGCGGACCCGCGATGCGCTCGCAGCCGCCTGAAGGGCTGCTGCAGGGCGTGCCCCTGTGGCGGGGAGTGCGCTCGCTCGAGTGCCGGGCCCTGACCGGCGGGCACTCCAACGAGAGCTGGCTGGTGGTGGCCGACGGGGAGGCAGCCGTGCTCCGCCGCGACCGGGAGCGGGTGCCGCCGCCGGTCGTGGATCGGGGCAGGGAGCTGGCGGTACTCCGGTCGGCGGCCGCGGCCGGGCTCGCGCCGGAGATGCTGTACGCCGACCCCGCTGCGGGAATACTGGTCACCCGCTACCTGGAAGGCGAGAAGCCGGGTCCGGCGCAGATCGGCAAACCCGAGACCCTGACGGAGATCGCGGCGCTGCTGCGCCGGGTCCATGCGCTGCCCGATCCGGGCTCGGCCTACGGGCTGGCCGAGGCCGGCGCGGTGTATCTGGCTGCCATTCGCAACCCGGCCTTGCGCCGGCGCGGTATGGAACTCGTGCAGGAACTCGCCGAGCTGCCGGCCGTGCCGCAGGCGGAGCGCCGCGTCTGTCATATGGACCCCGTCGCCGGTAACCTGATCCGGACCGCGGCCGGGCTGCGGCTGGTCGACTGGGAATTCGCCGCGACCGGCGATCCCCTGTTCGACGTGGCTGCAGTCATCGCCTATCACGACCTGGGTCCGGCCGCCGCGCTGCACCTGCTGCGGGCCTGGTCCGGGCGGGTCTCGCCGCGCCGTCGACATCGGCTGGCCGAGCTTATCCGGGCCCACGACGCGTTGCACTGGCTGTGGCTGGCCGCCGGCGGCGATGGACTCAGGGAGCGGGAGAGGGTGGAGCGCCGGCTCGCCGCCGCACCGCTGCCCTAGCTATTGCCCTGACCACAGCCCTGGCCACAGCCCTGGCCACTGCCCTGGCCGGGTCGGGGTTACCGCCGCTCGTAGGACTGCGCCCCCGCAGGCGGTAACATCCGCGTGTGAGCGCCTTCTACTGGATACTGGGCAGCGGCATCCTGATGAGCCTGATCGCGCTCGTCGGATCGCTGACTCTCGTGCTCCGCGAGGAGACGCTGCAGCGGCTGCTGCTGCCGCTGGTCGCGCTGGCCGCGGGTTCGCTGATCGGCGGCGCGTTCTTCCACATGCTGCCGGCCGGCCTCGCGCAGGCGGACTCCGTCGAAAGCGTGTTCGTGGCCGCCATCGCCGGATTCACGAGCTTTTTCCTGCTGGAACAGCTGCTGCACTGGCATCACTGTCATCGGGCGGGTTCGGAATGCCGGGAACCGGTGACCTACCTGATCCTGATCGGCGACGGACTGCACAATTTCATCGGCGGTCTGGCGGTGGCAAGCACCTTCCTCGTCGACATCCGGCTCGGCATCACGGCCTGGATCGCGGCGGCCATGCACGAAGTGCCCCAGGAACTGGGCGACTTCGGCGTGCTCGTGCACGGCGGCTGGCCGCGGCGCAGGGCGCTGCTCATGAACCTGCTGTCGGGGCTGGCCTTCCTGGCAGGCGGGCTGGTGACCTGGTTCGCCTCGTTCCGGATGGACGTGTCGCTGCTGGTGCCGTTCGCGGCGGGCAACTTCCTCTACATCGGGGCTGCCGACCTGATTCCGGAGGTCAACCGGCATGCCGTGACCCGCTCCAACCTCGTTCACGTGGCCGCTTTCCTTGCCGGCATCGTCCTGCTGTGGACGGCGAGCCTGCTCAAGTGAGGCGTGTAACCCGGTACGAGGAGTCCGCGTGAACGGTATCGTCTCCGCGCTGGTGCCGGTGCTGGCGCTGATCCTCACCGGCTACGCACTCCGGCGGCTGGCGTTCCTGCCCGATGGTGCCTGGGCGGGGGTCGAGCGACTCACGTATTTCGTCCTGTTTCCGGCCCTGCTGATCCGCACCCTCGGCGGCCAGCGTCTCGAGGGTGCGCCCTGGCCGGAGGTCATGGCCGTAGTCGTGCCGACCGTGCTGACAGCGGCCGTGGTGCTCCTCGCCTGGCGGCGGTTGCGGCCGGCGACGCGAGGGCCGACATTCACCTCCGTATTCCAGGGCGGTGTGCGCTTCAATACCTATATCGCGCTGGCCGTGGCCCAGGCCTACTACGGCGAGGCGGGCCTGGCCATGGGCGCACTGGCCGCCGGTTTCATGATCGTGCTGATCAATCTGCTGTGCGTGACTACGCTGGCCGCCTGGGGAGCCGGAGGCCGCGGACCCGGCCGCCTCCTCCGCCTCGTACGGGACGTCGCCGGCAACCCCCTGATCGTGGCCTGCGCGATCGGCTGGTTCCTGAGCCTGAGCGGGATCGGAGTGCCGGGGCTCGCAGCGGACGTGCTCGAGGTGCCGGGCCGCGCCGCACTGCCGCTGGGCCTGCTGGCCGTCGGCGCGGCGCTCCGGCCGGCCGCGGTACGCGGTCATGCCGGTCACGTGGCGGCGGCCTCGGTCGTGCAGTTCGGCGTGAAACCGGCGCTGGCCTTCGCACTGGTCTCCCTGACGGGGCTCGCCGGTGCCGCGGCCGGGGCGGTGCAGATCGCGCTCATGTCGCCGACCGCACCGTCGGCCTACATTCTGGCGGGACAGCTCGGCGGCGACCGGGAGACCATGGCCTCGATCATCACCGCCCAGACGGTGCTGGCGTTTCCCGTGATGCTCCTGCTGTCCGGACTGCTGCCGGGCTGAGCGCTACCAGCTGTTCCTGAGTTCCCGGAGCTTCAGGAAGACCTCCTTCGGCGAGGGTTCCGCGGGCAGGTCCGGGAATTCCTCGCGCAGGCGGTCGATGACCGTGCGGCTGCGCAGGCGAAAGAACGTATTGATCTCCTTTTCCTGCGCCAGGTCGGTGACCAGGGCGTCGGCCGGATCCATGTCCTCCACCTGCTCCAGCAGGGCGGCGGCGGCCTCGTTGTCCGGCTCCCGGTCGAGCGTGAAGCGCAGATTGTTGATCAGATACTCGTGGCCCGGATAGACGCGGGTGCCCTCGTCCAGCCGGTCCAGCTGATTGACGAAGGTCTCGTAGAGTTCCTCCGGATGCCCGCCGTTGTGGCAGTTGCCGGCCCCGGCGTTGAACAGCGTGTCGCCGCTGAACAGCGCGGGTGCGTCGGTATGTGCCAGCAGGCAGATGTGGCTCATGGTGTGGCCCGGCGTGTCCAGGCATTCCAGCTCCACGGTCTGTCCCACCCGGATGACGTCGCCGGCGCCCACGCCCCGGTCCATACCGTGGATGCGGTCGGCCGCATTGCGATGGGCGATCACTTCCGCACCGGTGGCAGAGACCAGGCCCTTGTTGCCGCCGATATGGTCCGGGTGCTCGTGGGTATTCAGGAGCTGGGTGATCTCCCAGCCGCGCTCCCGCGCCCGGTCGAGGCACCGGCGGAATTCCAGCGGGTCGACGGCCAGCGCTTCGCCGGTCTCGGGACAGGCGATCAGGTAATTGAAATTCCGGTAGGCGTTGCCGGTCCAGATCTGTTCGATAATCATCGCGGTCTTCCTCGCCGGCCGTGACGGTGCGGCGGGGAATGGCTCCCCGCCGGGAGTGGCCGGCTACGTCGAAAAGCGGATTCTTTCCCGGTACCATATCGCATTTGCCGCGCGCCATCCCAGGCGCACCGCCGCTGCGGGCGCGGTGACATCACCAGTACGGAGATTCCCGATGAAGAAATGGGGGCTGCTGACCCTGGCGGTCTGGCTGTCTTTCGGTTGCCAGGCTCCCGTGGAGGTGCAGACTGGTGAGGGGGCCCGCGAGCCGGGCGCCGCTCCCGTGAGCGTCACGGAGACCGGCGGCGACGACCGCATCTTCGATCTGCCCTATCTCATGCGGGATCTGGACAACGGCCTGCGCGTGATCGTCGTGCCCACCGACTACCCGGACGTGGTGTCGTTGCAGATCCCGGTGCAGACCGGCTCGCGTAACGAGGTGGAGCCGGGCAAGTCAGGCTTCGCCCATTTCTTCGAGCACATGATGTTCCGCGGCACGGAGCGTTTCCCGGCCGACGCCTACAACGAGATACTGAAGAGCGCGGGCGCGGATCAGAACGCCTATACGACGGACGATTACACCAATTATCACGTCACGTTCACGAAGCAGGACCTGGAGACGCTGATCGAGCTGGAGGCGGACCGCTTCCGCAACCTGAGCTATTCGGAGACGGACTTCCGCACCGAGGCGCTGGCGGTGAAGGGCGAGTACCTGAAGAACTACTCCAACCCCACCCAGAAGTTCTACGAGCGCACCCGCGCGCTCGCGTTCCAGCGCCACACCTACCGGCACACCACCATGGGCTTCTTCGAGGACATCGAGATGATGCCCGAGCAGAAGGAGTATGCCGATCTGTTCTTCGATCGCTGGTACCGGCCGGAGAAGACTTCCATCATCCTGGTCGGCGACCTCGACCCGGATGTTACCTTCGAGCTCGTCGAGAAATACTGGGGCGGCTGGGAGCGTGGCGACTACCAGGCCGAGATCCCGGTGGAACCGCCCCTGGACGGCCCGGTCTACGAACACATTACCTGGGAGGCGCAGACCCAGCCCTGGCTGGTGATGTCCTTCCGCGGCCCGGCATTCGTGCCGACCGAAAAGGACATGCCGGCGCTGGATCTGGTCTCCATGCTGTATTTCTCGGAGTCCTCGGACCTGTATCAGCAGCTGGTCATCGAGGACCAGGTGGTGGACGAGTTCTGGACCTACTTCCCGGACCGCAAGGATCCCAACCTGCTGATGATCGCGGCCCGCCTCACCGACGCGGGCCATGCCGCGGCGGTGCGAGATGCCGTGGCCGACACACTGGCGCGGGCGCGCACCCGCACGCCGTCCGCGGAGGAGGTCGACGAGGCCAAGTCCCGCCTGCGCTATTCGTTCGCCTCCGGCATGGACGACTCGGAGGGCATCGCCTCCATCCTGGCGAGCCACGTGCAGTTCGAGCGCACGCCGGAGACCATCAACAAGACTTTCCGCACCTACGCATTGCTGGAGCCGGAGGACATCAGGCGCATGTCGGAGCGCTACTTCACCGATGCCAACCGGGTGCTCGTGACGCTGGCCAGCGATCCCTTGCTGCCGGGCGTAGACGGCAGCTTCTCGGTGGACGAGCGCGCGGCGGCGATGGTACAGGCGGAGGCGCCGCCGGTCAGCCTGCTCGAGCGGCGCTCGGCGACCTCGCCGCTGGTGGACGTCTCGTTCCTGTTCGCGACCGGCGCGGCCGATGACCCGCCGGGCAAGAAGGGCCTCGCGGCGCTGACCGCCGCCATGCTCGCCGACGGCGGCTCCCGCTCGCGCACCATCCAGGAGATCAACCGCGCCATGTATCCGATGGCGGCCGACTTCGATGCCCAGGTGGACAAGGAGATGGTGCGGCTCGCGGGCACAGTGCACCGGGAGAAACTGGCAGACTGGTACGAGCTCGCGAGCGCCCAGCTGCTGCAGCCCGGCTGGCGCGAGTCGGATCTGGAGCGTCTGCGCACACGGACCATCAATGCCATCCGCACGGGCCTGGTCGGCAACAACGACGAGGAGCTCGGCAAAGAGCTGCTGTACGCGGAGATCTACGGTCCCGGGCATCCCTACGGGTCGCTGAACGAGGGCGACATCAGCGACATCGAATCCATCACGCTGGAAGACGTCCGCGGCTTCTACAGCAATCATTACACGGTCGCGAACCTGACCGTCGGCCTCGCCGGCGGCTATCCGGAGGACTTCGCCGACCGGATAGCCGCCGACATGGGACAGTTGGCTGCCGGCGAGCCGGATGCCATCGAGGTGCCGCCGGCGCCGGCGCTGGAAGGCCGGCGTGCGCTGATCGTGCAGAAAGAGACACCGGCGGTGGCGGTCTCCTTCGGTTTCCCGATAGCGGTCCGCCGCGGCGACCCGGACTGGGTCGCCCTGTGGCTGGTGCGCTCGTGGCTGGGCGAACATCGCTCGGTCTACAGCCGCCTGTACCAGCGCATCCGCGAGGCCCGCGGCATGAACTACGGTGACTACGCCTACATCGAATACTTCCCGCGGGGCATGTTCCAGTTCCAGCCGGACGCCAATCTGGGCCGCCAGCAGCAGATCTTCCAGGTCTGGCTCCGGCCGCTGCGGGACAACAACGATGCCCTGTTCGCCACCCGCACGGCACTCCGGGAGATGGACCGGCTCATCGAACAGGGCATGAGCGAGACCGACTTCGAGGCCACCCGCGAGTTCCTCGACAAATACGTCGCGCTGCTCGCCAGAAACCAGTCCCGCCGGCTGGGCTACGCCCTCGACAGTCGCTACTACGGCATCGGCGAGTTCTCCGACTACGTCCGTCAGGGCCTCGCCGAACTCAAGCTGGACGAGGTCAACCGGGTGTTGCGGGAGCATCTCACCACCGCGGACGTGCAGTTCGTGTTCGTCTCCGCCGACGCGGCCGGCCTGGCGGAGGCCATCGCGGCCGATGCGGCGTCGCCCATGACCTATAACAGCGAGAAGCCCGCGGAGCTGCTGGCCGAAGACGATGTGATCCAGGCGCTGCCGCTCGGCATGGGGGCGGACGACGTCCGCATCATCGACGCCTCCGAGGTCTTCGAATGAGGCGGCATGTGGCGGGCGGGTGCGCACGATGAGCCGGCTCTACGTCGTCAGGCACGGCCAGGCCCGCTTCTTCACGGATGATTACGACCGGCTGTCGGAGAAAGGCGAAGCCCAATGCGCGGCGCTGGCCCGCCACTGGCTGGAGCAGGGTCTCGAGTTCCATGCGGCCTGGTGCGGCAGTCTGGTGCGGCAGCGGCGCTCCGGTGAAACGGTGCGGGAGGTATACCGGGAGGCCGGCCGGGACTTCCCCGCGATCCGCTGCATCCCGACCCTCGACGAGTATCCCGCCGACGACATTATGGACACGCTGTTGCCGCTGTTGCGCGAGCGTGTCCCGTCGATCGACGACCTGGCACGGGCGTTCGAGGCGGCGCAGGAGGACCGCGAACGCTATCGCGGGTTCCACCGCCTGCTCGAGGCGGTGATGGAGCGCTGGATCGCCCGCGCTTATCCGCAAGAGGGCAGCGAGGGCCTGCTGCCATGGGCGGAGTTCAGCGGCGGTGTGCGTGCGGCCTTCCGCGACATCATGGCGGGCGCGGGTTCCGGCCAGAACGTGGCGGTGTTCACTTCCGGCGGCCCGGTAGGGATCGGCGTGCAGACCGTTCTCGGCGCCCCCGACCGGGCGGCGGCGGAGCTCAACTGGCGCGTGCACAACGGCAGCGTCACCCGCTTCACGTTCAGCGGCTCGCGGGTCAGCCTGGACTGCTTCAATGCTACCGATCACCTGCAACCGGAACTGCTGACCTATCGATGAGTATTGTCTATATTTTGTAGATACAGGATATCGTCATTAATTTGACGAGGGGCGCGTAATACCGGCATCATTCGCCGCGAGTGGAGTCGGATTCTTGCAGTCCCCCATACCTCGCTGGCCGGCTTCGCTCGTATGTCCCCAACCCGCCTCTTCCCCCGGAAGAGTGCACTGGCCGGCGGCGCGAGTCGCCGGCTTTTTTTTTGCCGGAGCGGGTGGCAAGCTTCCATAACGTTCGACAAAGAGGTAGCAACATGTCTGACAAAAACGAGACCGGGCGGCTCACGAACCGCCGTGCTTTTCTCCGTATGACGGCCACCGGGCTGCTCGCCATCCCGGCGGCGGCGCTGCTGCGCCCGGCGCCGGCGGCGGCCCAGGAGATGCCGAAGCTCGCGCTGGACAACCCGCAGGCGAAGGCACTCGGTTACGTCCACGATGCCGCCAACGTGGACAAGAGCAAGCAGCCGCGCTTCCAGGAAGGCCAGAACTGCGCCAATTGCGCTCTGTTCCAGGCCAAGGGCGACGAAGAGTGGGCCGGCTGCTCCATCTTCCCGGGCAAGGCGGTCAACGCCGCCGGCTGGTGCAGCGCTTACGCACCCAAAGGCTGAAAACAAGAGCTGAGAACAAGGACCGAGAACAAGGGCTGAGCCGGGTCTGACCGGCCGTCAGCCCACTGTCCGGCTGGCGAGCCGGACGCGCACGGGGCCGCGCGCGGTGGAGCCATCCACGACGCGGCCCTGCTGCGTTATCTCCACCCGACCGCGGGCCGCGAGTCGCCGGGCCGCCGCCCGGCTCGGCTCCATCAGGCGCTTCCAGTCATCCCCGCCGACCCGGCGCGCCGCCTCCGACGGGCAGATGCTCTTGTCACGGCCGCGCTCCTCCAGCAGCGCCAGGATGGCCAACTCGAGGCCGTTGTCGGTCGGCGTCAGTCGACGCGCGCGGCACGCGCGCGAGCAGTAGCGGACATTCTCCCAGTCGCGCGCCCACTTGCGCCGCCATTCGATGCGGCGCCCGCACGCGACACAGAATTTCACGCGCGCGCTACTCATGGCGCGGCGATCCGTCTCGGGTGCCGGCGAGTGCGATCACCCGCGCGGCTGCGGCAATGCCGGACAGCCACGCGTTCTCCACCCGCGATCCGCCGGCACACCAGTCGCCGCAGACGACTAGGGAACGCGGTTCGTCGACCAGGGCGCCTGCCGTGAGCCGGGCGGCGGCCCGGGCGTAGCGCCAGCGGTGGAACATGGCGGTGGCGCGGTCCAGCGCGATGCCGGTCAGCGCCTCGAACCGGCCGCACAGGGCATCGATAATTTGCTCAGGCCCGAGGTCGACGCTGGCCGTCGACCACTCGGCCGTGCCGTGCAGCACCCAGGTGGGTCGGCCAGTGCGCCCGGGCTTGCTGTGGTCGGCCGCAGTCCAGCCCAGGACGGCGTCCGCGACGAAGGCCGCATCGAAAGGGGCCGGTCCTGCGGCGGCCGGGCTCGCCGCCACTGCCAGACAGGGCGAGAACGGAACCGCCGCGGCCTGCCGTGCCAGTTCCGGCGAGGCCGGCCCGACGAGTTCGGCGGCCTGGGGTGCCGGTGCGCTGACGATTACCGCATCGTAGCGGCCGGTGTCCTGGTCACCATCCCGCCGCAGGCGCCAGCCGCGGCCGGTACGCTCCAGGCCGTCGATCTGCGTGCGGAAACGCAGGTCGAGTTCGGCGCCGAGATGACGGGCCAGCGCGTTCATGCCCGGTGTTGCCACCAGGCGGTCGTCGCCGGACGCGGACGTCAGGGAGCCGTCGGCAGCGATATCGGCAAGTCGCGCGGCCCAGTGGCCGACTACGCCGTCGTGACGCCAGGAGCGGACGTGGCGGCGGAAAGCCGCGTCCCGCGCCGTGAAATACTGCGCGCCGTGGTCGAAGCGCCGCTCTGATTCGCGCCGCGTCGCCGTGCGGCCACCGGGACCGCGGGCCTTCTCGAACACGGTCACATCGTGGCCGGCATCGGCCAGATTGCGGGCGGCCGCCAGGCCTGCGATGCCGGCGCCGACGACCGCGACGCGGAGCCGCTCCCCGGAGGCCGGGCGATCGATGCGCCGGGCGCAGGCCGCCAGATCCAGCCGACGGGCGTGGGACGCCGTGTCCCTGGAACGAATGCGGCCGAGCACCGGGCCCTCGGGACTGAAAGGACGGTCCAGGGCGCCGAGCGCCCAGAGCAGGCCGGCGTAGGAGTTGGGGTCGTTGCCGTCCAGGGCGTAACGGTGATTGAGGTCGACCAGCGCCGCCATCGCGGCCTCCGGGCTGCGCGTCCAGAACGGGATGGCCTTGGCCCAGGTCATGCGCAGATTGTTGTGCAGCTCGCCATGGCGGAGCAGCGAGGCCTGCGCCGTGTCCCAGAGCGCGTCGCCCGAGCGGCCGCGGGCCAGCGTCTCCGGCGAGAAATCCCGGGCGCGCGGGTCGCGCCGATGGGCTTCCAGTGTCGCCCGGGCCCAGCGGGGCAGTGTGTCCAGAGTCTCCAGCACTTTGCGGTGGTAGCAGAAGTTGTGCGCCAGTTCCCGCCAGACGAGCAGCTCGTCCAGGAATTTGTCTGCGCCCTTGCCGCTGTGGGCGGCGGCATCCCGCGCCATCCGGAACGGGGATATCTGGCCGTAGTGCAGGTAGGCACTCATGCGCGAGACGCCCTCGGGCGGCTCGATCGCGGCGTCGTTGCGCAGCGCATGGTAAGCATCCAGCCCCTGATCAAGGAACTGCCGCCACCGCTCGGCCGCAGCCGTGGCGCCGCCGGGCGTGTGGAAGACGGGCCATACGCCGTGATCGATGTCGCAGCCGGCGATGAGTTCCAGCAGGTCCCGGTCGTCGTGGTCGGCGAGGCCGTCGACTTCTGCCATACCGCGGCAATCGGCATCGGCTAGCCCGACGCTCGGCGGCGCCTCGTCCGGCCACGGTGCCGCGGCCCGTTCCGCCTGCTCCCGGCCCACCGCCTCGCGGAAGCGGAAGGCCCGGTCGAAGGCACGCCCGACCAGCGGCATCGGGTACACGCAGCGGGCATCCAGGGCCCACGCGGCACAATCGATCCGCGCCGCCAGCGCCGGCTGCCAGCGGTCGAAAGGCGGCACGGGCATCTCCTCGCAGACGACGGCCGCCGCGTCCCGGCAGAGCAGCGGCAGCGGGGAGGGGACGGCGGCCTCCCGGGGCAGATGAAAGACATAGCGGATGCCGCGCTCGGCCAGGGCGCGGGCGACGTCCCGCGCGCCCTGCAGGATAAAGAAGTGGTGGCGGTCGGAGTCGTAGCGGTGGCGGCCGCCGAGGCCCTGATAGACGAGCACCGGCAGCCCGCGCGCCGCGCCGATCGCCAGCGCCGTCTCCAGGGCCGGGTTCTCGTCGGCGCGCATGGCATGATGCATCCAGTACAGGACGTAGCGTCCGCGGCGGACCGGGGCCGTGTTCAGCGCGCGCCGTCTTTCCTCGAGGCAGGCCGGCAGCGCCGGCGCTTCGGGCTCCATGGCTATCTCCGCACGGGTGGGGCAGGGCTGGCAAGGCTAGCGGCACGGCTCATCCGCTACAATCTCCCGGGCGGCAGACGGCGGCTGTGCCGAGTCTGTGACCAAGAATCCACTTCGGATGCGAGGGAGATGATGTGCATATAACCGCAGACGACCTGGTCGGCGCCTGGAAACTCGAGCGCTGGGAGATCAGCTACCCCGCCACCGGCCGCGTGACCCGGCCATTCGGCGAGGACGCCACCGGGATGATCCTGTATACGCCGGACGGCTACATGTCGGCCGTGCTGGCCGAGCGCGAGCGGGGCTCGTTCTCCACGCCGGTCGTGCCGAAAGCGCCGGATGCGGAGAAGGTGCGGGCCTTCGACGGTTACATGCACTACGCAGGCCGCTACTTCGTGGTGCAGGGCGACGTCCACCACGAGGTGGAGTTCGCGCTGAACATGGACCTGATCGGCACCACCCAGATCCGCGAGGCCGAGCTCGACGGCGACCGTCTCATCCTGTCCGCCGAGGAGCCGCTGCAGGGCGGCGAGATGCGCCGCCACCGTCTGCAGTGGATCCGCGCCTCGCTGGCCGGCGGGCTGCCCGGGTGAGGATCGCGAGCTTCCGCCACCGGGGCCGGCCGAGCTACGGCGTCGTGCGCGCCGGCGGGATCGTGGATGCCGGCCGCAAGCTCGGCGTGGAGCTTCCGGACCTCGTGAGCGTGCTGGCCGCCGATGCCATCGACGAACTCCACGCGCTGGCCGCGGACGCCGAGCCCGACCTGGCCCTGTCCGAGGTGGAATTGCTGCCCGTGATCACCGACCCGGACAAGATTCTCTGCGTCGGTATCAACTACCGCCCGCACGTGGAGGAGACCGGCCGCGACGCGCCGGAACGCCCCGTGCTCTTCACTCGCTTCCCCGGCTCCCAGGTGGGTCACGGCCAGCCGCTGGTGCGGCCGTCCGTCTCGCACAAGTTCGACTACGAAGGTGAGCTGGCCGTCATCATCGGGCGCCGCGGCCGTCACATCGCCCCGGAGGGGGCGCTGCGCCACGTCGCCGGTTACTCCTGCTTCAACGACGGCAGCGTGCGCGACTTCCAGCGCCACAGCTCCCAGTTCACCGCCGGCAAGAACTTCGCGCGCAGCGGCGGCTTCGGGCCCTGGCTCACCACGGCCGACGAGATCGGCGACCCGGCCCGGCTGACGCTCGAGACCCGTCTGAACGGGGCGGTGATGCAGTCCGCGGAGGTGGCGGATCTGATCTTCGACGTGCCGGCGCTGATCGGCTATTGCTCCACCTTCACCGAGCTGCTGCCGGGCGACGTGATCGTCACCGGCACGCCGGGCGGCGTGGGCTACGTGCGCAAGCCGCCCGTCTATCTGCAGCCGGGCGACGTGGTGGAGGTCGATATCCCCGGCGTCGGCGTGTTGCGCAACGGCGTCGTGGACGAAGTGGATGTCCTCAGCGGCCGGGAGCCCGACTGATCAGCCGAGGTTGCGCTTGAGGAATTCGGTGGTCCGCCCGAAAGCGAGACAGGCCGCCTCCGGGTCGTAGTCGCCGCGCTGGTCGCAGTTGAAGCCGTGCCCGACCCCCTCGTAGACGTGCACGATGGCCGCCGGATTCGCGGTGCGCACCTGCTCCACCTGTTCCATCGGGATGTGGGTGTCCCGGTCGCCGTAGTGGAGCATGATCGGGCAGGCGGGCGTGAGATCGGTCATGTTGTGGATGCCGCCGCCGTAATAACCCACCGCCGCCGCCAGCGGCAGCTCGGCGGCGCAGCGGTACGCCTGCGCGCCGCCCCAGCAGAAGCCGACCGCGCCCACCTTGCCGCCGCGTGTCGCCTGCTCGATGCCGGCTGCGAGGTCCAGGATGGTCTGGCGCGGCTCCAGCCGCCCGACGAGGTCCCGTCCGCGGTCGATGTCCGCATAATCGACGGTGATGTCCTTGCCGAGCCGGTCGAATACCGCCGGCGCGACGGCCAGGAAGCCGGCCTCGGCGAACTGGTCGCAGACGTCGCGGATGTGGCTGTTGACGCCGAAGATCTCCTGGATGACGAGCACCCCGCCGATGGGCGTGCCTCCCGGCGGCGCGATGGCCGCACCGAGGGTGTGGCCGTCGGCGGCCGTCAGCTCGATGTCGTGTGCCATGCTCAGGCCTTCACGATTTTCTGGTCGATGGCGCCGAAGATGCTGCTGCCCCCGGCGTCGAGCATCTCGATGCGGATGCGGTCGCCGAAGCGCAGGAAGGGCGTCTTCGCGGCACCGTCCTCGATGGTCTCCAGCATGCGGCGCTCGGCGATGCAGCTGGAGCCGCGGCTGCGGTCGTAGTTCGAGATGGTGCCGGAGCCGATGATGGTGCCCGCGCCGAGGCATCGGGTCTTCGTCACGTGCTCGATCAGCTGCAGGAAGTTGAAGGTCATGTCCACGCCGCACTCGGGACGGCCGAATTCCTCGTCGTTCAGCGTGGTCACCAGCGGCAGGTTGAAGGTGCCGTCCTGCCAGGCCTCCCCCAGCTCGTCCGGCGTGACCGCCACCGGCGAGAAAGCCGTCGAGGGCTTGGACTGATAGAAGCCGAAACCCTTTGCCAGCTCGCCCGGGATGAGGTTGCGCAGGGAGACGTCGTTCACCAGCATCAGCAGCTTGATGTGGCCGGCCGCCTCGCCGGCGCCGGTGCCCATCGGCACGTCGTCGGTGATCACCGCCGTCTCGGCCTCCATGTCGATGCCGTAGTCCTCGTCCGGTACCGGTATGTCTTCCAGCGGCCCGAGGAAGTCGTCGGAGCCGCCCTGATAGACGAGCGGATCGTGCCAGAAACTCTCGGGCATCTCCGCGCCTCTGGCCTTGCGCACCAGCTCGACATGGTTGACGTAGGCGCTGCCGTCCACCCAGTGGTAGGCGCGCGGCAGCGGTGCGTCGAGGTCGGCCGTATCCAGATCGAAGGCACCGTCTGCGTTGCCATCGCGCAGCGTGTCGGAGAGCGCCTGCAGGCGCGGCGCGGCGGTCTCCCAGTCGTCCAGTGCGTCCTGGAGGGTGGCGGCGATGCCGTCCGCGGCGACGGCCCGTTTCAGGTCGCGGCTGACGACGATCAACCGGCCGTCGCGCCCTCTCCTGAGGCTGGCGAGTTTCATGTGATTCCCCTGTACGCGTGTCGCGGGTGACTGGTCCGATGAATTGTGGAATCCGGGCGAAGCATGGTAGACAGGAAGCCGGGCAGCCGCAATTGGACCACAATCCGACCACATGAGCAGACAGGACGCGCCCTGGATCGTGGGCTGGCGTGAATATCTCGACTTGCCGGATCTGGGCCTGAGCCGCATCAAGGCCAAGGTGGACACGGGCGCGCGCACCTCCACGCTGCACGCGCTGGACATCGAGCACTTCGAGGAGGAGGGCCGGGAGCGCGTGCGCTTCCTGGTCCATCCGCAGCATCGCTCCGACGAACTGGAGGTGGTCTGTACCGCCGACGTGGTCGACCGGCGCGGCGTGCGCAGCTCCATCGGCCACCGCCAGCACCGGGTGGTGATTACAACCACGCTCGCGCTCTCGCCGGAGCTCGTCTGGCCCATCGAGGTGACGCTGACCTCGCGTTCCGACATGCGTTTCCGTATGTTGTTGGGCAGGACGGCGCTGCGCGGACACATGCTCGTGGATCCCGGCCGCTCCTATCTCACCGGCGGGCGGCCCGCGCGCATCGACGCGGCCAGAAGGCGCAGGAAGACACGTTGAACGGGCTGCCGGCGGAGAATGCCGGCGGCGAAGGAGGACTCCTATCTTGAAGATCGCAATACTCTCGCGCAGGCGCTCGATCTACTCCACCCGACGACTGATGGAGGCGGGCGAGGAGCGCGGCCACGAGATGCACGTGATCGACCACCAGCGCTGCTACATGGACATCACGTCGCACAAGCCGTCGGTGCACTACAAGGGCGCCACGCTGAAGGGCTTCGACGCGGTGATACCGCGCATCGGCGCCTCGGTGACGTTCTACGGCACCGCGGTGCTGCGCCAGTTCGAGATGATGGGGGTCTTCCCGCTGAACGAGTCGGTGGCCATCAGTCGCTCGCGGGACAAGCTGCGTTCCCTGCAGCTGCTCTCGCGCCGCGGCATCGGCCTGCCGGTCACGGGATTCGCCAATTCGCCGGATGACACCGAGGATGTGCTGAAAATGACCGGCGGCGCGCCGGTGGTCATCAAGCTGCTGGAAGGCACCCAGGGCGTCGGCGTTGTGCTGGCCGAGACCCGCAAGGCGGCCACCAGCGTCATCGAGGCGTTCCGCGGGCTGAATGCGAACTTTCTGGTCCAGGAGTTTATCGCCGAGGCGGGCGGCGCGGATATCCGCTGCCTCGTGGTGGGCGGCAAGGTGGTCGCGTCGATGAAGCGCCAGGGCAAGGAGGGCGAGTTCCGCTCCAACCTGCACCGGGGTGGTTCCGCCTCGCTGGTGCGCATCACGCCGGAGGAGCGCTCCACCGCCGTGCGTTCCGCGAAGATCATGGGTCTGAACGTTGCCGGTGTGGACATCCTGCGCTCCAACCACGGCCCGGTGGTGATGGAAGTGAATTCTTCGCCCGGGCTGGAAGGCATCGAGGCGGCCACGGGCAAGGACGTCGCGGGATTGATCATCGGCTTCATCGAGAACAACGCGAAGCCGGGCAAGACGAAGACCAAAGGTGTCGGCTGACCGGCGCGGGGCGACGGGCCGCCCCATCGAAATCGGTGGTCATGGCGTAGGGCCCGGCGAGCGTGCGAGCATCGACCTGCCGGCGGCGGATCTCTATACCCACACGGAGATGACCATGCCCGTGCAGGTCATCAACGGCCGCCGGGCAGGCCCGGTGCTGTTCGTCTCGGCCGCAGTGCACGGCGACGAGATCAACGGGGTGGAGATCATCCGCCGCCTGCTGAAGCTGCGCACGCTGCGCAGCCTCCGCGGTACGCTGCTGGCGGTGCCGGTGGTCAACGTACTCGGCTTCCTGAACATGTCGCGCTACCTGCCGGACCGCCGCGATCTGAACCGCTCCTTCCCGGGCAGCGAGAGAGGCTCGGCGGCCGCGCGGCTGGCGAACCTGTTTGTCACCGAGATCGTGGACAAGGCCGACTACGGCATCGATCTGCATACCGGCGCCATCCATCGCGCCAACCTGCCGCAGATCCGTGCCGACCTGGATCACGAGGAGACGCGCGAACTCGCCAGCGCCTTCGGTGTGCCGGTGATGATCAACGCGTCGGTGCGGGAGGGTTCACTGCGCGAGCTGGCGGCGAGCCGCGACGTGCCGCTCCTCCTTTACGAGGCGGGGGAGGCCCTTCGCTTCGACGAGCTCGCCATCCGCGCCGGCGTACGCGGCATTCTGCAGGTGATGCGCCGCCTCGGGATGCTGCCTGCCGGGAAGTCGAAGCGCCGCGAATCCAGGCCGGTCACCGCGCTCGACAGCGGATGGATCCGCTCGCCGCAGAGCGGCATCGTGCACGCCGCCGTGCGGCTCGGCGATTACGTGAAGAAGGGCGACGTGATCGCCAACGTGCGCGATCCCCTCGGTTCATCGGACACCGTCATCCTTGCGGCCGACGACGGCGTGGTCATCGGCCTGTCGAAACTCCCGCTGGCGCACGAAGGCGACGCCATTGTGCACGTTGCAGCCTTCGATCAGCCCACGCGGGTCGCCCGCAGCGTGGAGGAGTTTCACCGCGGGCACGGCGGCGACGAACCGGCAACGGGATGAGGGGTTATGCGGTATCCGTGCGGCGGTCGATTATGTTGCACTGCCGCGACAGGCTGATGGCTTTCTGCGCCTGAAATTTGACACTTCGTGGGGTTTCTGCCACCTTTCAAATTCCAAAAATTTCATCGACCGTCGCGTGCCGGGTATACGACCTTCAGGTAAACACTGGGGCGGGGGAACACGATGCACTGATCCCGTCACGACGATGGACACCGCGGCCCCACTGGGGCCGCTTTTTTGTGGCGGAACGCGAACTGCCGCCAGGGTGCCGCTCATTCGACAGTGACGGCTAACCAGCCGCCAGCGGATCGCCGCCCGTTTGAATTGCCGCCCGCCGCGGCGCAGAATCCCGCAGAACCTTGTCGGCAGCGAAGGGAGTCAGGGATGGGCAAGTTCGGCACGGGACAAGCGATCAGGCGTGTCGAGGACCAGCGTTTCCTCACCGGTACCGGCCGCTATCTGGACGACGTGGCGCCCGCGGATGCGGCCGTGTTGTATTTCCTGCGCTCGCCTTTTCCCCATGGCGTCATCAGCGAACTCGACCTGGACGAGGCGCGCGAGGCGCCGGGCGTGCTGGGAGTCTATACCGCCGAGGACCTCGCGGATGCGGGCTTCGGCGACCTGCCGGGATCTGCGGTGCCGAAGAGCGACGGGCACCCCGGGCATGCCGCGCTGCAGCAGCCGCCGCTCGCGCGTGAGGTGGTTCGTTATGTCGGTGAACCCGTCGTCGCCATCGTGGCGGAGACTCTCGCGGCGGCCAAAGACGCGGCCGACCTGATCCTGTTCGACGTCGACGAACTACCGGCCGTCACCGACCTGGCCGATGCGCTGGCCGACGGCGCGCCGCGGGTGCACGACGACGTGGACGGCAACCTGCTCGGCATCATGACTCACGGCGACGCGCCGGCCACCGACGAGGCGTTCGCCGGCGCCGAACACGTGGTCGAACTCGAACTCGTCAACAACCGGCTTGCGCCGACGGCCATGGAGCCGCGGGGTTGCGTGGCCGTTTACGACGGCGGTGAGGATGTCTACACGCTGTACCAGGGCTGCCAGGGCGTGCACAACCTGCGCAAGCACGTGGCGGCGGCGACGGGGATCTCGCAGGAGCGGCTGCACGTCGTCTCGCCGGACGTGGGCGGCGGTTTCGGCCTGAAGATGTTCCTGCAGTGCGAGACCGTGGCCGCGCTGCATGCGGCGAAGGACCTCGGCCGGCCGGTGAAGTGGCTGGCGGAGCGCTCCGAGAGCTTTCTCTCCGACCTGCACGGCCGTGACCAGATATCTCGCGCGGAACTCGCGCTGGACGGCGAGGGTCGTTTCCTCGCCATGCGGGTGCGGACCGACGGCAATGTCGGCGCCTACACCTCCCAGGCGGGCGCGTTCATCCCGTGGTTCGGCGCCGTTATGCTCACCGGCGCCTATGCCATCCCGGCGGCTTGCGCGGAGATCCGCCTCGCCGTGACGAACACCGTCCCGGTGGATGCCTACCGGGGCGCCGGGCGCCCCGAGGCCATCTACCTGGTCGAGCGCCTGGTGGACAAGGCGGCCCGTGAACTCGACTTCGATCCCGCCGACATCCGGCGGCGCAATTTCATTCCGCCCGCGGCCTTCCCGTACAAGACCGTGACGGGGCAGGTGTACGACTCGGGCGAATACGCGCATTTGCTGGATAGCGCGCTGGAGCGTGCCGACCGCGCGGGCTTCGACGAGCGACGCAAGGCCTCGGAGGCGAAGGGCCTGCTGCGGGGCATGGGGCTCAGCTATTACGTCGAGATTTGCTCGGCCATGGGCGGCGAGGACACTCACGTGCGCTTCGAGCAGGACGGCACGGTGACCGTGCTCATGGGCACCCAGTCCACCGGCCAGGGCCACGAGACCAGCTACGGACAGATGGTGGCTGCGGGACTCGGCGTGCCGCTCGCGCGCATCCGCGTGCTGCAGGGCGACACCCGGACCATCCCCACGGGCCAGGGCACCGGCGGTTCACGGTCCATGGCGATCGGTGGCTCGGCGCTGACGCGCACGGTGGAGACCGTGGTCGAGTCGGGCAAGAAGATCGCGGCGGGGCTGCTGGAGGCGGACGCCGAGGACATCGAGTTCGAGGAAGGCAACTACCGCATCGTCGGCACGGACCGCACGGTGGCGCTGCCGGAGGTCGCCAGGGCCTCCTTCGACGACGGGGCGCGGCCGGACGACGTCCAGCCCGGGCTCGCCTCCAGCGAGCATTTCACGCCCGAGGCCGGCACTTTCCCGAACGGCTGCCACGTCTGCGAGCTCGAAGTGGATCCGGAGACCGGCATGATCGAGATCCTGCGCTACACGGTGGAGGACGACATCGGCAACG
The DNA here is from genome assembly GCF_040706615.1 of Lentisalinibacter sediminis. Taxonomy (NCBI): domain Bacteria; kingdom Pseudomonadati; phylum Pseudomonadota; class Gammaproteobacteria; order Woeseiales; family Woeseiaceae; genus Lentisalinibacter; species Lentisalinibacter sediminis. The sequence continues at coordinate 403,247 of NZ_JAPDRF010000003.1, read as the reverse complement.
TGATCAACCCGCTGATCCTGGAAGGACAGATCATGGGCGGCATCGCCCAGGGGCTCGGCCAGGCCCTGTTCGAGGAGGCCGTCTACGACCACGACACGGGGCAGCTGCAGACCGCCACGTTCATGGACTACACGATGCCTCGCGCCGACCGGCTGCCCGGCATTGATTTCCATTACACGGAGGTGCCGTCGCCGCGCAATCCGCTGGGCGTGAAGGGGGCGGGAGAGGCCGGCACCGTCGGTGCGCCGCCGGCCCTGGTGAACGCGGTGATCGATGCCCTGGCGCCTTACGGTATCGAGCATCTCGATATGCCCCTTACGCCCATGAAGGTCTGGCGCGCGATGCGCAAGGCGCGGCCAGCCGCCTGACCCGCGTCACTGCCCACGGCAGTGAGGCGGACGGTGCGCCTGCCGGTGATCTTTGTAGCGGCCGTGTCGAGGTTGCGGCGTACTGCGCCCGGCGGGCCGATCGGGCCCGATGTTATTCTCCGGTGCCATGGATAAGACGATGCGAAGGAAGGAACGGGTCATAGCCCAACTGGCAGCAGTGCTGGCGCTGGCTGTCCTCGCCGGCCCGGCCGCGGCCACCGCGGCGGAGGCCGGCAAGCCGAAGGACGGGGGTGGCGAACGCTACATCTTCGGCTGGCCGTTCATCGGTACCAGCGACATGGCGCCTCGCGGTGGCACCACCGAGGGCCCGGAAGTCACCGTGGACACGACGCCGAGCGCCGCCTGGCGTCGGCTGCGCGAGGACGGCGTGGACAAGAAAGAACGGGACCGACGCGCCATACTCGCGATGGCCGGCCCCTACCGGGCCAGCTTTGATTTTCTGGAGACGGTGGGATTCTCCGCCGGCTTCGAGCCCGCGCGCCCGTTCCGCTCCTGGGGCACGGAGTACATCTACGTTGTCGCCGACGAGCCGGACTTCATCAGCCTGCAGCACATCATGGTCATGGTGTTCAGGCAGGAGGACGGTTCGCTGTCCGAGCCAATGGTCATCAAGCACTGGCGTCAGGACTGGCGTTACGAAGACACGGTCATGCACGTCTACGCAGGCGACCGGCGCTGGCGGCAAGTGCGTCTCGACGACAAAGCGGTGGAGGGCCGCTGGACCCAGGCGGTCTACCAGGTGGACGACTCGCCACGCTACGAGTCATTCGGCGACTGGGTGCATACGGACAGCTATTCGATCTGGGAGAGCGCCGAGACCTGGCGCCCGCTGCCCCGTCGCGAGTTCAGTGTGCGCGACGACTATGACGTTCTGATCGGCACCAACCGGCACACCGTCCTCCCGGACGGCTGGGTACATGAAGAGGACAACCGCAAGGTCGTGCTCGAGGCGGAGGGGGACGGCATGGTTCCCGCAGATATCCTGGCCCGTGAGACCGGCGTCAATCGCTACCAGCGCGTAGCGGATTACGACTGGTCCGCCGGCGAGCGCTACTGGCAGCGTACGGCCCCGTTCTGGCGCCAGGTGCGGGCCGCCTGGGGCGAGATTTTCCGGCGGCACGAGAGTGTCCGCGTCGCGAAGCGGGCGGACGGCCGCAGCCTGGTCATGACCATGTTCTCGCTGGCGGACGGCACCTCCGCCGACGACTTCGATGCCGACGCCGCGCGCGTGAAGATCGATGCCGTGCTGGATCGTTACGTCGACGATACCGGGATGCCGCGCGGCGCGGACTGAGCGCGGCCGGCAGAGCCGTTGCTGATTTCGCAACCGTTGCCGATGCAACCTGTGCTATTTTCCGACCGGCAAGCGGGCGATACCTGCCCGCTCCAAGGGAGAGAAACGATGAGAACGATGAGAAAAACGATCTGCGTAGCGGCGCTCTGCGCCTCGTCCATGGCCATGGCCACCGGCGCCTGGGCAGCCGAAGAGTGGCCATTCACCTCGGGGGACTACTGGGAAGTGACCGGGATCGACATCAAGGATGGCGGCGGCTACAAGTATGCCAAGTGGCTCGCGAGCGAGTGGCGGGAGAATCTGGAATTCTCCAAGTCCAAGGGCTGGATCAAGGACTATATGATCCTCGCCAATGTGTACGAGCGCAGCGGCGAGCCGACGATCTACCTCATCCGCGTCATGGAGGACGTACCGACGGGCGCCGAGGGCGAGCAGCGCCAGAAGGAATACATGGCCTGGCGCAAGAAGAGCATCGAGCAGATGCAGGGGGAGAGCGGTAACCGCGCCGAGTACCGCGAGGTCATGAGCTCCTCGCTGCTGCAGGAACTCAACTTCCGCAACTGATCGCCTGCGTGTCGGGTTTCCGGTCCGCGGACCGGAAACCCGCATTCTTCTGCAGTCTGACAGCCGTGAAAGAGGCGGGTGCCGGGAGTATCATGGAGGTGGGACGCGCCCAGAAAGGTGTTGCGCATGGCCACCGGCGGTCAGGGTATCTCCGAACTGCTCACCTACGCGGAGGACGGCATCTACCTGATGACCGCCGCCCTCCTTGCAGCCACTGCGCTGGTCCTGCTCTTCAAGACCGGCGCGGCGCTCGTCCGCTCGCTCGGCACAGGCGCGACGCTCCAGGACGCCCTGCGGGCGCTGGATTCGCTCCTGCTTGTCCTGATGATCGTGGAATTGCTCCACACGATCAGACTGTTCATCGTCGAGCATGCGCTGGTCGCCGAGCCCTTCCTCATCGTGGCGCTCATCGCCGGCGTACGACGCATGCTGATCTTGACGACCGAGGCTTCCCAGTACATCCAGAGCAAGCCGGAGCAGTTCCGGATGGCAATGATCGAGATGGCACTGCTGGTGGTGTCGTTTGTCGCGATCTCGGGCGCCATACTGATTCTGCGCCAGACGCTCCCCTAGACGCCGGCTCGGCGTTCCCGGAAATCTGTCACGGGTCTTCACGCTGCCCGGAAATTCGTTAGACTATCCGGATGCTCTGCCTGCGCACACGATTCCTGGCCCGCTGCACGGCGATCGCGCTGGTCGCGATTCTGGCCGGCCAGATTGCCGTCGCCGGTCACGCCGCGGCCGCCGATCACGGCGTCGGCGAGCAGTGCGACGTCTGCGTCGGCGGCGATCGGCTCGCCCACGGGCTGTCGCCTGCGGCCGCCGAGCTGCCTGCGGTGCCGGCGACACCCGCCGTCACCGTCCCCGTGGCGACCGGGCATTGCGTTTTCCCGCCCCGGCACGGTCACGCCCGCGCACCTCCCCACCTCTGATCGTCAGTCGACCGACTATTGCTCGACCGCAGCCGTGTCGCCCAGCGACAGGCCGGCACGGCATCTGCTGATCCGATCAGAGGAATGAGAAATGCGTATCTCGCAACTGACTGCGGCGCTGCCCGCAGCATTATTGTGTGCCGGTGCCCTGCAGGCCCAGGAAGTGTCCGGCCAAGCGGCTGAGGAAACGATCGAGGAGATCGTGGTAACCGCGGCGCCCCTGGGCGACGTGCTGCAGCCCACCAGCGTCTTCAAGGGCGCCGACCTGTTCACCGACCGTGCGCCGACCCTGGGCGAGACCCTCGCCGCACAGCCCGGCGTGAGTTCCAGTTACTTCGGGCCGGCATCGTCCCGGCCCATCATTCGCGGCCTGGGCGGCTCCCAGGTCATCATGCTCTCCGACGGCATCTCGTCGCTGGATGCGGCGGACGTCAGTGCCGACCATGCCGTGAGCATCGAGCCGCTGCTGGCGGAGGCCATCGAGATCATCCGCGGCCCGACGACGCTGCTGTACGGCAATTCGGCGGCCGGCGGTGTCGTGAACGTGATCGACAACCGCATACCGCGTCGGCCTGTCGAGGAGCCGCTCTCCGGCGCCGTCGAGGCCCGGGCGGATACGGCCGCCGAAGAGCGGGCCGTCGTCGGGCGTCTGGACGGCGGCGCCGGCAGCTTCGCCTGGCACCTCGATGCCTACACGCGGGAGACCGACGACGTCGAGATCGACGGCTACGCCACCGCCGATCCGGACGACCGGGAGGAAGACGAGATGTCCGGCATTCTGCCGAACAGCTACTCCGAGTCCGACGGTTACTCCGCCGGCGCCTCCTGGGTGGGAGAGCGGGGCTTCCTCGGCTTCTCCTGGAGCGGTTCCGACATGACCTACGGCCTGCCCGGCCACAGCCACGAGCACGAAGAGGAGCATGGGGAGGAAGAGCACGGCGAGGAGGAACATGCCGGCGAGGAAGAGGGCGGTCCGTTCATCGAGCTGGAGCAGTCGCGTGTCGACGTGCGCGGCGAATACGCGCTGAACGGCGAGTACTTCGAAGCGGTCAAGTTCTCCTGGGGCATCAACGACTACGAGCACGCCGAGATCGAGCCCTCCGGCGAGATCGGCACCCTGTTCGAGAACGACGCCTGGCAGGCGAGGGTGGAGGCCATCCACGCGCCCATCGCCGGCTGGCGGGGCGCCTTCGGCCTGCAGCTTGACGACCGGGATTTCTCCGCCGCGGGCGAGGAAGCGTTCATCTCGCCGACGAAGACCGAGTCTCTCGGCCTGTTCCTGGTGGAGGAGCGGGACTACGACTGGGGTCACGCCCACCTGGGCGGCCGCGTGGAGTTCCTGGAGCACGACAACGAGCTGGCGTCCGATTTCGACGACACCTCCGTTTCGCTGGCCGCCGGCGTCGACTTCGAGCTCGCGCCCGACTACACACTGATGCTGAACGTCTCGCGCACCGAACGCCTGCCGGCAGCCGAAGAGCTCTATGCCAACGGGCCCCATCTGGCAACGGGTCAGTTTGAACTCGGTCTCGCGGTACTCGGCACGGATCCCGACAAGGAGGTCTCGGTGAACTACGACATCGGGCTCTCCGGCCGTGGCGGGCGTCTGCGCTGGGACGTCCACGTCTTCTACAACCGGATCGGGGACTACATCTTCCAGAACCTGACCGGCGCGGAAGAGGACGGGCTGCCGGTGGCGGAGTATGCCCAGGCCGACGCCGACTTCTACGGGGTCGAGGCCGAGGCGACGCTCTTGCTCGGCCGCCTCGGCGGTTTCGAAGCCGAACTAGACCTGCTGGGTGACTTCGTCTACGCGGAGTTGGACGATGGCCGCTACCTGCCGCGCATCCCGCCAATGCGCGTCGGCACGGGACTCACTCTGCGCAACGATGTTCTGACCACCTCCCTGGACGTCCTCTGGCATTCGGAGCAGGACAACATCTCCTCGTTCCGGACCGACAGCTACACCATGGTGGATCTGTCCGCGATCTATGCCATGACGCTGCAGGAGACCCGGCTCGACCTCTTCGTCCGCGGCACGAATCTGCTCGACGAGGCGGCCCGGCGCAGCACCTCCTTCCTGGCGCCCTATGCGCCGCTGCCGGGCCGCTCGTTCCACGCGGGCGCGCGTCTGCGCTTCTGACCGGCGGAGGAGACCGCGCCGCATCCGCGCGGCGCGGTCTCCTGCCATCCGCGTCCTGCCCCGTCAGGCGTATCGTGTATATTGCCGGTCAGGGCAAGGAGACACTTCATGCAGCAACTGACCGGCCTCGACGCCTCGTTCCTCTATCTCGAAACGGCTGCCACCCCCATGCACGTGGGCAGTCTCTGCATCTACGACCAATCCACAGCGGCCGGCGGCCACGTCACCTTCAAGCAGATCATCCGCTTCTTCGAGGAGCGCCTGCACAAGGCGAAGACGTTCCGGCGCCGGCTGGCGAACGTGCCTCTCGGCCTGGCGCGTCCCTACTGGATCGAGGATCCGGAATTCGATCTCGAATTTCACCTGCGCCACATCGCCTTGCCGAAACCGGGCGACTGGCGCCAGCTCTGCATCCTGACCGCGCGGCTGCTCGCCCGTCCGCTCGACCTGAATCGCCCCCTGTGGGAGGCCTGGGTGATCGAAGGGCTGGACAACGTCGACGGCATCCCGCCGGGCAGCTTCGGTCTGGTGACCAAGATTCATCACTCCGCCATCGACGGCATCTCCGGTGCCGAGATCGCCGCGGCGATCCACAGCCTCACGCCCCACGACCAGCCGGAGCCGCCGCCGCGGCCCTGGGCGGCGGAGCGTGAACCCACCGACGTGGAACTCCTGGCCCGCAGCGCTGCGGGCATGGCTCGCACGCCGCTGAAGATCGGCAAGCTGGTGCGTCACGTCGCGCCGACGCTGCCGAAGCTGGCCACAGGCCTGGTGCGGCGGGACCTCAGCCTGCCCCGGCATGTGCCCCGTACCCGTTTCAACGCCAACGTCTCGGCCCACCGTGTCTTCGACGCCCGTACCTTCGCGCTGGACGAGATCCGCGGTATCAAGGGCTTCGTGGAAGGCGCCACGGTGAACGACGTGATCGTCAGCGTTTGCGGCGGCGCACTGCGCAAATATCTCGAGGCGAAGGACGAATTGCCCGGAGAGTCGCTGATCGCGATGGCGCCGATGAGCGTGCGTTCCGACCGGCAGCGCGGCGCGGAGGGCAACCGGGTCAGCGCCATGCGACTGCCGGTGGGCAGCGACATCGAGGATCCGCTGGAGCGGCTGCGCGCCGTGCATGCGGCGAGCGACGAGGCCAAGCGATTCACGCGCACGGCGGGTCCGGAACTCAGCATGGAACTCGCGGAGTTCCTGCCGACGACCACTTCAGGGCTCGCGGCCAGGGCCTATGGCCGCTGGCACATGGCCGAGCGCCTGCCGCCGGTGTTCAATACCGTCATCACGAACGTGCCCATCAGCAATCATCCGCTGTACTCCATGGGCACGAAGATGGTCGCCTATTACGGCCTCGGACCGGTGGTCCACGGCGTGGGATTGTTCCAGCCGGTCATCGGCTACGACGGCAAGATCACCGTGAGCGCCATCTCCTGCCGGGAGATGATGCCCGATCCCGCCTTCTACTGTGAGTGTCTGCAGGCCTCCTTCGACGAGCTGAAGGCGCTGACTATCGGTACCGCAGGCAAGCGGGCGAGGACTCTGGTGGGCGCTGGCGGGGCGACGGCACCAAAGCCCGACAGGAAGAAGCCCGACAGGAAGAAGCCCGCCAAGAGAAAGACGGCCAGGAAGAAGAGCAAGCGAAAGAAGAAGGCGGCGACGACGTCCTCGGAGCCACAGGCCGACTAGCGCTCCAGCGTGGGCACCAGCCCGGGGCGGAGTATCGCGCGGGTCGCCTGCTCCAGCGCGTAGGCATAGCCGATCAGCTGCGGCTCGGACCACGGGCGGCCGAACAGCGTTACGCCTACCGGGAGGCCGTGTATGTTGCCGGCCGGCAGCGTGATCGCGGGATACCCGGATACCGCTCCCAGCCGCGAACTCGAGATCGAGTAGGTGTCGCCGGCGAGGAAGTCGATGGGCCAGGCGGGCGAGTTGGTCGGCGCGATGATCGCATCCAGCTCGTGCTCCTCCATCACCGCGTCGATGAGCCGGCGCATAGCCGGACCGCTGTTCTCCCGCGCCGCCAGGTAGGCCTCGTCCGTCAGCGGCCCCCGGGTCTCGGCCTCCTCGAAGATCTCCTGGCCGAACCAGGGCATGGCCTCGTCGGCACGCAATTCGTTGTAGCGGATCAGCCCGGCCAGGCTGCCCCGGTCGCCCTCCATCCCGGCGTTGCCGAGGTAACGATTCAGCCCGTCCCTGAACTCGTACAGGAGCACTTCGTATTCGGCCTCGCCGACGTCTTCGGGGATCTCGAGGCCGATCGGGTCGACGACCTCGGCGCCGAGCTCGCCGAGGCGGGCGATCGCGGCGTCGAGGATGGCCTCCACACGGGGCTCCGAGCCTGCGCCGTAGTATTGCCGCCAGACGCCGATGCGCGCGCCTTCCAGCGCGTCGGTGTCCAGCGCGGCGAGATAGTCCCGCGGGCCCGGGTGCGCCTGCGCTGCCGGGTCCGCGTTATCCGGCGCTGTCATGCCGGCGAGCAGCAGCGCCGCGTCGCGCACGCTGCGCGCCATCGGGCCGGCCGTATCCTGGCTGAGTGCGATGGGGATGATGCCGTCCCGGCTGACCAGGCCGACTGTGGGCTTGATGCCGACGACGCCGTTCGTGCCCGCCGGACAGACGATGGAGCCGTTGGTCTCGGTGCCGACCGCCAGCACGGTCAGGCCCGCGGCGACGGCCACCGCCGAGCCGCTGGACGAGCCGCAGGGATTGCGGTCGAGCACGTGGGGATTGCGAGTCTGCCCGCCGACGCTGCTCCAGCCGCTAACGGACCGGGTGGAGCGGAAATTCGCCCACTCGCTGAGGTTGGCTTTGCCGAGGATGACGGCGCCGGCGCGCCGGAGCGCGGCGACGTGGAAGGCGTCGTCCGGCGCGCGATGCAGCGCCAGCGCGATCGATCCGGCGGAGGTGGCCATGCGGTCGCCGGTATCGATGTTGGCCTTCAGGACCACGGGTATGCCGTGCAGGGGACCGCGCTTCTCGCCGACGGCGCGCTCCTGGTCCAGGTCCCGCGCGGTTTCGATGGCGTCCGGATTCACCTCGATGATGGCGTTCAGCGTGGGGCCGGCATCGTCCACCGCTTCGATACGGTCGAGGAACCGGCGCACGAGCTGTTCCGAGGTGAGGTCGCCGCGATCCATGCGTTCCTGCAGGGCGGCGATATCGGCGTAGTGGAGGGCGCTCGCCGCGTCATCTGCGGCGGCATAGGAGGCACCAGGAAGCAAGCCGGCGAGCAGGCAGATCAGACTGAGGGTGAGCGTGCGAGTGGTGTCTCGCGGCAGGTAATGCGGCATGGGAGACGTCCCCGGTATGGCAACGCCGCCTATTGTACGGGTTCCGCCGCGATCGGGCAGGTTGCGGGGCTGGTGGCCTCTGGCCGTTCAGGCGCTGCCGAAAGCGCGGCCGCCGGCGCGGGTGCTGCTGCCGTCGGCGCCGTAGACCGGCGCCGTGCCTTCCGGCACCCCGCGCAGCACGTCGAGCGCTCGCCCGATCTGCCGCTGGCGAAGATGGACGATGGCCCCGTTGGCCGTATTCGCGTCCCGGCAGCGTCCGGCGATCTCGCCGAGTTCCCGCCACAGACCGCTCAGCGGATGAGCGGGCGCGCAGGCCGCGAGTACCGCCTCGACACCGCCCTGGTCCGCCGGGTAGCCATGATCGGCGAGCAGGCGACGGCGCCGTCCGTCCAGTTGGTCGAGCCGGGACAGAAGTTCCTGCTTGCCGGCGCCGGCCGTGTGCAGCGCCGCGGTGTCCCGCGCCTCGAGCGCGGCGCGCTCGGTCGCGAGTGCCGACTCCAGTCGCTGCGCGGTCGCAAGCGCCTCACGGATCACGGTCTCGAGTGCGCCTGCGCAGGCTGTCGCGTCAGCGTGGCTCATGAGTCGCTGCCGAGGCTCCTCTCGAACATCATCAGACGCGCGGCGATCTTCTCCGCATCGATCTCGTAATCGCCGCTGGCGATAGACTCCATGATGGCGTCCAGACGCTCGTTCTGCATTTCCAGACTCTCCAGCATCGAACTCATGCGCTCCATCATCTGGGCGTTGCTGGTGAGCTGCACGGTCTCGCCGCCCGGTACCGGCGCTTCCTTCGCCTGACCGGTGCGCTGCGCCGCCCCCGCGCTCGGCCGGCTGCCGCCGACCCCGTTCGGGCCGATCGGCTGCCCCTGATTCGTTCCATCAATCTTATTGGACATAACTGGCTACCTCAGACATGAGTCTGTGTTATCCCGTGTATCGGCGATTCCGCGCAGAACTTTAGCGTTGGGTGACAATTCATTTATCATGCCGTATATGGTCAATTCATCCTAATTTCAACGACTTCGGCGGACCGTACGACCCCCTCGACGATCCGCCGCGAAGACACGTTCTCCACCCGGATGCGCTGGTCCAGGGCGCCGTCGGACAGGGCCCTTCCCGCCATGCGGATCTTCATGCTGCCGCTGTCCACTACCAGGGTCACCTTCTGGCCCCGCCGGACGATCTGCTCTGCGTCCACCATGTTGTGGGTGATCGGTGTGCCGGCGAGCACGGGCCGTTTCAGTCGCCGTCCCGGCAACTGGCGCAGGCTGCCCGCGTAAGTCTTGAGGTGGCTGGACAGGTCGCGCCTCTCCGTGTGTACGTCTCCGGCCGTCAGCACGTGGCCGCGGGGCAGCGAGCGCGAGATCACCAGCACGTCGGCGTAGCGGGCGATGCGCACCGGCACGAAGAGCTTCCACGGCTTCGAGCCCTCGCAGCGCACACCCACCACCAGGCGGTTGCCGTTGCCCATGCCGTTCGGCAGGAAGCCGGACAGCGGCACGTCGCAGCGGTTCATCCGCAGGCGGGTGTCCAGCTCGCCAGCCTCCACGCGGATGTCGTCGCCGTCCGCGTCAAGCTGGCCCGCAGCGTAACGGGCTGCCGTCTCGCGGATGGACTCCACCGGCTGCCAGTCGGCGGCAGCGGCCCCGGAGGCGAACAGGACGAGAACGATCGCGAGCGCGGCCAGCACGGACCATCCGCGCCGGATTTCAGTCGCTGCCGTCAATGTCCCGTCACTCTGCATAACCACTCTGCATGACTTATCCCTCGTCGTCCGGAAGCAGGCTTGAGGCCCGGATACGCGCTGTGCGGCGCATCGCGGGTTTATGGTGCGGACGCTGCCGCCCTGACTCCGCTTCCGGTCGCCATCCCTGATGCAAGAGCTGTGCCAGCGATTCCCAGGGTCGCCGGCCGGCCGGGCCGCGCGCGGGACGCCCACCGTGCCGTCTGCGGCTGCAGTCCTTTGCCGCCGGCAGCGGCAGCCCTTTGCCGCTCCGAGACTTCTGCCGGGGCGACCTCCATGAATATCAGCCACTTGCAGAGTTGGCACGGCATTTGCTGTGAATCCGGCGGAAGCGGGCAAAGTGCCTGCGGACCAGAGAGACACGATGAAGATCGACCCTTTCGGACAACACGCAATGGCACTGAAGCTGCGCTCCATGCGCACCGAGGTGCTGGCGACCAACATCGCCAATGCGGACACGCCCAACTACAAGGCGCGTGATCTGGATTTCGGTGCGGCGCTCGAGCGTGCGCAGTCCGGGCGGGTCGCAATGGCGAAGACCCATGCCGGCCATCTGGATGCCAGCAGCGGACCGGGCGGGGCAGAGCTGAAGTACCGGCTGCCGCATCAGCCGTCCCAGGACGGCAACACGGTGCAGCCCGACGTGGAGCAGGCGGAGTTCGCCGAGAACGTGCTGCGCTACCGCGCCAGCCTGATGTTCCTGGACGGCAAGGTCCGCACGCTGAAGCTCGCGATCAAGGGGAGTGAATGATGTCGATGTTCCGGATATTCGATACCGCGGGTAGCGCGATGAACGCGCAGTCGCTGCGGCTGAATACCACGGCCAGCAATCTGGCCAATGCCGAGAGTGTCAGCGGCGACCCGAACAAGGTCTATCGCGCCCGCCATCCGGTGTTCGCTACCGCCATGCAGGCGGCGACGGGCGCCGGCGAGAGCCACGCCGCCGGCGTGCGGGTGCTCGGCATCGTCGAGAGCCAGGCGCCGCTCACCGTCCAGCATCGGCCCGAGCATCCGGAGGCTGACGAGAACGGCAACGTCTACCTCAGCAACGTCAACGCGGTGGAGGAGATGGTCAACATGATGTCGGCCTCGCGCTCCTACCAGAACAACATCGAGATACTGAAGACCACGCGCGACCTGATGCTGCAGACGCTGCAGCTCGGCCGCTAGCGCCTGTAACCAGAGCCGGTAAGCCGGAGGAGAACACATGGATTCCATCAACGGTTTCGAGGACCTGGGCAGCCTGGGCATAGCCACCCGGCGCGAATCCGAGCCCACCACGGCAAAGGACGAGCTGGGCCAGGAGCAGTTCCTCGAGCTGATGATCGCCCAGTTCCGCAACCAGGATCCCATGGAGCCGATGAGCAACGGTGAGTTCCTGAGCCAGCTGGCCCAGTTCGGCACGGTGTCGGGCATCGGCGATCTGCAGAATTCTTTCAGCGCCCTTTCGGAGTCCATCTATTCGGACCAGGCGCTGCAGGCCGCCGGGCTCGTCGGCCACCAGGTGCTCGCCCGCACTGACCAGGGCTATCTGGCCGACGGCGGGACGTTGAACGGCGCCGTCAATCTCTCGGCCGGTGCCTCAGGCGTGACCGTGGAGATCACCGACCAGACCGGCCAGCTGGTGCGCCGCCTCGAGCTGGGCGGCCGGGGGTCCGGCCTCACCCAGTGGCGGTGGGACGGTATGAACACCGAGGGCGAGGCGGCCGCGCCGGGCAACTACCGGGTGTCGACCATCGTCAGCCGGGGTAATCAGGTAGAGAACGCGCAGACGCTGGTCGGCGCCACCATCGAGAGCGTGACCCTGGGCCGTAACGGGCAGGGGCTCACGCTGAACATCGCGGGAGAGGGATCGCTCAGGCTCAGCGAAGTCGATCGCATCCTCTGATCCGCACGGACGTATAGATAGTCACAGTCATCGGGTTTTCGTCTAAGGAGACAGCATCATGCCTTTTCGCATCGCACTCAGCGGCCTGAATGCCGCATCGGCTGACCTGGGGGTCACCGCCAACAACATCGCCAATGTGAACACCACGGGCTTCAAGGGCTCGCGGGCGGAGTTCGCCGAGGTCTTTGCCGTGGGCACCCAGAGCACGGGCTCCTCTGCGGTCGGCTCCGGCGTGCGCCTGTCGAATATTTCCCAGCAGTTCGCCCAGGGCAACGTGGATTTCACGGATAACGCGCTGGATCTGGCCATCGGCGGCGAAGGCTTCTTCGTGCTGAGCGACAACGGCTCCCGGGTCTATACCCGCGCCGGCAACTTCAGCGTGGACAACAACGGCTTCGTGGTGAACCCGGCCGGCAAGCGCCTGCAGGCCTATCCGCCGTCCGGCGACGGCAATTTCAACACCGGCTCGCTGAACGACGTACAGCTCAGCACCGGCGCGAATCCGCCCCAGTCCACCACGGCGATCGACTACGGCGTGAACCTGCCCGCGGATGCCGAGGTGCCGTCGATCACGCCCTTCGACCCGACGGATCCGAACACCTTCAATCACACGACGTCCGTGACCATCTACGACTCCTTGGGCGCGGCCCACACAGGAACGCTTTACTTCCTGAAGGATGCCGCCACCAACACCTGGAACACCCAGTTCACCGTGGACGGCAATGTCGTGGGTGCCGGCGACCAGCTGGTCTTCGGCAATGACGGTCAGCTGCAGTCGCCCGTGGGCGGCGTGATCAACCTGCCGGCCTACGCGCCCGGCAACGGCGCGGCGGACATCACGATGTCCCTGAACCTGGACGGGGCGACCCAGTTCGGCAGCAACTTCGGCGTGAACTCGCTGTCCCAGGACGGCTTCGCGACCGGCCGACTGACCGGCATCGAGGTGACCTCCGAGGGCATCCTGTTTGCCCGTTTCACCAACGGCCAGTCCACGGAGCTCGGCAAGATAGCGCTGGCGGACTTCGCCAATGCGGGCGGCCTGCAGCAGCTCGAGGATACGTCCTGGGGCGAGAGCTTCACCTCCGGTGATGCCCGCCTCGGCGAGGCCGGTACCTCGAGCTTCGGCCTGATCCAGTCCGGTGCCCTGGAGGCAAGCAACGTGGATCTCACGGAGCAGCTCGTGAACATGATCACGGCGCAGCGCAACTTCCAGGCCAACTCGCAGATGATCTCCACGGCGGACACGGTGACCCAGACGGTCATCAACATCCGCTGATGACGCACATCGACCGACACGACTCTGACCGATGGACATGAACAATGGATGATCTCGTCTACGTGGCGATGACCGGCGCGAAGCAGACCGAGCTCGCGCAGTCCGTCAACAGCCATAACCTGGCCAACGCCAGCACCACCGGCTTCCGGGCCGATCTGCACGCGTTCAGCGCGCTGCCCATCCAGGGCTTCGGCGAGCCGACCCGGGTGAATGCCGTCGCCGAGAACTACGGCACGGACCACCGCCGGGGCGCGACGATGAGCACCGGCAGGGAGCTGGACGTGGCCGTGCAGGGCGAAGGATTCATCGCAGTGCAGGCGCCGGACGGCAGCGAGGCCTACACGCGGGCCGGCGATCTGCGGGTCAACTCGGTGGGTGTCATGACCAACGGCGCGGGCCATCCGGTGATGGGCAACGGCGGGCCCGTGGCCGTGCCGCCCCATGCCAGCATCACGGTCGGCGCCGACGGCACCATCTCCATCCGGCCCCTGGGGCAGGGACCGGAGACGCTCGCCACGGTGGATCGCATCAAGCTGGTGCGCCCGGAGGCCGAGCAGCTCGAGAAGGGCGCGGACGGTCTGCTGCGGCTGAAGGAAGGCGCGGTGGCCGAGGCGGATGCCGAGGTGCGCCTGACTTCGGGCGCGCTCGAGTCCAGCAACGTCAACGTGGCGGAGACGCTGGTGAACATGATCGATCTGGCGCGCCGCTACGAGCTGCAGGTGAAGGTGATGACCACCGCCGCCGAGGACGCCGACAAGGCCGCGCAACTGCTCAGCATGAGCGGATGACAGCATCCGCTTGAGCGGATTACGGCAAGGGAAATCAGGAGCTAAACGATGAATCAGTCACTCTGGATCGCCAAGACCGGCCTCGATGCGCAGCAGACGCGCATGTCCGTGGTCTCCAACAACCTGGCGAACGTGAACACCACTGGCTTCAAGAAGGGCCGTGCGGTGTTCGAGGATCTCATGTACCAGAATGTGCGCCAGGCGGGCGGCCAGACCTCCCAGGACACCGAGCTGCCCTCGGGCATGATGCTCGGTACCGGCGTGCGGGTGGTGGCGACCGAGAAGCTGTTCACCCAGGGCAACGTGCTGCAGAACGGCAATGCGCTGGACACGGCCATCCAGGGCCGCGGTTTCTTCCAGGTGCAGCTGCCGGACGGCACCACCTCCTATACCCGTGACGGCAGCTTCAAGCGCAACGCCCAGGGCGAACTGGTGACGGCCAGCGGCTACCTGCTGCAGCCGGGTATCACCATCCCGGACGCGGCGCAGAGCATCACCATCGGCTCCGACGGCACGGTGTCCGTGCAGCTCGCCGGCCAGGCGTCGCCCGTGCAGGTGGGCACGCTGCAGCTGGTGGACTTCATCAACCCCGCGGGCCTGCAGCCCAGGGGCGAGAACCAGTATCTCGAGACCGCGGCCAGCGGTTCGCCCCAGCCCGGCACACCCGGACTGAACGGTCTCGGCACGGTGATCCAGGGCGCACTCGAGGGCTCGAACGTCAACGTGGTCGAGGAGCTGGTCAACATGATCGAGACCCAGCGCGCCTACGAGATGAACTCCAAGGCCATCTCGACCAGCGACCAGATGATGCAGTACGTGAACAACAACCTCTGAGCCTGAATGAACCCGGGCGCAGAGGCAGGACCAAGAGCGATCCCATGGATGCACTGAAACGAATCAAGACCGTCGCCACCGTTGCCACCGTCGCGGCACTGCTGGCGGCCTGCGGCAGCGCGCCCCGTTACCCGGAGAGCTATGCTCCGCCGCAGCCGGTAGCGCCGCCGCAGCCCGCCGAGCCGGATGGCTCCATCTACCAGGCCGGCAGCGACGTGCGGCTGTTCGAGGACCTGCGTGCCGGCCGCGTGGGCGACATCCTTACGGTCCGGCTGAACGAGCAGACCGCGGCGAGCAAGAACGCCCAGACCTCGACAGACAAGAACACCAGCGCCGAGTACACCGGCCCGACGGTGTTCGGCCGGCCGGTCACCAAGGACGGGGTGCCGATCCTCTCCGGCTCGCTCGACGGCAGCTCGGAGTTCTCGGGCGAGGGCGCGAGCAGTCAGTCGAACAGCCTGCAGGGGGACATCACGGTGACGGTGGTCGAGCGCATGGCCAACGGCAACCTGCGGGTGCGGGGCGAGAAGTGGGTGACGCTGAACCAGGGCGAGGAGTTCATCCGCCTGTCCGGGATCATCCGGCCCTACGACATCGAGCCGGACAATTCGGTGTCCTCCCGCAAGGTGGCGGACGCCCGCATCACTTATTCCAGCAAGGGCGTGCTGGCCGCCGCGAACCGCATGGGACTGCTGTCCCGGTTCTTCAACTCCATCCTGAATCCCTACTGAGGTCGCCGCACCATGAACAACCACAAACGGTTCCCGAACTTCCGCCAGGCAGCGGCCGCGGCGGCCGCCTGCGTTCTGGTGCTCGCGGCCGGTGCCGCCCAGGCCGAGCGGGTGAAGGACCTCGCCTCCGTGGCCGGCGTGCGCAACAACCAGATCGTGGGCTACGGCCTGGTGGTCGGCCTCGACGGCAGCGGCGACCAGACCAGCCAGACGCCGTTCACGGTGCAGAGCCTGAAGAACATGCTGACCCAGTTCGGCATCACCGTGCCGCCGAACGTGAACCCGCAGCTGAAAAACGTGGCCGCCGTGTCGGTGCATGCCGATCTGCCGCCCTTCGTGAAGCCGGGCCAGACCATCGACGTGACCGTCTCCTCCATCGGCAACGCGAAGAGCCTGCGCGGCGGCAGCCTGCTGATGACGCCGCTGCGCGGCGCCGACGGCCAGATCTACGCCGTCGCCCAAGGCAACCTGGTGGTCGGCGGCTTCGGCGCGTCGGGCCGCGACGGTTCCAGCGTGACGGTGAACGTGCCGAGCGCGGGCCGCATCCCGAACGGCGCCACCGTCGAGCGCGAGGTGGCCACGGCCTTCGACCAGGGCGATGCGATCATGCTGAACCTGCATTCGCCGGACTTCACCACTGCCCACCGGCTGGCCGACGGCATCAACGAGCGGCTCGGTGCCGACATGGCGCGGGCCATCGACGCGGTGTCCGTGCGGGTGCGCGCTCCCCGGGATGCCTCCCAGCGGACCTCCTTCGTCTCCGTGCTCGAGAACTTCGAGGTGGACCCGGGGCTGGCGCCCGCGCGGGTCATCATCAACTCGCGCACCGGCACCGTCGTGATCGGCTCCCAGGTGCGGGTGCGCCCGGCCGCGGTCTCCCACGGCTCGCTGGTGGTGACCATCAGCGAACAGCCCTTCGCCAGCCAGCCGCAGCCCTTCAGCGAGGGCGAGACGGTGGTGCTGCCGGATTCCGAGGTGGAGATCACCCAGGAGGCGAATCGCATGTTCCTGTTCCAGCCCGGCACCAGCCTGAACGAGATCGTGCAGGCCGTGAACCGGGTGGGCGCGGCGCCGGGGGACCTGGTGGCGATCCTCGAGGCCCTGAAGCAGGCGGGCGCGCTGCGCGCCGAGCTGCTGGTCATCTGAGGACGCACCCGTGAAACCCGTCGTCACCGATTTCCAGCAATTCACGGCGCTGCGCACGGAGGCCCGCGGCGGCGGGGATGCCGCGCTGCGCGAGGCCGCCAACCAGTTCGAGGCGATCTTCCTGCAGACCATGCTGAAATCCATGCGCGATGCCAGCATGGGCGACCCGATCTTCGGCAACAGCAATGCGTCGGAGACCTATCAGGACCTGTTCGACAAGCAGATGGCCGTGGAGATCTCCGGCGGGCCGGGCCTGGGCTTCGCCGACCTGCTGGTGCGCCAGCTGGGCGGTAGTCAGCGCGCCGGCGGTGATGTGGACGCCCTGGGCATTGGCAAAGAGCTGGGCAGAGCCATGGACCAGGCGCCGGCCATCGGCCGTCGGGTGCCGGTGGAGGGCACCACCGAGCGGCCGCTGTGGCAGAGCCCGGCGGAGTTCGTGCGAAAGCTCTGGCCCTACGCCAGCCGGGCGGCAGACAGGCTGAACGTCGATCCCCGGGCTCTGATCGCCCAGGCGGCGCTCGAGACGGGCTGGGGCAAACATGTGATCGCGGATGAGAACGGTCGCAGCTCGCTGAACCTGTTCGGTATCAAGGCCAGCGGCGGCTGGCAGGGCGATGCGGTCAGCGTGCGCACCATCGAATACCGGGGTGGGGCGGCCCGTCCGGAGGTGGCGAGCTTCCGGGCTTATCCGTCCCTGGGGGCCGGATTCGACGATTACGCCCGGCTGCTCGGCTCGAATCCGCGCTACGAGAACGTGCTGGACCGGGGCGACGACGTGGCGGGCTACGCCGAGGCGCTGCAGGCCTCCGGGTACGCCACCGACCCCGCCTATGCCGACAAGATCAAGTCGCTGCTCGGCTCCGAGACCATGGGCCGGGCGCTGGAATCACTCAAGTTCGGCGGATTGATGCCGATAGACAGGGAACGCTTCTCCTTCTGACGGGAGCGTGCTGACGAGGGACCATGCCGAATATTCTCTCCACAAGCGTCTCTGCCCTGCTGTCATTCCAGCGCGGCATAGAGACCACCGGGCACAATATCGCCAATGCGAGCACGCCGGGCTACAGCCGCCAGCGGGTCGACCTGGAGACGCGCGAGCCCGGCCTGATCGGTAACCAGTACATCGGCTCCGGCGTCAACGTCGCGAACGTGCGCCGGATCTACGACGAGTTCCTCGGCAACGAGCTGTCGGCCGCGACCACCTCCCAGGCGCGGCTCGACACGCTGGCCGGGCTCTCGGGCCAGGTGGACAACCTGTTGTCCGACCCCAGCGTGGGCCTCGCCCCGGCCATCCAGAACTTCTTCAACGCCGTGCAGGATGCGGCCGGCGATCCGGCGTCCGTGCCGGCGCGCCAGGCCCTGGTGAGCCAGGCGGACACGCTGGCCTCCAGCTTCGACTTCCTGGATGGCCGCCTGCAGTCGCTGGAGAAGGACATCAACGGGCGCCTGCGCCAGTCGGTGACGGACGTCAACGAGCTGGCGACGGCGGTCGCCGAACTGAACCGCCGGATCGCCAGCGCCGAGGCGGGTGTCTCCGGCCAGCCGAACGATCTGCTCGACCAGCGTGATCTGCTGATCCGCAGGCTCTCCGAGCAGGTGGCTGTGACGACCGTGCCCCAGGGCGATGGCGCCCTCAACGTCTTCATCGGCAACGGCCAGACGCTGGTGACCGGCAGCCAGGCCCGGCAGCTGGCCACGCAGCCGAGCGAATTCGATCCGCGCCGCCTGGAGGTGGTCTACGAGGGCGACGCGGGCACCGGTGCCCTCGGCGGCGATCTCTCCGGCGGCGCCATCGGCGGCATGATGGACTTCCGCCGTCTGGTGCTCGACCCGACCCGCACGGCCATCGGCGAAACGGCAGTGGCGCTGGCCACGGCCTTCAACGAACAACACGCGGTCGGCATGGACCTGAACGGCCGCCTCGGCGGTGAATTCTTCGGCGTCGGCGATCCTGCGGTGCTGGTCTCGTCGCGCAACAGCGGCACGGCAGATGTGGACGCGGTGGTCGCCGACGTGTCAGGCCTGCAGAGCACCGACTACGTGATGAGCTACGACGGCAGCGCCTGGTCGCTGACCCGGGCCGACAACGGCCAGGCCATCCCGATGACCGGCGCCGGCACTGCGGGCGATCCGTTCCTGGCCGGCGGACTGGAGATCACGACGGGCGCCGGCGCGGCCGCCGGCGACCGATACCTGATCCAGCCGGCCAAGGGTGCGGCGGGGACGCTCACCCGCACCGTCGCCGACGCCCAGTCCGTCGCGCTGGCGGCGCCCGTGCGCACGGCAACCGGCACGGACAACGTGGGTGACGCACAGATATCGGCCGGTGAGGTGATCGACCCGGCCGATCCGGATCTGCGCGGCGGCGCGGTCATCGAGTTCACGGCAGCGGATACCTACACCATCGACGGCGCAGGCTCGTTCTCCTACACCAGCGGCGACGCCATCGACATCAACGGCACCCGGGTGGTCATCACCGGTGCGCCCGCGGCCGGTGACGTCTTCCGCATCGAGGCCAATGCCGGCGGCACGGGCGACAACCGCAACGCGCTCGGCCTCGCCGAGGTGCAGACCCGCGGTCTGCTGGCGGGCGGCACCGTCGCGGTGTCCGAGAGCTACGGCCGTCTGGTCGCCGAGGTGGGCACCGTCAGCCGCCAGGCGCAGATCGGCCTCGATGCCCAGACCGTCGTGCGCGAGGACGCCGAGCAGGCGCTCAGTAACAAGTCCGGCGTGAACCTGGACGAGGAGGCCGCAAACCTGATGCGCTACCAGCAGGCCTATCAGGCGGCCGCCCAGCTCATCGGCGTGACCAATACCCTGTTCGAGACCCTGATCGGGGCGTTCCGCCGCTAGGAGGCGAGACTGATGCGCATATCCACCGCAGGGATGTTCCGGGCGAGTCTCGGCCAGATGCAGGAGCTGCAGTCGGCGCTCGCCCGCACCCAGGAGCAGATCGCCAGCGGCAAGCGGCTGCTCGCGCCGTCGGACGATGCGATCGGCGCGGCGCGCAGCATCGAGCTGCGTGAGCTGTCCTCGCGCATCGAGCAGTTCGACCGCAACGGCAACCTGGCGCAAAGCCGCCTGTCGGTGGAGGAGCAGGCGCTGGCGAGCGCCGGCGATCTGCTGCAGCGCGCCCGCGAGCTGGCCGTGCAGGCGAGCAACGGCACACAGAGCAACGAGACCCGCGCGTTCATCGCCACCGAGATCCGCCAGCTAAAGGATCAAATGATCCAGATCGCCAACACCCAGGACACCACCGGGCGTTATCTCTTCTCCGGCTACAGCGACAAGGTGCAGCCGTTCAGCGCCACCGCCGACGGCGCCGTGTACAACGGCGACGAAGGCCAGCGCTTCGTCGAGATCGCCGAGGGCCGGCGCATCGCCGACGGCGACTCGGGCGCGCGGGTGTTCGAGCGCATCCCGCGGGGCAACGGCACGTTCACGACCGCCGCGGCCGCCGGCAACGGCGGCTCCGGCATCATCGACTCCGGCGCGGTGACGGATCCGGCCGCCTGGAGCCGGGACACCTACACCGTCAGCTTCGTCGCCGACGATGCCTGGGAAGTGACCGACGGCTCCGGCGCCCTGGTGGCCTCCGGCGGCTTCGAGCCGGGTTCTTCCATCGAGTTCGCCGGCGTCGTCGTCAGCATCAGCGGCGCCCCGGCGGCGGGCGACGAGTTCACCGTCGAGCCGAGCCGCGACCAGAGCGTCTTCGAGACGCTGGATCGGTTCGCCGACGCGCTGGAACGCCCGACCACGAACGACGCCAGCCGGGCGGCCCTGACCAACGATCTCAACTCGAGTATGAGCGATCTCGACCGGGCCATCGGCAACCTGCTCGACGTGCGCGCCACCGTCGGCTCCCGCCTGGCGGCGATAGAGGACCAGCGCGACGCGAACGAGGGCTTCGCCATCACCGTGGAGCAGACCATCTCCGAGATCGAGGACCTCGACTACACCGAGGCGCTGACCCGCCTGGCCGAGCAGATCAACAGCCTGGAGGCCGCGCAGAAGTCCTTCGTGCGCATCCAGTCGCTGTCGCTGTTCAGCGTCCTTTAAGCGTTAGCTGCGTCTTCCGAAGCCTCGTTTCGCTGTGCCGAAACGGGGCTTTTTTGTGCCGAATCGGCGGCCGTTCTCACGGCCTTGTCGTTGGTCAGGCCCGGAGCCGCGCGCCAAAAGTGTGGACTGCTTCACGTCTGCGGCAATTCAGGCCCGCAAATGGCGTTCCGGGCTCAAGTAAGGCCCGTTCCGACCGATAAAGAAGCTGTACTGCGGTGAGGCAGAGCCCGGACATGGTGTGCGGGAAGCTGAGCGGCAGACCAGCAAATATCGGAAGGAGTGTATGTAATGACACAGTCGATCAACACTAACGTTGCCTCGCTCAATGCGCAGCGCAACCTCAGCCAGTCGCAGGGTCTGCTGAACACGTCGCTGGAGCGGCTGTCCACGGGCCTTCGGATCAACAGCGCCAAAGACGACGCTGCCGGTCTTGCGATTTCCGAGCGTTTCACCACGCAGATCCGCGGCCTGAACCAGGCCGTGCGTAACGCGAGTGACGGCATCTCCCTGGCCCAGACCACTGAGAGCGCCCTGGGTGAGCTCACCAACAACCTGCAGCGCATCCGCGAGCTGGCCGTCCAGTCGGCCAACGCCAGCAACTCCGCCTCCGACCGTGCGGCGCTGAACGCCGAGGTAACCGAGCGTATCGCCGAGGTCGACCGCATCGCCAAGCAGACCAACTTCAACGGTCTGAAGGTGCTGGACGGTTCCTTCGGTTCGGCCACGTTCCAGGTGGGCGCCAACGTCGGTGAGACGATTAGCGTGAGCCTGGAGACCGACGTGACGTCTGCTGCGATCGGTGAAGTTAATACTGATGTGGGTTCCGGCTTCACGACCTTGACCGGCGACGCAACGCTCGACATCACGACTTCCGCGGGAGTCACCTCGGTTTCCGTTTTGGAGGGCTTTGACGCCCAGCAGACAGCGGACGCCATTAATAACGCCAATATCGCGGGTGTTGCAGCGTTTGTCGACGGTGGTGAGGTGCGGTTGCTCACTGATGAGACGGGCGTTACTGTTGCCGATTCCGGCGTTGAGACTGGCCTCGGCGCCATTTCAACGGTTGCCGATGCTGGGGCAATGTCTGACGTTGCGATTGATACGGTCGCGGGCGCCAACTTCGCCATCGCCCGTGTCGACTCCGCTCTGACGGACGTGAACGGCCTCCGGGCGAACCTGGGTGCCATCCAGAACCGCTTCGAGTCCACCATCACCAACCTGCAGACGGTGAGCGAGAACCTGGCTGCCTCCCGGGGCCGGATTCTGGACGCCGACTTCGCTGCCGAGACCGCCAACCTGACCAAGGCGCAGGTCCTGCAGCAGGCCGGTGTGGCCGTGCTCGCACAGGCGAACGCCCAGCCTCAGCTGGCGCTGAGCCTCCTGCAGTAAGCGAGAGCCAGAGCGATAGCATTTGTAATCGCACTGACAATCGCAGCATGGGGGAGGGGCGGCCGCGTGCCGCCCCTTCCTTCTCTCCTCCCGGACGGCGACTTCACGAACGAATGGGGCAAGCATGAGAACGCATGACGCTGGCTACCAGGCTCATACCGCGATCCGGCCGGCAACGACCGGCGAGGCGGATCTCCACGGCGGCAACGAGACGCCGGCGGCTGGCACGACCTTGCCGTTTTCCGCGCCCCGCGACGTCCGGCATCAGCTGGAACTCGCCGTACATCAGCTGAACAGCGGCAGCATCCGCTCCGGCATGTATCTGCGCTTCGCCGTCGACTACAGCGAAAATCCCGCAACCGTGCGGGTTACGGATTCGAAAACCGGCGAACTGGTCCGCTCCATACCCTGGGGAGAGCTGCTGCCGGAGCTGGACCGCTCCTCCAACGACAGCCAGGCCTGAAATGGCACGCTTCTTGGATTGCAGTAGCTGACATTCAGAGTGGCCGGAGCAAGCCGGCCGCCAGACACGAACGAGACAGCAGGAAAGGGTAGCGACCGACATGGCGAGCATCACCTCCACGGGCATCGGATCGGGACTGGACGTCGGCGGCATCGTCGAGCAGCTGGTCGCGGCCGAGGGCCAGCCTGCGCAGCAGCGCTTCGCGCGGCAGGAGGCGAGGGCGCAGTCCGAGCTGTCCGCCTACGGTACGCTCAAATCCGCCCTGTCCGATTTCCGCGACCAGCTCGACGGCATGAAGTCGCTGAACTCGCTGCTGACCCGGAAGGCGAGTTCCGGCAACGAGGAGCTGTTCGCGGTGGTCCCGGACGAGACCGCGATACCCGCGAGCTACTCCGTCGAGGTGGTGCAGCTGGCCCAGTCGGCGAAGCTGACCTCCGGCGCCTTCGCCGACTCCGACGCCGTGGTGGGTACCGGCACGCTCAGGATCAGCGTAGGCGCGCTCAGTTTCGACGTCGAAATCACCGAAGACAACAACACGCTGGCCGGCATCCGCGACGCCATCAACGCGGCAGTGGACAACGCCGGCGTCAGCGCGACCATAGTGAACGCCGATGCGGGCAGCTACCTGATCCTGTCGGGGACGAAGACGGGTGCATCGCGCTCGATTTCGGTCGCCGAAGTGCTTGACGGCGCCAATGGCGGTGGTAACGGTGGCGGCAATGGCGGCGGCAATGGTGGCGGCAATGGCGGCGGCAACGTCGGCGTCACCGGTGAACTCGCGGCGCTGACTTACGACGCGGCGGCGGGCACGGGTTCCCTGACGCTGTCCCAGGCGGCCCAGGACGCTCAGGTGCGCATCGACGGCTTCGACGTCTACAGCGAAACCAATACGGTGACCGGCGCGATCGACGGCGTCTCCATCGACCTGCTCGGCGCCGCGCCGGGCGAGACCAACGACGCGGTCATCGAGTACGACGTGGCCGCGGTCCGCTCCACAATCACGGACTTCGTCGAGAGCTACAACGAGCTCGTCGACACGGTCGGCTCGCTGACGAGCTACAACCAGGAGACACAGCAGGGCGGCCCGCTGCTCGGTGACGCCACGCTGCGCGGGCTCGAGGCACAACTGCGCCGCGAGTTCTCCACGCCCGCCGGCAACAGCCAGAGCCCGTTCGGCACGCTGGCGGAGATCGGCGTGAGCCTGCAGATCGACGGCAAGCTGGCCGTCGACGACACCCGGCTGGACGAGGCGCTGGGCACCAACTTCCAGGACGTCGGCCGGCTGTTCGCCGCCGAGGACGGATTCGCGGTGCGCCTGTTCGACCGCGTCGACCGGGCACTGTCGGACGACGGCGCTATCGAGACGCGCACGGAAGGCCTGAACAATCGCATCGAGCGCATCGAGGAGCAGCGTGAGTCGCTGAACCGGCGCCTGGAGGCGCTGGAGACACGTCTGCTGCGCCAGTTCAACGCCCTCGACTCGCTCGTGAGCCAGCTCAACAACACCAGCAGCTTCCTCGCGCAGCAGCTCGCCAACCTGCCCACGCCGGGCAAGGACTCCTAGGCATCCCGGAAACGAGCTCCTCATGCGGGGGCGACCAGAGAACCAGAGGACACACAGCAGATGACTTACGCAGCCGGTCCCAACGCACTCCGTGATTACCGGAAGATGCACGTCGAGCAGGAAGTGGCGGACGCGAACCCCTACCAGCTGATCCAGCTCATGCTGGACCGTCTGCTGGCGAGGATCGCCATCGCCCGGGGCCACGTCGAACGCGGCGATACCGCGGGCAAGGGGGAGCACATCGGCAAGGCCATCTCCATCGTCGACGGGCTGCGGGTCAGCCTCGACGGCGACAAGGGCGGCGACATCGCCTCCAATCTCGCCGCGCTCTATGACTACATGTCCCGTCGGCTGCTGCACGCGCAGCTGCATGACGACCCTTCCGCGCTGAACGAAGTCGCCTCGCTGGTGCGTGAGATCAAGAGCGCCTGGGAAGCCATTGCCGACCAGGTGGCCGACCAGGTGGCAGACCGGACCGGCGCCGCCACCGCCGGGGGCGCTGTGTGACGCGAGCGCTCGCCGAAATCGAATCACTCTCCGACGAGATGCGCCGCTGCGCGGGGCAGGGCGACTGGGAGGCCGTGGGAGCGGCATTGACCGCGCGCGACGGTCTGGTACGCGAGCTTCTCGCCGGCCCGCCCGCGGCAGATCATGCGGACCCGCTGCGGCGGCTCCTCGAACAGGACGGCGAGATCCTGGCGATGGCCCGCAAGGCGCGTGACGCTGTCGCGGCTGAGCTGCGTCAGCTCGATAACGGCCGCAAGGCCGTGCACGCCTACGGAGGTCAGAATCGCCAGAGCCGTCGCAGCATTGCCAATGCGGCCAACTCGCTCGACCCCACCGAGGCCTGATTTCACATAAGCCGCCGTATTGTGACCGCCGTCACGACGTCGGCGGCACTGACACCATTACCCTGTCGACCCTGTATCATCCCGCGTGTGCAACCGAGGAGCCATACAGGGCGTGAGCGACAACGAGAGCGAGAATACGGTCAGTCGCATACTGGTGGTCGAGCAGGACGCGGAGCGCCGCGAGTCCCTGCTGAACCGGCTCGAATACCTCGGCTGCGAAGCGGCGGCCGCCGATCGGAACACCGGACCGGATGGCGAGTGGACGGCGGTGTTGCTGGGCGATGCCGGCAACGACGACGCTCTGCTGACCCTGATCCGCTCCCTCCTCTCCGTCCGCCGCAAGATCCCCTTCCTCGTGCTGAACGACGGCGGGGACGACGAGCCGCCCGCGGCGCTTACCGGCCATCCGGTCTGGCCGCTGGCGGCCAGCATGCGCCGCTCCGAGCTCAATCGCCTGCTGCAGCGGGCGAGGCGCTATGGCGACGGCGACCGGCGCCAGCGCCTGACCGGCAGTTCCGCCGACATCCAGGCCGTCCGCCACGCGATTGAGCAGGTGGCCGACTTCGATACCAGCGTACTGGTCACCGGCGAGTCCGGGACGGGCAAGGAGCTGGTGGCGCGCACCCTCCACGATCTGTCGCCGCGGCGGGACCAGCCCTTCGTCCCGGTCAACTGCGGGGCGATCCCGCCGGAGCTGCTGGAGAGCGAGCTGTTCGGCCACGAAAAGGGCGCGTTCACCGGCGCGGTGAAATCCCGTCCCGGCCGCTTCGAGCTCGCCGGCGCGGGAACACTGTTCCTGGACGAGATCGGCGACATGAGCCTGGCCATGCAGGTGAAGCTCCTGCGTGTGCTGCAGGAACGCCGCTTCGAGCGGGTGGGAGGCGCCGACTCGCTGGAATGCCGCTGCCGGATCGTCTGCGCCACCCACCGGGACCTGCGCGCCGCCATCGAGGCGGGCGAGTTCCGCGAGGACCTCTATTACCGCATCAACGTCTTTCCCATCGAGATGCCGCCGCTCAGGAAGCGGGCGGACGACCTGCCGTCGCTGCTCGACGAACTCATGGTCGCCCGGTCGCCGGAAGGCGGCGACGGCTTTCGCCTGACTACGGAGGCCATGGAGGCGCTGTCCGTCTATCCGTGGCCGGGCAACGTGCGTGAGCTGGGTAATCTGGTCGAGCGTCTCGCCATCCTGCACCCCTCCGGCGTGATCGGCCTGGACGACCTGCCGGAGAAGTACCGGCAGGCGAGGCCCGCTGCCGGTGCGGGAGCCGCGCCGTCAGCGGATCTGCCGGCCGACGGTCTGGACCTGCGCTCCTACCTCGCCGATATCGAGGTCCGGCTGATCAGTCGCGCCCTGCGCGAGGCCGGCGGCACCGTGGCGGAAGCCGCGCGCCGGCTGAACATGCAGCGCACCACACTCGTCGAGAAGCTGCGCAAGCACGGCCTGAATACCGACGCCCTGTCGGGAAATTGACGCCGGCCGCCCGGCGGCGTTCGCATAACCCTCTGTTTTTGCGACTAATCCAAGTTGGCATAAGACTTGCTTGGATAACACCGGACCCTGTGCCGGGACCGGCGGATGCACGGCTCCGCCAGGGATCCGGCAGGGATCCGACGGACCAGAGTGACGGACTGGTCGAGTACGCAAGGCGAACAAGACGGAGCAGCGGATTGACGAGTGAAGCGAAACCCAGTGCCGGACCCGAGAGCGCAGCAGGCGCAGATGCGCGCCGCACCGGTCTCGAGGCCGTGTACCGCGCGCTGCAGCGCGAAGTGCTGACGCTGAGCCGGCAGCTCGCCGAGGCGCGCTCCGAGCGTATGGAGCAGCTGCTGGAGAAGGAGCGCCTCGGCAACCGGCTGGCGCTGTTGCTCGAGTCGCTGCCAGGCGCGGTGATCGTGCTGGACGGCGACGGCATCATCGTCGAGTGCAACAACCGCGCCGTCGAAATGCTTGACCGCCCCCTGATCGGTCTGACCTGGGCCGAGGTCATCGACCGGGAATTCGGCACGGTACGCGATTCGGCCGGCGAACTGCGGCTGCCCGACGGTCGCTGGCTGGCGCTGTCGCGCCGCTCGCTCGGCACGGAGCCGGGCGAGATCCTGCTGCTCGCCGACGTGACCGAGACCCGGCGGCTGCAGGAGACGGCGGAACGCCAGAGCCGGCTCTCCAGCATGGGGGAGATGACGGCGCGTCTCGCGCACCAGATCCGCACGCCGCTCGCCTCGGCGCTGCTGTACGTCTCCCAGATCGAGCAGGGTGCCACCGAGCCCGCGCTGACGTGCCGGTTCGCCGGCCGCGCCATCGCCAAGCTGCGCGAGCTCGAACAGATGATCAACGATATGGTGGTGTTCGCGGGCGGCGGCCGCGGCACGGCCGAGCATTTCCCCGTGGCCAGGCTGCTGGAGGATGTGGCCGAAGCCGCTGCACCCGATGCGCCGGGCGATGCACCGGCAGCGGTGGTAAAGGTGGTGATGGCCGAGCCGGGCCTCACGATGAGCGGCAATCGTCCCGCTCTGGCGGGCGCGCTCACCAACCTCGTGCAGAACGCCCTGCAGGTGGCGGGTGACACGGCGCGTGTGGAACTGGGCGCCGCGCGCACGGACGCCGGCGAGATCTGGCTCACCGTGACGGACAACGGGCCCGGCGTCGACGACGCCCTGCGGGACAGGATCTTCGAGCCGTTCTTCACCACCCGCCGTCAGGGCACCGGACTCGGCCTGGCCGTGGTCCGCTCGGTCGCGGGTGCCCACGGTGGCAGCGTTTCGGTGGAGAACCACGATGACGGGGCCACCTTCCTGCTGCGGCTGCCCGCCAGGGCGGATCAGCCGCTGCTGGCGAGCCGGACGGCCTTCGGCCGGGCGGGCGAGGCGGCCGCGGCCGGTGCCCGCCACCATCCGGAGTTCAGGAGCAACCCATGAGCGAGAGCCGCGTGACCCGTGTCATGATCGTCGAGGACGATGCCGATCTGCGCGAGGCGCTGACGGCGACGCTGGAGGCGGCCGGCCACGACGTCGTCACGGCCGATTGCGGCGAGAGCGCGCTCGCACGGCTCGAACGCCACACCGTCGATCTCGTGGTCAGCGACGTCCAGATGGAGCCGATGGACGGCGTGGCGCTGCTGGAGACGCTCCGACGCCGTTACGCCAGTCTGCCCGTGGTGCTCATGACGGCCTACGGCACGATCGAGAAAGCGGTCGAGGCCATGCGCCTCGGCGCTGCCTACTACCTGGTGAAGCCTTTCGAGGCGCGGGAACTGGTCGATACGGTGGGCCGCCACCTCCGCCCGACCCCGGGCGGCAACGGCCCGGTGTCCGGGGACCCGACGACCCGGGTTCTGCTGAAGGTTGCCGAGCGTGTTGCCGCCAGCGAGGCCACCGTGACCATCAGCGGGGAGAGCGGCACGGGCAAGGAAGTATTCGCCCGCTATATCCATCGGTGCTCGCCGCGGGCGGAGGCGCCGTTCGTTGCCATCAACTGCGCGGCGATCCCGGAGAACATGCTGGAGGCCGTCCTGTTCGGTCACGAGAAGGGCGCGTTCACCGGTGCCACCAGCGCGAGCCCGGGCAAGTTCGAGCAGGCCCAGGGCGGCACTCTGCTGCTGGACGAGATCTCGGAGATGGCGCTGGGCCTGCAGGCCAAGCTCCTGCGGGTGCTGCAGGAACGCGAGGTCGAGCGGATCGGCGGCCGGCGCACCATCCCGCTGGACGTGCGGGTGCTCGCGACCACCAATCGGGATCTCCGCTCCCAGGTCCAGGAGGCGCGCTTCCGCGAGGACCTGTTCTATCGCCTGAACGTCTTCCCGCTGAACATCCCTCCGCTGCGCGAGCGCCGGGGCGACATCCTGCCGCTGGTGGCGAACGCGCTGGAACACTATGCGGGCGGAATGCGCAACGTGCCCACGCTGACGCCGGCGGCGGAGCAGAAGCTGGCCGGCCACCACTGGCCCGGCAACGTGCGCGAACTGGAAAACCTGGTGCAGCGCACCCTGATCATGACGGCGACCGACACCATCGACGCGGACGATCTGATCTTCGAGGACGGCGGGCACATCGCCGCGCCCGGTGGCGGCGCCGACGGGGATCTGCAGGACGACCTCTGGCAGCGTGAGCAGCAACTGATCCTGGAGGCGCTGCGGGAGGGCGACGGCAGCCGCAAGTTCGCCGCCGAGCGTCTCGGTATCAGCGCGAGGACCCTGCGCTACAAGCTGGCGAAGATGCGCGAGGCCGGGGTCGACATACCCGGCGGCAATGGTAATGGCAATGGAAACCGGGAGGTCGCCTGAGCGCGGCCGTCGCGACAGTCACAGGTAGAGAGCCATGAATACGATCCGACCCGAACAGCTGCTGGAGCAGATCCGCGCGATGAGCCCGGGCCTGCAGCCCGAGTCCGTGCAGCCGCCGCCGACCGGTCGTCCCGAATTCGGCGACGTGCTGCAGAACACGCTGAAGGCGGTCAACGAGGCGCAGGCCGAGTCCGGCGACCTCGCTGCGCGCTTCGAGGCGGGCGATCCGAATACGAGCCTGGTGGACGTCATGCTCGCCCGGCAGAAGTCCGGGCTCGCGTTCCAGGCGGTGACCGAGGTACGCAACAAGCTGGTCAGCGCCTACCAGGACATCATGAACATGCCGGTGTGAGGTTGACGCTACTGTTGACGGTAAAGCCCTATGGAAAATAACCCTCCGATCGAGAATCGCTTCGCCTCGGCGTCACACCTGGACTTCGCGAGCGTGATGCGCATACCGGCCGTACGCCAGGTCCTGCTGCTGGTGGGCGTTGCCGGCAGCGTGGCCATCGGCATCGCCCTGTTCCTGTGGTCGCAGTCGCCGGCCTACACCCAGCTGTACGGCGATCTGGCCGAGCGGGACAGGAGCCAGGTGGTCGAGGCCCTGCGCACCGCCGGTATCGACTTCCGGCTGGATCCGGGTACGGGCGCGGTCATGGTGCCGGATTCGCGGGTACACGACGCGCGCCTGGAGCTGGCGGCGAACGGTCTGCCGGAAGGCACCGGCATGGGCCTGGAGATGATCAAGGAACCCCAGGGTTTCGGCGTCAGCCAGTTCATGGAGAACGCCCGCTATCAGCATGCGCTGGAGACCGAACTGGCGCGCACCATCCGCAACGTGCGTTCGGTGCAGGAGGCCCGCGTGCATCTCGCCGTACCGAAGCAGACCGCCTTCGTGCGTGACCGGGAAGGCGCCAGCGCCTCGGTGATGCTGAGCCTCTATGGCGGCCGCCAGCTGGAACCGGAGCAGGCGGATGCCATCGTGCACCTGGTGGCTTCCAGCGTACCCAATCTGATGGCGAAAGACGTCACACTCATCGACCAGCACGGCCGCATGCTGAGCTCGAACGGCGAGCGCAACGGCTATGCGCTCACCGCCTCCCAGTTCGAGCACACTCGCACGGTCGAGCAGAGCTATCGGGAGCGCATCGTCGATCTCCTCACGCCGCTGGTCGGCGCCGGCAACGTCCGTGCCCAGGTGGTCGCCGATATCGACTTCACCGTGAAGGAGGAGACGCGGGAGAACTACGACCCCGAGAGCACGGTGGTGCGCAGCGAGACCGTCAGCGAGCGCCAGCGCAGCGGCGGCTCCGACGCGGCCCAGGGCATCCCGGGGGCGCTCAGCAATCAGCCGCCCGAGGCCGGCGGCGTGGCGCCGCAGGAAGGCGAGGCCGCCAGCGCCGTGAATACCTCCCGAGAGGCCACACGCAACTTCGAGGTGGACAAGACGGTGAGCCGGGTGATCGCGCCCACGGGCGCCATCCGCCGCCTGTCCGTCGCCGTGCTGATCGACGACGTCGCCGCGGCCGGCGCCGCGGACGAGGGCGCCGGAGACGGCGAGGCCGGCGATGCCGGCAGTCTCGGCGAACAGGACATCGCCCGCATGACCGCCCTGGTGAAAGAAGCCGTCGGCTTCGACGAGGCGCGTGGCGACTCGGTGCAGCTGATCAACGCGCCGTTCCAGCCGGCCCCCGAAGTCGCGGCGCCGGACGGCCCGCCGATCTGGCAGCAGCCCCAGGTACTCGCGATCGGCCGCCAGGTGCTGGGCGCGCTGCTGGTGCTGGCACTCGGCTTCGGCGTCCTGCGCCCCATGCTGCGCGGGATCGTGCAGAGTCATCAGCAGTCGACGCCCCAGCTCGCCGCCGCGGGAGGCGCAGGCGCCCTCGGCGGCCCCGCGCAGCAGCACCATCCACAGCTGAGCTACGAGCAGAAGATCGCCGCAGCCAGGAATATCACCACCTACGATCCGGCCCGGGTGGCCCAGGTCGTAAAGAAATGGGTAGCCGAGGATGTCTGAGCAGCCGAATTATTCCGGCACCGAACGCGCGGCGGTGCTGCTGATGACCCTGGGCGAGGCGGAGGCCTCCCAGGTACTCAAGCACATGAGCGCCCGTGAGGTGCAGCGCCTGGGCGTGGCCATGGCACAGATGAAAGACGTCTCCAAGGACGCTGCCGACAACGTGCTCAGCCACTTCGTTTCCATCGTCGAGGAGGAGACCTCCCTCGGCGTGGGCACCGAGGCCTACATCCGCAAGGTGCTCGTGAATGCCTTCGGCGAGTCCAAGGCCGACGCGTTCATCGACCGCATCCTCATCGGCGAGGACGCGAGCGGGCTCGAGGCGCTGAAGTGGATGAGCTCCGAGTCCGTCGCGGAGATGATCTCCGACGAGCACCCCCAGATCATCGCCATCGTGCTCGCCTACCTCGATGCCGACCAGGCCGCCCACGTGGTCGAACTGCTGCCCGAGGAGATCCGCAGCGAAGTGGTGATGCGCGTGGCCAAGCTCGACGACGTCCAGCAGAGCGCGCTGGCCGAGATCGAGGCATTGATCGAGAAGAAGGCGAACATGGGCGAGCGCACGGCGACGGCGAAGATCGGTGGCGACAAGGTGGCGGCGGACATTCTGAACGCCCTGCAGCCCCAGGACGGCGATTCCATCCTGGGCTACATCAACGAGCAGAGCGAATCGCTGGGTCAGCGCATCTCGGAGAAGATGTTCATGTTCGAGAGCCTGCTCTCGGTGGACGACCGGGGCATACAGGCGCTGCTGCGCGAGGTGTCCAACGACCTGCTCGTGCTGGCGCTGAAGGGCACCGACCAGGCCATGCAGGACAAGATCTTCGGCAACATGTCGAAGCGCGCCGCCCAGCTACTGCGCGAGGACCTGGAGGTCAAGGGTCCGGTGCGCGTGAGCGAGGTCGAGACCGCACAGCGGGAGATCCTCACCGTCGCACGCCGCATGGCCGACGCCGGCGACCTCGACCTCGGCACCAGCGGAGAGGAGTATGTCTGAGTCCGCCACCGACAAGGCGGCCACGCGCTGGCAGCAGCCCGACATCGGCGACGAGGGACTGGTCACGGCGAGCCGGCTGGAGACCCTGCAGCGGGAGGCCTACGAGGAGGCCTGGCGCCAGGGTTACGAGGAAGGCCTGCAGGCCGGCGCCGACGACGTCGGCGAGCGTGCGGCCAGGCTGCAGTCGCTGCTCGGCGCGCTGTGCAAGCCGTTCGAGGAACTCGACGACGAGGTGGAGGAGCAGGTGCTGCGCCTTGTCACGCTGGCGGTGCGCCAGCTCCTCCGCCGGGAACTGCAGAGTGATCCCGGCCACGTCATCGGGGTGGTCCGGGACGCGCTGCGCATGCTGCCGGTGGCCAGCCGCAGCATCGAGGTGCAATTGCATCCCGAGGATGCGGCACTGGTACGCGAGGCGCTCACGGTCGCCGAGGAAGAACGTCCCTGGCGGCTCACCGAGGACCCGCTGGTGACCCGCGGCGGCTGCCTGGTGAAAGCCGAGAAATCCCGCATCGACGCAACGGTTGAGAGCCGTCTGAACCGCACGCTGGCGGGCCTGATCGAGGACGAGCGCACATGAGCGGGGGTGCCGCCACGGGCGTACCGTCCGCGAACCGCTCCGCCCGCTGGGTCGAGCGTCTGCGCCACTACCAGGGTCGCATCGAGAACGCGCCGCCGATGGTCGTGGAGGGGACGCTGCGGCGCACGGTGGGTCTGACGCTCGAGGCGGAAGGCTGCCAGGCCGCCGTGGGCGGCCGCTGTGACGTGGTCTCGCTGGGCGGCCATACCGTGGAGACGGAGGTGGTGGGTTTCGCGGGCGAGAGTCTCTACCTGATGCCGACCGGCCACATCCACGGCATCGCGCCGGACGCGAGGGTGATCCCCTCGCCGGGCGTGCGCGAGGTGGCGGCAGGCACGGAACTGCTGGGGCGGGTCCTCGACGGTCGCGGCCGCCCGCTGGACGGACTCCCGGCGCCGCGAGCGAGCGACCGCGTGCCGCTGACGGGCACGCGCATGAATCCGCTGGAGCGCCGGCGTATCACGGAGCCGCTCGACGTGGGCGTGCGCTCCATTAACGCACTGTTGACCGTGGGACGCGGTCAGCGCATGGGCCTGTTCGCTGGCAGCGGCGTCGGCAAGAGCATGCTGCTCGGCATGATGACCCGCTACACCAATGCCGACGTGGTGGTGGTCGGGATGATCGGCGAGCGGGGCCGCGAGGTGAAGGAATTCGTGGACTCCACACTGGGCGAGGAGGGCCTGGCCCGCTCGGTGGTGGTGGCGACGCCCGCGGACGACACGCCGCTCATGCGCCTGCACGGCGCCTGGCTCTGCACCGCCATCGCGGAGTATTTCCGCGACCAGGGGTTGCAGGTGCTGCTGCTCATGGACTCGCTGACCCGTTTCGCCCAGGCACAGCGGGAGATCGCGCTCGCCATCGGCGAGCCGCCTGCCACCAAGGGCTATCCGCCATCGGTCTTCGCCAAGCTGCCGCAACTGGTCGAGCGCGCCGGCAACGGCGCGAGCGGTGACGGCTCGATTACCGCGCTCTATACGGTACTGACCGAAGGCGACGACCATAACGACCCTATCGCGGATGCCGCACGCGCCATCCTGGACGGCCACATCGTGCTCTCGCGCCAGCTCGCGGAATCCGGCCTGTATCCCGCCATCGACGTCGAGGCGTCGGTGAGCCGGGCGATGCACCAGATTACATCGAAGGACCAGCTGGCCCAGGTGAGCCGTTTCCGCCAGATCTACGCCACCTACCAGCACAACCGCGACCTGATCGCGGTGGGCGCCTATCAGCGCGGCTCGGACCGGCGCGTGGACGAGGCCATCGGCGTCTGGCCGGCCATGCTCGAGTTCCTACGCCAGGACTTCGAGCAGCGCGAAGACATGGCGACCAGCCTCAGGATGCTGGACAACCTGCTGCCGGCGGAACCGACCGGCATGGAGCCGGTACCGGCCGACGGCGCCGCTGCCGGCGGAGGAGACTGACATGGCGAACAAACGCTCCACCCGCATGCAGCCCGTGCACGACGTGGCCAGTGCCGAGGAGCAGGAGCTCTCCCGCGAGCTGGGGAGGGCCGAAACGACGCTCCAGGAGCAGATCGGCCGGCTGCAGGAACTGAGGAAGCACCGCGAGGAATACGCAGCGAAGAGCCGGGAGAGCGAAGCCGTGGGTTCGAGCCGGTGGCGTGACTACCGGCTGTTCCTGGACCGGCTGAACCAGGCGATCGTCATGCAGGAGGGCATCATCGCCGACTGGCGCCGCCGGCGGGACCAGCTGCGCCGGCAATGGCAGGTGAAGCGCCAGCGGCTGGAGTCTCTGGATCGCATCATCGACCGCTACCGCCGCAACGAACTCCGGGAGGAGGAGCGTCGCGAGCAGCGGGCCGTGGATGCCGAGGCGCGGCCGCGGCAGGTATTCGGTGAAGACTAGGGGCTGGCACGCTTCTTGCTCCTGTCCGGGTGGATAACACAAGACGGGAGCGATCCGTTGATCGAAAACATGCTGAACATGCGGCCCGGTGAGGGCTTCGCGACGGGCTCCGGCCCCGTGAAACTGCGCGCGGCGGCCGCCGATCCGTCGGCCGGCACGCCCTTCCGGATCCCCGCGCTGGCACACCCGGCCGCTCCCGGCGCACCGGCAAACGGCTTCCGCCCGGACGGCAACGCCTTGCCGCCCGGCCAGGCTCCGGACGGGACACTGCGGAGCCCGGGGAATCTGATCCCGGCCGACGCCGGCGATCCCGCGGCGCTCTCGACCCGGCCGATGCTCGAGCAGACCGCGGCCCGACTCGCCGGCGAGTCCGGCGGCATCTCCGCTGACACTGTCGGAATTAGCCACATGTCCGGCGCGGGCATCGGCGGGGAGGCGGCCGCTCCGGCTGCCGAAGGAGACATCGAGTTCGAAAGCGTGCCGCTGCCGGCCGACCTGCTCCCCGACCTGGAACTGGAATTTCCGGCCGCGCCGCTGGAACTCCGACCCGTGGGGCTCGGCCTGGTAATGCCCACGCTGAACGGCTCTGCCGCGATCGTTGACGGGGCCCCGCCGGTCGCTGGCGGGATGACACCGGGCTCGCCCGGCGCGCTGCCTGGCCAATTGCATCCCGTACCTTCCACGTTTGCCGATCCTTTGAGTGCATTCTCCGCCGGCTCCCGGATGTCGGAATGGAGCGGCGCACTGCCGGCGGGCTCTGCCGGATCGGGCTCCCCGGGACTACAGGGAGTCCAGGGACTGCCGGGAATTTCCGGCGCAGTGGCGGCGGGCGATAGTGCGGCCCATGCCCGGGCCGCCGCCGAGACTCTATCCGCCGGGCTGACCGCGCTGAACGGGCAGTCGTCGGGCACGCCGGTGATGCCGGCAGCGACTCCTGCAATCGGAATGGCAGGTCAGGCGTCCGCGCCGGGACTGCAGGTGGTTCCTCCGGGAGTCGAGGCCATGGCCGGGCTTCGTCAGGCCATGGCGGATCTGGCCCGTGACGGCGGCGGCTCCTCCGGCGACCGGGGCCGTCCGGCACCCGAGGCGCTGACACGCACGGACGGCGCGGGCTTCCTTTCCACACTCGGACTGACGGCGGCATCCCAGGCCTCGGCGGCCGACCGTCCGACGTTCATGCTGCCGTCGCCGCCGGGGACGCCGGAGTTTGCGGACCAGGTGGCCGAGCGGGTGGTCTGGATGGCCGGCCAGAAGCTGGAGCGGGCACAGATCAGGCTCAATCCGGCCCATCTCGGCCCGATCTCCGTCGACGTCAGCGTGGGCGAGGACGGGGCGAATATCACGTTTACGGCCCAGCATGCCGTGACCCGGGAGGCTCTGGAGCAGGCGCTGCCGCGGCTGCGCGAGATGTTCAGCGGCTCGGGCCTGGCCCTGGCTGGTGCCGACGTCTCGGGCCAGGGCCCGGACACGCGCCGGGGCGGTGACGACGCAGGTGCCGCCGCCGGTGGCGAGACGGCGCCGGGCTCCGATGTGAGCGGCGCCGCGGATGCCGAGGTGGTGGCGGAGACGCCGGTGCGTTCCGGCCCGGCCAGCCGTGGGCTGATCGACACCTATGTCTGAGCGTCGCTGCTGGATCATTGACGCCGGCGCCAATTTCCCGGCGACGTAAATCCGACACGTCAGAAATAAAAGCTATTAAAAACAAAGATTTAATAGCGTAAAATCGGTTGGCATGCGCCTTGCATCCACTCCTGTGGTTTCTACAGGAGTGATGTCGATGGCAGAGGAGCAGAACGAGACCCCGGGCGGCGACGAGGCCGCACCCAAGGGCAAGGGGTCGAAGCTGTTGATTATCGGCGGCGCCGTCGCGTTGCTGGTGGTGGGGCTCGCCGTCGGCGGCTTCATGTCCGGCATGTTCTCGTCGGAGGAGGCCGCCGGAGCCGGAGAGGAGACCGCCGGGGCCGAGCAGGACGACGGGCCGGCCCTCTACGTCGGCCTGCATCCCCCGCTCACCGTCAACTTCGGCGGCGAAGTCGGCCAGCGCCATTTCATGCAGGTCAGCCTGGAGTTCATGGCTCGCGAGCAACGCATCATCGATGCGTTCAAGGAGCACGACGCCGTCATCCGCAACAACCTGCTGCTGCTGCTCGGCGGTTACGACTACGAAACGGCCACCACCCGTTCCGGCAAGGAGCGGATGCTGGACGACGTCCTGGCCGAGGTGCAGGGCATCCTCACGGAGCGCATCGGCGAGCCCGGCGTCCGCGAGGCCTACTTCACGACGCTCGTGGTGCAGTGAGCCGATGAGCGAGAAGGTACTCAGTCAGGACGAAATGGACGCCCTCATGGACGGGGTGTCGTCCGGCAAGGTCGAGGTCCAGACGGACACCGGCCCGCTGGATGCGGAGGTCTACGACTACGAGATCCCCGCCCGCAATCAGATCCGCCGCGGCAGCCTGCCCCGACTGGATCATCTCAATCGCCAGCTTGCCCGCCGCATGGAACGCACTCTCATGCGCCAGCTGCGGGTGGAGACCCGGGTGGTGACACGCACCATCGAGACGCTGCGCTTCGAGACCGTCTGCGACGGCTTCCCGACTCCGCCGCTGCTGATGCTGCTCGGCATGAAGCCGCTGACCGGCCCGGCGCTGATGTTCCTCGACCCGCCGCTGATCAATGCGCTGGTCGACCGCTACTTCGGCGGCGCCAACGGCAACGAGTGCCGGAGCGACCGCGAGGGCTACACGCCCGGCGAGGTGCGGATCAGCGAGATCGTCATGAGCCGGTTTCTCGAGAACATGAAGGAAGTGTGGCGGCCGGTGCTCGAACTCGAGCCCGAGATCGTCCAGACCGAATCGGATCTGCAGCAGCTGCAGGTCGCGGCGCCGAACGACCCGGTGGTGAAATGCGAGTTCGGCGTGGAGCCGGGCGAGTCCAGCGGCCGCATCCAGCTGATCCTGCCGCTCGAGACGATCCTGCCTGTCTTCGACAGCCTCGACGGCGCCGAGCGCTCCGGCGGCAACGACCAGGACGAGGTCTGGTCCGGCATGCTGAGGGAGCATGTCCTCGCCTCCGTCGTGGAGCTGACCACCGGCATCGGCGACAAGGAACTCTCGCTGGGCAACGTGGCTCGTCTCGCCCCCGGCGACATCATCCCGATCAACTCCCCGAAGACAGTGACGCTCAGCGTCGGCGACACACCCGTACTCCAGGGCGAGTTCGGCCTGTCGCGGGGGCGCAATGCAGTGCGGACCGGCGTCTGGGTCGCCGCTCGCAAGGACTGAGAGCAAGAGGAAGCACCATGAGTGATAACACCGAAAACACCGGCGCCGAGGCGGCGGAAGACCAGGCGGCACCGCCCGCGGCGGATACCGGCGAGCAGTACTCGCCAGACCGCTTCGAAAAAGGGGCGTCGAGCCTCCCGGCCGACAGCGCGGACATCAAGCTCGATCTGGTACTGGACGTGCCGGTCACCGTCTCGCTGCGGGTGGGCAACACGAAGATCAGCATCCGCGATCTGATGCGCCTGGTGGAAGGCTCGGTCATCGAACTCGATCGGCCCGCCGGCGAACCCATGGACGTGCTGGTGAACGGCACCCTCGTGGCTCATGGCGAGATCGTCGTGGTGAACGACAAGTTCGGCGTGCGCCTGACGGACGTCGTGAGCCCCAGCGAACGCATCCGCAAGCTGAATTGAGCACGCAGGGAGTCGAGCGCATGGAATTCCGTCGCACCACAGGTCAGCTCCGGACGATCGTCGCAGGCGCCGTGCTGTGGCTCGTCGCGGCCCCGGTGCTGGCGGCCGGCGACGGCAAGCCGACGCCGATGCCCTCGCCGCTGTCGGGTACGGAGCTGCTCAGCATGAGCATGAATCTGCTGCTGGTGATCGGTGCCATCCTGCTGTTCGGCTGGATCTACAGCCGCTCGCAGGGGCTGCGTGCCGCACGCAATGGCCACTTCCGCGTGCTGGCGGCCCAGCCGCTCGGCGCCAAGGAGAAGGTGGTGCTGCTGCAGGTGGGCGAGCAGCAGGTGGTCGTGGGCATCTCGCCGGGCGGCATGAATACGCTGCTGGTTCCCGAGCGGCCGGTCGTGCCGCTCACCCCCGCGCCGGGCGACGACGAGCGCAGCTTCACCGATCGTCTGCGCGCCGCCGTGGCGGGCACCACGAGGGAGCGGTCATGAGGCAAATGGCCACACGAGTGACGATACAGCTGGCCGCACTGGCTCTGGTGTGCGCCGCGCTGGTCGCGGTACCCGTCACCGGCTTCGCGAACGAGGCGACGGCGGCGGACGTCATCGCCGCCGCGGCGGACTCGGTGAACGATTCGACCACGGGCGCCGGAGAGAGCTACAGCCTCAGCATCCAGATCCTGGTGCTGATGACGCTGCTCACCCTGCTGCCCGCGGGGCTGCTGTCCATGAGCGCGTTCGTGCGGATGATCATCGTGCTCTCGATCCTGCGCCAGGCGCTGGGCACCGCGCAGACGCCCCCCAACCAGGTCCTGATCGGTATCGCCCTGTTCATGACCTTCTTCGTGATGACGCCGGTGCTCGATCGCATCTACGACGAGGCCGCGAAGCCGTACATCGACGGCGAGGTGAGCGCGGAGGTGGCGCTCAGCGCCGGCATGGAGCCGCTGCGCGAGTTCATGCTGCACCAGACCCGCGAGGACGACATCGCGCTGTTCGCCGGCATCTCCGGACGGACCGATTTTGCCTCGGCGGCGGAAGTCCCGACATCGGTGCTGGTGCCGAGTTTCATCGTCAGCGAGCTGAAGACCGCGTTCCAGATCGGTTTCCTGGTGTTCATACCGTTTCTGATCATCGACCTGGTGGTGTCCAGCGTGCTGATGTCGATGGGCATGATGATGCTCTCGCCCATGCTCATCTCGCTGCCCTTCAAAATCATGCTGTTCGTGCTGGTGGACGGCTGGGCCATGGTGCTCGGCACGCTGGCCTCGAGTTTCTACGTCTGAGGATGCGTCCATGACACCCGAGACAGTCACCACCATCGGACAGCAGGCCCTCTGGGTGACGATACTGCTCGCCTCGCCGCTGCTGCTCTCGGCGCTGGCCGTGGGCCTGCTGGTGGGCATGATCCAGGCCGCCACTCAGATCAACGAGATGACCCTGTCGTTCATCCCGAAACTGCTGATGCTGGTCGTCGCGCTTTCGGTCGCGGGCCCCTGGATGCTCAGCGTCATCATCGACTTTACGCGCCGCCTGATCACCGACATCCCCGGGATCATCGGTTGAGCCATGGACGGGAAGCAAGGTGAATACGCTCATACCGGTCGTCACGGACATGCTGCTGCCCTACCTGTGGCCGCTGATCCGCATCTCCGCGATGCTGATGGCGATGCCCTCGCTGGGCGGCGGGCTGGTGCCGAAGCGGGTGCGAATCCTGCTGGCGCTGGCGCTGTCGGCGGTGATCGCGCCGGTGGTGCCGCTGCCGCCCACCGAGCGTTTCCTGGAGCCGGCCATCGTGATCACGGTCTTCCACGAGATTCTGATCGGCGTCGCCATGGGTTTCTGCGTGCAGCTGATCTTCGATGCGGTGGTGCTGGGCGCCCAGAACATCGCCATGAGCATGGGCCTCGGCTTCGCGGTGCTGGTGGACCAGCAGCGCGGCGTGAACGTGCCGGTGCTGTCCCAGTTCTTCCTGATGCTGACCACGCTGGTGTTCCTGGCGCTGGATGGGCATCTGGTGATGATCCAGGTGCTCGCGGACAGCTTCCACAGTCTGCCCGTGGGCAGCGGCGGGCTCACGCGGGACGGGCTCGGCGGCCTGCTCGAATGGACGGCGTACCTGTTCGTGGGTGCGCTGACAGTGGCGCTACCGGGCATCACGGCTCTGCTGGTGGTGAACCTCGCGTTCGGTGTGATGAGCCGGGCCGCGCCCACGCTGAACCTCTTCGCCGTAGGCTTTCCCGTGTCGATGCTGCTCGGCTTCTTCGTGCTGCTGCTGTCCATGGACAGCCTGACCTCGGGCTTCACGCGGCTGCTGGCGCAGTCGCTGGAGATGACGCGGGCACTGGTGGGAGCGAACTGAAGCCATGAGCGGACAGCAGGAACAGTTCCAGGAGAAAACGGAACAAGCGACACCGAAGCGCCGCGAGGATGCGCGCAAGAAAGGTGATGTCGCCCGTTCCAAGGAACTCACCACCACGGGCGTGATGCTGTGTGGCTCCGCGGCGCTGGCGGTGCTGGCCGCGCCAATCGGCGGCGGCATCGTCGACGGCTTCACGGGCGCGCTGGTCACCGAGCGCGCGAAGATCATGGACGCGGGCTACGGGCCACAGGCGCTGGCCGAGGCCGGCGTGGCGGCCGTCGCTGCGCTGGCGCCGTTCTTCATCGTGGTGGTCGCAGCCGCGCTGCTGAGCTCGGTGGCGCTGGGCGGCTGGGCCTTCAGCGTTGAGGCCATCGCGTTCAAGGGCGAGCGGCTGAGCGTCATCAAGGGCGTGAAGCGCATCTTCAGCATGAAGAGCCTGAATGAACTGCTGAAGGCGGTGGCCAAGTTCGCGGTGGTTGCGACGGCGGCGGTCATCTGGCTCTGGCTGAGCGCCGACCGGCTGCTCGGCCTGGGCACCCAGACGCCGGCTGCCGCGCTCGGCGGTGCTGCCGAACTGCTGGTGCAGTCGCTGATCATCCTGAGCGCGTCGCTGCTGGTGATCGCAGCGGTCGACGTGCCGTTCCAGCTCTGGGATCACGCCAAGAAGCTGCGCATGACCCGCCAGGAAGTGCGCGACGAGCAGAAGGATACCGAGGGCCGGCCGGAGGTGCGCCAGCGCATCCGCCAGCTGCAGCAGGAGGTGGCGACGCGCCGCATGATGGAGGCGGTGCCGGAGGCGGCCGTCATCATCACCAACCCCACCCATTACGCGGTGGCGCTGGCCTGGGATTCCGGGCGCATGTCGGCGCCCCGGGTGGTCGCCAAGGGCCGGGACCTGATCGCGGCGCGCATCCGCGCACTCGGCGAGCAGCACGACGTGCCGCTGTTCTCGGCGCCGCCGCTGGCCCGCGCGCTGTATGCGAGCACCCGCATCGGCCAGGAGATCCCCGCGGCGCTGTATACCGCCGTGGCCCAGGTGCTGGCCTACATCTTCCAGCTCAGGGATTTCGACGGCCCGGCCGCCGAGGCGCCCGAGGCGCCGGAGCCGGACGTGGACGAGAGTCTTTTTACCGGGCCCGTACGGCGCTCGTAACAGGAGAGTAGAACGTGGCAAGTGTCGCTGCAGTGAACGGATTCGCCCGCTTCAGCCGCGGGCTCGGGGTACCCCTCCTCATGCTGACGATGCTCGGCATGATGATCGTGCCCATGCATCCGTTCGCGCTGGATACGCTTTTCACCTTCAATATTGCGCTGTCGCTCGCGATCCTGCTGACGGTGGTCTACGTGCAGCGTCCGCTGGAATTCGCCGTGTTCCCGACGGTGCTCCTGATCGTGACGCTGCTCAGGCTCGCGCTGAACATCGCCTCCACCCGGGTGGTGCTGCTCGAGGGGCATACCGGCACGGGCGCCGCGGGACGGGTCATCGAGGCGTTCGGCAACTTCGTCATCGGCGGCGACTACGCCGTCGGTCTGGTCGTGTTCTCGATCCTGGTGATCATCAACTTCGTGGTCGTCACCAAGGGCGCCGGGCGCGTCTCGGAGGTGACTGCGCGCTTCACCCTGGACTCCATGCCGGGCAAGCAGATGGCCATCGATGCCGACCTGAACGCCGGCCTGATCGACCAGAACGAGGCCCGCCAGCGTCGCCAGGAGGTCCGCGAGGAGGCCGACTTCTACGGCGCCATGGACGGCTCGAGCAAGTTCGTGCGCGGTGACGCCATCGCCGGCATCCTGATTCTGTTCATCAACATCATCGGCGGCCTGGTGATCGGCACGGTGCGCCACGACATGAGCCTGTCCGCGGCCATGCAGAACTACACCCTGCTCACCATCGGCGACGGCCTGGTGGCGCAGATCCCCTCGCTGCTGCTCTCCACCGCCGTGGCCGTGATCATCACCCGCGTCTCCAAGCCCCAGGACATGGCCCGGCAGATGCTGTCACAGATCTTCGGTGATCCCCGCGTGCTGGGCGTGACGGCGGGGGTGATGCTCACGCTGGGCCTCATCCCCGGCATGCCGAACTTCGCATTCCTGACGCTGGCGGCCGGCGCCGGCTACGGTGCCTGGCGTTCCGCCCGGCGTCCGTCGGAGGCCGCCGAGCCCGCCGGGGAATCGGCAGAGCCCGAGCAGCCGGCGCAGCCGAAGGAGCTCAGCTGGGACGACGTCTCCCCCGTGGACACGGTCGGCCTGGAAGTGGGCTACCGCCTGATCCCGCTGGTGGACCGGAACCGGGGCGGCCCGCTCGTCTCCCGCATCAAGGGCGTGCGCAAGAAACTCACGGAGGAACTCGGCTTTCTGATCCCGGCCGTGCACATCCGCGACAACCTGGATCTGGCGCCCGTGGGTTACCGCATCTCGCTCATGGGCGTGCCCCTGGGCGAGGGCGAGGTCCACATGGACAAGGAACTGGCAATCAACCCCGGCCAGGTCTTCGGCGAGCTGCAGGGCATCGCTACGAAGGACCCGGCCTTCGGCATGCAGGCCGTGTGGATCGACCCGTCCCAGAACGAGGAGGCGCAGATGCTCGGTTACACGGTGGTGGATGCGAGCACCGTGGTCGCCACTCACATCAGTCAGCTGCTCTCGACCCACGCCGCCGAGCTGCTCGGCCACGAGGAAGCCCAGCAGCTGCTGGACAAACTGGGCGAGACCGCGCCGAAGCTGGTGGAAGAACTGACGCCGAAGACGCTGCCCATGGCCACCGTGGTCAAGGTGCTGCAGATGCTCCTCGCCGAGAACATCCCGGTGCGCAACATCCGCCGCATCGCCGAGACCCTGACGGAGCAGGGTCCCAAGAGTCAGGAGCCGGAGCAGCTGGTGGCGGCGGTGCGCGTCGCGCTGGGCCGCTCCATCGTTCAGGGCGTCGCCGGCATGCGCGAGGAGCTGCCGGTGCTCACGCTGGAGCCGGAGCTGGAGCAGCTGCTCACCGAGTCCACCCGCAACGGTGCCACCGCCGGCCTGGAGCCCGGCCTCGTGGAGCGCATCCACCGGATGCTGTCCGAGAACGCGGAACGCCAGGAGGCGGCCGGGGAGCCGGCGGTGCTGCTGGTGGCGCCGGGTATCCGGCCGTGGCTCGCGAAGCTCATGCGCGGCATACGCAACCTGCATGTACTCGCCTACAACGAAATACCCGAAGACAAACAGATAAGGATGGTCGGCGCCGTCG
The DNA here is from genome assembly GCF_040706615.1 of Lentisalinibacter sediminis. Classification (NCBI taxonomy): domain Bacteria; kingdom Pseudomonadati; phylum Pseudomonadota; class Gammaproteobacteria; order Woeseiales; family Woeseiaceae; genus Lentisalinibacter; species Lentisalinibacter sediminis. Next base: position 358,881 of record NZ_JAPDRF010000003.1, on the reverse strand, counting down.
GCAACTGACCGGCCGCCTGAGCTGAGGAACCCACTATGAAGATCAAGCGATTCGTAGCACCGGACATGCGCCAGGCCCTGCGCCGGGTGCGGGAGGAGCAGGGACCCGATGCGGTGATTCTCTCGAACAGCCGCGTGGCCGAGGGCGTGGAGATCATCGCTGCACTGGACTACGACGAGGCGCTGATACGCGAGGCGCTCGGCAGCCTCCGTGCTGAAACCGGTAGCGCCGGCGCGGTGGCTGCGACGGAGGTGGAGGACACCGTGGCGGAGGCGCCCGAGGCGCCCGCCCCGGAGCCCGAGGCGCCCGCCGGACCGCGCCTGCACCGCGCCCTGGCCGACCTGGCCGAGCGTCCGGCCGCTGCGAGCCCGGCCGCCGCCGAGGCGAACCCCGGCCTCGACGCGGTCCACTCGGACATCCGCGGCTTGCGCGAGCTGCTGGAGTCCCAGCTCTCCAGCCTGGCCTGGAACGACTACTCGCGTCGACGGCCCGGACGCGCCCAGGTGCTGAGGAATCTCAGCCGCATCGGTGTGGCGCCGGACGTGGCCGCACCCATTGCCGAGCAGCTGGAGGACGGTGATGCGAGCGAACATGCCTGGCAGCTGCCGCTGCGGATCCTGGCGGAGACGCTGCCGATGACGGAGGACCGGCTGCTCGAGCGCGGCGGCATCGCCGCTTTCGTCGGCCCGACCGGAGTCGGCAAGACCACCACCATCGCCAAGCTCGCGGCGCGCTACGCCATGCGCCACGGCGCCGAGGGCATCGCACTGGTCACCACGGACTGCTACCGCATCGGAGCCGAGGAGCAGCTGGCGACCTACGCGCGCATCCTGGGTGCCCGGATGTACGTGGCCGAAGACGGCGAGGCGCTGGCCGCGCTGCTGCAGCGCCTGGGCTCCATGGACCTGGTGCTGATCGATACCACCGGTATGAATCAGCGCGACGTCCGTCTGGGCGATCAGCTCGCGGCACTGAAGATCGAGGGCACGCCGATCGAGGTATTCCTGACTCTTTCCGCCACGGCCCAGGAAGCCTCCCTGGACGAGGCGGTGCGGCGCTTCGGCCAGCTGCCGCTCGCCGGCTGCGCGCTGACCAAGATCGACGAGGCCGCCCAGCTCGGCTGCGCGCTCGGTGTCCTCATCCGCCACCGCCTGCCGCTGGTCTACATCGCCGACGGCCAGTCGGTGCCGCAGGACTTCTACCTTGCCGATGCCAAGCGGCTGTGGATCGCCACCCAGGCCGTCGAGTGCATGCGCCGCAGCGAAGCGGACGTCTCGGAGGAGGCCATGGCTCAGCGATTCGGAGGCGGTGCCGATGCGCTCTCTTGAACATACCCAGGCGCGGGACATGGAACGGGCGCTCGCCGGCGCGCCGGTGAAGGTGATCGCCGTCACCAGCGGCAAGGGCGGCGTCGGCAAGACCAACGTATCGGCCAACCTGGCCGTCGCGCTGGCCTCCTTCCAGCGCAATGTCATGCTGCTGGACGCGGATCTCGGCCTCGCGAACGTGGACGTTCTGTTCGGCCTGCAGCCCCGCTATAACCTGCAGCACGTGATCTCGGGCGAGACGGATCTGGAGAGCACGATCGTGCGCGGGCCGCGCGGTCTGTCGATCGTGCCTGCCGCCTCCGGCGACAAGGCCATGACCGACCTGGCGCCTGCGGCCCAGGGCGAGATCATTCGTGCGTTCGGCGATCTCGCCTGTCCGCCCGAGGTGTTGGTGATAGACACGGCGGCCGGGCTGTCCGACAACGTGCTCCGCTTCACCCAGGCCGCCCAGCACGCGGTGGTGGTCGTCTGCGACGAACCGGCTTCCATCACCGACGCCTACGCCATGATCAAGGTGCTGAGCCGCGACTACGGCGTGGGCCGTTTCCAGGTACTGACGAACATGACCCGCTCCGATGCACACGGGCGACTGCTGTTCCAGAAGATCGAGCGGGTGGCGGACCGCTATCTGGACGTGGTGCTGCAGCACCTCGGAAACGTCCCGGCGGATGACACGCTGCGCCGTGCCGTGCAGCAGCAGGTGGCCGTCGTGGAGGCCTATCCGGCCAGCCGCGCGGCGCTCGCCTTCCGCCGCATCGCGGACGCCGTGGATCGATGGCCCGCAGCGGCGCAGGCACCGGGCGGGCTCGCGTTTTTCTTCGAGTCCCTGTTGGGACGGGACCTGACGGCGGCGGGGAGTCTCACGGGATGACCTACAGCCAGCTCGCAGACGATCGACGCGTCGTGACCGACGAATTCGTGGAACAGCACCTGGTGCTGGTCAAGCGGATCGCGCATCACCTCGTGGCCCGTTTGCCGGCCTCGGTGGAGCTGGACGATCTCATGCAGGCCGGGCTCATGGGCCTGATCGAGGCGGCCGGCAATTTCGATGCATCCCGGGGCGCCAGTTTCGATACCTACGCCGGTATCCGCATCCGCGGCGCGATGCTGGACGAGGTGCGCAAGTCCGACTGGACGCCGCGTTCCGTGCATCAGCGCCATCGCCAGATCGTCGAGGCCATCCAGCGGGTGGAGGCGGCCACCGGTGGGGCGGCCGAGGACGCCGACGTGGCCCGCGAACTCGGCATCTCGCTGGATGAGTATCACGAAGTGCTGCGCGATGCGGCAAGCTGCCGGCTGTTCAGTCTGGAGCAGCCCTTCACGACGCTGCAGGAACCGCTGGAGGTCCCGGCGGAGGGCCAGCCCGGTCCCGAGGAACGCGCCCAGGCCACCGAGATGCGCGGCCGGCTGGCCGAGGCCATACGCGGTCTGCCCGAGCGCGAGCAGCTGGTGCTGTCGCTGTACTACCACCAGGAGCTGAACCTGAGGGAAATCGGCACCGTGCTCGACGTCACCGAGTCGCGGGTCAGTCAAATCCACAGCCAGGCGCTGCTGCGGCTGCGTGCACGGCTGCAGGACGAGGGGGCGTAGTCATGGCCATAGGCAGCGGCGGCGGCAGGATTCGCGACGTGTATCCGATTGCGCCCTCCCGACCGCTGAAGCCGGTGAATCCGGATACGCCGAAGCGGCCGCGCAGGGACGACGCCGCCGAATCTGAGCGCGAGGAAAAAAGTGAGAATTCGGACAAGGATAACGGTTCAATTATCGATGAGTATGCGTGATGGACTTCATTAGCGAAATCAATGTGATCTACGTGCTGGCATTCTCCAATGCCCTGATCCTGTTCGCCGTGGCGGCGATCCTGCGGGGCGAGCCCCGCCGTGAGCCGCTCCCGCTGGAACCGGAGGCAGCGGGCGACGATGCCCTGGGCAGGGCGGTGCTGGAGCGTCTCGAGGAGATCGGCCGGCGCCTGGAGCAATTGGAGAGTGTGTCCGCGGATGCCGCGCAGGCGCCTGCGCCGGCAACGGCGGGTGGCACCGGCGGCCAGCGCTACGGCGAGGCCCTGCGGCTGGTCGGAGGCGGAGCGGTGCCGGACGATCTGGTGAGCCGCTGCGGACTGAGCCGCGGGGAGGCCGACCTGTTCGTGCGACTGCATGGTAACCGACACCGGGGCGAGGCTGCGGCCGTTCGCCGGGTGTCCTGACCGGAGTAAGAAAGATGTCGAGTGCCGAATACTTCCGCTTCGTCCAGATGCTGGCGGACGAGCTGACCCGCAAGGAGATCAAGCTGCCGTCGTTCCCCGACGTGGTGCTCAAGATCCGAGAAGCGCTGGAGGACGGTGACTGCACCGCCGAGCGCGTCGCCGACGTGGTGAGCCTGGAGCCCGTGCTGATGTCGCGCATCCTGGCGATGGCCAACTCCGCCTTCTACAACCCGGCGGGGGTGAAGATCACAAACCTGCGCGCCGCCATCAGCCGGCTCGGGTTCAACATGGTGCGCAACACGGCGATCGCCATGGCCGTGGAGCAGCTGTTCCAGGCGGAGCAGCAGGCGGCCATCCGCAGTCAGTTGAAGACGCTGTGGAAGGTCAGCCTGCGCAAGGCGGCCATGGCCGAGGTGCTGGCGGACCAGCACGCCGAGCTGGACGCCGACGGCGCGTTTCTGGCCGGCCTGCTGAACGAGATCGGCAAGCTCTACATCCTCACCAAGGCGAAGGAGTTCCCGACCCTGCTGGCAGACGAGGACTCGCGCCGCCAGATACTCGAGGAGTGGAACCCGCAGGTGGGCAAGTCGATCCTGGAGAACTGGGAGTTCCCCGAGGACATCGTCGACACGGTGGCGGGCGACCAGACCCAGCGGCGCAGCAGCAAGCCGACGCTGCACGACGTGATCGTGGCGGCGTGCTACCTGTCGCTGCGGGAGGCCGAGGCCGAGGTGGATGAGGAGTTCCAGCCGGTCGTGCACAAGCTCGGCGTCGACGGGCCCCGTTATCCGCCCGTCTATCAGCGCTTCGAGGACAAGCTCGAATCCCTGACCGCCGCGCTGGCCGGCTGACCGGCCGCGCCGGCTATTCCTTCAGCGCCCGCAGCCGGGCCGTACGGATGTCTTCGGCCTGGCGGCTGAGCATGTGGCGGATCAGCATCTCGCTCTCCGCCTCGCGCATGCCGACGAACTCTACCCCGATCTTGTAGCCCTCGTCCTCCAGGTCGGACTCCTCGGGCGCCTGGCAACGGACGACCCTGGCCAGCGTCTCGACATAGTGAGAGTCGGAGACGAGCAGGAACTTCAGCATCAGCCTCTCGCCCTCGCTCATGCCGTGGGGTGCCGCGAACGCCATGCCGGTGGAGCTGAGATCGCAGAGCTGGGTGGGGCGCTTGTAGATGGGGTTACGCTGCTGCTCCAGCTCCATTACCTTGTCGGCCACGAGCTGGATCTTCTCGTTCAGCAACTCCACGCACTCGGCACTGACCGGCGCCTTCTGGCGCAGTTTCAGGACGGCGGGCTTCAGGGAAGCCTCCACCTCCATCAGCTTGGCATCCAGCCCGGAGGTCCGGGACGTGCTGCCGAGGTTCTTCTCCAGCCGCTGTATCCACTCGCTCTCGTCCACCGTCGAGTAGTCGATGCGCACGAGCTCCTTGAGTCGAAACACGCGGCGGCGGTTGGTATCGCTGGTCTCGGTATCGTTCTGCATTTCACTCATCGTCTTCGTCTCCCCCGGGCGCATCGGCCGCGGCCTCTTCGCCGTCGGCGCTCCTCCCGGTCTCTTCCTCCGCATCCGGTTCGCGGGCCTCGGCGATGCGAAGCTGGCGGTCCTCACTGCCGCCGGACGGGTTGCGTATGATGCTGATGTCCACGCGCCGGTTGATGGCACGGTGTTCGACGCTGTCGTTCGGATACAGCGGGCGTGTGTCCGCGTGGCCGGTCACCACGATCCGGTTCTCTTCGATGTCGCCGCCCTTCAGCAGGGTGTGGGCCACGGAGACGGCTCGCGCCGTGGACAGTTCCCAGTTCGAGCGGTAGCGCTCGTTGTAAATGGGCACGTCGTCGGTGTGGCCGGAGATCTTGAGCTCGCCCGGCATCTCGCCGATGAGGCCGCGGATCTTCTCCAGCACCGGCAGGAAGCCCGGCTGTATGCTGGCGTCGCCCGAGGGGAAGGTGGCCTTCTCCAGAATACGGATGATGATGCGGCGACCGTCCAGCTCGACGTCCACGCTGCCCTGCTCGATCTCCTCGGCCAGGGCCTGGCGGAGCTTCTCTGCATCCTCCTTCGCGTTGTCGGCCTCCTCGTCACCCACGCCGGGTTCGTCCACGCCCACGTCAAGGGTGTTCTTGGCCGAGTCGATGGTGTGCTGGCGGATCTCGTTCATCGGGGTGGGCTGCGGCCGCCCGGGGCTGAATTCCCGCGCGATGATGCTGGTGCCCTTCGGTATGGTCTTCACCTCCACCTGTGCCTGTACGCCGAAGGCCTCCCGCACCGACCCGGACAGCACCTTGAACTTCTGCACGTCCATCTCGGAGAACGCCAGCATGAGCACGAAAAAGCACATGAGCAGCGTCATGAGATCGGCGAAGGTCATGACCCAGGCGGGTACGCCTTTCTTTTCCTCTTGCCTGACCTCCGCTGCGCCTTCCTCGTCCATGCGCCGCTACCTCAGGCCAGTTCTTCGTCGACGCTGCGGCGCGAACGGGGCAGATAGGCCTCCAGCATGCCCTCGATGATGCGCGGGTTCTGGCCCTCCTGAATGCCGATCAGCGCGTCGATGACGAGCGACTTGTGGCGCTGCTCTTCCTTGCTGCGCAGGGCCAGTTTGTCGGCCACCGGTATGGCGATCACGTTCGCGAGGATGGCCCCGTACAGCGTCGTGAGCAGGGCCACGGCCATGGCCGGGCCGATCTGCTTCGGGTCGTCCATGACCGAGAGCATCTGCACGAGGCCGATCAGCGTACCGATCATGCCCATGGCCGGACCGACGTCGCCGATGGCCTTGAAGATGCCCTGGCCGTCGCTGTGGCGCTGCAGGGTCTGGTTCAGGTCCTTGTTCAGCATGGAGCGGACCACCTCGGAGGGATGACCGTCGATCAGGAGACCCACGCCCATCTTCATGAATTCGTCGGGCACCTCGGCGTCTTCCAGCGCGAGGATGCCACCCTGGCGTGCGGTCTTCGCCAGTTCGACGGATTTCTCGATGATGGCCTCGGGGTTCGGCACGCGCTGGGTGAACGCCTTCACCGCGATGCCGGTGGCGCTGAAGAATTGCTTCAGGCTGAACTTCATCATCGTCACGAGAAACGTGCCGACGAGCACGATCAGCAGCGACGGGGTATTGAGGAAGACGCCCGGCGCGCCGCCCAGGAAAATGGAGGTGATGACCACCCCGAGGGCGCCGAGCAAGCCTATCAGTGTTGCGAGATCCAACGCGTCGTCCTCCGTTCTTGTTCGGGATGCCGAAGGCGGCGCCGATCCGCGCATCCGCACGCACGCGCCGCCACGCTCCTGTGGCTACCCTCTGTATCGGCCGCCGGCGTGGAATCTTTAGCCCCTGGGGCGCATCCTCGACGGTACCGTCCGGGACCGGCGTTGCGTAGCGCAAGGGTATGAACCGACTCGAATTATTCGGGTCTCGAGTTGCAATCCCCTGCTCTGCGCCGCACAATCATCGGCGGTTGCGGCAGACGCCCGCTCGAGGCGCAAGGCACTGAATTGAAAGGCGTGATCAGATCAGCGGCGACGGGGGCGACGGCTCCGGGCGCGATTCCCGCGCGGCCCGGCAAGCGATGCCCGGCCGCGGAGGCGGCACGGTGAGCACCGAACGGCTCATCCTGGTCATCGCCGAAGACGCCGAGGCAGGCGAGACCCTGCGCGACAGCATCGAGTTCCTGGACGCGCCGGCCACGGCGGTCGCCGCGCCCGAGCGCTGGCGCGATAGCGCTGCGGGGCAGCGCCTGGCCGCGGTCTTCCTCCACCCCTCCCTCGGGCGCGCGGCCGTCGCCCACCTGGTGGCGGAGGTCGGCAGCGCGGACGCCGCGCTGCCGGTGGTGGTCGCGGGCCGTGCCGATCTGGCCGCACTCGAGGCGGACTGCCCCGGCGCGCGACTCTTCGGTCTGGATCTGCCGGTGGATTTCAGTCAGCTGTCTGCATTGCTGGAGGAGATCTGGGCGGGCTACAGCCGCCGCCGCATGCAGCATGCCGCCGACCGGGTGCAGTCCCGCCCGCTGGGCGAGAGCCTGGCGATGTGCGAGGCCCGCGGGCTGGCCGAGCGGGTCGCCGCCAGCGGTGCCTCCGTGCTGGTCCTCGGTGAGTCGGGCACGGGCAAGGAGGTTGTCGCCCGTTACATCCACGAACTCAGCGCCAGGAAGGGACCGTTCGTCGCGGTGAACTGCGGCGCCATCCCGGGCCAGCTGCTGGAAAGCGAGCTGTTCGGCCACGAGCGCGGCGCGTTCACGGGCGCGGTGGCGCGGCGGACGGGGCGCTTCGAGCAGGCGGCCGGCGGCACCATCTTCCTGGACGAGATCGGCGACATGCCGCCGGCCATGCAGGTCAAGCTGCTGCGCGTGCTGCAGGAACGCGTCATCGACCGGATCGGCGGCGTGGAGAGTATCCCGGTCGACGTCAGGGTCATCGCTGCCACTCACCGGGATCTGCCCGAGGCGATCGAGGACGGAACCTTCCGGGAGGACCTGTACTACCGCCTGAATGTGTTCCCGATCGAGCTGCCGCCACTGCGCGAGCGCGTGCGCGACATCCCGCTGCTGCTCGAGGAGATGGTGCGGCGGGTCGACGCGCGCCTCGGTATCCGGGTGGATTTCGCCCAGGAGACCGTGCGGGCGCTGCAGGAGTACGACTGGCCCGGCAACGTACGGGAACTGGCCAACCTGGTGGAGCGGCTGGCGGTCGTGCGCCCGCACGGCTGCATCACGGTCGGCGACCTGCCGGCGCCGCTCCGGCGTGAAGCGGCGGGGGCCGCCACGGCGTCGGCCGCCGCCGCCGACCTGCCGCCGGACGGCAAGAGTCTGAAGGAGCACATGGGGGACATCGAGAGCAGCCTGATCCGGGACGCGCTGCGTTCCTGCGACGGCGTCGTCGCGCAGGCGGCCAGGATGCTGGGGATGGGCCGCACGACCCTGGTGGAGAAGATCCGGCGCTACGACATCGCGCTGGATGAGACCACGACCCGGGGCGAGACCACCCACGAATAGGAGCCATTCCATGAAACTCGACAATCCCGACCTGTTGCGCAGCCGCTGCTACGTCGCCGGCGAATGGGTCGACGCGGACGACGAGGGCACCATCGCCGTCGGCAATCCGGCCACGGGCGAGAATCTCGGCACCGTGCCTTCCCTGGGCGCGGAGGAGACCCGCCGGGCGATCGCCGCCGCCGGCGAAGCCATGGCCGAGTGGGGCGCGCGGCCGGCCGCCGAGCGGGCTACCTTGCTGCGGCGCTGGCACGACCTGATGATGGCGCATCAAGAGGACCTCGCCGTCATCATGACGGCCGAGCAGGGCAAGCCGCTGAAGGAGTCCCGTGGCGAGATCGCCTATGCTGCCGGCTTCATCGAGTGGTTCGCCGAGGAGGGCAAACGGGTATACGGCGACATCATTCCCTCACCCCAGGCCGGTCGGCGCCTGCTGGTGCTGAAACAACCGGTGGGCGTGGTCGCGGCGATCACGCCCTGGAATTTCCCCGCGGCGATGATCACCCGCAAGGCGGGACCGGCGCTCGCCGCCGGCTGCACGTTCGTCTGCAAACCCGCCTCGCAGACGCCGTACTCGGCGCTGGCGCTGGCCGTGCTGGCGGAGGAGGCCGGCATCCCGGCCGGGGTGTTCAGCGTAGTCACGGGCTCGGCGTCCGCCATCGGCGGCGAGATGACCGGCAACCCGACCGTGCGCAAGCTCTCGTTCACCGGTTCCACGGAGATCGGCAAGCTGCTCATGGAGCAGTGCGCCGGCACCATGAAGAAGGTCTCGCTGGAACTCGGCGGCAACGCACCGTTCATCGTTTTCGACGATGCGGACCTCGACGCGGCTGTCGAGGGCGCCGTGGCCTCGAAGTACCGCAACACCGGCCAGACCTGCGTCTGCACGAACCGCTTCCTCGTCCAGGAATCGGTCATGGATGCCTTCGCCGAGAAGCTGGCCGCCGCCGTCGACGACCTGGTGGTGGGCGACGGCCTGAAAGGGGATACGGATCAGGGTCCTCTCATCGACGAGAGCGCCGTGGAAAAGGTGGAGGAGCACATCGCCGACGCGCTCGCCGGCGGCGCCGAGCTGATCACCGGCGGCAAGCGGCATGCGCTCGGCGGGCAGTTCTTCCAGCCGACCGTCGTCAAGGGCGCCACGCCGGAGATGCTGGTGGCCGGCGAGGAGACCTTCGGCCCTCTGTCGCCGCTGTTCCCGTTCCGCGACGAGGCCGAAGCCGTTGCCATGGCCAACGACACCCGCTTCGGTCTGGCGAGTTACTTCTACACCCGCGACCTGGCCCGCGCGTGGCGGGTCGCCGAGGCGCTGGAATACGGCATCGTCGGCCTGAACACGGGCCTGATCTCCACGCCGGTGGCCCCGTTCGGCGGGGTGAAGGAGTCCGGTATCGGCCGCGAGGGCTCGAAGTACGGCATCGACGACTACCTCGAGATCAAGTACTTCGCGATGGCTGGGCTCGACTGACGCCTCGGGCTATTGTTCAGGCTATGACGGACAGCGCGGCCGGCACGCAGCGGATCGCGAGCCGGGTCACCGGGGTGTCGGCGGCCTCGCCGTCGGCTTCCAGGGGCAGTGGCGCGGAGGTCTCGATGACGAGTTCCCGTGCGCTGAACAGCATGGCTTCCGGCGCGCTCATGTGGGTGCCCCGGACGGCCTGCGGCACCAGGGTCAGCACCCGGCGGCGGCTGAGCGGTGCGGCGACCACCACCGACAGCAGGCCGTCGTCCAGGCTGGCCGGCGGGGCGATGTGGAACAGGCCCCCGAACCAGGCGCCGTTGCAGGCAATCACCATCGACGCCGGCAGCTGGAGGCGGCGGCCGTCGGCCTCGATGCGTACCTCGGCCGCATCCACTCCGCTGCGCAGCACGAGGGCGAGGGCGGCCGGGTAGGCGAGCAGGCCGGGCAGCCAGCGCACCCGTTCGGCGGCTCGGACCACCACGCCGTCCAGCCCGATGCCGACGCTGTTGGCGAACCACTGCCCGTTGCAGTAGCCCACGTCGATGCGTCGCCGACGGCGCTCGGCCAGCGCTACCGCGAGCGCGGCACAGGCGTTGCGCCAGCTGCGCGGCGTGCCCAGCGATTTTACGAAGTCGTTGCCGGTACCGCCCGGGATCACGCCGAGGGCGAGATCCAGCCCCTGGCCGAGGATCCCGTTCACGGCTTCCCGGACCGTGCCGTCGCCCCCGGCCACGACGACTTCGCGGGATCCGGCTGCGGCGGCCTCCCGCAGCAGCGCCGCCATGTGGCCGGGTTCCCGGCTGTAGCGGAGCGTGGCGGGACGGCCGGCGGCCTCCAGCACACGGCACATCGCGTCGCCGTGTCGCCCGGCCGCGCCGCGCCCGGCGGCCGGGTTCACGATGAGGGGAACGGGGGGGACGGCCGGGCGGGCGGTGCTGTCGTTCGCCGGGTCGCTGCTCATTGCCCTCTCTGCCGAACCGCCCCTGCCGATGGATGTCCGGGAGCTTACACGCTTCGCTGCGCGCCGGCTGCATGAAGCGGCGGGGCGGTCACGCTATCATGCGCCCTTTTGGCAGCCCCCGGAGGCGGGATGGAACAGGATACGGGCAGGCTTTTCGAGGTCGACATCCACTCGCTCAGCATCGACCGGTACGAGGGCCTCGCCGCGCCGGGGCTCCTCGCGGATCTCAGCGCCGAGGCTGCGCGGCTCGCCCGGGCGCTGGAAGGCCGTGTCTTCTGGCACCTGAATTCCACGGCGGAGGGCGGCGGCGTCGCCGAGATGCTGCCTTCATTGCTCGGCTACTGCCGCCATTTCGACATCGACTCCCGCTGGCTGGTCATCGGCGGCAACCCGGCGTTCTTCCGTGTGACGAAGCGCCTGCACCATGGGCTGCACGGCGAGCCGGGGGACGGAACGCCCCTGGACGACGAGGCACGGCGCATCTATGAGGCAACCCTCGAGGACAATGCGGCGGAGCTGCTGGCGCTGGTCAAGCCCGGCGACGTCGTCCTGCTGCACGACCCGCAGACCCTGGGGCTGGCCCGTTACCTGGTCGAGCACGGCGCCGCTGTCGCCTGGCGCTGCCACATCGGCCATAGCGACTGGAACGAGGAGTACGACCGGGCCTGGCAGTTTCTGAGCCCCTATCTCGCCTATCCCCGCCGGTTCGTGTTTTCCCGTGACGCCTACGTACCGCCGATCATCGACCGGGACCGCACCGTCATCATCCCGCCGAGCATCGATGCGTTCACGCCGAAGAATCAGGACATGAGCGAGAACGCCGTGCGCACGCTGCTGGTGCATGCCGGCCTGGTGTCGGGTCCCCTGCCTGCGGCGCCGGACTACGAGTTCTTCCGCAGCGACGGCAGCCGTGGCCGCGTGGACCGTCACGCAGACCTCATCCGCTGCGGTCAGCCGACGCCGCCGGACCTCCCCATGGTGGTGCAGGTCTCGCGCTGGGATCCGCTGAAAGACCCCTGCGGCGTGATCGAGGGCTTCGCCACCTGGCTGAGCCATGGCGGGGACGGCGGCGCCGAGCTGGTGATGGTCGGGCCGAGCGTGACCGGCGTGGCCGACGACCCGGAAGGCATCGAGGTGTTTCACGAGGTGTTCCGGGTCTGGCGCGAGCTGCCCCACGCCCAGCGCAGCCGCATCCATCTCGCCATGCTGCCCATGGTCGACGTCGAGGAGAACGCCGCCATGGTCAATGCCATCCAGCGCCATGCGGCCGTCATCGTGCAGAAGAGCCTGCACGAGGGCTTCGGCCTCACGGTCACCGAGGCCATGTGGAAGGGCACGGCCGTGCTGGCGACCCGGGTGGGCGGCATCCAGGACCAGATCGAGGACGACCGCCACGGCCTGCTGCTCGACGACCCGCGCGACCTGGAGTCGTTCGCCGGCCTGCTGGAACGCCTCGTGGGCGACAGCGGGCTGCGGGACCGGCTTGGCGCTGCTGCCAGGGAGCGGGTGAGCGAGCGCTTCCTCGAGCCGCGCAGCGTCGCGGACCACCTGCGCCTCGCCGAAGATCTGCTGGAGGCGTTGCGCTGAACGCCAGGCTGCCGGCAGACCTGGTCTACGCCGCTGCCCTGTTCGCGGTTGCCGTCACGGCGATCGCGGCGGCGGCGGTGGCGACAGGCGCCTCCATAACCGCCGACGAGTTGCCGCTGGCAGGTTTTTTCCTGCTGTTCGGGCTGTTCACGATCACCGTGGGTTATCCCCACCCGACCTTCGGCCACGTTTCCTTCGATCGCGTCGCCCAGGTGTCCAGCCTCCTGCTGCTGGGGCCGGTGGATGCCGCCATCATCAACGGCCTGGCTTCTCTGCTGTGGCCGCTGCAGCGGCTGCGCAGCGGCAGAATCCGCCGGACCGTCACGGCCTCCCTGCACAACGCGGGTCTCATGTCGCTGATGATCCTGGTCGCGGGGCTGCTCTATGTCAGGCTCGGCGGCCCGGTGCCGCTGACTGACATCGACTGGCGCAGCGCAGCCCTTATCGCGCTGCTGGCGCTGACCATGCAGGCCGTCAACGAGATCGGCATGCGCATCTACGTAAGCCTGCGCGGCATGGACACGGCGGGGATGTTCAGCGCCTTCCAGACGATGATCGAGATCGGTTCGGTACCGGCCGCCGTGCTGGTGGCGATCGTCTTCAGCCGCATGGAGGTGGCCGTCATCATGACCCTGCTGTTCGTCCTCTCGCTGGGCATGCTGGCGCTGAAGGAGTTCGCAGACATGCGCCAGCGGCTGGAGGCGCTGGTGGAGGAGCGCACCCGCGAACTCAGGGCCAAGACCCTGGAGCTCGAACGGCAGGCGACCCGGGACAAGCTCACCGGGCTGTTCAACCGACGCTATGCCGACGGCTTCATCGACGGTCAGCTCGAGCTCGCGGAGCGCGTTGGGCGCCCGCTGGGCGTGATCCTGACCGACGTCGACCATTTCAAGCTGATCAACGACACACACTCACACGCGGTGGGCGATGCGGTACTGGAGCGGCTTTCGCGACTGCTCGAGTCCCACTGCAGGGAGACCGACATGGTCGCCCGCTACGGCGGCGAGGAATTCCTGATCTGTCTGCCCGCTACTGACGCCGCGGCGGCCGCCGGCATCGGCGAGGCCATCCGTGTGGCGGTGGCGTCGATGGACTGGTCCGATATGGCGCCGTCGCTGAGGGTGACCGTCAGTATCGGAGTCGCCGCCAGCGGACGGGGGAAAGACCGGGCCGACGTCCTCGGCAGGGCGGACGCGAACCTGTACCGGGCCAAGCGCGCGGGGAGAGATCGTGTCGTGGGCTGACGGGCCGGCGCACCATGGCCGTGCAAGATCGGCTCGCATACGTATATACTGCGCCCACAATCACAATACGGGCCGCTGCAGCGGCGGTCCGGACAAGGCGGGAGACCTCACATGGCGATAGCGGATCTCAGTAGCGTACTGAAGATTTTCGGCGGCTCGGAGCCGACCGAGGAAGACCGGCGCACCCTGTTCAAGGAAGTGCTGCTGATGACCCTCTCCCGGGCCACGAGCGCCGACGCCAACATCGACCCGGCCGAGGTGGACACGGTGCAGACCATCCTCAAGCGCATGCTGGACGAGGACATCCACGCCGCCGACATCCGCGTCGCGGCCAAGTCCGAAATCTACGAGAACGCCCCGTTGCCCGACTATCTGTCCAGCGTGGCGAAGCGCCTGCAATCCTCGGAGCGGGTGGCCATCGCCAAGGCGCTCGCCGACGTCATCCACAGCGACTGCCGCATCAGCGAGCGCGAGGTGAACTTCTTCGACATGGTGGCGAAGGCGCTGAAGATCACCCCCGCCGAACTGGCCGGCATCGTCCCCGGCTAGCCGGCTAGGCATTCGCCGGGGGCGCCGGCCCGCCGGCGGTCAGCGCCGACCAGAAGGCCCGCACCAGCCGGTCGCCGAGCCGCTTGCGGCGCGCAAACAATCCCACCTCGAAAGGCGCCAGCGCGGGGCGGGCGGCAACCTGCCGCACCCTGCCGGCCAGCGGGCTGTTCTCCAGGACGATCAGCGGCACGACACCCACGCCGCCGCCGAGCCCGACCATGCTGACGATGGCCTCGTTGCCGGCTGCCTGGGCCAGCACCTGGGGCCGTATCCCCTTGTCCCGGAACCAGCGCTCGACCCGCTCCCGGGCGAGTCCCCGCTCGGGCAATATCATGGGCACCGAGGCCCAGTCGGCGGGCCGCATGCGCGGCTTCAGAAAACGATCCATGTCCGGGTCTTCACGGGAAGCGATGAACACCAGCGGTGAGACGGCCATGGGCTCGAAGGCGAGGCCGGCGGGGAGCCGCTCCGGGCGGGCCCCGATGGCCAGGTCCTCGTCGCCTGCGCGCACCCGGGCCACGGCCTGCTCCGGGTCGCCGGTGTGCACCGTGATCCGCACCCGCCGATGGCGCCGCCGGAACTCGGCGACCGGGTCGTACAGGAAGCTGTAGCTGGCCGTGACCGAGCAGTAGATGCTGATCTCGCCGGTCAGCTCGTCGCTGTCGGCGGCCAGGCCGGCCCGCAGCGCCTCCCACTGCTCCAGCGTCTCGCGGGCCCACGTCCGGAAGCGCTCGCCCGCCGGGGTGAGCGTGACGCTGCGGTTGTCCCGCTCGAACAGCCGGACGCCGAGTTCCTCCTCCAGGCCGCTGATGATGCGGCTGAGCGTCGACGGGCTCATGTGGCAGGCCGCGCTGGCCCGCCCGTAGTGCAGGGTGTCGGCCAGGCTCAGGCAGGCACGCAGGCTGCGGTCGTCCATGCTGGCTCCATTGTTGCAGAAAGTGCAACATAGAATTTTAAATATTTCATTTTAGAAAATACAGCCGTTGCACTATGGTGCCCCCATTCCTGTAGGAGGGCCTTCAGGCCCGATCCAATGAACCGGGTCGGGCCTGAAGGCCCTCCTACAGGATCATCACATGCGTCCACATCATCGACAGGAGCCCGCCATGAACATCTTCTACGACAAGAACTGCGACCTCTCCATCATCCAGGGCATGAAGGTGTCCGTGATCGGCTACGGCTCCCAGGGACACGCCCATGCGCTGAACCTGCAGGACTCCGGTGTCGAGGTGACCGTGGGGCTGCGGGAGGGCTCGGCGTCCGTGGCGAAGGCGCAGAAAGCCGGGCTGCGGGTCCAGGGCGTGGCCGAGGCCGTCGCCGGCGCCGATCTCGTGATGATGCTGGCGCCGGACGAGTCCATGGCGGCGCTGTACCGGGATCAGGTCGAGCCGAACCTGAAGCAGGGCGCCACCCTCGCATTCGCCCACGGCTTCGTCATCCATTACAACCAGGTGGTGCCGCGGGCGGATCTCGACGTCGTCATGATCGCGCCGAAGGCGCCCGGTCACACCGTGCGCAGCGAGTTCGCCAAAGGTGCCGGCATCCCGGACCTGGTGGCCATTTTCCAGGATGCGAGCGGCCGGGCGAAGGATGTCGCGCTGTCCTATGCGTGCGGCATCGGCGGCGGCCGCACGGCTATCATCGAGACCACCTTCCGCGACGAGACGGAGACCGATCTCTTCGGCGAGCAGACCGTGCTGTGCGGCGGCTGCGTGGAGCTGGTGAAGGCCGGCTTCGAGATGCTGGTCGAGGCCGGCTACGCGCCGGAACTCGCCTACTTCGAGTGCCTGCACGAGCTGAAACTGATCGTCGACCTGATGTACGAGGGCGGCATCGCCAACATGAACTACTCGATTTCCAACAATGCGGAGTACGGCGAGTACTACACCGGCAGGGAAGTCATCAACGAGCAGTCGCGGGCGGCGATGCGCAATGCGCTGGAGCGCATCCAGAGCGGTGAGTACGCCAAGTCGTTCATCGCGGAGGGCGCCATGAACTACCCGTCGATGACGGCGCAGCGGCGCAACACCGAGGCGCACCTCATCGAGACCACCGGCGCGCGGCTGCGGGAGATGATGCCCTGGATCACTGCGAACCGGTTGGTGGACCGGGAGAAGAACTGACGCGCAGGCCCCGCACGGCGATCCGGTCCGTCCACGGCTGACGCCGCGCCGCGGCGGCGTTACATTGTGGGCAGATCCACCGACCGGAGCGAACGATGGGACACCTGAAGCCGCGCACCGAACTCGCGACCCACGAGGTCATCAACCAGGCGCCGCCGCTGGAGGGCGTCAACTGCTACGAGAACGACATCGCGCTGAAGGAGGCCGTGAGCCGTAACGGCGCCGCCTGGTTGGATGCGGAACTCGGTCGGCTGGGCGCGCGGGTCGGCTCGGCCGAGGTCCAGGACTGGGCCGCGCGGGCGAATGCCAGCCCGCCGGTCCTGAAGGCCTTCGACCGCTACGGTCAGCGCATCGACGAGGCGGATTTTCATCCCGACTACCACCGGCTGATGGCGCTGGGGCTCGAGAGCGGCGTGAGTTCGGTGGCCTGGACGGCGGAGCAGGGCGGCCACGTGGCGCACTCGGCGCTGATGTACGTGTTGAGCCAGGCGGACCAGGGCGTGTGCTGCCCCTTCTCGATGACCTACGCCTGCGTCCCCACGTTGCGCCATCAGCCGGACCTGGCGGCGGAATGGGAGCCGCGGGTGGCGGTGGCGGCCTACGATCCCCGCTGCATTCCGGCCGGCGAGAAGCGGGGCGTAACCCTCGGCATGGCGATGACCGAGAAGCAGGGCGGTTCCGACGTGCGGGCCAACACTACCCGCGCCGTGCCCCTGGGCGCGGAGGGAGAATACGAGCTCGTCGGCCACAAGTGGTTCTGCTCGGCGCCGATGAGCGACGGCTTCCTGACGCTGGCGAAGACCGATGGCCGCCTGTCCTGCTTCTTCGCGCCGAAATGGAGGCCTGACGGGACACGCAACACCATCCAGGTGGTGCGACTGAAGGACAAGCTCGGCGACCGCTCGAATGCCTCCAGCGAGATCGAATACCACAACGCCTGGGCGCGGATGGTGGGTGAGGAGGGCCGCGGCGTGCGGACCATCATCGAGATGGTCCAGGGCACGCGGCTCGATTGCATGGTGGGCTCGACGGCCATCATGCGTGCCGCGCTGTCCCAGGCGCTGTGGCACGCCGGACACCGGCGCGCCTTCGGCCCGCGGCTGGTCGAGCATCCGGCCATGGCTCAGGTGCTCGCGGATCTGGCGCTGGAGCAGGAGGCGGCGCTCGCCATGAGTTTCCGGGTGGCTCGCGCCTTCGACGACGCCCCGCACTCGGAGCATGCCGCCGCCATCGCGCGCATACTCACGCCGATCGCGAAGTACTGGATCTGCAAGCGCACCCCGTCTCTCGTCTACGAGGCCATGGAGTGTCTCGGCGGCGCGGGCTACGTGGAGGAGTCGCCGATGCCCCGCTACTTCCGCCAGTCACCGCTGAACAGCATCTGGGAAGGCTCCGGCAACGTGATCGCGCTGGATACCCTGCGGGCCATACAGCGCGACCCGGGTGTGCTGGAAGCGCTGTTCGCGGAACTGGACGGGGCCCGCGGCGCGGACCGCTACCTGGACGGCCTGATCCATACGGTCACGACGCTGAACGTGAAAGAGGCGCTGGGCGAAGCCACGGCCCGGCATTTCGTCGAGTCGCTTGCGCTCGCGTTCCAGGGGGCGGAACTCTTCCGCGCCGCGCCGGCGATCGTGGCCGAAGGTTTCGCCGCCACGCGCCTGCGCTCCGAGCGGGGCTATACCTGGGGTACATTCGCGCCGGGCCTGGACCTCGATGCCCACGGGCTGATCGAGAGAGCGTCGCCGCTGAGCATCTGATCCGGACGGCGACGGCATGTTATGTTGTGGCGAAGCGCCGAGGCGTTTTGATGCACCGCGACACAGGGAGTCTGCCATGGCGACGGATATTGGATCGAACATGGAAGCGGGGCCGCTCAGCTGGCGGCAGGACGACAACGGACCACTGACGGAGATCCCTCTTGCACGGGTTACCCGGCGGGATGTTCTCGCCGGGCTCGCGGCGGGCACGGGCTTCGCATTCGCGCTGTCGCTGACGGGCTGCGCGAAAGCCGACCAGACGGCGGGCGGTCTCAGCGACGTGCGGGGCGGAGACGCCACGCCCGGTCTCTTCATCAGCATCGAGAAAGACGGCAGCGTCAAGCTGACCTGCCATCGCTCCGAGATGGGTCAGCAGACCTGGACCGCGATGGCCCAGATCATGGCCGACGAACTCGAGGCCGACTGGAGCCGCATCGAGGTGGTGCAGGCGATCGGTCATCCGAAATACGGCGACCAGAACACCGACGGCTCGCGCTCCGTACGCCGCAACCTCACCCGTCTGCGCTACGCAGGCGCCGGCATGCGCCACATGCTGGAGACCGCGGCGGCGAACCGCTGGGGCGTGCCGGCCGATGAGTGCAGGGCCGAGCTGCACCAGGTGGTGCACGGGCCCAGCGGGCGCACACTCGGCTACGGCGAGCTGGCCGTGGATGCCGCCGGCCTCGACATTCCCGGCAAGGACGCCGTCCGGCTGAAGGACCGCAGCGACTGGCGCTACATCGGCAAGGACGTCGCTTCCCTCACGGTCCCCGACATCGTGGTCGGCAAGGGCACCTTCGGCATCGACGTGCAGGTGCCCGACATGGTCTACGCGGTCATCGCCCGCCCGCCGGTGGTCTTCGGCAGCGTGAAGAGCGTGAACGACAAGAAAGCGCTCGAGGTGCCCGGCGTGCTCCGTACCGTGCGGCTCGATGCACCCGAGCCGCCAGCCGGCTTCAAGCCCCTTGGCGGCGTTGCGGTAATCGCCGACAACACCTGGTCCGCCCTGCAGGGCCGCGAGGCGCTGGAGATCGAGTGGGAGGCGGGCCCGAACGGCGACTACGACTCCGATGCCTTCCGCGAACAGCTCCTGGAGACGGCCCGCAAGCCCGGCAAGCTGCGGCGCAGCCGCGGCGACGTGCAGAAGGCACTGGATGCCGCGGCGAAGCGGATCTCCGCCGACTACTACGTGCCGCACCTGTCCCAGGCACCCATGGAGCCGCCGGCGGCCACCGCGCGCTGGGACGGCGACAAGTGCGAGGTCTGGGCCTGCGTGCAGGCGCCCCAGGCCACCCGGTCGGCGGTGGCGGGCGCGCTGGACGTCGATCCGGAGAAAGTGATCGTGACGCCCACCTGGCTCGGCGGCGCGTTCGGCCGCAAGTCCAAGCCGGACTTCGCCGTGGAGGCCGCGTTGCTCGCGCGGGAGATCGGTAAACCGGTGAAGGTCACGTGGAGCCGCGAAGACGACCTCAAGCACGGCTACCTCCACTCGGTGAGCGGCCAGCACATGGAGGGCGGACTGGACGCAGACGGCCGCTGCACGGCGTTTCTGCACCGAACCGTGTTCCCGCCCATCCCGTCGACGTTCCAGAAGGGCGTCACGGAGCCTTCCTGGGGCGAGCTGCGCCTGGGCGCCTCCGACAACCCCTTCGTCGTGCCGAACCTGCAGCTCGAGACCGGACCGGCCGAGGCGAAGGTGCGCATCGGCTGGCTGCGCTCGGTGGCCAACGTCTATCATGCCTTCGCCATCCAGAGCTTCGCCGCGGAACTCGCCGCGGCCGCCGGCCGCGACCAGAAGGACTTCCTGCTGGAGCTGATCGGACCGCCCCGGATCGTGGATCCGCGCGAGGAGGGTGCCGAGTACGACAACTACGGCGATTCGTTCGAGGAATATCCCATCGATACCGGCCGGCTGGCCAACGTGACCAAGATGGCTGCCGAGATGGCCGGCTGGGGCCGCACGATGGGCAGCGGCCGTGGACTGGGCATCGCCGCGCATCGCTCGTTCCTGGCCTATGTGGCGACCGTCATCGAGGTGAAAGTGGACGACGAGGGCCGGCTCACCATACCGGGCGTCTGGTCGGCCATCGACGCCGGTACCGTGGTGAATACCCGCCACGTCGAGGCGCAGATGGAAGGCGGCTGCCTGTACGGGCTCTCCAATGCGCTTTACGGGGAAATCACCGCGAAGAACGGCGTCATCCAGCAGGAGAACTTCCCCTCCTGGCGCATCATGAAGATGAGCGAGGCGCCGCGGAACTTCGAGGTGAAGATCATGGAGTCCGACGCCCCGCCGTGCGGCGTGGGCGAGCCGCCGACGCCACCGGCCGCCCCGGCGCTGACCAATGCCATCTATGCCGCCACCGGCAAGCGCATCCGCCGCCTGCCCGTCTTCGGGCCGAATGCGGACAGCCTGGACAGCCTCAGCAGCGGGAGTGAACAGTCATGAGCACAAAACTGAACGTCAACGGTGAATCCGTCGAACTCGACGTCCCGAGCGAGATGCCGCTGCTGTGGGCACTGCGTGACCGGCTGCAGCTGACCGGCACGAAGTACGGCTGCGGCATCTCCCAGTGCGGCGCCTGTGTCGTCTACGTGGACGGCAAGGCGCGGCGCGCCTGCGTGACCCCGGTGGGCAGCGTCGCCGATTCTAGCGTCACGACCATCGAGGGCGTCGAGGGCCCCGAGGCCGATGCCATCCGCGCGGCCTGGCAGGCGATAGACGTGCCCCAGTGCGGCTACTGCCAGTCCGGCCAGATCATGTCCGCCGTCGATCTGCTGAAGAAGAATCCGAAGCCGAGCGACAAGGACATCGACGAGGCCATGGACGGCAACCTCTGCCGCTGCGCCACCTACGTGCGCATCCGCCGCGCCATCAAGGACGCGGCCGCCTCGCTGGGTTAGGCCCCGGAGAGCAGCCGGGCCTGCGAGGCGCGCCGGCGCGATCCGCGGCCTAGATCGACCTCGCTCAGCGTCAATCGGCGTCAATCGGCCCGGGAGGGCCGAACGGCTCAGGAGTCGTTCGGCGTATCGTCGGCATCGCGTTGCCGGTTCCGGCCCAGGGACAGCAGGCGTCGCACGGTCTGCTCGCCGAACCAGATCGGCACGATGAACGATCCCAGCGCGACAAGGCGCAAGGTCGAGAAAAGAGCATCGAAGATGTCTTCGCTCACCGGCATCGTCAGCGGGAAGCTGAACTCGACCACTCCCGGCTCCGACCGTCGCACTTCCAGGCCCTCGGTATGCCGCTCCAGAAGCTCGCGCACGGCCGGGTTGTCGGCTAGCGCCACCGAGCGGATGCGGCGAATGCCCCGCTCGGCCGCGGCGCCGGCGATGCGTTCCAGCAGACCTTTGCCGACGCCACGGTGCTGCCAGTCGTCCACCACGACGATGGAGATCTCGGCCGTCTCCGGCGCCGAGGCGCTGCGGACGAAGCGGGCGACGCCGATGCCCTGCGGTTCGTCGTCGCCACCCGGCCCGCTCGCGGGGAGCATGGCGCCCAGCGCGTAGTGGTCCGTGCCGTCGAACTCGGTGAGGTAGCGCAGTTCCTCGTCGCTCAGGCCGGTCTTGCCCGTGAAAAAGCGCCGGCGGCGGGATTCGGGCGAGAGGCGGGTGAAGCCCTCCGCCAGCATCGCCTTGTGCCACGGCTGCACCGCACGGAACTCGATGGGGGTGCCGTCGTCGAGCTTGTGCGGTTCCCGGTAATTCCGCGTGTATTTCATGGCGGAATGCTACCAGCAACCGTGTTGCCATCTCGTTGCGGAGCCGTGGCGATGGGTCCGTAGAAGCCGCAGTTGACAACAACTAGCGAAATAAGAAGTATTCGCATTGGCATCCGGCAACACAATGCGAGGAACGACGATGACTTTATCCATGAACCGACCCGGGCTACTGGCATGCCTGGTCCTGGCGGCAGGAGCAGGAACCCCCGACTCTGCAGCCGCACAGTCAGGGACCGACGCCGGGGAGGGCGTGATCGAGGAGATCGTGGTCAGCGCCAGCCGGGTCCAGCAGCCTGCGACCGCCATTCCCGGCACGCTGACCATCCTGGATGCGGAGACCATCGAACTCCAGTCGGCCATCAGCGACGATCTCGCCAGTGTGTTGTCCAATGCGGTGCCGGGTTTCGCGCCCAGCTCCCAGAAGCTCACAGGGCGCAGCGAGACCCTGCGCGGCCGCAACCCGTTATACCTGATCGACGGCGTGCCTCAGCACAACGCCCTGCGGGACGGCCAGCGCGACGGCCATACCATCGACCTGGCGTTCCTCGAGCGTATCGAGGTGATCAACGGCTCGAATGCCATCCAGGGCGTCGGCGCCACCGGAGGTGTCGTGAACACCGTGACCCGCGCGCCGGTGTCCGGCGATGCCTGGCAGACCGACCTGCGGGCTCGCCTCACGACGGCCGACGACCTGGATTCCGACGCCTACGGCTACAAGATCGCGGCCACCACCGGTCGTGGCACCGACGCGTTCGACTTCATCGTCGGCTTCGCTTACCACGACCGGGGACTGTTTCTCGACGCGGACGGGGACCCGGTGGGCCTTTATCCCACCCAGGGCGACATCATGGACTCGACCTCCCTCGGCCTGTTCGGCAAGGGTGAATGGCGGGTGACCGACGACGCCACGCTGACCCTGCTGGTCAGCGACTTCGACCTGGAGCGCAACGGCGATTTCCGCAGCGTGCCCGGCGACCGGGCGGCGGGTATTCCGACCGGCACCGAAGAGGGAGATCCCTCCGCAGAGGTGGGTGATCCGGCCAGCAACGAGGTGACGACCGTCTCCCTGACCTGGCGCCAGGACGGCGTGCTGGGTGGCAGCCTCGAAGCCCAGGTCTACGACCAGAGTTACTCCGCGCTGTTCGAGGGCGGCACCTTCGGCGACTTCTTCCGCCTCACGCCGGACGGCGGGCCGTTTCTCGACCAGTCGGAGATCGTCTCGGACAAGAACGGTCTGAAGACCACCTGGAACCGCGCGTTCGTTGACCCGGACCTCAACTTCACTGCGGGCGTGGACTGGTTCCGCGACGACTCGGCCCAGGAACTGGCGCGCAGTGGCCGCGAGTGGGTGCCGGAGACCCGGTTCGAGACCGTCTCGCCGTTCCTGCAGCTGGGCTGGACCATCAACGAGGTCTTTACGCTCTCCGGCGGCGCGCGGCAGGAGAACGCGAGTCTGGAGGTGGACGACTACACCACCATCGCCTCGGCCGGCAGCACCTTCGTGGCAGGCGGCGAGCCCGAGTTCGACGAGACCCTGTTCAACGCGGGCGCGATCTGGCGCCTGACCGACAGCTGGACGCTGTATGCGGCCGCCGCCGAAGCCTTCACCATGCCCGACGTCGGCCGGGTACTGCGCGGCGTCTCGACGCCCGGTCTGGACGTGGACGGCCTGCTCGCGGTGGAGCCGATCGTCACCGACAACACCGAGGTGGGCGTGGAATACGGCGACGGCCGGCTGACGGCCCGCGCCACCTACTACGAATCGACGGCCGACAACGGCTCGCGGCTGCTCAGCAACGAGGCCGGTATCTTCGAGGTTCAGCGCCAGCGCACCGAGATCGAGGGTATCGAGTTCGCCCTCGACTACGCGGTCAGCGACAGGCTCAGCGTCGGGGCGAACTACAGCCGCATCGACGGCCGCTTCGATTCCGACGGCGACGGCTCCGTGGACAGCGACCTGGACGGCCTGAACATCGGGCCGGACCGCCTGAACGTCTACGCCGAAGGCCGTTTCCGCGAGGACATCCGCTGGCGGCTGCAGGCGGCGCGGCTGGAAGACCGCAGCTTCGACGGCCCGGGCGCGCCCGCGGACGCCGCCGACTTCGACGGCTATACGCTGGCCGATGCCTTCGTGAGCTGGCAGTCGGACTACGGCGTCTTCTCCGTGGCCATCGAGAACCTGCTGAACGAGGACTACTTCACCTACTTCGCGCAGACCGAGCCCTTCCAGCGGTCCGATACCTATTTCGCCGGCAACGGCCGCACCCTGACCTTCGGGTGGCAACGGGCATTCTGAGCGGATGATCCGCCGGCTGCACCGCTGGCTCGGGGTCGTCATCGCCGCCTGGCTGGCGGTGGCGACCCTGAGCGGGCTCGCGCTGCTCTGGGCCGACGAATACGTCGACTGGCGCTATCCGCAGCTGCCGGAGACGCTGCCGGCG
This sequence comes from Lentisalinibacter sediminis, assembly GCF_040706615.1. Taxonomy (NCBI): domain Bacteria; kingdom Pseudomonadati; phylum Pseudomonadota; class Gammaproteobacteria; order Woeseiales; family Woeseiaceae; genus Lentisalinibacter; species Lentisalinibacter sediminis. The sequence continues at coordinate 334,510 of NZ_JAPDRF010000003.1, read as the reverse complement.
GAGACGCCGGACGCCGAAGTCATCGCCCGCATCGCCGCCGCCACGGAAGGGCGGCTCTCGGCGCTCGCCATGCCGCGGCCGGCGCGTCCCGCCTATCATGCCTACCTGACCGATGGCGGCGAGAGGCTCTATCACCCGGAGACCGGCGCGCTGGTCGCTGAGTGGGGCTGGAGCGACAGCCTGCCCGCCTTTCTGTTCGAGCTGCATGCGTATCTGCTGGCGGGAGATACGGGGCACACACTCGTCGGGGTTCTCGGCTGTCTCGTACTCGTCAGCCTGGTCTCCGGCGTATGGCTCTGGGTGCGCCGGCGCAATATCTTCCGGCTGCGCTATTTCTGGCCCCGTAACACCGAGTCCCGCTACCTCCTGCGCGGCCATGCGGCCCAGGGCGCGACACTCGGCCTGCTGTTCGCCGGACTGGTCGTCACCGGCGTGGCGATGGTGTTCCCCGGGCCGTTCCAGTCGTCGCTGAACGCAGTACTCGGCGCGCAGCCTCCGCTCGCGCCGTCCGTGGCGACGGTGGAGGGAGATGCCGGGCGGACCGACTGGCAGCAGGTGCTCGATGCGGCCGGCGAGGCTTTCCCGGCCGGGACCGTGCGATTCGTCTCACCGCCGCGGCAGTCCGATGCTCCGGTACTGGTCCGTCTGCGCAACGAGGGCGAGCTGCATCCGAACGGCCGCAGCTATCTGGTGCTGCATCCCGCGTCCGGCGAGATTCTCGAGGTCATCGACGCGACCGGGCGAGGGCCGGGACCCGCCGTATTCGACGCCCTGTACCCACTGCATGCCGGCAAGACGGGCTGGCCGGGCTACCGGTTCCTGCTGACGGTGCTCTCACTCAGCCTGCTCTACATCGGGGCCAGCGGCGCCCTGTTGTTCCTGCGCGGCCGCCGGGTCCGGCGGCCGTCACGGCGCGCCGGCGCGTCGGTCCTGCAGACAGGGCAGAATGGTTGAGAGCGTCAGCAGAACGGTTGCAGGCGTGACCAGACCCGCTCGCCGCGGGGCAGCAGGTGATAGCCGGCGGCCGGCGGGTAGTCATCGATCAGAGAGCGGTCCACCCAGCGTTCTTCCACCATCTGCTTCAGGCCGATAGTGATTGCGCGTGGTGTCGCCTCGGCCAGCCTGGCGCGGAGATCCCGGAAGCGTACGTGCTCGTCGCCGATCGCCGTCACCAGGGGCAGCGTCCATTTCCGATAGGCCAGGTCTGGACCGCCGTTGCGTGCCACCGTGTGGTCCAGCGCGGCACAGTGGCGCGCGAGCGCCGTGCCCGCATCCGTAAGCAGGTATTCCGGTCGCATCGGATGGCCGTGTCCGGTGTTGCGGCGGACCAGGCCGAGGGCGATCAGGTGATTCAGCGTCGCACTCAGGGACGCCCGGCTCACCCCGAGAGCGCGTGCCAGCATGACGAATCTCGCGCCGCCGCCGGCGCCATGAAGACGGGCGAGTACCGGGATGCTCCAGCGCCGCGCCACCAGGTGCAGCAGGGGTTCGATGGCCGGCCCGTTCCCCGGGTTTTCGTTCGCATCCGTCATGACTTGACTAATTATATATCAAGTATAAAAATTGAACTACAAAACACCGCAGGAGCATGACATGACAACAAGAATAGACTTCGACGGCGGCCTGACACTCTCGATGCCCGTGCGGGATCTCGATGCCTCCATCCGCTGGTATGCAGAGAACCTCGGCATGGAGCTGCTCTACCGGATGGACGACATGGGCTGGTGCGAGATGGCTTCGCCGGTGCAGAAGGTCAACGTCGGGCTCGGCGTCGTCGAGAAGCCCAAGCCCGGCGGTGCGACGCCGACATTCGGTGTGCAGGACATCGAGGCGGCGAAGCGTTTTCTGGAGCAGCAGGGGATCCGCATCGACGGCGAGATCGTCACTATCGAGGAGATGGTGCGGCTGCTGACTTTCTACGACCCGGACGACAACGCGTTGATGTTCTATCAGGATATCGGCACGGCGCCGCGCTGAGCCGCAGTGTCCCGATAGAAGAGAATGGAGCGCCCGCCGGCCGGCGGGCGCTCCCCGGTCCGGTTACCGGAAGAACCAGCGACCGCCCAGTGTCAGCAGGTCGCTGTCGCCCGCGAACTCGAGACTGAGGCCCGCCGCGAACCGCGGCGTGAAGTAGTAGTCGCCCGCCAGTTCGAGGTAGGTGTCGCTCTCGTCGATGTTCACGTAATTTACGGAACCGCGCACTTCGAACTGCGGCGCAATCAGCCCGCGCAATCCGGCCGACAGGCCGAGCCCGCTGTCGTCGGCGTCACCCACCGGCGTGTCGATTTCGGCATCGATGAAGCGTGCGGTCGCCACCAGGTCGAAATCGTCGTTGTAGGGATAGACGTAGCCGCCGCCGAGCTCGATCGTCGTGTAGTCGACGTTCTGATTGAACTCCAGACTCGTGATGCCGCCGACGATGATCCAGTTGTTGCCGAGATCGTAGCTGCCGTTGAAGCGCAGCCCGTCGCCGCCGTTCTCGTCGACGTCCACGTAGCGCAGTTCCGCGTAGGTGTAGCTCAGGTCGTCGCGACCGGGGTCCTGTGCGAGCGCCAGGGCAGGCGTACACAGTACGGAAAGAAAAACAAGCTTCTTCATGCAGAAAACCTCTGTTGATGCGACCGTCGGATGCTGTCTGCCGCGGGCCGATCTCGAGTGATTGATATCGAAGGTCGTGGCTGCGCAAAAGACGGCGGGGTTAGTCGGTCTTGTCAGCCGCCACGGTCGTCCCGGATTTCTTGGCGGCGGTCTTCTTCTTTCCTGTCGACCGCTTCTTTTTGCTCCGTTTCTTCGTACGCTGTCTCTTCCGCGGCGCCGCAGGCAGCGTTGCCGGACGCAGGCCGGTGGCCTCTTCCAGTTCCGCCAGCGCATCCTCGAGATGATCGATGAAGCGTTGCACCTGGGGCAGCGTGCGGTGGCAGGCGGTGATGCCAAAGTCCACGTGGTCGGCCAGGGTGACGAGGGTGATATTCAGGGCGAAGCCGTCCAGCACGATGGAGGCCGGATAGATGCCTTCCAGCCGCGCGCCGCTCCAGTACAACTGCTGACGGGGCCCCGGCACGTTGGAGATCACCGTACTGTAGGGCGGGAACTTCGCCGTGAGGCCGAGCCGGTCGAGGAACAGCAGCGGCATCTGCAGCATCTGCATGACGATCTGGGCCTCGCTGGCCGAGAGTTCCTGGAACATCCGCTTGCCGGCGATCATTGAGGCCTGGATTGCGCCGAATCGTTGCACCGGGTCGGCGACGTTCGTCGCCAGATCGGCGCTGATGGCACCGACCGCGTTGGAGGAGTCGAGATCGTCCGGACGGCGCAGCGATATCGGCACCATGGCCTTCAGCGACTCCCCGGGCAGCTCCCCTGCGCCCATGAGGTAGCGCCTCAGCGCGCCGGAGCACATGGCCAGCACGGCATCGTTGAAGGTGCCGTCCAGCGCCTTGCCCACCGCCCGGATGCGGGCGAACGGCCAGGACTGGGCGACGAAACGGCGCGCACCCCCGATCCTCGTGTTGATGGGCGAGTGGGGCACGCGGCGCCAGGGCACCATCAGCGGGCTGTCCGGGTCGGCCCAGGCGCCCGCCACGCGACGCAGCGCACCCAGGATGTGGCCGCTGCTGCCCAGCCCGGCCTTCAGGAATTCGGCCGCGTTCCGGAGTTCGAGGGGCGTCGGCGGCTCTGCCTGCAGCGGGCTGACGCCGAGCCCCTTCTGGTAGGTTTCGGCGGCTTCGACGGAAAGGGGCGAGTAGGGCATCCGCGCATCCGGGTCCGGCGAGTACATGCTCTGCGTGAGCTGGATGCCACGGACCCCGTCGACGGCGGCATGGTGGAATTTCCAGTAGGCGGCGAACTGCCGGTTCTGCAGGCCCTCGATCAGGTGGATCTCCCACAGCGGACGGTTCCGGTCCAGCAAGACGCTGTGCAGGCGGGAGACGAGCGCGAACAGCTCCCGGTAACGTCCCGGCTCCGGCAGGGCCGAATGGCGTATGTGGAAGTCGATGTCGAGGCCGTCGTCCGCTTCCCAGTAGACCGGTCCGAAGGGACCCAGCGGGCCGAACTTCAGCCGCTCGCCGAAGGGCGGCTGCAACTCCCCGGTCGCCCGCAGATTCTCGGCCAGGGAATGCAGGAACCGATACTCGTCCGCATCGTCCGGCAGCGTGAACAGGTGCAGTCCCGCGACGTGCATCGGCACCTGCCGGTTCTCCGCGATGAGGAAGCCGGTATCGGTCAGACTCAGGCGTCGCATGCTGCCTCCCCCGCAAGCTACGGCGACAGAATAGGGCTAGAGGTTACCCGACGAAGCCCTGCCAGCGCGACATGTACTCGATGAACGCCTCGCCGAGCCCCTCGGACCGCAGGTACTCCTCGCTGACCGGCGTGTGCACCGGCTCGAAACCGGGATCCGCCCGCATGCGTGCCGGGAAGTCGTGCTGCAGTATGGCTGCCCGCCCGAGCAGCACGAAGTCCGTGCCGGCATCGAGGCAGGCCCGCACGTCGGCAGGCGTGCGGAGTTTGCCGGCGGCGCCCAGACGCACCTCGCCCCGCTCGAGGTCGGTGAAGACCGAGAGCAGGGAGCGGCCACGGAACTCCTCCTCCGCCGGCTCCTTGGCCACGTCCCAGAGCGACAGGTCGATGAAGTCCACTCGCCCTTCGCGCATCAGCAGCGCCGCGAGCTTCCGAATTTCCGCGAGCCGGAGGTCGAATCTTTCGGGCGAGAGGCGGATACCGAGCAGAAAATCCGGCCGGCAGCGGTCGCGGATGCCGTGGATGATATCCAGGACGATGCGGGCGCGGTTCTCCGGCGATCCGCCGTAACGGTCCGTGCGGCGATTGATGGTGGGGGAGAGGAACTGGCACAGGACGTAGCCGTGCGCGCCGTGGAGTTCCACGCCGTCGAAACCGGCCTTCTCGGCGCGCTCGGCCGCGGCGACGAAGTCCTCCGCCAGCCGTTCGACCTCGCCCGTGGTCAGGGCCCGTGCGCCGGTCTCCTCGTCTTCGGACGGGCACACCGGCTGCGTGCGGATGAGTTCCGCCGGGGAGCGCATGCCGGCATGATGCAGCTGCACCACCGCCAGGCTGTCGTGCACCCGGATGCCGTCCGCCAGTCTGGAGAGTCCTTCCAGATGGTCGTCGGAGAAGCAACCGAGCTGGCCCGGGAAGCCCTTACCGATTGCCTGAACGTGAGCGGCGCAGGTCATGGTGAGGCCGAAGCCGCCGGCGGCCCGCAGCGTCAGCCAGCGGTACTCGTCGTCGGACAGGCGCCCGTCTTCGTGGCTCTGCAGGTTGGTCAGCGGCGCCAGGGCGAAGCGGTTCTTCATCCGCGCGCCGCTGGCGAACGTCAGCGGCCGGAAAGCATCCTTCATGGTGTCTCCCTGTTTGTCGGCGGCATTTACCGGTCTGTGCGCGCCGTTGTTCGCAGCCAGGCCGAACTCCGCGCGGGAACTCTCAGCGTATGGCCTTCGCACAGCAGCTCCCCGGCGCTCGAGAAGACGACCTCGATGCCACCGGGCACCGCGACGGGAGCCGGCAGTTCGAAGTCCGTCGCGGTATCCGTGCCATTCACCAGCAACGCCGCGGCGCCCGCGACGGCAATATCCGTTCCCTCGCTCGTCTCCCGAATCCACAGGGAGAACGCATGCAGGCGGTGCCAGTCGTCACTGGTCATCGGCTTCCCCGAGGGCTGCTGCCACTCGATGCGGACGTCGCGGCCGTCGATCGTGAGGTGGCCGTGTACGTACTCGGGCAGGTGCAGGAGGGGGGTCGCCTTCCTCAGCCCGATCAGCTGGCGGACGGCGGCGTGGAAGGCGGGGTCCTCGTCCAGGCCGGACCAGTCGAGCCAGCCGGTCGGGTTGTCCTGGGCATAGGCGTTGTTGTTGCCCTGCTGTGAGTTGCCGAATTCGTCGCCTGCCAGTATCAGCGGCGTACCCTGGGAGAACAGCAGGGTGGCGAGCAGGTTCAGACGCTGTCGCCGCCGGACGGCGACGATGGCCGGGTCGTCCGTCGGACCCTCCACGCCGTGATTGTGGCTGAAATTATGCGCATGGCCGTCCCGGTTGTCCTCGCCGTTGGCCTCGTTGTGACGCCGGTCGTAGGCCACGACGTCGGCCAGGGTGAACCCGTCGTGGCTGGTCACGAGGTTGACGCTGGCCACCGGTTTGCGTCCCGAGGCCTCGAATATCTCGGCCGAGCCGCGCAGGCCCCGGGCCAGATCTGCGCTGGCGCCATGGTCGCCGCGCCAGAAGCGGCGGACGGCGTCGCGGTACTGATCGTTCCATTCCGCCCAGCGCGGCGGAAAGGCGCCCAGCTGGTAACCGCCCGGGCCGGGATCCCAGGGCTCGGCGACGAGTTTCGCGCCGGCCAGGTCGGGATGCTCGCCGATCTCCGTGAGCAGGGGGTGCCCGGACGAGAAACCATGATCGTGCCGACCGAGCACCGGTGCGAGGTCGAAGCGGAAGCCGTCGACGCCCATCGTGCGGTGCCAGTAGCGGAGGCTGTCGATCACGAGCCTGCAGGTCGCCGGGTGGTCGGCGTTCAGTGTGTTGCCGCAGCCGGTATCGTTGATGTAGGCGGACGGATCGTCCGGCTCGGTGCTGTAGTAGGCCAGATTGTCGATGCCGCGGAAGCCCAGCGTCGGCCCCTGCCCATCACCCTCGCCGGTGTGGTTGTAGACGACGTCGAGGATGACTTCGAAGCCCGCCTCGTGCAGGGCGTCCACCATGTCCCGGAACTCGGTCACGGGGTCATGGCGGGCGTAACGGCGCTCGGGTGCGAAGAAGGCCACCGGGTTGTAGCCCCAGAAGTTCCTGAGGCCGCGCTCGGCGAGATGCGCCTCGTCGACGAAGGCGTGCACGGGCATCAGCTCGATCGAGGTGACGCCGAGCGCGCGGAGATAGGCGAGCACCTCGCCATGGCGCAGCCCGCCGAAGCGGCCGCGCACGGTCTCATCCAGCGCCGGGTGGCGCATCGTGTAGCCGCGGACGTTAACCTCGTAGAAGATCGTCTTCGCCCAGGGGACGGCCGGCCCCGCGGCCGGCGGCTCGATGCCGCCGCGAACCACCCCGACCGGCACCCGGCCCGCGCTGTCGGCGACGCTCATCCTCTCCGGATGCCCGGGCACGTAGTCGAACACCGAAGGGTGCCATTCGAGCCGGCCGGCGACTTCGCGGGCATAGGGATCCAACAGCAGCTTGTGCGGGTTGCAGCGCAGGCCTTGCGTCGGCTCCCAGTCGCCGTGGACCCGATAGGCGTAGCGCTGACCGGGCCGTACTCCCGGGAGGTAGCCGTGCCAGACGTCGCCCTCGCACGCAGGGAGATAGTGCGAGGCCGTCGTCCGCCCGCTGGCATCGAGCAGGCAGAGCTCGACGGCGGCGGCCACCGAGCTGAACAGGGCAAAGTTGACGCCGTCCGCGTCGGCGCTCGCGCCGAGCGCATCGGCACTGCCGGGACGGATCATTGAGGGTCGAGCCGCACCGGGTCGAGCTTCCAGATCTCGTCGTTGTAATCGCGCATGGTCCGGTCCGTGGAGAAGCGCCCGGAGCTCGCGGTATTGAGGATGGACATGCGGGTCCATCCGGCCGTATCCCGATAGGCGGCTTCCGCTGCCGCCTGGGTGTCGACGAAACTGCGGAAATCCGCCGCCGTGAACCAGGGGTCGGAGGGCTCGCGCAGGGACGCGATCACGGCGTCGAGCACACCCGGCTCGAAGCGGCTGAAGTGCCCGCTGTCGAACAGGTGCATGACGCGCCGGAAGTCCTCGTCGGCGTCGATGATGGCCCGGGGATCATAGTGTTGCCGCAGCTCGCGGATCTCGTCCACGGTGTGACCGAACAGGAAGAAGTTCTCTTCCCCCACGGCTTCGCGGATCTCGACGTTCGCGCCGTCGAGCGTGCCGATGGTGATGGCGCCGTTCATCATGAACTTCATGTTGCCGGTGCCCGAGGCCTCCTTGCCGGCGGTCGAGATCTGCTCGGAAAGCTCCGCGGCCGGGCAGATGAGCTCCATCGCCGAGACGTTGTAATCCGGGTAGAACACCAGCCGCAGACGGTCCGCCACGTCCGGATCGCTGTTGATGACCTGGGCTACGTTGTTGATGCACTTGATGATGTTCTTCGCCATCACGTAGCCGGGCGCCGCCTTGCCACCGATGATGATCGCCCGCGGCACCAGGTCGCCGGCGTCGCCGCGGCGGATGCGGTCGTAGAGGTGCACGGCGTGCAGCACGTTCAGTAGCTGGCGCTTGTACTCGTGGATGCGCTTGACCTGGACGTCGAACAGCATCTCCGTGCCCAGCGTGAGCGCGGTCTTCGCCGCGATGTCGTTGGCCAGGCGCAGCTTGTTGCCGAGCTTCACACGCCGCCACTCCGCCTGGAATCCGGCGTCGTCGGCGAACTCGCGCAGCTTTGCGAGCTGGCCGAGGTCGGTGACCCAGCCGGAACCGATGCGGGCGCTGATGAGTTCCGCCAGGTCCGGGTTACAGGCGGCCAGCCAGCGGCGCTGGGTGACGCCGTTGGTCTTGTTGTTGAAGCGTGACGGCCAGAGTTCGGCGAAGTCGCGGAACAGACCGTCGGTCAGGAGCTGGGAATGCAGCTCCGCAACGCCGTTCACCGAGTAACTGCCGACGATCGCGAGGTAGGCCATGCGTACCATCGGGTCGCTGCCTTCCTGGATCAGCGACATCCGGGCGATGCGATCGTTGTCGCCCGGCCAGCGCCGGCTGATCTCGCCGATGAACCGGGCGTTGATCTCGTAGATGATGTCCAGCAGCCGCGGCAGCAGCCGGCGGAACATGGACACCGGCCACATCTCGAGGGCCTCGGGCAGCAGGGTGTGATTGGTATAGGCCATCGTCTTGCGGGTGATGGCCCAGGCCTCGTCCCAGTCGAGATCGAACTCGTCGAGCAGGATCCGCATCAGCTCGGCGACGGCGATGGCCGGGTGGGTGTCGTTCAGCTGCACGCAGTTCCTGTCCGCGAACTCGCTCACGTCGTTGCCGTGGTGATAGGTGTGATAGCGCAGCATGTCCTGCAGGCTCGCGGAGGCGAGCAGGTACTGCTGGCGCAGCCTGAGTTCCTGGCCGTTCTCCGACTCGGCGTTCGGGTAGAGCACCATCGTGATGTTCTCGGCCTGGTTCTTGGTCGCGACGGCGCGGGTGTAGCTGCCGGCGTTGAATTCCTCGAGGTCGAACTCGTCGGTGGCCGCGGCGGACCACAGCCGCAGCGTGTTCACGACGTCGTTGCGGTAGCCGGGTACCGGCACGTCGAATGGGATGGCGAGTACGTCGTGTGTGTCCACCCAGCGGTAGCGCGTGCGCCCGGCCGCATCGGTATGGCTTTCGGTGCGGCCGCCGAAGCGCACGGTCTGGGCGAACTCGAAACGCTCGACCTCCCAGGGAAAACCCTGCCGCAGCCACGGGTCCGGCTCCTCCACCTGGAAGCCGTTCTCGATCTGCTGGTGGAACATGCCGTACTGGTAGCGGATGCCGTAACCGACCACCGGCAGCTCCAGCGTCGCGCAGCTGTCCATGAAGCACGCCGCCAGCCGTCCGAGACCGCCGTTGCCGAGGCCCGCGTCGAGTTCGCGCTCGTACACGTCCTCCAGGTCGAGTCCGATGCGGTTCAGCGCCTCAGCCGTCTCTTCCTCGATGCCGAGATTCAGCAGCGCATTGCGCAACAGCCGCCCCATCAGAAACTCCAGAGAGAGGTAGCTGCAGCGGCGCACGTGATCGCGTTCCATCGCCATGCGGGTGCGGCCCCAGCGTTCCATCAGCCGGTCGCGCGTGGCATAGACCACCGCCTGATACAGATACGGCGCCTGCGTGCGGATGGTGCGCCGGCCGAGTGTGCGGCCGAAGTAGTGGGTGAAATCCCGCAGGATCCCATCCGCCGTCATCGGCAGCTCGGGCGTCTGCAGCAGCTCGATCTCGCCGATGCCGACCGTTTCGTCGGAACGTGCAGACATAGTGAATCTCCGTCAGGAATTTCGGGTGGAAGGCCCGAGTATAAGCGTTGCCAGCGCCGGTAGCGTCAGGCAGAGGCTCTGATCGCGGCCGTGACTGACCACGGCCTCGGCGTCCCGCGGGGGATTATGCAAACCCGAGCCGCCGTAGCCCGTGGCGTCGGTATTGAGGAGTTCCTCGTAGCGCCCGGGTTCGGGCACCCCTATACGATAGTCCTGGCGCACGACCGGCGTCATGTTGGCGACGCAGATCACGAAGCCGTCCGAACGGTCGCGCCGGATCCAGGAGAAGATGCTGTTGTCCCGATCGTCCCAGGCGATCCACTCGAAGCCCGCGGGCTCGAAGTCGATCTCGTGCAGCGCGGGCGTGCGCCCGTACAGCACGTTCAGGTCGCGCAGCAGGCGCTGGACGCCCTGGTGCACCGGGTACTCGAGCAGGTGCCAGTCCAGCGAGCGGTCGTGGTTCCACTCGGCATACTGGGCGATTTCGTTGCCCATGAAGAGCAGCTTCTTGCCCGGGTGCGCGTATAGGGTGGCGTAGTAGGCACGCAGGTTGGCGAAGCGCTGCCACTCGTCGCCCGGCATGCGCCCGAGGATGGAGCGCTTGCCGTGCACCACCTCGTCGTGGGAGAGCGGCAGCACGAAATTCTCGTTGAAGGCGTAGACTAGGCCGAATGTCATCTTGTCGTGATGATGGCGGCGATGCACCGGGTCTTCGGACATGTATGCCAGGGTGTCGTTCATCCAGCCCATGTTCCATTTGTAGGTGAAACCGAGGCCGCCGGCCTCGACGGGCCGCGAGACCCCCGGCCACGCCGTCGACTCCTCGGCGAACGATACGGCGCCGTGTGCGTGGATCTCCGTGTTGAACCGGCGCAGGAAGTCCACGGCCTCCAGGTTCTCGTTGCCGCCGAGTTCGTTCGGCACCCACTCGCCGTCCTCGCGCGAATAATCGAGATAGAGCATGGAGGCGACGGCGTCCACCCGGATACCGTCGATATGGAATTCGTCGACCCAGTACAGCGCGCTGCCGATGAGATAGTTCACGACCTCGCGCCGGCCGAAGTTGAAGATCAGCGTCCCCCAGTCGGCATGCTCGCCCTTGCGGGGATCCTCGTGCTCGTACAGCGCCGTGCCGTCGAAGCGGCGCAGCCCGTGCTCGTCCTTCGGGAAATGCGCAGGCACCCAGTCGACGATGACGCCGATGCCGGCGGCGTGGCAGCGGTCGACCAGATAACGGAAGTCGTCGGGTTCGCCGAAGCGCTGGGTGGGTGCGAACAGCCCGATGGGCTGGTAGCCCCAGGAGCCGTCGAACGGGTGTTCGGTGACCGGCAGGAACTCGATGTGGGTGAAGCCCATGTCGGTGACGTAGCGGATCAGCTCGTCCGCGAGTTCCCGGTAGCCGAGATAGCTGCCGTCGGCCCGGCGGCGCCAGGAGCCCAGGTGTACCTCGTAGATGGCGAGCGGCGCCGCCAGGTCGGGCGTCATGGAGCGGGTGCCCATCCAGGCGTCGTCCTGCCAGTCGTAGCCGCTCCGGTAGACGATGCCGGCGTTGCCCGGCGGCGGCTCGTGATAGCGGGCGAAGGGGTCCGTTTTGAGCGGCAGCAGGCGGCCGTCCCGGTCGAGCAGTTCGTACTTGTAACGTGTCCCCTGTCCGACGCCGGGCACGAACACCTCCCAGATGCCGTTGGCCGGATGCAGCCGCATCATGTGCCGGCGCCCGTCCCAGCCGTTGAAGTCGCCGACCACGCTCACGCGGGACGCATTCGGCGCCCAGACGGCGAAACGCGTGCCGGCGGCACCGTCGATCTCGCGGAGCTGCGCGCCGAGTTTCTCGTAGATCTTCCGGTCGGAGCCTTCACCGAGCAGGTACAGGTCCATCTCCCCCAGGGTCGTCGGGAACCGATAAGGATCCTCGATCTCGTAGCTCTCGCTCTCGTGGGTCGTGATCCGCAGCCGGTAGCGGCGTTTGCGGGCCGGCAGCGGCGCGGTGAAGAGTCCGGACGGGTGGACGCGTTCCATCGTCGCGAGATGGCCGCCTTCGGCGTCGATCAGTTCGACTTCCCGCGCCTGGGGCTGAAGCGTCCTGACTACGCGCAGGTTGCCGACCCGGTGCACGCCGAGTAACGAAAACGGGTCGTGGTAGCGTCCATCGGCTACCGCCGCCATGCCGGCCAGCAGCCGGTCTGTTTCAGTCCTGCGGTTCATAGAGCCTGGCGATGGTGTCACGTGCAGTGCTTGCCCAGTCGAATTTCCTCGAAGCCGCGCGGATGCGCAGGTTCTCCCATTCCGTCTTGTCGCTCGATTTCAGCTCGAGCGCCTGTTCCACCCTGGCGACGAAAGCGGCCGCCTGGGCGCGGGAGGTCGTACCGGAGAAAAGAAAGCCGGTGCGCCCGTCCTCGATCGTATCGCAGAGACCGCCCGTCGCGTGCGCCACCACCGGTTGCGCGGCGCGCATGGCCAGCATCTGGCTGATCCCGCAGGGTTCGAAACTCGAGGGCATCAGGAACAGGTCGCCGCCGAGGTAAAGGGCCTCCGAGAGCATCTCCGAGTAGCCGCGCAGGAACAGCAGCTGCTGGCGGCGTTGTGCGATCGCGGTCACACGCCTTTCGTAAGTGGCTTCGCCGCTCCCGAGCATGATGAGCATACCGCGGGATCCCAGCGCATCCAGCACGTGTTCCAGCGCCGTCCGGCCGTCCTCGAGTTCTTCGAGAAAGAGGCTGACCTTCTGCCCGACGAGCCGGCCGATGCTGACGAGGACGTGCTCGGGCCTGTGCTTCGGCAGCGCCAGCAGTCGATCGCGCGCGGCCCGGTGAGCCGGGTCCTCCGGTGCGTCGTCGCGCCAGACGTTCACCTGCCAGGCCGCCAGGCCGGTCAGGTCGTGCCAGTCGGGACGGCGTCCCGGCGCGCCGCGGTAGTCACAGCCGTTCAGGATGCCGACCAGCCGTCCTCCCCGTGCCGCGTTTCCCAGCTGGCGCTCCAGCCCCTCGCCACCGATGAAGCCGCGCGCCGGGTCGCTCGGCTCGAGGATCTCGCGGGCATAGGTCGGCGATACGGTGCTCACGCGGTCGCAGGTGCGGATGGCGAGCGCCATCGGGTTGATGCAGTCGGGGCTGTGCGGGTCGCCGACGAGGGCCGGGTCCACCTCGAGATCGGGAAACCAGGCGGCGAGCGACGAGGCGTGGCCGTCCAGCGGCCGGGTACCCTGGTAGGAGAGGTTATGGATGGTGAAGACGGTGCGGATCGCGGCGAGGGATTCGTAATCGGGCGCGAAACTCCGGAACAGACAATAGAAGGCGGCATGCCAGTCGTGCAGATGCAGCACGTCCGGCGCCGCCTCGAGGTCGCGGATCCAGCGCGCCGCGGTGGCGCCCAGGAAGGCGAACCGGGTCGCATCCGTCGCGAAGGGGCCGTCCTCCCCGTCATCGGAGTAGATCCTGCCGATGCCGCCGGCGCTGAAGCGCGGATGTTCGAATACCAGCTGGCGTACACCGCCTTCGGGCGGGACAGCTTCGTGGACCTCCACCGTCTCGCTGCGAGCCGCGAAGTCGACGTCCAGCAAGCCGATGCGTCGCGCTCCCGGCAGGGACGAGAAGACCCCGTACGACGGGGTGAGAACGGTCGCCTGCCAGCCGAGTTTCGCGAGCGCCGCCGGCAGGTCGCGGACGACGTCGCCCACGCCGCCGACCTTGCCGCCCGGCAGGGCGCCGTTCTCGGCCGCGAGAAAAATGACGTGCTTCGTGCCGATGCCGGAGATCCTGCTGCTGCTAGCGCGTGAAGTGCAGGTACTGTCCCAGCATGTCCGGCGTGACGAGGGTCAAGCCGGTCCGGGTCACGCGTAAGCCGCGGGCGCGATCTGCTTCCGGATCCTCGCCGACGATCGTGCCGTCCGGGATCTTCGCGCCGCGGTCGATGATGGCGCGGTGAATGCGGCAGTTCTCGCCGATCTCGACGTCGGGCAATACGACCGAGTCGGTAACGCTGCTGTAGGAATTGACCGTGACGCGGGAGAACAGCAGTGAGTTGCCCACGTGGGCGCCGGAGATGATACAGCCACCGGAGACCATGGAATTGATGGCCTCGCCGCGGCGGGTAGCATCGTCGAACACGGACTTGGCCGGCGGCAACTGGGCCTGGTGCGTCAGCACAGACCAGGTCTCGTCGTAGAGATTGAGCTGCGGGGAGACGGAGACCAGCTCCATGTTCGCCTCCCAGAAAGCCTGCAGGGTCCCGACGTCGCGCCAGTAGGCCTGTTCGCCGGTCTCCGCGTCACGAAAGGCATAGGCATAGATCCGGTAGTCCCTGATCACCGACGGGATGATGTTGCGCCCGAAATCGTGGGCGGAGGTCGCGGTATCGGCATCCTTGATGACCTGCTCGTAAAGGAAACTGGTGTTGAAGACGTAGTTCCCCATCGAAGCGAGGCACAGACCGGGCTTGCCGGGGATGGAGTTGGGTTTCTCCGGCTTCTCGTCGAACGCGATGATGCGCCCGGTCTCGTCCACCGTCATCACGCCGAACTGCCCCGCCGCCTCCTCGATGGGTACCTCCAGGCAGCAGATGGTCATGTCGGCACCGAACTCCGCATGCGCGGCGAGGAAGCTGCCGTAGTCCATCTTGTAGATGTGGTCGCCCGCCAGGATCAGGACGTAGCGGGGCTCGTGCGTGCGGATGATGTCCAGATTCTGGTACACGGCATCGGCCGTGCCCTTGTACCACTCGCCGCCCACGCGCTGGGAGGCGGGCAGGATCTCCACGAATTCCTGACTGGCTGCGCCGGCATTCATCCACGACCAGCCCTGCACCAGGTGGCTGATCAGGGAGTGGGCCTTGTACTGGGTCAGCACGCCGATGCGGCGGATGCCGGAGTTCAGGCAGTTCGACAGCGGGAAGTCGATGATGCGGTACTTGCCGCCGAAGTGCAGCGCCGGCTTCGCCCGCCAGGTGGTCAGCTCGTGCAGCCGGGAGCCCTGGCCTCCGGCCAGGACCAGCGCAAGCGTCTCCCGCGTCAGGCGGCTGACGAAACGCGCGTCATCATAGATCTGCATGTCGGCCACGGTGCGGGCCTCTTCGGGTGTCGAATCCAGCCGCTAGTTTGCCAGATCGGCCGGACAATTTCGGGACGGTCGTCGCAATCAGGGATGGTGGCGGGGCGGGGTGCGCTCCGTGGCATCCACCAGGGCCGCCACGTGGTCCAGGAAAGGCTCCGTCACGGCCGCCGGGTCCAGCCGCCAGCGCCAGTTGCCGGCCGAGGTGCCCGGTGTGTTGATCCTCGCCCCGGATCCGAGGCCGAGATAGTCCTGCATCGGTGCCATCGCCAGTCCCGCCCGCGTGGCGAACGCGGCCCGGATCAGGTCCTCGTGGATCGTCTCCGGCGTGCCGCCCGTGATCTCCAGTGCGGCCTGCCGGGCCCGCTCTATTTCCTCCGGCGAGCGCAGGTCGTCGGGGCTGCCGGCGAACCAGCCGCGCGTCGTGTCGTTGTCGTGGGTGCCGGTGTAGCAGACGCAGTCCGCCGGCACCTCGTCCAGCGCGAA
Organism: Lentisalinibacter sediminis; assembly: GCF_040706615.1. Taxonomy (NCBI): domain Bacteria; kingdom Pseudomonadati; phylum Pseudomonadota; class Gammaproteobacteria; order Woeseiales; family Woeseiaceae; genus Lentisalinibacter; species Lentisalinibacter sediminis. Next base: position 319,025 of record NZ_JAPDRF010000003.1, on the reverse strand, counting down.
GTCCGGGTCCGCGACGGCGAACTGCAGCACGATCATACCCGGAAGATTGTGACGCGCGCGCAGCGCCTCCACCTCCGGCGTGATGACGCCGAGGTTCTCCGCGACGATCGGCAGCTCGCCGAGTTCCCGCCGGATGGCCTCGAAGAGTGCGTCGCCGGGGCCGGGAAGCCAGGTGCCGTCCCGGGCGGTGTCCGCACCGGCCGGCACCGACCAGTAGGCCTCGAAACCGCGGAAGTGGTCGATGCGCACCAGGTCGGCGAGGGCGGCGGCCGCCCGCAGGCGCTCGACCCACCAGCGGTAGCCCGAGGCGGCGTGCTTCTCCCAGTCGTAGAGCGGATTGCCCCACAGCTGGCCGTCTGCGCTGAAGTAGTCGGGCGGGACGCCGGCGACGAATTCCGGCCGTCCGTCCTGGCTGATCTGCAGGATGTCCCGGTTCGCCCAGGCGTCGGCGCTGTCCAGTGCGATGTAGATCGGCATGTCGCCGAACAGCCGCACACCCTGCTCGCTGGCATAGCGGCGGAGGCGATGCCACTGGTGATGGAACAGGAACTGGATCGTCCTGATCGCATCGATGGCGGCGCCGGCGTCCGCCTCGAACCGCGCGAGCGCCGCGGTCTCGCGATGCACGTAACGCGGCTCCCACTCCGGCCACGGCCGTTCGCCGTGCCGCGACTTCAGGATGCGATAGCGCGCGTAGTCGCGCAGCCACGCCGCATCGTGCCGCTCGCAGAAATCATCCCGCGCCGATTTCAGTGCGCTGTCCGCGACCCGGTCGAAGCGGCCTGCAGCCGTTTGCAGCAGCGCCGTCTTAAGCGGGATCAGCGCCCCGTAATCGACGGAGTCGCGGGGCAACGACCGGAGTGGTGCGACCTCGGCCGGGCGCAGCAATCCCGCCTCCAGCAGGTCGCCGGTGGCGATCATCATCTCGTTGCCGGCGAACGTTGACAGCGGCTGGTAGGGAGAGTCGCCGTAGGCCGTGGGGCCGGTGGGCAGGAACTGCCAGACGCCGAGCTCCATGCGCCGCAAGTGGTCGACGAAGGCCAGCGCCTCGCGGCCGATCTCGCCGATACCGAAGCGGCCCGGCAGGGAGGTGATGTGCAGGCAGACGCCGGCCTGGCGGTCCGGCGGCAGGCCTTCCGCCTCGATCTCTTCGCTCATAGGGTTGCCGTCAGTCTCTCTGCCTGGTTCGCGGGGGACTTTAGCACCAGTGCGGCGCTGGCGCCGTCATCCGGGTACGACGTGACGATAGGCTGCTTCTCGCCAGGAAGCGACCATTTTAGCTAGGCCGCTACCGGCCTTTTCAACTAGGCTTCGGTCCTGTCAGCAATGCCCGGACGCCGCACTGTAACGGACGTTAGATTAGAATGTGCCCGGGGCGGGTAGGACGACTCGCAACGCACTCGAACCGACCGGGCAGATTATCTAAAGATGGAACTCGTTGTTTTCGACCTCGACGGTACGCTGCTAAACAGGGCGTCCGCGATCTCAGACTTCACCAGTGAGACGCTGAAGCTCCTGGCCGATCGGGAGATCGCATACACGGTCGCAACGGGGCGCACGTTGCACGGCGCGCGGGCGGTGCTCGACGGACACAGTTTCAGGCTGCCCCAGGCCTACAAGAATGGCGTGGTCATCTGGCATCCTGACACCCGGCGCCTGTCGAGCGTCGCCACCCTGACGCCTGCCGAGCTGGAGCATGTCACGAGCGCCAGCATGACGCAGGGCCTGACCCCTTTCATCTTCACGCTGGCAGAGGGCAACGAGGGCGCCGTGTACCATCCGCCGACCCTGACGCCGATCGAGCGCGAACTCATCGCCCACGTGGGTATGGAAGCGCAGCTTTCCGTACGCGGACTGAACGAACTGCCGCCGGATGCAGTCGTGACCCACGTGAACGCTATCGGCGAGGCGAATGCCATCGCCGCCGTCGTCGCGAGCATCGAGGACGAGCCGGCCCTCGTGGCTTACTCCGGGGTCGCGCTGGAAGGCGATCAGTGGCGCTGGCTGGATATTCATCACAGCCATGCCAGCAAGGGTGGCGCCATCCGGACGCTGAAAGACCTCCTTGGCCTGGAGCGGGTCATCTGCTTCGGTGACAGCGACAACGACCTCAGCATGTTCGAGGCGGCGGACGAGTGTTACGCCCCGGCAAATGCGAACGAAAGGATCAGGTCTGCTGCCACGTCCGTGATCGGCCACCATGATGAAGAGGGCATTGCGCGTTTTCTGCGGGAGCGCTTCACGCTCGGCTAAGGATGCTGGGAACCCCAACCTTGGCCGACCAGCCATTATGACTGGTCGGGGTGAGAGGATTTGAACCTCCGGCCCCTGCCTCCCGAAGACAGTGCTCTACCAGGCTGAGCTACACCCCGATTCCGTTTGGATCGTCGGCCGCGGAAGGCCGACGGTGCCGTGCGGAGCGCCCGTAAGTACCGGTTCGGGAAGAGACTTTCCGGTCTCCATACCGGCGGACAGCTGCCGCAGAGGGCGGGTAGTGTACTTGAGCGGCCCCGCCGACTCAATCGGCGCGAGCGCCTTTCAATCGTGGTCCTGCAGGTCCCGGATGGCCCAGCGAAGGCCGTCCAGGATGCGGTCGCGATCGTTCTCGCCGGCGCCGCGGTCGTGGAGGTCCTGCACACTGATCCCCCTGCCGTAGCGGACCACGATGCGTGACGGGCGCGGCAGACGCTGTCCCCTCGGCCAGGCTTCGAACGCGCCTTCGATGGAGACGGGCAGCACCGTGACTTCCGGTGCATGTTCCAGCAGCACGCCGATGCCGGGGCGCAGCGGCTGCAGCTCGCCGTCCCGAGAGCGCTCGCCCTCGGGGAACCAGACCAGGACGCGGTTGCGGTCCAGCGCGGACTTGGCAAAGGCCAGGCTGGAGACCACCGTGCGGCGCGGGTCGATCGGGATGACGCGGCCCAGCCGGCTGAAGCCGCGGAAGACGGCGTTGCTGTAGGCCCAGCCGGTCCAGCCGCCCCAGAATGTGTCCACACGCAGGTCGGGCGGGAGCGTGGCCGCCAGCACGAAGGGATCCAGGAAGCTCGCGTGATTGGGGGCGATCAGCAGCGGCCCGGACTCCGGCGGCGGCTCGCCGGAGGCACTCACCCGGAACGCCGCTCGCATCAGGCCGGTGTTGACGGCATAGGCGGCCCGTGCGGTGATGGCGCTGGCCCGGGAGCGCGGTTCGAGCCATTCCTTCTGCTCGTCGGTGAGTACCGAGTCCGGCTGTTCGAGCGGCGTATGCAGTTCCTCGACGGATTCCTCCTTTTCTGCGACGGCGGCGAGCATATCCCGTACGGTCTCGATGCCCGCAATGTCGTCTTCGCGCAGCTCGGCGCCGGTGCGCCGCGCGATGTCCATGCTGAGGTCGAGCCAACCGAGGGAGTCGACGCCGAGCTCGAGCTGGAAGCTGGTGTCCGGCGTCAGGCGCATCCGACGGTAGCGCTCCGCCAGCAGTTCCCAGGCCTTGCGGGCGCGCTCGTTGCGCAACAGCTCCCGGTCCTCGGCGGCCATGTCGTCGATGGCCATGGGCTCGCCGCCTTCCGCATCCTCGCCGTCGGCCAGGGACTCGTAGCGCTCCTCGAGTTTGTTCCGCCGTATCTTGTCCAGCCGCGTGCGGTCGAGAGGCTCATGGGTGACGCGGTAGCGGTCGAGGCGCTGATAGGAGGGGAAGGAGCGCGAGCGTTCACGCACGGCCGCGCCGATGGCGTCTTCGGCGGAGCGTGATTCCCGACGCAGCGCCTCGAGGTCCGGGAAGATGACGGCGGCCAGCTGCTCGCCGTCCTTAAGTATGCCGATCTCGGCGATCAGCGGGTGTTCGGCGTACGCCTCCTCCAGGGCCTCGGTACGGATGTTCTCGCCGGAGGCGGTGACGAGCATGGTGCTCTTGCGGCCGAGCACCTGCAGGTAGCCGTCGTCGTCGATGCGGCCGAGGTCGCCGGTTCGAAACCAGCCGTCGGTGAAGGATTCTCGAGTCTCGTCCTCCCGGTCCAGATAGCCCTCGAAGACGCCGGGGCCGCGGACGAGGATCTCGCCGGCGTCGGCGTCGCTGGCCGTCTGCACCGATCGGTCGATGGAGAGCTCGATGCCGTCGACGACCCGGCCCACGGTATCGAGGTGGCCACGGCCCGGCATCTTGATGGTAAGCAGCGGCGCCGTCTCCGTGAGGCCGTAGCCGATGGCCACGTCCCAGCCGATACCCTCCAGCCGGTGGGCGGTGGCGGCGTCCAGCGGCGAGCCCCCCGAGGCGAGCATGCGCAATGTCGGGCCGAGCTGGCGATGCAGGGGCCGCAGCAGGTAGCGGCCCGCATTCACGCCCGTGGCGCGGCGCACCGCGGTGCAGCCGCGGATGAGTCCGTCCATCAATAGCCTGACCGGCGCCGGCAGGCCGTCGATGCGGGCATCCACGCCGGCGAGCAGGGCGGCGTAGAGACGCGGCACGCCCAGGATAATGGTGACGTCGTGGCTCCGTATGGCCCGGATGATGTCCGGACCGGTCAGGCTGGCCGGGATGACGATGGGGATGCCGAGGGACAGGGGCGCCAGCGTGCCGATGACCAGGGGGTAGACGTGGTGCAGCGGGAGCGGCTGGAGCATGCAGTCGTCGGCGGCGACGAGGCCCGTTTCCTCCACCGTGCGCACCTGGAAGGCCAGATTGCGGTGTTTCAGGGGCACACCCTTCGGCGGGCCGGTCGTCCCGCTCGTGAACAGCAGCAGGGCGGTATCCTCTGCGCCGGGCAGGTCCGGCGCGTCGCCGTCGATGTTCAGCCAGCGCTGCCAGCTACGGGCGCCGCCGTCGCGGTCGAGCCGGAGCACGGTGCCGTCGTAGTCGATCTCCTGCAGGATCGAGGCGCGTTCCTCGTCCGCGACCACGCAGGGGATGTCGGTATCCGCGAAGATGCTGCCGAGTTGTTCCCGCTCCATCTGGGTGTCGATCGGCACGGCCGTGATGCCGGCCCGGAGCAGGCCGAGGAAGACGCTGATCCAGTCCGCGTCCGGCGTGGCGAACAGCGCGACCCGGTCGTAGCCGTCCGCATCGGCGCCGATGGCGACGGCGGGGATTCGGTCCGCGAGTTCCCGGTAGGTCAGGACGGGGTTGTCGCCGCCGTCCGCCTCGACCACCGCGGGATGCTCGCCATGGCCGCCAAGCTCCTCGAACAGTGACGACAGTGTCAGCGACTCGTTCATCCGGTCTCCCTGCCGGGCTCCGCCCGGCGATGGATCAGCTTGGCGATCTCGTCGACGAACAGCAGGGAGACGGCGATCGGCAGCAGGGTCAGCCACGCACCGGCGGAGACGGGCCCGATGCCGAGGACATCGCTCAGACCGGGCACGAACATGGCGCCGATGTGGACGCCGTGCGCCGCGACCACCGCCGCCACCAGCAGCAGGTTCGCCGTGAGCGGCACCCGGAACGCCGAGCGCCGCTCCGAGCGGCAGCTGAACGCGTGCACGTTCTCGAAGAGTACCATCAGCAGCAGCAGCAGGTTGCGCGCCTCGTGCTCGCCGTAGCCGGCCTGGAGCAGATAGTAGTACACGGCGAAGGCGACGCCGCCGATGTACAGTCCGGAAGTCAGGGTGTGGCGGATCATCAGCCGGTCGAAGATGGGCTGGTCCGGGGAGCGCGGATTGCGTTTCAGGACACCGGGTTCGGTCTTCTCGAACGCGAGTGCCACGTCCTGGATGCCGTTGGTGACCAGGTTCAGCCACAGCAGCTGGACGGGATTCAGCGGCAGTGGCAGGCCGGCGAAGATGGCGAGGAAGAACAGCAGCACCTCGCCGGCGCCGGTTGCGAGCAGCAGCCAGGTGACCTTGCGCACGTTGTCGTAGGCGCCGCGGCCTTCCTCGATGCCGTGCACGATGGAGGCGAAGTTGTCGTCGGTCAGGATCAGCGCTGCCGCGCCCCGCGCCACGTCGGTGCCGCCTTCGCCCATGGCCACGCCGATGTGGGCGCCTTTCAACGCGGGCGCGTCGTTGACGCCGTCACCGGTGACGGCGACGAAGTGGCCGGCTTGCTGCAGCCGCGCCACGATATCCGTCTTCTGCGTCGGCTCGACTCGCGCGAAGACCCTGGCCCGGGCGATGCGCCGGTCGTATTCCTCCGGGTCGTCGTCTTGCAGGTCTTGCAGTTCCCGTCCCGTCACCGCCTCGTCGTCCTCACCCGCGATACCCAGTTCCCGCGCGATGGCGAGGCCGGTGCGGGGATGATCGCCGGTGATCATGCGCACCTCGACGCCAGCCGAGTGGCAGTGCCCGATGGCCTCCGGTACCTCCGGACGCACGGGGTCGATGAGGGCTACGAGACCCAGGAAGTCCAGGCCGGTCAGATCGTCGTCGCCGGGGTCGTCACTGTCGGTATGCCCGGCGGCCACGGCCAGCACCCGGAAGCCTCGCTCGGCCAGGCCGGTTTCCCGTTCGGCGATTTCCTCCGCGTCGATGCCGCTGCACATCCCGGAGACCACCTCGGCAGCTCCTTTCACGTACAGGCGTGTGCCGTCATCTCCCTCGTGGAAGCTGGCGGCGTAGCGGCGGCTGGACTCGAACGGGATATCGCCGGTCTGCCGTCGATCCTCGAGCAGCTCCTGGCGATCGAGATCCAGTTTCGCGCCGAGCACCAGGAAGGCGATGTCGACGCTGTCGCCTGCCACCTCCGGCTCGTCGTCCCCGCTCTCGCCGGCTCGCAGCTCGCCCTCGTTGCACAGGACGCCGGCCGTGGCGAGGCGGAGCAGCGCCTCCCGGTCGTCTTCGTCCGCCTCGTTGCCGTCGCTGTCCGTAATGGTGCCTTCGGGGCGGTAGCCTTCGCCCTCGACTTCCAGTTCCGTGCCGCCCGGCAGCACGATGCGCTTGGCCGTGAGCACGTTGGCGGTAAGGGTGCCGGTCTTATCGCTGGCCACCAGTGTGCAGGCGCCCAGGCCCTCGACCGCCTGCAACTGGCGAACGATGACGTGGCGCCGTGCCATGCGCGTGGAGGCGATGGAGAGCGCGACGGTGATGGCCACCGGCAGCCCGGCCGGGATGGCGGAGACGGCCAGCGCGACGCCCAGATAGAAGATCTGCAGGAGCTCTGCGCCGCGCCAGAACTGGACCGCTGACAGTAGCGCCACCGCGGCGAGGACGAGAATGGCGATGCGACGGGTGAAGCGGCGCAGCCTCAGCACCAGCGGCGGCGCCTGGTCTTCTTCACTGAGCGACTCGGCGATACGGCCCACCTCGCTGGCGGCGCCCGTGCGGCAGACCACGCCCTCGCCCTTGCCGTCGACGACGGCGCTGCCGGCGTGGACGAGGGTCTCGCGCTCGCCCAGCGGCGTGTCCTCGTCCAGCGAGGCGTCGGCGTCCTTCGGTACGGCCAGCGACTCGCCGGTGAGCATGGACTCGTCCGCATGCAGGTTGTCGCCGCGCAGCAGGCGGATGTCGGCGGGCACGGAATCGCCGGCCTCCAGCAGCACCACGTCGCCGGGTACCAGCTCGCCACTGGGCACTTCTCTCTCCCGTCCTTCCCGCCGCACGCGCACGCGGATGGCGAGTACCTCGCGCAGGGCGGCGGCGCTGGTCTCCGCCCGGTATTCCTGCCAGGCACCGATGCCGGCGTTCAGCGCCAGGACGGCGAAGATGAAGAGTGCGTTGTTGATGCTGCCGATGGCCAGCGAGACGCTGCCGGCGATCAGCAGGATGTAGATCAGGGGATCGCGGAACTGGCGCAGCACGACCAGCAGCAGTCCTGCGTGGCCTTCCCTGGGGAGTTCGTTGGGGCCGAACTCCGCCTGCCGTTTACCGACCGCGTCCTCGCCCAGACCCTGCCCGTCGCTCTCCAGCCGGTCGAGCGCCTCGTCCGCCGGCAGCGAGTGCCAGGGTGTCCCGGTTATAGTGTCGGCATCGATCAACGGCTCGGTCGTTCTACTCCTTCTCGGGGCGACGCCACTCCAGCGCCGTGACTGTGAGCGCGGGCAACATGGTCAGTGATACCACGGCGGCGCCCAGGATGCCGAACAAAACGATGGCGCCGACGCCCCGGTAGAGCTCCGTGCCCTCGCCGGGCATGAACACCAGCGGCGACAGGCCGCAGATGGTGGTCAGCGTGGACATGGCGATGGGCCGCAGCCGCACGCGCACCGCCTCGCGCACGGCCTCCAGCGCCGAGACGGAGGTCTCCCGGATCTGCCGCATGGCCCGGTCGACGATCAGGATGGGGTTGTTCACGACGGTACCCATCAGGATCAGGAAGCCGAGCATGGAGATCATGTCGAAGGGCTGGCGTATCGGGTTCAGGCCGACGAGCGGCAGGGCGGACCCTACCAGGTTCAGCAGCACCAGGCCGACGATGCCGCCGGCGATGCCGAGCGGGATGGTGGTCATGATCAGCAATGGATAGCCCCAGTGACGGAAGATCGCCACCAGCAGCAGGAAGACGATAACCAGGGCGACAGGGTAGTTCTCCGCCAGGGCGGCCTGGGTGGCAGCCAGCTGGTCGCTGGCGCCGGAGATATCCACGTTGACGCCGGCGGGCAGCCCGCCGGTCTCGCGCAGCTGGCCGATGACCTCCGAGCGCATCATCTCGACGCCCGTCTCCAGCGCGATGCTCTCCGGCGGGATGACGTTCAGCGTCACCGTCCTCTGGCCGTTCACGCGCCTGACGGTGCTGGTGTCCACGGTCTCCTCGATGGCGACCAGCGCCGACAGCGGCAGCACCGTGCCGCGAGGCGTCCACACCGGCAGGTCGCCGATGTCGTCGAGCCTGGCCTCGGTGCCGCGTCGGCCGAAGAGGTAGATGTCGATCTTGTCGTCGTTCTGGAAGAACTCGTCAACGAAGGCGCCGTCGGTGAGTGCCGCCACCGTCAGGCCCACGTCGGCGGCACTCATTCCCAGTTCCGAGGCACGGTCCCAGTCGGGCCGCACCTCAACCAGCGGCTGCGACAGCGCGAGGGAGGAGGGGTTGGACTGGATGCGCGGGTTGCCGAACACGTCCTGCGAGCGCCGGTAGGCCGCCAGTGCCGCCTCGTAGATCACCGTCAGGTTCGGACCGGAGATGTCCAGGTTGATGGAGCGGGTGCCGCCGTCGTTGCTGGTGATGATGGAGCCCCGGGAGGCGAACGCCCGCATGCCGGGGTAGCTCTCGTACTTGTCGGTGAGCACCTCCATCAATGCATCGATGTGGTCCGGGTCGACCGGCTCGGTAATGATGCGCATGCCATCCGCCTCGATGCCGAGGTTGAGGTAGCGCAGCGCGGGCACCGGCGCCTCGCCGGTGTCGAAACGGTCGGGGTCGTCGCCGACGAAGTCGAGGAAGTAGTCCTGTATCTCCAGGCCGATGTCCGCCATGGTCTCCAGGTTGTAGCCCGGCGGCGCGCTCATGCGGGCGAATATCTTGGGCTCCTCGCCCTCGGGCAGATACTCCGCCGGCGGGGTGAGTATGAAAATGACGGCGAGGCTGGCGGCGACCGTGGCGCCGATGGTGCCGAGCCGCCGGGCGCGGGTCGCGATGAGGCTCTCAACTCCGGCCAGCAGCCGCTCCCGCAGGTGTTCTCCCGCCGGCTGCCGCTTGCTCGTCCCGAACTCCAGCCGCGCGCTGGCAGTGGGGATCAGGGTGATGGCCACCAGCATGGAGGCCAGGATGGAGGCGGCGATGGCGATGGCGATGTCGGAGTAGAGCTGGCCGGCTTCCTCCTCGATGAACACGATGGGCGTAAACACCAGGATGGTGGTCAGCGTGGAGGCGAGTACCGCCGGCCAGACGTTGCGCACGCCCGCGATAGCCGCCTTGAACCGGTCCAGCCCGCGGCGGCGCTCCAGTTCGATGCTCTCGATGACGACGATGCTGTTGTCCAGCGTCATGCCGATGGCGAAGGCGACGCCGGCCAGCGAGATGACGTTGATGGTGCGTCCCGTTACGAGGAGGCCGATGAACGCGGCGATGGTGCAGATGGGGATGCCGATGACGCCCACCAGGGTGGCGCGGCCGGAGCGCAGGAACAGATACATCACCAGCGTGGCGAACAGCGCGCCGAGGCCGAGGTTCAACCAGACGTTGGCCACCGAGGCCTCCACGTAGCCGGCGTCCTCGGCGGTTAGCTCGAGTTCCATGCCGGCCGGGTTCAGGAGGTCGGCGTTGATGTCCTCCACCGCATCCAGCATGGCGTACTTGATGTCGATGACGTTGGAGCCGGTCTCCCGGCGCACGAACAGGCTGATCACCGGGTCGCCGTCCACGAACGAGAGATCGCGGATCTCGAAATGATCGAGCTCCACCCGGGCCACGTCTTCCAGCCGGATGATCGTGTCGCCGCGCCGCTCGATGATCAGCCCCTCGAGGTCGGCGACGTCGCCGAAGCGTCCGACGGTGCGCAGAAGATAACGGCGCTTGCCGCTCTCCACTTCGCCGGCGGAGATGTCCTGGTTGCGGCTGCGCACGGCGTCGCGGACGTCGCTGATGGAAAGCCCCCGATCCGCCAATCGGGAGGGGTCCAGCAGAATGCGGATCTGGCGTTCGGCGCCGCCGCCGACGCCCACCTGGGCCACGCCCGGCACGCTGGACATGCGCGGGCGCACGTTGTCCTCGATGAAGTCCCGCATCATGTCCATGTCGAGCGAGCGGGGGTTGCCCGACAGCGGCGAGACGCGGAAGAACATGAAGGCGTTCGAGGAGAAGCTGGTGGCGTCCACCCGCGGCTCGTCTACGTTCAGGGGGTAGGAGGGCACCTGGGTCAGTGCGTTGTTGACCCGGATCAACGTCTGGGTGATGTCCACGCCGAAGGGGAAGTCGAGCTCGATGCGGGCCTGGCCGCTCGAAGCGGTGGCCTCGAGTCGCTGAAGGTTCGGGATATTGCGGAGATACTCCTCCTGCTCGATCAGGATTTCCTTCTCGATATCCTGCGGGGTCGCGCCCGGCCAGGAGGTGCGCACGGAGATGGTCCGCACCTCCAGGTCCGGGATCATCTGCACCGGGATGCGCAACGCGGCCACCAGCCCGATGACCGTTATGATGAGCGCGGCGACGGTGGTCAGGATGCCGTTGCGGACGATGGCCTCGAACACGGCCCTAGTCCCTGGTCACGGTGACGGTCTGTCCGTTCTGCAGCGCCTCGTTGCCCCGGGTGACTACGCGCGTGCCCGCCGCGATGCCGCTCACGACCTCGACCAGACCGTCGAACTGCAGACCGGTCTCGACCCGCTGCTCGGCCACCGTCGCCGTATCGCCTTCGGCCTGCAGCTCCCAGACGGTAATGCGGCCGTCGGGATAGCGGATGAGGGCGTCGCGGGGCACCACCACGGCCTCGCGGCCGGTGTCCAGATGCAGCGCGCCACGTGCGGACATGCCCGGTGTCACCGGCAGGCTGTGCCCGGCGGCGGCCACGGCGCGCAGCAGGAAGGTGCGCGCGGCCGGGTCGTTCACCGGCACGATGGCGATGATGTCGCCCGGGATGGACTCTTCCGGCGCGGCATCAGGACTGATGTCGATGAGAGTGTCTGCGGAAATGTCGGGGTAGTAGTTCTGCGGCACCCGGAAGTCATAGCGCAGCCCTTCAGTGGCCACCAGCTCCAGCAGGCCGTCGCCGGGATTGACCCACTCGCCGACCTCCGCCAGCCGGCGAGCGACGGCGCCCGCGAACGGCGCCCGGATCTCGTGGCGCCGTACCACCGCCTGCTGCTGGCGGAAGGCCGCGCTCGCCGCCTGCAGTGCCGCCTCGTCGCGGGCCACCTCTGCCCGGCGCGATTCGATCTCGGTCTCCGGTATGCCCCGTTCGCTGCCGAGCCGCTCCGCCTCGGCCAGCCGTCGCCGGGCATCGGCCAGTCCGGCCTCCGCCTCCGCGAGGGTTGCCCGGGCACGCTCGAGCGCGAGTCCCTCGAGTTCGGCATCCAGGCTGACCAGGAGGTCCCCCGCCGCCACGGTATCGCCGGCGTCCACGGCGAAGTCATCGATGAGGCCGCCGACGGACGGGGAGAGCAGCGCAGAGCGGGGGGAGGTCACCGTGCCGCTCACCGGCAGGATGCGTACCACCGGCTGGATGCGTGCCTCGCTCACGGTGACGGGCGGGCCTTCGGCGGCCGCCGGTGCCGCCCACGACAGCAGGCACATGAACATCGCGGCGCCTGCAGTCGTTGCGGCAATTCCGGCGCGCTGTGCCCCGCGGGGCTCGAAGAAGGGGATCATCTCCGCCAAGCGACGTCAGGAGCGACGGTTGACAGCGAATTCGGCGACGGCGATCAGCGCGTCCTTGTAATCCGACGGCGGCAGGTCCGCCAGCGCCGCGATGGCATCGTCGGCGGCGCGCTGTGCCCGCTCGGCGGTGTATTCGAGGGCGCCGGTCGACTCGATGGCCGCCTGTACCGGCGCCAGGTTGTCCAGTCCGCCGTTCTCGATCGCTGCGCGGATCAGCCTGCGCTGCTCCGGCGTGCCCTTGCTCATCGCGTGGATGAGCGGCAGGGTCGGCTTGCCCTCGGCGAGGTCGTCGCCCAGGTCCTTGCCCAGCTCGTCGGGCGACGCCTTGTAGTCCAGTGCGTCGTCCACCAGCTGGAAGGCGGCACCGAGGCTGCGGCCGTATTCCGCCATGCGTTCGCGGACGTCCGGCGGCTGGCCGGCCAGTACGGCGGCGATGGCCGCGCCGGCCTCGAACAGCTTGGCCGTCTTGCGGTAGATCACCTCGAGGTAGCGCTCTTCCGTCGTGTCCGGGTCGTGCACGTTCATCAGCTGCATGACCTCGCCCGCGGCGATGGTGTTGGTGGCGTCGGCGAGGATATCCATGACCTGCATGTCGCCGATGCGCACCATCATCTGGAAGGAGCGGGAGTACAGGAAGTCGCCCACCAGCACGCTCGCCTGGTTGCCGAACACGTGGTTGGCGGTATGGCGGCCGCGCCGGCGGTCCGAGGCGTCGACGACGTCGTCGTGCAGCAGCGTGGCCGTGTGGATGAACTCGATGATGGCCGCGGCCCGGATATGTTCGTCACCGTCGTACGCAAGCGCACGGGCGCCGAGCAGCACGAGCAGGGGGCGCAGGCGCTTGCCGCCGCTGCCGATGATGTACTCCGCCACCTGGGAGACGAGCAGCACGTCGCTCTGCAGCGACTCGCGGATGAGCGCATCCACGCGGTCCATGTCGGAACGCGTCAGGCGTCGCAGCGCATCCAGCGTCGCGACACGGCGGGTGTCTTCTGCGGCATACATATCGGCGATCGATAATGCCTGAAACGGCGTCGCTTGGCGAGCCGGCGGCCTTTGTCAGAGGCTGTCCAAGCCCCTGAATCCGGGGGTTATTCGCGGGCCTGCCCCGTTGACCGGCCGGCACGCAGGCCGTACAATGCCCGGTCTTTTGGGGACCCGCCGGCCGTACCGGCCCCGCGCGGGTCCGTTCTCTCCGTTCTCAACGGGTAATGACAGACAGGCGAAGGGGCGGCCACGCTGGCCGGAGCCCGCTTCCGGAGTTCGAGATGTACGCGGTTTTTCGTAGTGGCGGCAAGCAGTATCGGGCCAGCACGGGCGACAAGCTCCGTCTGGAGCGTCTCCCTGTCGAGGAAGGGGCTTCCGTCGAGTTCGACGAGGTATTGCTTATCGGTGCCGGCGGCGAGCTCAGTGTCGGCAAGCCACTGATCGATGGCGGCAAGGTCGAGGCGAAGGTGCTGGCGCAGGGCAAGGGCCGCAAGATCGACGTGGTGAAGTTCAAGCGGCGCCAGAACTACAAGCGCCTGGGCGGCCATCGCCAGGCCTTTACCGAGGTGGAGATCACCGGCATCAGTGGTGCCGGCATGACGGCGGGACCGGCGGAGAAGGCCGAGGCCGCGCCGAAGAAGAAGGCGGCAAAGAAGAAGGCCGCCAATAAGACTGCGACGAAAAAGAAGGCGGCGAAGAAGAAGACCGCCAAGAAGACGGCGGCAAAGAAGGCAGCCGGCAGCGACGAGTGACCAGTAATGATTTGCGCCGCCGCGCGGCGCCACCGGACGAGCAGGTAGACGACAATGGCACACAAGAAAGCAGGCGGCAGCAGTAAGAACGGCCGCGATTCAGAATCCAAACGACTGGGCGTGAAGCTCTTCGGCGGCCAGTCCGTGGTGGCAGGCAACATCCTCGTGCGCCAGCGGGGCACCCGCTTCCATGCCGGCACCAACGTGGGCGTCGGCCGGGACCACACCCTGTTCGCCAAGGCGGACGGGAAGGTCCTGTTCGAGAAGAAGGGACCGCAGGGCCGCAAGTACGTGAGCATCGTCGACGCCTGATCGACGAAGCCGGAACCGGAGCCGTGGCCCGGTGGCCGATGGCGGTACTGCGTTCCGCTGAGAAAACCCCGCTGCGGCGGGGTTTTTTTGTCTGCAGCTGAAATTCCCATGAAATTCGTCGACGAAGCGACCATCCGAGTGCAGGCCGGCAACGGCGGCCACGGCTGCCTGAGTTTCCGCCGCGAGAAGTACATCCCGCGGGGCGGACCGGACGGCGGGGATGGCGGCCACGGCGGCAGCGTCTGGCTGCATGCCGACCAGGGCATCAACACGCTCGCCGACTTCCGGGTGCAGCGCAAGTTTCGGGCGGAGAGCGGCGAGGGTGGCGCGGGCCGGAACAAGACCGGCCGCTCCGGCGACGACCTGACCGTGCGCGTGCCGGTGGGCACCATCGTCGCCGACGTGGATACCGGCGAGGTACTGGGCGATCTCGCCGACGACGGGGCGCGGCTGAAGGTGGCCGAAGGCGGCCGCGGCGGCCTCGGCAACACCCGCTTCAAGAGTTCCACCAACCGTGCGCCGCGCAGGACCACCAACGGGACGCCGGGCGAGGCGCGGCATCTGAAGCTGGAACTGAAGTTGCTGGCCGACGTCGGCCTGCTCGGCCTGCCCAATGCGGGCAAGTCCACGCTGATCAGCGCCATGAGTGCGGCCAGGCCCAAGGTCGCCGACTATCCGTTTACGACGCTGCATCCGAATCTCGGCGTCGTGCGGGTGGGTCCGGCGCAGAGCTTCGTGATGGCGGATATCCCGGGACTGATCGAGGGTGCGGCCGAAGGTGCCGGCCTCGGCATCCGCTTCCTGAAGCATCTCGAGCGGACCCGGCTGCTGTTGCACGTTGTCGACGTGGCTCCCGTCGACGACCACGACGTGGCGGCGGCGTTCGCCGCCATCGAGGGCGAGGTGCAGAAGTTCGGCGCGGGGCTCGTGCAGCGTCCCCGCTGGCTGGTGCTGAACAAGATCGACCTGCTGGAGGATGCCGCGCTGGAGGAACTGCGTTCGGATCTGCTCGCGGAGATCGACTGGAGCGGGCCGGTGTTCGCGGTCAGTGCCGCCACGGGGGCCGGTATCGATGCGCTCGCCCGTGCCGTGATGGCGCATCTGGAGCGCGAGCGCCAGGCATAAGAGAGGCATAAAAAAACCGGCAGACGGCCGGTTTTTTCTGCGGATGCGGTCCGGTATCAGCCGAGGGCGTTGATCCGCTTGTTCAGACGGCTCTTGTGGCGCGCCGCCTTGTTGCGGTGGATGATGCCCTTGTTGATCATCGAGTCGATCACCGGCACGGCTTCCCGATAGCTCACCTGGGCCGCTTCCTTGTCACCGGACTCGATCGCCTTGATCACTTTCTTGATGCGCGTGCGCAGGCGGGAACGGAGCGCCATGTTGTGCTTGCGGCGCTCTTCGCCCTGCCGGGCCCGTTTCTGTGCTGATTTGATATTGGCCACTCGAATTCTCTTTGCGGAGTGTGCAGGAAAGCCGGGTATTTTGGCATGCGCGGCGGTATTGTCAAGCGCGACAGCGGCTTGGTGCGCCGATGACGGCGGCCGCGGAAACCGGCGTGGCTTCCGGCTACACTTCGCCAATGTCCGCCATTGGCGGCCATTGCCCGGCAGACGGAGGAATCTTGGGCGAGCAGCGTAATACGGAGTCAGCCGGCGACGGGGGCGCAGGGCAGGGCGGCGCGGGGAAGCTGCTCCGCTCCACGTCCACGGTCAGCGCGATGACCCTGCTCTCGCGCATCCTCGGGCTGGTACGCGACATCGTCTTCGCCCGATTCTTCGGCGCCGGAGTGACGATGGACGCCTTCTTCGTCGCCAACAAGATCCCCAACATGCTCCGCCGTTTCTTCGCCGAGGGTGCCTTCTCGCAGGCGTTCGTGCCGGTGATCTCGGAGTACCGCTCCACCCGCAGCCACGAGGAGGTGCAGGCACTGGTGGACCGGGTCGCGGGCACGCTGGGCGCTCTCCTGTTCGTTATCACGGCCGTCGGCGTCGTCGCTTCACCCGTGCTCGTGCTGGTCTTCGCGCCCGGGTTCATCGGCGACGACGGGCGTTTCGACCTCACCGCGGCCATGCTCCGGCTGACCTTTCCCTATCTGCTGTTCATCTCGCTCACGGCGCTGGCCGGCGGCATCCTCAATACCTTCGGGCGCTTCGGCGTGCCGGCCTTCACGCCGGTGCTGCTGAACGTCGTGCTGATCGGCTTTGCGGTGTTCGTCGCGCCCCGGGTGGCAGAGCCCGGCATGGCGCTCGCCGCCGGCGTGTTCGTGGCCGGACTGGTGCAGCTCGTCTTCCAGCTGCCGTTCCTCACCCGTATCCGCGCGCTGCCGCGGCCCCGCTGGGGCAGACGCGACGAGGGAGTACTCCGGGTCGGCCGCCTCATGCTGCCGGCACTGTTCGGCTCGTCGGTGGCGCAGATCAACATCCTCATCGACAACCAGATCGCCTCTTTCCTCGGCCCGGGCAGGATCAGCTGGCTGTACTACTCGGACCGGCTGATGGAGTTCCCCCTGGGTGTGTTCGGCATCGCGCTGGCCACGGTGATCCTGCCGGGGCTGTCGGCCAACCATGCGCGCAGCGAGACCGGGGCCTTCTCCGCGACGGTGGACTGGGCGCTCAGGCTGGTACTGCTCATCGGACTGCCCGCCGCGCTGGCGCTGGCCGTGCTGGCGGGTCCGCTGATCGTCACCATCTTCTTCGGTGGCGAATTCACCGCGTTCGACGTGCGCATGGCCCGCCTGAGCCTGATTGCCTTCTCGTTCGGATTGTTGGGATTCATCCTCGTGAAGGTGCTGGCGCCGGCCTATTTCTCCCGCCAGGACACGAAGACCCCGGTGCGTATCGCGGTGGTGGCGCTACTGTGCAACCTGGTGCTGAATCTGATCTTCGTGCTGACTCTCGTGCGGGTCGGCGCGGAGGGTACGCATGCCGGTCTGGCGCTGGCCACCTCGATTGCCGCATTCGTGAACGCGGGGCTGCTCTACCGCGGGCTGCGGGTGCGGGGCATCGTGAGCCACGGTCCCGGCTGGCCGGTACTACTGGCGCGTATCGCCGCCGCCTGTGCCGTGATGACGGCGGCGCTCGTCTGGCTGGACCGTCCTGCCGACTGGTGGCTGGCAGCCGGAGTCGGCGCCCGCGTGGGCTGGCTCGCAGTGCTGGTTGGCAGCGGCCTCGGTGCCTATGCACTCATGCTGGCGGCGACCGGACTGCGGCCGCGCCACCTGCGCCTCGGCGCGAGCGGCGGGGGCCGCGTCTGAGCGGCGGCCACCGCCGCGATCCGCGCGCCATCGTGCTACCCTTCCGCCTGCACCGGCGCGGTGAGGGCCGCGGTGTCCGGACCAGAGGTTTCCATGAAGCTCAGCAGGACGAGAGATTCTTTGCCGCGTCTCGCGGGCCCCGCCGGCAGCGTGCTGACGATCGGCGCCTACGACGGGCTGCACCTCGGCCACCGTCGCATACTCGACCGCGTCCTCGAAGAAGCACGCGCCCTGGGCGCCAACCCGGTCGTGATGAGCTTCGAACCCACGCCCAAGGAATTCTTCTCCGAGGAGCGGCCGCCGGCGCGTCTCATGCGCTTCCGCGAGAAGTTCCGGGCATTTCGTGACTACGGCATCCGGGGTTTCTTCTGTCCCCGCTTCGATCATCGCATGGCCGACATCGGTGTGAAGGAATTCGTGGATGCGCTGCTCGTCGAGGGCCTGCGTGTCCGCCACCTGGTGGTCGGCGACGACTTCCGCTTCGCCAGGCATCGCAGCGGCGGCGTCGAGGACCTGATCCGGGCCGGCGAACGGGCCGGCTTCAACGTCGAGCAGATGCCGAGCGTGGTGGTGGACGGCATCCGCGTGAGCAGCAGTGCGGTACGCGAGGCGCTGGCCGCCGGCGACATGGAACAGGCCCGGCGTTTCCTGGGCCGCTATTACCGCATGTGCGGCCGTGTGATCCGCGGCCAGCGGCTGGGCCGTTCGCTGGGCTATCCCACCGCCAACGTGAATCTCTGCCGGCGCCAGAGTCCGGTGATGGGCATCTTCGCCGTGCGCGTCGCCGGTATCGGTGACACGTTGCGGGACGGCGTCGCCAGCGTGGGGACGCGGCCGACAGTCAACGGGACGAAGCCGCTGCTCGAGGTCCATCTGTTCGATTTTGACGACGAGATCTACGGCCGTTACATCAGCGTGGAGTTCATCGCGAAGCTGCGCGACGAGGCCCGGTTCGCGGACCTCGGCGCCCTGACCGAGCAGATGCACGTGGACGCGGCCCAGGCACGGGAGATACTGGCAGCATGACGGAGGAAGCCGGAGTGAGTGAATCCCCCAGTAACGGGGCGAAGGAGGGCGCCGGCCCGGCCGGCGGTGGCACGGCCGTCTACTGGCTTTGGCTCTCGCTGGCCGTGCTGGCGGCCGACCAGGCGACCAAGTGGGTGGTGACCCGGCAGTTCGAACTGTTCGAATCGGTGGCGGTGAACCCGTATCTGGACCTGACGCTGCTGCACAACACCGGCGCCGCGTTCAGCTTCCTGGCCGATGCCGGCGGCTGGCAGCGCTGGCTGTTCATCGGCCTCGGCATCGTCGTCAGCATCGTCATCCTGTTCTGGCTGCGGCGGTTGCCGGCGCGGGGGCAGTCCTGGCTCGCCGTCGGTCTGTCACTGGTGATGGGCGGCGCGCTCGGCAACGTGATCGACCGCGTCCACTATGGGTACGTGATCGACTTCATCCACGTCCACTACGAGGATGCCTACTTCCCGGCCTTCAATCTCGCCGATTCGGCCATCACGGTGGGTGCTGCCTGCCTGATCATCGACGCGCTGTTCTTCTCCGGCCGTGACGATGCCGGGGACAAGGGCGACGGGCAAGAGACCTGACGGACTGCCCGGCACAGAACCGGGCGGCCCGTCAGGTGTCGATCATCGCGGTGGTTACCGGGCCCAGCACTCGTCGGGAGCCATCGGGCCCGAGGTGCGGGTGCCGCGGGCGTCCAGCTCGAACCAGCTGCATTTGCCGGCCTCGGCATCGGCGTTCTGGTAGTCCGCACGGACCGTGAAGTCTGCTGCGTCGCCGGCGGTGATGGAGATCTCGTACTTGCCCGTATCGGTCGGCACCGCGTTGCTGCCATAGCCGAAGGCGGTCATCGTGTTGGCGTAGGTGGAGTTCTGCAGGTAGAACTTCTCCTGGTCCGCGGCGATGCGCAGCAGCATGGAACGCGCTTCGGTCCTTTGCGCCCGTGAGGAGTACTCCCGGTAGTTGGGGTAGGCCAGTACCGCCAGCGTGCCGATGATGACGACGACGATCATCAGTTCCAGCAGCGTGATGCCTTGCATGGTCTTGCGCATGATTTCTCTCTCGTGCGGGACGGGCGGGACAGGCGCCGATTACTCGACGCCGTCCTCCGTCCAGAAGGTCCTCACGGGCACGTTCTCGAAGCCCGGGTCGAAGCACTCGACACCGACGCAGCCGACGGGATCCGGCGAGCATTCCTTGCCCACGCAGTTCTGCGGATCGTCGGGGCTCGGGAACAGGAATACCGTCTCCGGCGCGATGCCTTCCTGCTTGAGTTCCTCCGAGCGCGGGTCGGGGTCCGATATCTCACCGTCTTCCGGCGGCGGCGGATCACCATTGACCACGCTGATCTCGTAGAGACGGTTGGTGCCGCCGCCCGGATTACAGGCGGCCAGATCGGCGATCTTGGGCTGGAAGCTCACCACGAAGACCGTATCGTTGAACGTACGCGATTCGGAGAGGATCTTCTCGCCGTCGCGCAGCGTCAGCATCCAGCCGTCGTCGCTCGGGTCGAGCACCGTGCCGCTCGGCTCGTTCGTGACGTCCACCAGTGTGGCTTCGGTGACGATCTGCCCGGCGCCCAGGCCGTCGTACCAGGCCTGGGGCTGCTGCTGGAAGATGTACGGGTCGCGGATCGAGTAGAAACGCTCGTCCGTATCGGTATCCAGCGGATGCGACCGATAGCCTGTGCCGATGCTGATGGAGAGGTAGCGCTTGTCCTGGACAGGATCACGGAAAATCGCGATGTCCGGTGCTACGAAGAAGCGGCGCTCGTTGGCCGCGCCCGTCAGACCGCTCTCGATGCCGAAGGTGCCGATGACGCCGCCGGCCACGAGATCTGACGGCGGCTGGCCGTCGAAGATGTCGAAGCGCCACAGCTGGCCGCCCATGTCGCCCACGTACATGCGGTCGGCGCGGCCGTTGCCGTTCATGTCGGCCACCGTCACGTCGGACGGGATGGCGCGTTTCATCTTCGGCAGTACCAGGTCGTGGGACGAGTCGTTGCCGGCGGACCAGAGGAGCTCGCCGTCGTCGACGTCCACCATGAAGATGGCGTTGCCGAAAGAGTCCTCGGTGCTCGAGAACGCGCCCGGCTCGTCGTGGGCCACGTCATAGCCGCCGGCGAAGATCAGCACGGTCTTGTGGTCCGCCTGATTGGCGCCGTCGACCGCGACCCTCGCAGCGACCGGCGTCGACCAGCTCTGCCCGATCGTCGGATTCGAGAACTTCCACGCCAGCTCCGGAGCCTCGGGGTCGGTGATGTCGATGGCATAATAGCTGCCACCGCCACGGCGCATGCCGAACACCAGGTAGACGTTGTCGATGCCGGTATCGATCAGGCCGTTGTTGTTCTTGTCGATGATGACGGCCTGCATGTTGCCGTCGACCCCGTAGTGCTTGTTTGCGGACTTCGGGTTCTCGAACAGGCGCGCCAGATCGGAGAGTTTCTCCCGCGGCAAGAAGGCCCAGAGTTCACTACCGTCTTCTGCGTCGATGGCGTGCACGTAGCCTTCGTTGGTGCCCACGAAAACGACGCTGCGGACGTTGGCCTCGGTGGTGCCGTAGACCACGACCGCGGGGCGCGAATGGAGAGGGTCGCCCATCTGGTCACGCTGGGTGGTCAGCGGGTCGCCATCTTCGTCCTGGATGTCCTCGCCCAGCGCCCAGGCGATGAGGTCGGACTTCGACGGCTCGGTGGAGGCGCCGGTCAGGCCCAGATCGGACAGCGCGAAGTTGCCCGCGTTGGCCAGCGAGACCGCATTGGCCGGAGCCGTGAGATCCACGCCGCTGTTGCCGGTCAGGTTGGTGTACAGGTTGCGGGAAGACGGGGACGGCAGCTCGTTGGCGGCACCGCCCAGCTGAACCACCCGGCCGTCGTCGACGTCGGACCAGAAGCTGCGGGCCGTCTCGGTCTGCCCGGTATTCGGGTCAGCCTGCTTGAAGAAGCCCGTTGCCGGGTCGACAGCCTCGATGCCGTTCGCGTCAACGATCTTGCCGCCGACCAGCTTATATTTCTTCAGGTTGCCCGGCCAGCGCAGCTTGCGGTCGGCCCGGAATACCGTCACATACAGCTCGTTCAGGTTCTGCGCGCGGTTGAAGGCGTTCACCGGCACCGCCGGCGCCGTGAAAGTCACTTCCTGCTGGCTGATCGTGTTCAGAATCTGGGTCAGCGCGTCGGTCAGGCCCTGGGTGTTGTCGGCCGTGTAGTACTGGCCGCCGCCGACCTCGGCCGTCTCTTTCAGCAGCGGGAAGTCCGTGCGGAAACCGATGGTGTAGGTGTTGACATGGGGCGTACCCAGTTCGTCGCCGTTGAGGTCGCCCTTGAACAGGTATTCGGCGATGTCGTCCAGGCAGGCGCCGCCGCCGGAGCCGGTGCAGCCATTGCGGCCGGTCACCACGGAGTAGTCCGGCAGCCAGCTGGTCAGGTTGTAATTCTGCACGTCCCAATCGCTGACCGGCAGACCGTCCGTGAGCAGGACGATGAAGTTACGCGAGCAGGAGTAGCTGACCGGGCTCACGTAGGTGTCGGGGCTCGTCGAGGTGTCCACTGCGGCCAGGTCCTGGTCGGTGCGCCAGTTCCAGTAGTGGTATTCCGGGCTCATGCCGCGGTAGTAGCGCGCCGCCTCCCACATAGTCTCGGCGAGCGGCGTTACGCCGCTGGCGGGGAGGTTGTCGATCGCGTTAAACAGTTCCGCCCGGCTGTCCTCGATGCGTTCCATGGCCTTGATGACCTGACCGCCGTCGTCGAAGTTGAAGCGCATCATGCCGACGTTGACGTCGTTGACGGAGCCGAGCACGTTCTTGGCCACCTCCTTCAGGATATCGGTGCGGCGCTTGAACACCGTCGGCGGATTGGCAGCCCAGTTCATGTAGTTGCCGTCCACGACTTTGTATGTGGTATCGGCAAGGTCGGCGCCCCAGACCAGTGACTGGTCCGGGTCCGAGGTCCAGGGCAGGTTGTCCAGGCCCCGCTGGGCGAATACGGCCGTGCTGGAGTCGGTCTCGCCGTGCAGACCGGAGTCCCGCGCGCACTCGACCGGACTCGAGTTATCACTCGGGTCCAGCCGCGCCCACTGATCCGTGTCGTCCTCGTCCGGATATTCCCGGTACTGGACGAACTTGTCCGTGTACGCGCCCGTCGCGCGCAGCTCCGCGGTCGCCCGATCGCAGAAGAACGAGTCCTTGTCGATCTGGGCGAGAGAGACGGAACAGTCCGGAGTGGCGGACGTATTCGTGGTCCAGTACAGCTTGGAGTTGTCGCACGAGCCGCTGTAGTCCCGGTCCGGATCGTAGTCTTCCTGCACCAGTTCCTGGGTCTGCATACTGCCGGAGGAGTCCATGATGAACAGGATGTTCGGCCGGTCCTCGGGTAGCGTCGTCGGGTTCAGCACCAGCAGTTCGGTGTCGTCCGCGAGGGCGCCGCCGCCCGCTGCCAGCGAGAGCAGTGCGCCCGCCGCCAGCGCTCGAATATTGTGCGTGTTCCGAGTCATATCCCTATCCTCGTGTCTCGAACGACCGCTCGCCGGAGGTCTCCGGCGGCGTGCTCACGTTGATCTGCCGCACCCGGTTGTCCTTGAGCCGGTAGACGACCGTACCCACCGCCTCGTCGCGGTCGTCCATGTTAAGGACTGATTCGCGGAAGGCCCTCAGCGTCATCGCCTGACCGTCGAAGACGTAACTCGTGTCGCCTTCTACCCGCAGCGTCACGCGGTCGCAGTCGTCGCATTCCCGCAGGATCACGCTGCCGAACTCGTTGGCGGGGAGTGTCAGATGCCTGACCCATACCTCGTAGGCCTCCTCGACCGCCGGCGGCGCTGCCGCCGCCACCTGCGCCAGGCCGGCGAGCGCCAGTACTGTCAGTGTCATCCGTAATCTCATGTCGCTGTCTCCCTCGGTGATCCTTCCGCCTCAGGGGCAGACGTCGGTAATGCCCTTCGGCCCGACGATGTAGAAGTTCTGGGTGTGCTCGGCGGTCGCGCCGCGGGTCGATTCCGCGGTCGCGATCGTCTGGAAATGGAATGCCGCGATGCCCTTGCCCGCGCCGATGCTGAAGGCGGCGTCCGGCACCAGCGTGTTGCACTGATAGGTGGTGGTCGACTCGACCGTGTCGGTAACGTTGATCGCGTGCGGCGCGATGATGTTCGGCGCCGCCGTCTGGAACGTACCCTGAGCCAGTGCCTCGTCCACGCCGGATTCGGCGGCCTGGAAGGCGCTCTCCAGGAACTGGTTGTTACCGGCCATGGTGAGTCCGGTCGTCGCCGTATTCATGCCGGAGATGGCCAGCAGCGTCAGGACCATCAGCAGGACCAGCCCCACCACCAGCGCAGCACCGCGCTGGCGCTGCCGCGTTCCGTTGAAGTTTTCGCTCGTCTGCCTCATGTGCGCACGTTCCTCAGCAGTATCGTTTTGGTCTTGACCATGCGGCGGAAGTCGTCGTTGAACGTCCCCAGATCGACGTCGGCGAGCTGGTAGTCCGTGTTGTCGGCGATGCCGGGCTCCCGCTCCACCGAACGGACCAGGAGCCAGAGCCGCACGGCGATGACGCGGACCTCGGGGTCGAATGCGCCGGAGGCCGGATCGATGATCGGGCTGTCCGGATTCACGTAGCGGTCGACCGTGGCGTTCCCGTCCATGTCGAGGCCGAACTGGACCTGCATGTTCTCGACGCCGGGCACCACCTCCTCGTCGCGGATCACGGGTGCGCCGCCGACCGTTGCCAGCGAGCGCCGCCGCAGCGATGGCACGGTCGGGAAGATGTCCGAGCTCGGCGAGACGTAATACCCGTTGACCACCAGATTGTTGGTCTGGGTGCCGCCGCCCACGAAGCCGCCGGGAGCCACGCCGTTGGAATAGAGCTGGCCCTGCAGCCGGGTCGTCTCCAGCTGGATGACGCCCGCGGTGGGCGCGCTCGGCGTGATACGTGCGTGGCGGACCACGAAACTGTCCGAGTTCGGCATGAAATTGCCGGCACCCACGCAGGGCCAGTCGGTCGTATTGTTCGCGCCCTCGATCGGCCGCAGCAGATCCGTTACGAAGTCGGCGCCGCAGCCGGCCGGAGGATTGATGTTCAGCGGATCCGGGTCGCCCGTGGCGGCCCGTCCCTCGACCAGGTCCGGCCGGCTCAGCAGGCCCCAGTAGCTCGCCATGCGCAGGTCGGGTTCGATGACGTCGAAGGCGAACTCTCCGTTCTCCTGCACGCGGGCGATGTTCTCGTTGACGATGTAGGCACTGCGGCTCTGGGTATAGACCTGCACGGCACCGATGATCAGGAACGAGCCGATCACCAGCGCGACCATCAGTTCGATCAGCGTGACGCCCGCCTGACGGCCAGCCGGATTCGGCCAACCACCACGCAAGCTACGACTGTGATTTGTGTTCATCGCATCCATCAGTTCATCGCCTGTACCTGGATGGTGTAAGAGGGCGCTTCAGGCTGACCCGCCTCGTCCCAGTTGACGGTGACCGTGTACGTCCAGGGCACGGTCAACTGATCGAGCGCGACCTCGACGTCGCCGCCGGGCAGCGTCTGCTGGGCCTGCTGGCTCCACAGAAAAATGTCGTGCTGTGCCATCTGGTCGGCGTCGCAGTCCACGAGGCCCGTATCGCAGTCGTTGTCGGCGCCGGCGCCCGCGTAAGCGATGCCGGCGGTGCGATTGGCCCGGATCCGGTCGGCGACGTCGCCCGCCAGCGTCACCGCCTGGGTGCGGAACTGGGAGGTGCGACCGGCCTGCAGCGTCTGCAGGTAGAGGCCCGCGATACCGAGCATGCCCACCGACATCACGACCATGGCGATCAGCGCCTCGATCAGCGTGAAACCCCGTATTCTCTGCATCAGGTTCGCGTTCATCTTCTCGCTCATCTGTTCTTTCCGCGCTTCCCGGCCCTGCTTCAGGGACAGCCCGCGCCGACCAGTATGTCGGCGACGTTCTGCACGAGGGCCACTTCCCGCACGACCTGGGGCCGGCCGGGGCCGTCCATGCGCAGCGCGCGAGCCGCGGACAGTCCGCCGGCGGCGGGCACGTTGCCCCGGCTGTCGCACATGAGGGCGCCTCGCAGGGCGGGCCCGGCGCCGCCGACGTTGCCGAACCCGAAGCCGGTGGCGGCATAGGAGAAGTAGTTGGAGCCGCCGTTGGTCTGCAGCGTGATGCCGTCCGGGACTGGCCCAATGCTGCGGATGATTTCTTCGCCGGCGTCTATCTGCACGTTCGGGGTCGGGCCCGAGTCGTCCGCGAATACCACCCAGCCGTCGGCGAAAGTGCCGCCGCAGGCCGGGTTGGCTGCCTCGGCGTTCAGGCTGGAGCAGACCGTGACCGGTGCCTTGCGCTTGACGGCCTCGCTGCGGGCCAGCGTGAAGGCCGAAAGCAGGTCGTTAGAGGTGGCGGCCATGCGGTTGTTGCGCGTGAACTCGAGGAAGTTGGGCACGCCCAGGGACAGGATGATGCCCATGATCACGACCGTGACCAGCAGCTCGTACAGCGTAAAGCCGTGTTGTGCGGTTCTTTCCATGGGGCGGACACTATCCCGCGTGATCCTGCAGGGGAAATATTCCCGACGAGCGGTCGCTCAGGCCGGACGAGCGGTATGTCCCGGCCGGGCGTTCACGCGCCAGCACAGGTCAGGCTTGCCGGGGCGTCGTCCCCCGGCGCACTCCGCGGGCGGCCGGTGTAGCTCACGATCAGCGCCCGGGCAGGGACGCGGCCGGCGCCGTCGCAGACCAGGAAGGTGCCGTTGGTATTGCGTTTGCGCACGCCGCGCAGGGTGTAGCGATGCCGGTTCGTGATTATGTTCACTGCATCGGCGGGCCGGTGGCGGCGAAGCACCGCCTCGCCGAGGTCCGCTCGGCCGTCGTCATCGTCGTCGGCGAACAGCATCCAGCCGCCGCCCCAGTCGGCAGCGCCGGTGCAGCGGCTGCCGTCTGCAGACTGGCACAGAACCAGGTTGAGCCGGCGCTTGATGGCCTCCTGACGGCCGAAGTGCAGCGCGTGGTGCAGGGCGTTGATCTCGGCCGTCAGTTGATTGCGCGCGATCAGGCTGCCGAGGGGCGGCGCGCCGATCACGATCAGGATGGTCGCCACGCTCAGCGTGACCAGCAGCTCGTACAGCGAATAGCCGCGGTGTCGGGACATTGCCCAGTTCCCTCCGGTGCCGTTGACCGCAGGGGGCATTGTCGGCAGCGAGCGCCTGTCGAGCGAGCGCTATTCCCGGCCGAGCCGCCCGGAAATCGGGCTTGTGTGCCATTTTGAGAATCACTATCATCTTTCGATGAACATTGGACTCGGACCAAGCCTGTACTTGGTCTAAACCTGAAGCGGTCGGTATCCCTTGAACAGACAGGAAGTCGAAAAGCGCCTCGAGTCCCACGGCGTCATGCCCACGCCCCAGCGCGTCGACGTGGCCAGCATCCTGCTGGAGCGTCCCCAGCATCTGTCCGCCGAACAGATACTGGAACGTCTGCGCGAGCGAGGCAGCCGGGTGTCGAAGGCCACCATCTACAACACGCTGAAGCTGTTCAGCGACAAGGGGCTCGCCCGGGAAGTCAACGTGGATCCCAGCCGGCTGTTCTACGATTCGACCACGCACCCGCACCACCACTTCTACAATGTGGACACGGGTGAGCTGTCGGACATCCCGTCCGGACAGGTGGCCATCATGGACGTGCCCGATCTGCCCGCCGGCACCGAGCAGGAGAGCGTCGAGCTCATCATACGGGTGCGGGGCAAGCGCTGAGGCACCACGGCGGGCGGTGGATTGCCTGCCTATTCCGCATTATCTATACTCGCCGCCCACCCGGGGCCGAAGTAGCTCAGTCGGTAGAGCAACGCATTCGTAATGCGTAGGTCGTCAGTTCGAGTCTGACCTTCGGCACCAGCCCCGGTACCCGATTCCCCCGTCCTCCTTTCTGATCTGCGACTTTGCCCGGTCGCATGATGCCGTGCCGGTCGCCGCCGCGAAGCCACGCCGGGCCTGGCGATCGGTAATCGATCCGCCGGCGATGCATAACCCAAGTCATTCCGGTTACTTAGCTTGTATTCTTAGAATATCGTGTCAGAATGCCTCCCTAACACGGCGTGCGCGGGGATACTGGAAGTGAGAACGCTGTCAATCCAACGGTCCGCGGGGGCTCCCTAGAATGTCCCGACTGACTGCCGACGGGTGCAAAGCCTCGAGATGATCAGCGAGAAGGATCTGCGGGCCGGCATCGCCGGCGACACACTCGCCTCACGGCGCGGTTCCGGGCAATACCCCGCGATCGCCGTGGATGCCGTCTATACCAAGCTGGCGATCAATCTCCTTACCCTGGAGAAGGCCACGGCCGGCGCGGTGATCGAATCCGTGGTCGAGGATCTCCGTGACGCGGCGGGCGTCGACGTCGCTTTCGTCTGCCTCGCCGACGAGCGCGCGGCCAGCATCGAGACGGTGATTGCGGCGACGTCTCCCTACAGCATATGCCGGCCCCAGGTTCTCCAGCACCAGGACCTCGCCGACTGGCGCTGGCTGGCCCGGGGCATGAGCGGACAGCGTCTGCTGGAGATCGGCGACTGTGGCCAGCCGCCAACGGGTGCGGAGGCGGAGGCGGCGCGCCTCACAGAGATCGGCCTCGGTGCCTGCCTGCTGATCGGCGTCGGCACCGCCGAAGGCCCGGCCGGATTCATCGCGCTGGCCAACGAGGCCCCGGTGGAGGGCTGGGACGCCAATCTCAAACTGCTTCTGAAACTGCTCGGCTCGAGCTTCGGCGCCGGCGTCGAACGCCTACGCACCCGCGCCGAGCTGGCCCACATCCGCGAGCGCGACGAACTGCTGTCCGAGACCGCCAACGACGGCATCTGGGATTTCGACGGCCGCGCCAAGGCCGTGTGGTTCTCCCGCCGCTGGAAGACCATGCTCGGCTACGACGAGGACGAGGAGGATATCTCCCCCGACTGGTACCGCCTCGTGCACCCCGACGACATGACCCGGGTCCAGTCCAAGATGCGCGAGCATCTGGAGGGCAGGGCGGACTACTTCGAGAGCGTCCACCGCATGCGCCACTCCAGCGGCGACTGGCGCTGGATGATCAGCCGGGCGAAGGCGCTGCAGGACGACAACGGCCGGCTGCGCCGCCTGGTGGGTGTCGAGGTGGACATCACCGAGCGCAAGCTCTATGAGGAGGCGCTGTTCCGCGAGAAGGAGAGCGCCCAGATCACCCTGCAGTCCATCGGCGACGGCGTGGTCACGACGGATGCCGACTGCAACGTGGAATACGTCAATCCGGTGGCCGAGGAGCTCACCGGCTGGAAAGTGGACAGCGCCACGGGCCGCGCGGTGGACGAGATCTTCCGCGCCTACCACGAGGAGACCTGCGAGCCGCTCGAGAATCCGGTAGCGGTGGCCATCCGCCGCAACCGCTCCATCAAATCGGTGCGCCCGACGCTGTTGATCACGCGGGACGGCAACGAGCTGTACGTGGAGTCGACGGCCTCGCCGATCCGGGACGGCTCGGGCAACGTGACCGGCGGCGTTCTGATCTTCCACGACGTGAGCGAGGCCCGGGAGCTGAACCGCAAGCTCGCCTACCACGCCAGCCACGACATGCTCACCCAGCTGGTGAACCGGCGCGAGTTCGAGAGCCGGCTGGAGCGCGCGCTGAAGAGCGCGAGAGCGCGGGAGACCTCCTACGCGCTCTGCTACATGGACCTCGACCAGTTCAAGATTGTCAATGACAGCTGCGGCCACAGCGCCGGCGACGCCCTGCTGGCCCAGCTCGGTGCGCTGCTGAAGTCGAAGATACGCTGGCGGGATACCCTGGCGCGCCTCGGCGGCGACGAGTTCGGCGTGCTGCTGGAGAGCTGCAACCTCGACGAGGCCATGCGCACCGCCGAGGAATTGCGCGAGACGGTGGCCGACTACAAGTTCGTCTGGGACGAGCGCAGCTTCCGGCTGGGCGCGAGTATCGGTGTGGTGCCCATCACCGCCGACAACGACGACGTGGCGGCGCTCCTGTCGGCTGCAGACAGCGCCTGCGCGGCGGCGAAGGAGGCGGGTCGCAACCGCATCCACAGCTATCACGAGAACGACATCGACCTGATGCGCCGACGGCGCGAGATGCAATGGGCCGCGCGCATCAACAACGCGCTGGAAGAGTCACGCTTCGAACTCTTCCGCCAGACCATCCTGCCGCTGCAGGGCGAGGATCGGGGCGCCCATTACGAACTGCTGCTGCGCATGCGCGACGAGGCCGGCGCCATGGTCTCGCCGGAGCTGTTCATCAACGCGGCAGAGCGCTACGGCATCACGCCGAACATCGACCGCTGGGTGATCTCCAATGCCTTCCGCTGGCTGGTCTCCGAGGCCGACGAGCGTGAGCGCCTGGATCTCTGCTCCATCAACCTGTCGGGCCAGAGCCTCGGCGACGAGAAGTTCCTGCCCTTCGTCATCGAGCAGTTCCAGGTGAGCGGACTCGACGCGACGAAGATATGTTTCGAGATCACCGAGACGGCGGCCATCGCGAGCTACTCACAGGCCAACCGATTCATCAACGCGCTGAAGGAGCTGGGCTGCAAGTTCGCCCTGGACGACTTCGGCACCGGTCTGTCGTCGTTCGGCTACCTGAAGCACTTCCCGGTGGATTTCCTGAAGATCGACGGCAGCTTCGTGAAGGAGATCCTGCACGACCCCATCGACCGGGAGATGGTCCGCTCGATCAACGAGATCGGCCACCTGACCGGCAAGCAGACCATCGCCGAGTTCGCGGAGAACGAGGAGATCATCACCATGCTGCGCGGCATGGGCATCGACTATGCCCAGGGCTACGGCGTCTCCGAGCCGAAGCGCGTGCAGCAGAATTTCGCCGCCGAATCGCTTTAATCGCTATACCGCTATACCGCGACAGGCCGTCTAGTGCCCGTCGGCGGTCTCGACGCCGAACCGCATCGAGTAATCCACGGCGCGCAGGTGCTTGGTCAGCGCGCCCACCGAGATGAAGTCCACACCGGTTTCGGCGACGTCCGCCATATCGGCCATTTCGAGTCCGCCGGACGCCTCCAGCGTGGCGCCCGTGCCGCTGTCGCGGGTGATGCGCACGGCCTCGCGCAGGGCATCCAGCGGGAAGTTGTCGAGCAGCAGGCGGTCGGCTCCCGCGGTTAGCGCCTCGCGCAGCTCGTCGATGTTCTCGACTTCCACTTCGATCGGTAGCGAAGGGTTCTCCGCGCGCGCACGCCTGACGGCTGCCGCGATGCCGCCGCAGGCGATGATGTGGTTCTCCTTGACGAGCACGGCGTCGAACAGCCCGATGCGGTGGTTCACTGCACCGCCGCAGCGCACGGCATACTTCTGGGCGAGGCGCAGGCCCGGGATCGTCTTGCGGGTATCCAGTATGCGGCAGCCGGTGTGGGCGACGGCGGCCGCGTAGCGGGCGGCCGCCGTGGCGGTCCCGGAGAGCGTCTGCAGGAAATTCAGCGCGGTGCGCTCGCCGGTCAGGATCGGCCGGGCAGGCCCCTCCAGGGCGCAGACCGTCTCGCCCGGCGTCAGCCGGACGCCGTCGTCGGCCTGCCAGTCGATGCGGACAGTCTCGTCCAGCACGGCGAAGACCCGGTCGAACCAGGCCCGGCCGCACAGTATCGCGGCTTCGCGGCAGACCACCGTGGCGCGGGAGCGGGCCCCCGGGTCGATCAGCGCCGCCGTCACGTCGCCGTTGCCGACGTCCTCCGCCAGGGCTGCGTCCACGCTCGCCCGGATGTGTGCCGAGAGCCTGTCTTTCTGCATTTCCGCTGCCTCCGCGCCGCGCCCGGACGATACGCCAGGGGGTCTCTGGTCACAAGCGCCAACATACGTATAATCCACTATAAATGCACAGTGACCGGTAGTCGCAAGGATTGAACCAGAGAGTGATGAAAGAGTCGCCGCCGAGACGCCCGGCCTCGCCCTGCGTGAACATCTGCACGCTGGACGAACGGGACGTCTGCACGGGCTGTCTGCGCACCCTCGACGAGATCGGCGCCTGGTCGACCCTCAGCCCGCAGGAACAATGGCGCGTCGTGGCGGCGCTGCCCGGCCGCGCCGCAATGCGGAGGGCCGGCCCCTGAGATCCCATGAATACCCCACGCTCCGCCACGCTCCTGTTCCCGCTCCTGCTGGCCGGTTTCGGCCTGGCCGGCTGCTCTGCCATGCTGATCGGCGATGGCCACAGCAGTGGTCCGGTGAGTGGCCAGGGCGACACTGCGAGCGAGAGTACCGCGCGCACCGGCACCACGCGATCGATCGGCGATGCCGGAGTCACCGAGGCGGTGCGTTCGAGACTGCTGGCGGACACGTCAGTAGAGTCGACGGGCATCGACGTGACGACGGCCGGAGGACGAGTGACGCTGAACGGCTTCGTCACGAGTTTCGCCGAGCGGGACAGGGCGGGGCGGCTGGCCGCCGCCGTGCCAGGGGTCATCGGGGTGGACAACCGGCTGGCCGTGAAGGCCGGCCGATGACGTATCGATAGCAGGCTAACGACAGCAATGGAGGTAGAGGGGAAAATGGACGTAATCGAGAGGATCAAGCAGCAGATCAACGAGAATCCGATCCTGCTGTACATGAAAGGCACGCCGGATTTCCCGCAGTGCGGCTTCTCCGCCCAGTCGGTGGCGGCACTGAAGGCCTGCGGCAAGGAATTCGCCTATGTGAATATCCTGGAGGATCCGGAACTGCGCGAGGCGCTGAAGAGCTACTCGAACTGGCCGACCTACCCCCAGCTCTACGTCCGCGGTGAGCTCGTCGGCGGCTCGGATATCGCCGTGGAAATGTATCACTCCGGTGAGCTGAAGCAGATGCTCGACGACGTCGCCGCCTGAGGGCGGCGGCGCTCAGCCGCCGCCCAGCGCGTCCCGATAGACGTCCTGCACGCGGTTGACGATCTCGCAGAAGAGATCCGCCGTCCGTTCCGCGTCGTAGGCCGCGGAATGAGCCCGGGACTCGTCCCAGTCCAGCCCCGCCGCCGTCACCGCCCGCGCCAGCACCGTCTGCCCGAAGACGACACCGCCCAGCGTCGCCGTATCGAAGCTCGAGAACGGGTGGAACGGGTTGCGCTTCACGCCCGCGCGCCGGACTGCGGCATTCAGGAAACTCAGGTCGAAGAAGGCGTTGTGGCCCACCAGCACGGCCCGGGTGCAGCCGGTCTCGCGGATGGCCCGCCGCACTTCCCGGAAGACCCGCTGCAGGGCGTCCCGCTCGTCGATGGCCGGGCGCAGCGGATGCCAGGGGTCGATGCCGTTGACCGCCAGCGACGCCGCCTCCAGGTTGGCGCCGTCGAAGGGCTTCACGTGATAGCGGTGAGTCTCGCTGCGCCCCATGCGGCCGCCGTCATCCATCTCCAGCAGCACGGCGGCGATCTCGAGCAGCGCGTCGGTGTCCGCATTGAAACCGCCTGTCTCGACGTCGACCACGACGGGCAGGAAGCCGCGGAAGCGGTTGGCGACCGGCGCCGGCTCGCTCTGTTCGTTCGTTTTCCCCATGCGGTTCAGGCGCCGGGGCGGCCGGGCGTCTCGGCCAGATCCAGCAGCAGGCCGAGGGTGTAGCGGACCCCGAAGCCGGTGACCTTCGTGGGCGCATGGGCCAGCCCGCCCTCGTGGCTGGAGGCACTGAGGTCGATATGGATCCAGGTGCTCTGTTGCGGCACGAACTCACGCAGCAGCGCCGCAGCCATGATGTGGTCGCCGGCGCCGGCCGGCAGGCATTGTCTCAGGTCCGCGACCTCGCTCTTCAGTTCGTCCCGGAACTCGTCGGTGACCGGGAACGGCCAGACTCGCTCGCCGCTCGCCTCGCCGGCGCGCTCGAGCAGGGGATGCAGCGACGGGCGGTTCGTGAATACGCCGCTGTAGCGGCTGGTGAGGGCGCTGATGCAGGTCCCGGTGAGCGTCGCGTAATCGATGATGGTCCCGGGCCCGGACTCGCCGGCGAGCGCCAGCGTATCGGCGAGTACCATCCTGCCCTCGGCGTCCGTGTGGATCACCTGTATCGTCTTGCCGTTGACGGCAGTGACCACGTCCTGTTGCTTGTAGGCCAGGGGACCGGTCCGGTTTTCGGTCAGTGCGAGCCAGCAGTCGACGGCGAACGGCGCCTGCAGCAGCGTCAGCGCGAGCAGGCTGCCGAGGGCGACGGCGGCACCCTGCATGTCCCCGTGCATGTCCAGCATGCCGGCGGCGGGTTTGAGATTCGTGCCGCCCGTATCGAAGACGATGCCCTTGCCCACCAGGGCGACGGCGGGGGCTTCGCCGGCGCTCTCCGGGCGCCAGGACAGCCGGACGATGCCCGCGTCATCGTTGTCGTTGCCGCGGGCGACGGCCAGGAACGCGCCGGCGCCGCGGTCCTCCAGTTGCGTTGTGTCGAGGAATTCGTAATGCCAGCCGTGCCGCTCGGCGAGCTCCGCGGCGGCGACCCGCAGAGCCCTGGCGTCACCCACGTTCGGCGGCAGCGCGGTCAGCCAGCGGGCCAGGTTGTTGCCGGCGGCTTCGGCCTGAACCCGGTCGGCGTCGATCCGCTCGCGCAGGCCCACCAGTCGGATGGTGGAGAGTCGCCGCGGCTTCGGCGCCTTCTGCCGGAATACCGGCAGCCGGAAGGCGGCGAGCAGCAGCGCGAGCAGTTGATCACGCGCCATCGCAGCCGTCGCCTCTTCGGGGAAGCCGGTCGCGAGCACAGCGATCCGGGAGGGATCCTCTGCCAGTGCCGCGGCCGCGAGTCGCCGCGCCGCGGTGCCTCGTTCGAACGCGTTTGCCTCGGACGCCACCATGGCCACCAGAACGGTGGTCTGCGCCTTGTTGTCCAGGCGGCTCGTGACCAGCGGCACGTCGTCGGACGCATCGCGGCGGCGGGCGATGCGGCTCAGCCGTGCGCCTCTCGGCACGGCGGACCAGGCGCTCTCGTCCGCACCGCTCGGCAGCAGCACCAGCAGCTGGTCGAGATTCTCGTAGTCCTTCAGCAGCGGCTTCTTCGTCGACTGGATGACGCGTATCGACGAGTCCGGCGGCAGCACTGTGGCCATTCGAGGTTCCTCCGGGGCGCCTTGACCTGTCTCCGGCAAAGGTCGAACATACGCTCCCAACCTCTGGCGGGCGGAGCGGGGCGAAGAAGAAGCGCCATCCTAGCAGGTGACCTCCGCCAATTCATCACGGCCGCGGCGGCGGCAGATAAACGGCATCAGGCAAGAGACGGCATCAGGCATGAGTGCAAAAAGTCCTTTCGACGATACCGACCCGACAGAGACCCGGGAATGGCTCGAGTCCATCGACTCGGTTCTGAAGGTCCACGGCCCCGAGCGAGCCCATTTCCTGTTGAACCGGATGATCGACTTCGCACGCCGGTCGGGTGCCTATCTGCCGTACAGCCCGAACACCGCCTACCTGAATTCCATCTCGCCGGGTCAGCAGCCGGAGTACCCCGGCGACCGCTCCCTCGAGCGGCGCATCGAGGCGTACATCCGCTGGAACGCGATGGCGATGGTCGTGCTCGCGAACCGGGCCAGCAGCGAATACGGCGGGCACATTGCCTCCTACGCGTCCTCCGCCACGCTCTACGAGGTGGGCTTCAATCACTTCTGGCGTGCGCCCTCCGAGCAGAACGGCGGCGACCTGGTGTTCATCCAGGGCCATTCGGCGCCGGGCATCTACTCGCGTGCCTATCTCGAGGGGCGTCTCACCGGTGCGCAGCTGCAGCGCTTCCGCATGGAGGTGGGCGGCGGCGGCCTGTCGTCGTATCCGCACCCCTGGCTCATGCCGGAGTTCTGGCAGTTCCCCACGGTGTCCATGGGCCTCGGCCCGATGATGGCGCTGTATCAGGCCCGCTTCATGCGTTATCTCGAGCACCGCGGCCTGATCCCGGAGAGCGACCGCAAGGTGTGGTGCTTCCTCGGCGACGGCGAGATGGACGAGCCGGAGGCCATGGGTGCCATCACGATGGCCGTGCGCGAGGGGCTGGACAACCTCATATTCGTCATCAACTGCAACCTGCAGCGCCTCGACGGTCCGGTGCGCGGCAACGGCAAGATCATCCAGGAACTGGAGGCGGCGTTCGGCGGCGCCGGCTGGGACGTCATCAAGGTGATCTGGGGTTCGCGCTGGGATCCTCTGCTGGCAAAGGATACCGACGGTCTGCTCCGCCGGGTCATGGACGAGACGGTCGACGGCGAATACCAGGCCTACAAGAACAAGGGCGGCGCCTATACCCGCGAGCACTTCTTCGGCAAGTACCCCGAGCTGAAGGAGATGGTGGCCAACATGTCCGACGAGGAGGTCTGGCGTCTCAACCGCGGCGGCCACGATCCCATCAAGGTCTACGCAGCCTACGACAAGGCCGTGCGCAGTAAGGGACGTCCCACGGTCATTCTGGCCAAGACCGTGAAGGGCTACGGCATGGGCGAGTCCGGCGGCGAGAGCGCGAACCCGGCACACCAGCAGAAAAAGCTGGATGACGAGGCGCTGAAGGAATTCCGCGACCGCTTCAACATCCCGGTCTCCGACGAGGACATCCCGAAGGTGCCTTTCTGCCGTCCGCCGGAGGACAGCGACGAGATCGAGTACCTGCACGAGCGGCGGCGCAAGCTGGGCGGCTACCTGCCGCAGCGACGGAGCCGCTCCGAATCGTTGCAGGTGCCGCAGCTGGAGACCTTCTCGAGCCAGCTGGAGGGCACCGGCGAGCGCGAGGCGTCGACCACCATGGCGTTCATCCGCCTGCTGACGACACTCATCCGCGACAAGAGCATCGGCAAGTACGTCGTGCCCATCGTGCCCGACGAGGCGCGCACCTTCGGCATGGAAGGCATGTTCCGGCAGGTGGGCATCTATGCCTCCAAGGGTCAGCTGTACACGCCCCAGGACGCCGACCAGCTGATGTACTACAAGGAGGACAAGAAGGGGCAGATTCTGGAGGAGGGCATCAACGAGGCCGGCTCCTTCTGTTCCTGGGCGGCCGCGGGCACTGCCTACAGCAATCACGACCGGCCGATGATCCCGTTCTACATCTTCTACTCGATGTTCGGCTTCCAGCGCATCGGCGATTTCATCTGGGCGGGCGGCGACATGCAGTCGCGGGGCTTCCTGATGGGTGGCACGGCCGGGCGCACGACGCTGGCCGGCGAGGGCCTGCAGCACCAGGACGGACACAGCCTGGTGCTGTCCTCCACCGTGCCGAACTGCCTGTCCTACGACCCCACCTATGCCTACGAGCTGGCGGTGATCGTCCAGGACGGGCTGCGGCGCATGCTGCACGAACAGGAGAACGTCTTCTACTACATCACCTGCATGAACGAGAACTACGTCCACCCGCCCATGCCGAAGGGCGTGGAGGACGGCATCCTGAAGGGCCTCTACCTGCTGAAGATCGGCGGCCGGGGCAAGGTCCGCGTGCAGCTGATGGGCGCGGGCACGATCCTGCGCGAGGTCATCGCCGCCGCCGAACTGCTGGAGGATGACTATTCCATTCCGGCGGACATCTGGAGCGCCACCAGCTTCAACCAGTTGCGCCGCGACTGCCTGGAGGTGGAACGCTGGAATCAGCTCCATCCGGCCGAGGAGCCGAGACGGAGCTACCTCGACCAGTGCCTGGCGGACAAGGACGGCCCCTTCATCGCGGCGACGGACTACATGAAGATCGTGCCGGACCAGATCCAGCGCTGGGTGCCGGGCCAGTACGTGACGCTCGGCACCGACGGCTACGGCCGCAGCGACCGCCGCTCCGCGCTGCGCCAGCACTTCGAGGTGGACCGGCGCTACATCGCGGTGACGGCGCTGAAAGCGCTGGCCGACGAGGGCGCGCTCGACATGGAGACCGTCTCCGATGCCATCCGGCGCTACGACATCGATCCGGACAAGCCGGATCCGGTGACCCTCTGAGGAGGTGGCGATGGCTGAACGCAGGGAAATACGCGTCCCCGATCTCGGCGACTTCTCCGACGTCGACGTCATCGAGGTGCTGGTCTCCGCCGGCGATACGGTCGAGGTGGAGGACGGCCTGATCGTGCTGGAAACCGACAAGGCCTCCATGGACGTGCCGAGCACTGCGGCGGGCAAGGTAGTTGAGGTCAGCGTGTCGTCGGGCGACACGGTGAACGAGGGCGACCTCATCGCCGTGGTCGAGACCGGCGGAAGCGGAAAAGAGGATGCCTCCGGCGACGGCGAAAAGGGCGCCGGGGATGACGAGGGCAGTGCCGACCGTGACGACACTGACACTGATACCGACACCGATACCGATACCGATACCGATGCCGATGCCGGAGACGGCAAGGCCGGTGCCGACGATGATCGCTCCGGCGGCGGCGAGCCACGCCGCGAGTCGGGCAGCAAGCCGGATGGCGATACGGTGGCAGAGCCCGGCCGGCGCAAGGTCGAGGTGCCGGACCTCGGTGACTTCGACGAAGTGGACGTGATCGAGGTCCACGTCGCCGAGGGCGACGAGGTGGCCGAAGAGGATCCGCTGCTGACGCTAGAGACGGACAAGGCGTCCATGGACGTGCCGTCACCGGTGGCGGGCCGCGTGGCCGAGGTCGTGGTGAGCGTCGGCGACAAGGTCAATTCCGGCGACGAGATACTGACCCTGCTGACCGCAGAGCGTGGCGGCGACGGCGGCGAGACCGCGGAGGCGGGGGAGGCCGACGACACCGGCGCGGAAGCGGGGGCGGACCGCAAGGCGGCTGATCGCGAAAGCGGCGCCGAGGCCGGCACGGAGCGCCGAGAGACGGAGTCGGAGCCGCCATCCCGACCGCAGGTCGGCAGCGGCCGCCGCGAGCGGGCCGACTCCGCCGAAGAGCGCCGGGACATGCCCTCCGGATTCCCGGCCATCGACGAGGCAGGGTTCTCACGGGCCCATGCCAGCCCGTCCGTCCGCAAGCTGGCACGGGAGCTCGGCGTCGACCTGGTGAAGGTGGGCGGCACCGGGCGCAAGGGCCGCATCCTGGCCGAGGACGTGAAGTCGTGGGTCAAGGAGACGCTGCAGGGCGGCGGCAAGGCCGCGCCGGGCGCCGCGCTGCCGCGGGTACCGGAAGTGGATTTCGCGAAGTACGGCGACGTGGCGACCCAGCCGCTGGGCCGCGTCCGCAAGATCTCCGCACGCCGGCTGCAGGCGTCGTGGCTAAACCTGCCCCATGTCACCCAGCACGACCTCGCCGACATCACGGAGATGGAGGAGAGGCGCCAGGAGCTGAAGGGCACCGCGGCAGAGCGCGGCATCAAGCTGACGCCGCTCGCGTTCATCATCAAGGCCTGCGTGCAGGCGCTGAAGGAGTTCCCGCGCTTCAACAGCTCGCTGCATCCGGATGGCGAGCACCTGGTGCTGAAGCATTACTTCCATATCGGTTTCGCTGCCGATACGCCGAACGGCCTGGTGGTGCCCGTCATTCGGGACGCCGACCGCAAGGACGTCTACGAACTGGCCGGTGATCTGGCCGAGCTGTCCGCCGCGGCGCGGGAAGGCAAGCTCAGCGCCGAGCAGATGCAGGGCGGCACCTTCACGGTCTCGAGCCTCGGCGGCATCGGCGGCACGGCTTTCACGCCGATCATCAACGCCCCGGAGGTCGCCATACTCGGCGTTTCCCGCTCGAGCATGCAGCCGGTCTGGAACGGCCGGGAGTTCAAGCCGCGCCTGATGCTGCCGCTGTCGCTGTCGTACGATCACCGCGTGATCGACGGCGCGGACGCGGCCCGCTTCACCACCTGGCTGTCCGGCGCCCTGGGCGACGTCGGCGGCCTGCTCGAGGCCATCCCCTGAGCATAATTGCCATGATCACCATTGCCATGATCACCATGATGACGGTCCCGGCGCCATGAGCGAAGACGGCCATATCATCCGCGTGCCCGATATTGGCGACTTCGACGAGGTCGACGTCATCGAGGTGCACGTGGCCGAGGGCGACGAGATCGCCGCCGAGGACCCCATCGTCACGCTGGAGACGGACAAGGCGAGCATGGACCTGCCAGCGCCCCGGGCCGGACGGGTCGAGTCCGTGCTGGTGAAGACCGGTGACAAGGTCTCCGAGGGCAGCGAGCTCCTGCGCCTGGCCGGGTCCGGTGACGAGACTGAAGACGCAAGTGCCTCCGGCGACAACGGAGAGGCCGACACCGGCGAGGCCGAGGCCGCCGTGGCCGAGGGCGGGACCGAGGAAGGAGACCGGGCCGGACAGGCGTCCGGTCGGGCAGAGCGTTCGTCCGCTCGGGGCGAAGCGCCACGGGCGGCCCGCGACGAGGCCGACGCGGACCTGGAGACGGAACTCGTGGTGCTGGGCGCGGGGCCGGGCGGCTACGCCGCCGCGTTCCGGGCGGCCGACCTGGGCCTGCGGGTGACGCTGGTCGAGCGCTGGCCTGTCCTGGGCGGCGTCTGCCTGAATGTGGGCTGCATCCCCTCCAAGGCGCTGCTGCACGCCGCCCGGGTCATCGAGGAAGCGGCCGGGATGGGCGAGCACGGCATTCGCTTCGGTGAGCCGGAGATCGACGCCACGCGGCTCGGTGAATGGAAGTCGGGGGTCGTCAAACGGCTCACCGACGGGCTCACCGGCCTCGCGAAGCAGCGCAAGGTGCAGGTGGTTCACGGCAGCGGCCGCTTCCTGTCGCCGCACCGGCTGGCCGTCGAGAACGACGACGGGCGTCGGGTGATCGCATTCGAGCAGTGCGTCATCGCCGCGGGCTCGGAGCCCAGCCGCATACCCGGCCTGCCGGACGACGAGCGCATCGTCGATTCGACCGGCGCGCTGGAGCTGGCGCCCCTGCCGGACCGCCTGCTGGTGGTGGGCGGCGGCATCATCGGACTGGAGATGGCCTGCGTCTACGATGCGCTGGGCGTGAAGGTCACCGTCGTGGAGCTGATGAAGCAGCTGATGCCCGGCGCCGACCCGGACCTGGTGCGGCCGCTCGCGAAGCGCATGAAGAACCGCTACGAGGACATCCTGCTGGGCGTGAGCGTGTCCGGCATGGAGAGCCGGGAGGAGGGCGTCCGGGTGAGCTTCAAGGGCGAGGGCGCGCCGGAGCCGGGCCTGTGGGACCGGGTGCTGGTGGCCGTCGGCCGGCGGGCGAACGGCGACAAGCTGGACGCGGACAAGGCGGGCGTCGAGGTGGACCAGCGCGGCATCATCCTGGTGGACAAACAGATGCGCACGAACGTGCCGCACATCTACGCCATCGGCGATATCGTCGGCCAGCCCATGCTGGCCCATAAGGCCACCCACGAGGGCAAGGTGGCGGCCGAGGCGGCGGCCGGCGAGAAGAGCGCCTTCGACGCCCGGGTGATCCCGTCGGTGGCCTATACCGACCCCGAGGTGGCCTGGGTGGGACTCACCGAGACCGAGGCGAGAGAGCAGGGGGTCGACTACGGCAAGTCCCAGTTCCCCTGGGCCGCCAGCGGGCGCTCACTGGCCATGGGGCGCGACGAGGGCCTCACAAAGCTCCTGTTCGACAAGTCGACCAACCGCCTGCTGGGTGCCGGCATCGTCGGCACCAACGCCGGCGACCTGATCTCAGAGACTGCGCTGGCCATCGAGATGGGCGCCGACGCGGCCGACATCGGCCTGACCGTCCATCCCCACCCGACCCTGTCGGAGACCGTGGCCATGGCGGCGGAGGCCTGGGAGGGGACGCTGACGGATCTCTACCTGCCGCGCAGGAAGGACCGCTAGGCAGAAGTCACGGCCGCCCGCTGTGGCCGGAATCGTCTCGCGATCCAGTAGTCGACACTGGCGTAGCGGCCCGCGCCGGTGAAGAACAGAGCCAGCAGCATCACGAAGTAGGTCGCCGCCCACTCGATGCCGTTGTTCGAGATCACCAGGCCGCCGGTCTCCGTCAGCCAGTCGTAATTGCCGTGCTCGCGCAGCAGTTCCTTCGCCTTGTCCAGCCGCTGCACGGCGCCCTCGATGTTCTCTGCCGGGAACGGGCTCATCGGGTCGTGCACGGCCTGCCAGCCGTTCTTCCAGTGCACGCCGAAGGCGGCCACCAGCATGGTCACCATCAGCGGGATGGAGATCCAGCGCACGGCGAAGCCGATCAGCAGCAGGACGGCGCCGGCCACCTCCGCACCGGTGGCCAGCCAGGCCATGAGCGCGGGGAACGGCAGGCCGAGTCCCCAGTCCGGGTTGCCGAACCAGCTGATGATGTTGTCCATGCCGGACAGCTTGTTGGTGCCGGCCACCCAGAACACGGGCACCAGGTACAGGCGCAGCGCCAGCGGACCGAGGAAGTCCACGGCCTTCGTGGCGTCCAGCAGGTCCTGCAGCCGGTTCAGGAATCCGGTCATGAGTCTCTCCCTCTCGTGTGACGGTTCAGTCGCGGCGGACGCCGATAATGATATCCAGGCGTCCCATCTCCTCGAGCGTGTCGCGGGCGCCGGCGACGACGGCCTCCGGTTGCGGGTGGCCGATCTCCGCGGCGACGGTCTCGGCGAGTTCGCGTCCGGTGCGGCCGGCCTGGTTGTCC
This sequence comes from Lentisalinibacter sediminis, assembly GCF_040706615.1. Lineage (NCBI taxonomy): Bacteria > Pseudomonadati > Pseudomonadota > Gammaproteobacteria > Woeseiales > Woeseiaceae > Lentisalinibacter > Lentisalinibacter sediminis. The sequence continues at coordinate 277,139 of NZ_JAPDRF010000003.1, read as the reverse complement.
CGCGCGAGTTCGAACAGGCGCGCGGTGGCGGCGTTCAGTTCCAGGAAGCCCATGCGGTCGTCGAGCCGGCGATAGACCACCAGCCAGGTCGGCTGCGGATCGGGCTCCTCCGGTCGGAACTCCGTGCTGATGCGGTGCACCGGGAATGGGTAACCGCAGAGCCACGCGAGCGGCGAGACGACGGGCACGCCGGCCAGAAGGTCCGCCTCCCGGTCCACGTCGGCCAGGTCCGGGTCCTCCTCCTCGATGGAGAGCGCCAGACCCACCCACTCGTAGTGCGCCAGCGCATGCAGGAAGGGGGGGTCGGTCGGCTCGTCGCGCTCGTGTTCCAGGAAATCGACGAACTCCTGCGGCATGTGCAGGAACAACGGTGTGTGGGACTCGTGGCGGGCGATGAAGTCGCGTACCAGGGCGTCCCACTGCTCGCCGTCCAGGATGCGTTTCGTCACCCGGAAGGTGGCAGCGAGCAGCCCGGAGATATTGCCGAAGAAAAGGTCGCGATAGATCGCGAGGCGACGGTCCTCGATTCCCGCCGGCGCCGGATTCGCCTTCGGGTCGCGGATGTGGGCCGCGAACTCGTACTGCTTGCGCTGGAACGACGGGCGCTCAGACACGGGCGGCCTCCGCCTCGATGCCGGCCAGGGCCCCGGGTTCGTGCTGCAGGGTGCGCACCAGACGCAGCTCGCCCAGCAGCTCGTCCAGGGGCGGGAAATTGAAGTCCCGTTCCAGCAGCGTCGGCAACGGACCCAGCCGCTCGTAGGTCTGCGCCAGCAGCCGCCAGACGGGGTCGCTGACCGCCGCGCCATGGGTGTCCACGCGCAGGTCTTCGGCCTCCACGTAGTGCCCTGCCACGTGCAGGTAGGCGACCCGCTCGTCCGGCATGGCCGCCAGGAAGTCCTCCGCGTCGTAGCCGTGGTTGATGGCGTTCACCACGATGTTGTTCACGTCCAGCAGCAGATCGCAGTCGGCTTCCTCCAGCACCGCGCGCACGAACTCCGCCTCGGTGAGCGAGCGGTCCGGGGTGGCGTAGTAGGAGACGTTCTCCACCGCGATGCGCTGGCCCAGGATCTCCTGGGCACGACGGATGCGCCCGGCGACGTAGTGCACGGCCTCCTCGGTGAAGGGGATGGGCATCAGGTCGTAGAGGTGGCCGTCATCACCGCAGTAACTCAGGTGTTCGGAATAGAAGGTGATGCCGTGCTCGTCCATGAAACGACGGATGCGCCGCAGCAGTTCCTCGTCCAGGGGCGACGGCGCGCCCAGCGAGAGGGACAGGCCGTGCAGGGTCACGGGATAGCGTTCGGTGAATTCGCGGAAGCGCCGCCCCTGCCGGCCGCCGACACCGATCCAGTTCTCCGGCGCCACCTCCAGGAAGTCGATCTCCTCGGGCTGCGCCTCCCGCAGCGACTGCATGAGGCCCCGCCGCAGGCCGAGGCCGGCGCCTGCGGGGATATCGCGCTGCGCGCGGCCGTTCGGTTTACCGGTTTCCTGTTGTGCTGTTTTCGTCATCGTCCTCTACGTCTTCTTGCCTGTCGGGCCGGTCTCGTGGTGTACCGGTTTCCCGTGTTCCGGTCCGTGGTCATCAGAGAAGACCGGCCGGGCCGGTCGCATATTTCATCGCCGCGGGCGATCAGGTCAGCCGGCGCAGGCGCTCGAGATAGGCGCTCTCGTCCGGGGCCGTGCCGGCGCGCTGGGCTTCCCACAGCGATTCCGCCAGACACTCGATCATGCGATGTTCGGCCTCGTGGGCGTCGCCGAGCCTTGCGGCGAGGCCCTCGAATACGGCCCGTACGCCGGCCGGCCGGTCGGTGGCCACCTGCTCGCGCAGGGCCATGTGCAGCCCCATGTGCAGGAAGGGGTTGGCGGCGCCGTCCGCGCCGGTGTAATCCCGCGCGAGCCGCGGCTCCGCCAGCGCGTCGTGATACTCCGGGTGCGCGGCGACCACATCGGCGATCTGAGCTTCCAGCGCGCTCATCGGCCGGGATGCCGTGGCCTTTTGCCAGGCCTCGGCATACATACGCCTCAGTTCGTCGCGATCCTGGCCGAACAGCATCAGGCCGCCTCCGGCGACTCGGTCTTGCGGCGGTACTCGCAGAGGTCGGCGATGATGCAGTTCGGGCAGTCAGGCTTGCGCGCCTTGCAGACGTAGCGCCCGTGCAGGATCAGCCAGTGATGGGCGTCCTTCAGAAACTCCTCCGGTGTCAGCCGGCTCAGCCGCTTCTCGACTTCCAGCGGCGTCTTGCCCTTGGCGAGACCCGTGCGATTGGCCACGCGGAAGATGTGGGTATCCACCGCGATCACAGGCTCGCCGAAGGCCGTATTCAGGATCACGTTCGCGGTCTTGCGGCCGACCCCGGGCAGGGCTTCCAGCGCCGCCCGGTCCCGGGGCACCTCGCCCTCGTGCTCCTCGAGCAGGATCCGGCAGGTCTCGATGACGTTCTTCGCCTTGCTGTTGTAGAGGCCGATGGTGCGGATGTAGCGGGACAGTCCGTCGACGCCCAGCGCGAGGATAGCCGCCGGCGTGTTGGCCGCCGGGAACAGCTTCCGGGTGGCCTTGTTCACGCCCACGTCGGTCGCCTGGGCGGAGAGTATGACCGCGACCAGGAGTTCGAAGGGTGTCGAATACTCGAGCTCGGTGGCGGGGTGGGGGTTGGCATCCCGCAGCCGCCGGTAGATGGCCGTGCGCTTGTCCCGGTTCATTCCACGCCGTCCGCGGATCTCAGTGCCGACGCGGCGGGCTGTTGCCGACGGCTGTCCAGCAGGTTCTTGCCGGCGATCAGCAGGGCGAGGGTCAGGAACGCGCCCGGAGGCAGTATGGCCAGCAGGAAACCGCCACCGGCGCCTGCCTGGTCGGCCGGCGCGGCCACCGCGCCGGTCAGCAGGTGCCAGTCGGCGAACAGGGTGCCGCGGCCGACCAGCTCGCGGATGCCGCCGACGACGACCAGCACCCAGGCGAAACCGAGGCCCATCACCAGGCCGTCGGCGGCAGCGGGCAGCGGCGGCTGACGCGACGCTACGGCCTCCGCCCTCGCGACGATGGCGCAGTTGGTTACGATCAGCGCGATGAAGATGCCGAGTGCCCGATCCAGCGCCGGGAACCAGGCCTCGAAGATCATCTCCACACAGGTCACCAGCGAGGCGATGATCAGAACATAGACCGCGATGCGGATCTCGCGGGTGAGCGAGCGGCGCAGCAGGGAGACGAGCGCGTTGGTCGCGGTCATGACGAACACGGTGGCCAGTCCGAGGCCGAGTCCATGCACGGCGCCGGTGGTCACCGCCAGCAGCGGGCAGAGGCCGAGCAGCTGCACCAGCCCCGGATTGTTGTCCCAGAGCCCGTTGCGCAGCCACCTGCCGCGGCCGGCGGCGGGCACTGCGGCGGTCTCCCCGGTGGGGTTGCTTTCCTGGCCGACGGTGGTGGCGTCGGTCTGGCTCATCCGGCGTCCTCCTGCGCGCGTTTTTCGAGATCTTCCCGGTGAGCGGCGAAGTATATCAAGGTGGATTTCACCGCCCGGACGACCGCGCGGGGCGTGATGGTGGCCCCGGTGAATTGCTCGAAACGGCCGCCGGAACGCCGGAGCGCCCATTCGTCGGCGGGCGGATCGCCGAGGGAGAGCCCTGCGAAACGACGGATCCAGTCGGAGCGGGAGGCCTCGATGCCGTCGCCCAGGCCGGGCGTCTCGCGGTGCTCGAGCACGCGCACCGCCGTGATGGTGCCATCGGGACGAAGGCCGATCAGTAGCCGGATGGGGCCGGAATAACCGTCGGCCGACACCTCGAAAATCCAGGCGCTGGTCCGCCCGCCGTCCAGTGCCCGGTAGACCAGCGCGGCCTGCCGCCCGGGCAGTTCGTGGGGCGGGTCGAAGCGCAGTGGGTCGTCCAGGGTGATGCGATCCCAGGCCACACTCTCGAGCAGGGGTGCGAAGCGCTGCTGGCGCAGGGCGCTGCGGTTCTCCGCGATGCGCTCACGGGTAAGCTCCCAGGTCAGCGAGACCGCGCCGGCGCAGACGGCGGCGAACACGGCCAGCACCAGGCCCGTGCGCCAGGGTGGCAGGCTGGCCGGCCGGTCGCTCACGGCGAGCGCCCGTGGCCCGCGATCCGCGGACGGGTGTAGCGGTCGATGGCGGGGACGGCCATGTTCATGAGCAGCACGGCGAAAGCCACGCCATCCGGGTAGCCGCCCCAGGTCCTGATCGCCCAGGTGATGAGACCGATGCCGAAGCCGTACAGCAGCCGGCCGGCGGGGCTGGTGGCCGCCGAGACCGGGTCGGTGGCGATGAAGAAGGCGCAGAGCAGGGTGGCGCCGCTGAACAGATGGAAGCCGGGAGTGGGAGCGAGGCCGGGCTGCAGGATCGAGGCGATGGTCGCGGGAACCAGCACGCCGGTGAGCACCGCCACCGGGATATGCCAGCGGATGATCCCCCGGTACAGCAGCCAGAATCCGCCGAGGGCGATGAAGTTGTCGATCCACTCCCAGCCGCGGCCGCCGAAGTCGCCGAACAGGGGATTGGTGCGGATCTCGGCAAAGATCTGCATCTCCCTCAGGCCCTCGCGCACCGAGTCCAGGGGCGTTGCCCGGGTGATCGCGTCCAGCGTGACGCCTTCCGGCAGGTGCCCCGCCAGCACGTAGCCGAGGGACTCCAGCAGCGAGAGGCCCTCGTAGTCGAGGTCGCCCATGCGAGGCGGCAGCCAGGCGGTCATTGCGACGGGGAAGGACAGCAGCACGGCGACGTAGCCGGCCATCGCCGGGTTGAAGACGTTGTAGCCCAGGCCGCCGTACAGATGCTTGGCGAATACCATCGCGAATATCGAGCCGGTGGCCGTGACCCACCAGGGCGTGAGCGGCGGCAGGGCGAAGGCCAGCAGCACCGCGGTCAGCACCGCGCTGCAGTCTTCCAGCGCCGGGGCGACCGGCATGCCGCGCAGGCGCAGGATCAGCGCCTCGCTGCCCAGGCAGAAGACCGCGGCGACCAGCACGTTGAATAGCAGGCCGGGGCCGAAGAACCAGACGTAGGCCGCGGCCGCGGGTGCGAGTGCATACAGGACCTGGCGCATGACGGCGCCGACGCCGGTCCTCGGACGGAGCAGCGGCAGACGGACCGTGCGGAAACGCACCGTCAGCCCTCGTCGTCGCTGCGGCCGCGGCGGCGTTTCAGGATCTCCCGTATCGCCTCGGCGCCGGCCTCACGCCGGACGTCTTCCTGGCGTTCCCGTGCGGCCTGCTCGCGCTCGAGCAGCCGCTGCTCCCGGGCCTCGAAGCGGTGCCGGGCCCGTTCGGCCTTGCGCCGCTCGTGGGCCTTCAGGCGCAGCGCCGCCTTGGCCTCGCGGAAGCTCCGGGTGAGCGGGATGTGGCTCGGGCACACCAGGTCGCAGCAGCCGCATTCGATGCAGTCGTCGAGTCCGAACAGGGCGAGGGCCTGTTCGTCGGCGGGGGCGGCGTGGCGGTGGAGGTGCTGGGGCTGCAGCCGCACCGGGCAGACCCGGGCGCACTCGCCACAGCGTATGCAGGGGCGTTCCGGTTCTCCGGCCAGGGCAGGGGGCTCGCGGGTGAACAGGAGGCAGTTGGTCGCGCCGACCACCGGGAAGTCGTCGTGTGGCAGCGAAACGCCGGTCATGGGACCGCCCATGATCAGGCAGGCGGCGCGCTCCGTGTAGCTGCCGGCGGCGCGCGCCAGGTCGGCGATGGGGGTCCCGAGCCGCACCCGGTAGTTGCCCGGCTCGGCGATGCCCTCGCCGGTGACGGTGACCACGCGGCTGACGAGGGGTTCTCCGCTGGTGGCGAGGCGGGCCACCGCCTCGGCGGTGCCCACGTTGTGCACCAGGTAGCCGACGTCGGTGGGCAGGCCGCCGCTCGGCACCTCCCGACCGGTCAGCAGCCTGACCAGCTGATCTTCGCCGCCGGAGGGGTAGACCGTGGGCAGCTGGACCAGCCGGATGCCCTCCGGCGCCTCTGCCACGGCGGCCTTCATGGCCTGCCAGGCCTCGGGCTTGTCGCTCTCGATGGCCACGATGCATTTGCGGATGCCGATTACGGTCAGCATCAGGCGGGCACCTGCAACGATGTCTGCTGCCTGCTCGCGCATCAGTCGGTCGTCGCAGCTGATGTAAGGCTCGCATTCGGCGCCGTTGAGTATCAGCGCCTCCAGGTCCTGTCCCAACCCCTCGGCGAGCTTGGGCGCCGTCGGATAGGCTGCGCCCCCGAGTCCGAGGATGCCTGCGGCCTCGACGGCGCCGGCCAGCGCGGCCGGGTCGCGGGTGATGGAGTCCGGTAGTGGGCGGCAGTCCGGGTGGAGGCGGTCGTCGCCGTCCGTATCGATCAGGATGCAGGGCACGGGGGTGCCGCCGTCCCGCGCCGGCACCGGCCGATCCTCGATCGCGGCGACGGTCCCCGATGAGCCCGCATGCACGTTGGCGCTGTCCGGCGGGAGGCCTTCGGCGATGCGCTGGCCCCGGGCCACCCGGTCTCCCACTGCGACCAGCGGTCGGGCGGCGGCGGCGGGCTTGCGGCCGAGCGGCATGATCAGCCGCGGCGGCACCGCCACCTCCCGGATCGGCGCGCCGGTGGAGCGCGCCTTCTGCGCCGGCAGGCGGAGCCCGCCGTGCAGGCGCGACAGGCCTTCCGTCGGCGCGGTCATTGCCCGCCGCCCGGCGCCGGGCGCACGGGCACCAGGTCGATGCAGTCCACCGGACAGGGATCCAGGCACAGCTCGCAACCGGTGCATTCGCGCTCGATCACGGTATGCAGATACTGGGGCGCGCCGACGATGGCATCCACCGGGCAGGCCGGCAGGCACCGGGCGCAGCCGATGCACTCGGCTTCCCGGATGACCGCCGCCCGAGGTTCCGGCTCGCTTCCACGCGCCGGGTCCAGGGGCAGGGCCTCGCGCCCCAGAAGCTCCGCGAGTGCATGGATGGTCTGCTCGCCGCCGGGCGGGCACTGGTTGATTTCGGCGCTGCCGTCCGCGATGGCCCTCGCATAGGGGCGGCAGCCCGGGAAGCCGCACTGGGCGCACTGGGTCTGTGGCAACAGCGCGTCGATGCGCTCGACCAGCGGCTCCTCGTCTGCCGGCAGGCGCTGCGCCGCCCAGGCCAGGCCGAAACCGGCGGCGAAGGCCGGCAGAGCGAGCGTGAGGACAGCGCCCAGCATGCGTCAGAGTCCCGCGAAACCGGAGAAGCCCATGAAGGCCAGCGACATGATGCCCGCCGTGACCAGCCCGATGGCCGCGCCGCGGAAGGCGTCGGGGACCGGCGCCGTCGCCAGACGTGCGCGGATCTCCGCGAACAGCACCAGCACCAGGGCGAATCCGGCCGCGGCGCCCAGCCCGTAGGCGACGGACTGGGCGAAACTCTCCGCCTGACGGGTATTCAGGAGGGCCACGCCCAGCACCGCGCAGTTGGTAGTGATCAGCGGCAGATAGATGCCGAGTACCCGGTGCAGCAGCGGGCTCAGGCGTCGCACCATGATTTCGGTGAACTGCACCATGCAGGCGATGACCAGGATGAAGGCCAGGGTGCGCAGATATTCCAGGCCGAAGGGCACGAGTATCCAGGTCTCGGCCAGGTAGCTGACCGCCGACGACAGCGTGAGCACGAAGCCGGTGGCGAGCGCCATGCCGGCGGCGGGCTCCACGCGCGTGGAGACACCCATGAACGGGCACAGGCCGAGGAACTTCACGAGAACGAAGTTGTTGACCAGTACTGTGGCGACGATGATCAGGAAAAGATCGGTCATGTCCGGGACCCCGCGTGTCCCGCTATTGTAGAGGCTCGCACCGGCGCCTTCAGGCGGCCGGCGCTACTTGACGCGCATGCCCGGCTCGGCGCCGTCGTCCGGCGAGAGCAGGAAGATATCCCCGCCGCCCGGCCCGGCGGCCAGCACCATGCCCTCGGAGGTGCCGAAGCGCATCTTGCGCGGCTTCAGGTTGGCGACCAGCACCGTCAGCCGCCCCTCCAGCGCCGCGGCGTCGTAGGCCGACTTGATACCCGCGAACACCGTCTTCTCGCCGCTGCCGGTATCGAGTGTCAGGCGCAGCAGCTTGTCGGCGCCCTCCACGGGTTCGGCCTTCAGAATCCGCGCCACGCGCAGGTCCACCTTCATGAAGTCGTCGATGGTGATCTCGTCCGCCCCGGACGTGGCGGACGCCTGCTTCGTCGCGCCGCCGCCGGCGTTTCCGCTACTGCTGCCGTTGCCGCCTTGCCGGGAGTCGTCGATCATGGCGTCCACCTGTTTGGGATCGATGCGTGTGATCAGGGGTTCGTAGCGTTCGATGGCCGTGCCGAGCCGCGGCCGGACCGCGTCGTCCCAGGACCATTCGTCCTCGCGGAACTGCTCCGCGGCTCTGGCCGCCAGCTGTGGCAGCACCGGCTGCAGCCAGACCATCAGCATGCGGAACAGGTTCAGGCCCTGGGTGCAGATGCCCCGGACCTCGGACAGCCGCTCCGCGTCCCTGGCCAGTATCCAGGGTTTGTGGGTGTCGATGTACTGGTTGGCCCTGTCCGCCAGCGCCATGATCTCGCGCATGGCATGGCCGAACTCCCGGGCCTCGTAGCGGGCGGCAATCTCTTCGCCGCGGGCGGCGAACTCGGCGTAGAGCGCCGGGTCCGGCAGCTCGGCGGCCAGCTCGCCGTCGAAGTGTTTCGTGACGAAGCCCGAGCAGCGGCTGGCGATGTTCACCAGCTTGCCCACCAGGTCGGAGTTCACCCGGGCCACGAAGTCGTCCAGGCTGAGGTCGATATCGTCGGTGCCCGGGCCGAGTTTCGCTGCGTAGTAGTAGCGCAGGTATTCCGGTGCCAGGTGTGCGAGATAGGTGCGGGCGTTCACGAACGTGCCACGGGACTTCGACATCTTCTCGCCGTTGACGGTGAGGAAGCCGTGGGCGAACACGCCGTCCGGCGTGCGGTAGCCCGAGCCGTGCAGCACGGCCGGCCAGAACAGCGCGTGGAAGTAGACGATGTCCTTGCCGATGAAGTGGTAGAGCTCGCCGTCGGCATCCGCGCCCCACCAGGCGTCGAAATCCAGTCCTTCCCGGTCGGCCAGGTTGCGGAAGCTCGCCATGTAGCCCACGGGCGCGTCCAGCCAGACGTAGAAGTACTTGTCCTCGGTACCCGGGATGCGGAAGCCGAAGTAGGGCGCGTCGCGGGAGATGTCCCAGTCCTGCAGGCCCGTATCGAACCATTCCTCCAGCTTGCGCACGACCCCCGCATCCAGCTGGGAGGCCGTCATCCAGCGGCGCAGGAAGTCCTCGAAGCGGGAGAGTCGGAAGAAATAGTGTTCGCTGTCCCGGTAGACCGGGGCGGTGTTCGAGAGGATCGAGACCGGATGCTTCAGGTCCCGGGGCGTGTAGGTGCTGCCGCAAGCCTCGCAGTTGTCGCCGTGCTGGTCGGGCGCGCCGCACACCGGGCATTCGCCGCGCACGAAGCGGTCCGGGAGGAACATGCCCTCCTTTTCGTCATAGGCCTGGTTGACCACCTCGGTGTAGATGTAGCCGGCCTCCTGCAGCCGCTCGTACATGCCGGTGACGATCGCCTCGTTCTCCGGCGTGTGGGTCGAGTAGTAGTTGTCGAACTCGATCTGGAAGTCGCCGAAGTCGCGCTCGTGCTCCGCGGTCATGCGTTCCACTAGCGTCTCGGGGCTGATGCCGTCCCGGCGGGCGCGGATCATGGTGGGCGTGCCATGCGCATCGGTGGCGCAGACGTAGCGGCATTCGTGCCCGCGGGACTTCTGGAAGCGCACCCAGATGTCGGTCTGCAGGTACTCCACCAGATGGCCCAGGTGGATGGAGCCGTTGGCGTAGGGCAGGGCGCTGGTGACGAGTATCTTGCGGCGTTGTTCGGCCATTTCGGAGTGTCTGTTCGGGCAGGCGGGGATTATGCCAGAGGCGCGGCGCTTGGCGGGCAGCGGGTCTGCTCAGTTCTCGCCCTTCATCGGCTCGAACTTCGTCTTGTTGATGGCCTTCTGGTAGGCCTCCTTGCCGCTGATGAAGCGTCGTTCGTAGAGTTCGCGCAGGGCGGTGTCCATGGTCTTCATGCCCATGGCTCCGCCGCTCTGCATCGCGTTCTCGAGCTGATCGATCTTGCCCTGACGGATGAGGTTGCTGATGGCGGGCGTGTTGACCATGATCTCGAGCGCCGCCACCCGGCCCGGTTTGCCTTTCGTGGGCACGAGCTGCTGGGAGATCACGCCGCGCAGCGAGGTCGAGAGCATCGTGCGGATGTGGGCCTGCTTGTCGTGGGGGAAGGCGTTGATCATACGGTCTATGGTCTGGGCGGCGCCGTTGGTGTGCAGCGTGCCCATGACCAGGATGCCCATCTCCGCCGCCGTCACCGCGATACTGATGGTCTCCAGGTCGCGGAGCTCGCCGACGAGGATCACGTCGGGATCCTCGCGCAGGGCGGAGTGCAGGGCATCGGCGAACGAAGGGCTGTGCACTCCGACTTCGCGCTGGCTGATCAGGCAGCCCTTGCGCTGGTGCACGAACTCGATCGGGTCCTCGATGGTGAGGATGTGGCCCTTCAGGCGCAGGTTGATCGCGTCGATCATCGCCGCCAGCGTGGTGGACTTGCCCGAACCGGTCTTGCCCGTCACGAGGATCATGCCCTGGGTCTGGCGGCAGAGGTTCTTCACCACGTCCGGCATGGCAAGGTCGTCCAGCGTCTTCGCCTCGGTAGGGATGGCGCGCAATACGGCGCCGATGCCGTTCAGGTGGCGGAAGGCATTGACCCGGAAGCGGGCGAGCCCCGGCACCTCGTAGGCGAAGTCCACTGCATCCTCGGCCTCGAAGTGCTTCTGGGCGACGCCGCTCATGATCTGGTAAAGCGCCTCCTGCACGTGCGCGGCGTCCAGCCGCTCGTCCCGCAGTTCCTTGAGATTGCCGTAGACGCGCACACGCGGCGGGTCCATGGCCAGGAAGTGCAGGTCCGAGCCGTCCCGCTCCAGCGCCTCCCGCAGATAGGGGTCGATCAGGTTCGTGCTTGCGCTCTCCGTGCTCATCGGCTGCTCACGAGGTCGCGATATCCAGCTTCGGCAGCACGTCCGTGTTGGTCACGAATCGCTGGAAGCGCTTCTTGTCGTGGGCAAAACGGAATGCATCGTCCGGATCGATGCTCTTCGCCTCGATGGCTTCCAGCAGTGCCTGGTCCATGGTCTGCATGCCGAGATCGCGGCCGGTCTGCAGCTGGGCCGGGATCTGGTGGGTCTGGTCGCTCATGATCAGGTTGGAGATGGCCTTGGTGTTGATCAGAATCTCGAGCACGGCCTTGCGTCCCCGCCCGTCCGGCGTCTTCACCAGCACCTGGGTGACGACGGCGTTCAGACTCTGGGCCAGGAAGCTCTTGGTCTGCTCCCGCAGTTCGCCGGGCAGCGCATCGATCATGCGGTCGATGGTCTTCACCGCGCCCGTGGTATGCAGCGTGCCCAGCACGAGGTGACCGGTCTCGGCCGCCGTCATGGCCATACTGATGGTCTCGGCATCTCTCAGTTCGCCCACCAGGATCACGTCCGGGTCCTCGCGCATGGCCGAGCGGACGCCGTCGGCGAAGCTCGTCAGATGAGTGCCCAGCTCCCGCTGGATGACCTGGCAGTTCTTGCTCGGGTGCACGAACTCGATGGGGTCTTCCAGGCTGATGATGTTCAGGTTCCGGTGCCGGTTCAGGTGATCGATCATGGAGGCCAGCGTGGTCGACTTGCCCGTGCCGGTGGAGCCGGTCACCAGCACCATGCCCTGGTGATAGTCGCAGAACTTCTCGATCACCGGCGGCAGGTCCAGCGACTCCATGGTGGGGATGTCGGTGGGAATGTGGCGGAAGGTCGCGCCGATGCCCGTGTCCTTGCGGAACAGGTTCACCCGGAAACGCCCGCCGTCCTCGCTCACGTAGGAGAAGTCGAGGTCCCGGCCGCTCTCGAACTTGTCCTGCTGGGACTTGGTAAGGATCTCGGCCACGTAGGTGTCGAGCTCGGTGTCCGAGAGTTCGCGGAACTTGATGGGCATGAGATCGCCGTGCATGCGAAGCATCGGCGGCACGCCCACCGCCAGGTGGACGTCTGAGCAGCCCTGGGCCAGGCCGAGTTTCAGGAATGCGTCTATGCGTGCCATGTCTGCGCCTGCTCGTATCACGCGGGTGCATTCACCCGCGCAGCCCTATGCTAGGGCCTAATGGCACGGATGACCAGTGCGGCGGCGGTGTCAGAGCTCGATGGCGTCGAGCTCGTCCTTCAGCTCGGCCATGGTGGGGTGGCGCTTGTTCTTGTCCACGGACATGGTGCGATTGACCAGCGCCGCCAGGTCGTCGGGGATCTTCGGGTTGACCTCCTGGCACTTGCGGGCCTTGCCCTGGACGTGCTGGTACATCACCGACATGTGGTCGCCGCGGGTGTACGGCGGCGTGCCGGTCAACATCTCGTAGATCATGACGCCGAGGCTGTAGATGTCCGCCTTCTCGTCCACCCGCTTGCCGAGGATCTGCTCCGGAGCCATGTACTTCGGCGAGCCGATCACGTAGCCGGTCTTGGTGAGCTGGGTGTCTCCCGCGGTGGCCGCCGCCGCCACGCCGAAGTCCACGATCTTCAGGACGCCTTCCTCGTTGATGAGGATATTGGCGGGCTTCAGGTCGCGGTGGATGACGCCGGCCTCGTGGGCCACCATCATGCCGGTCGCGATGTCCTTGGCGAACTGCAGCGCCTTCGCGAACGGCATCGGTTTCTGCGCGGCGATCTCGGCCCCCAGTGTGTGGGACGGGAAATACTCCATGGAGATGGCGTAGAGGCCCTGCACGCTCAGGAAGTCGTAGATGCGGATGACGTTCGGATGGGTGATCTTGCGCGAGAACCTGAGCTCGTGGACGAAGCGCTTCATCATCTCCTCGTCCGAGGAGACGTTCGGGTTAAGGAACTTCAGGATGAGCCGCTCGTCGACGACCTTGTCCTGCATCAGCAGCACCGTGCCGAAGGCGCCCTTGCCGATCTTCTCGACGAAGATATAGCGATCGTCGATGACGTCGCCCGGCTCCAGCGTGGAGATGTCGAGGGGCTGCTTGCCGCCGACTTCCTCGATGATGCTCTGGATGTCTTCGTTCTCGATCAGCAGCGTCTTTGCCGGTTCGGCGGCCAGTTTCTCCGCCTTCACGTTCTGGTAGCGCACGTCCGACGAGAAGCGGGCCTCGAGTTCCTTGATGGCCTTGTCCGCCGTGTTGACGATGACCGAGTCGTCCAGCTGCTTCATCTTCTCCAGATAATTGCGGATGGGCTCGGCCTTGGATTCGTCCGCGAGATGGGCAATCGCCTTGATGGCCTCCACCCGGATCTCGCGCTCCTGGCGGTTCAGCATGGGCAGCAGCTTCTCGATCACCGTCGCATTGCCGATCTTCGACAGTGCGCGTACCACCGAGGCGTCCGACTTCGGGTGCTGGCCCAGCATCTTGGTGAGCGCCGGCAGCGCCTTCGTGCTGCCGATGCCGGCCAGGGCGTCCACGGCGCGCTCTCGCACCCACCAGTCAGAGTCCTTCGTGGCCTCGATCAGATGCTTGACCGCACTGTCGTCCTTGGTGGCGTTCAGGATCTCGATGGCGGCGCGGCGGATCTCCTGATCCTCGTCCCGAATCAGCGCCAGCGCCGCGTTCATTACTTTCGGCCCGCCGATCTTGGCCAGCGCGTCGGTGGCTCGCGCGCGCACCCACCAATCGTCGTCCTGCAGCGCCTGCAGCAGGTCCTTCACCGAATCCGTCGTGCCGATCTCGTTGAGCACTTCCACCGCCGCGCGGCGGGGATATTCCGACTCGTCCTTCAGCGCCGGGATGAGGTGGCGCACGGTGGTCGGGTCGTTGATTCGGATCAGCAGGTCGACGGCCTTCGTCTGCACGTCGTAGTCCGGGTCCAGCAGCAGCGTGGCGATCAGTTCGACGTTCTGCGCGCCGTCCATGCGGGCCAGCGCCGTCAGGGCAGCCTGCCGGATCATCTTGTTGTTGCTCTTCAGCTGCCTCTCAAGCGCCGCGGCAACGTCGGGCCGGCCGAACTTGCCCAGGATGTTGATGAGATGCATGCGGACGAAGGGGTCCTTGCCTTCGAGCCGGGCGATGAGTTCCGGCACCATGTCGTCGTCGACGACGTCGTCGATGATCTTGAAGACCGCCGCCTTGTCGTTGTGTTCGAGTTCGTAGGACTTGGTCAGAAGGTCGCGCACGTTCAGCTTGCGCTTGTGCACGTTCAGGATCTCGATCACCGCCGATTTGGAGACCTCGTCGTCGTCCAGCAGGGCGACGAGATCGTTCGGGTTCAGGTTGCGGGTGCTGGAGAGCGCCCAGGCCGTGCCGGAGACGACCCGCTGGTTGCCGTCGGAGAGGCCTTCGATGAAGTGCTTGAGACTCTTCGGGCCGGCCAGCTCGGCGAGGACCTCGACGAACAGGATGGTCTGCTGCTTCGTGCTGTTGGCCAGCGCATCGATCACCCGGGGCACGGCGGACGGGCCCATGGCCTTAAGCTTGCTGGCCGCCTTCTGGGCAGCCGGCGAATTCGTATCGCCCGCGCCGACGATCTCGGCGATCAGGCGATCGGTCTTGAATCCGCTGAGTAGAGCCATCCTGCCTCGCTGTCAACCTCGGGCTTCCCGGCGCGCCGACGGCACGATTCCGTGCCGAACGAATCCCTTCAGCCGCGCTGCCGCTCGCCGTCGGCGGGCGGGCGATCCGCGGACTCGGGATTGCGGGATGTCGACATTCCGGGTCGTCCCCTCTGATGGCGAGATTATGCCACAAGCGGGCCTGCAACCCGCGATTTCCGGTCTCGATCGTGACGTCGGTCACGTCTCCGGAAGGCGTGTGCCCGGCGAGGCCCGGCGGCGCCGGCGTCCGCCCGGTCGGGCATTCTCCGTTACAATGACGCGCTTCGTGACACATCCGCAAGAGAGGCAGAGAGCTGTGACCGCAGACAAAGACCCGGAAATCGCCGCCGCCGCCGAAGCCGTTCGACTCCCCGTCATCGAGATGACCCTGGGCCGGGTGGGGAGTGTTGACCGCGCCGTCAGGGATGGCGCCACGGCGCGCGTCCGTGTGACGCTGAGACTGCCGGTGGAAGGCATCCGCAGCTCCGTCACCCGGGCGCTCGAGGCTGCGGTGGCAGCGCTCGAGGGAATCGACCAGGTCGAGATCGAGCTGACCTCGAAGGTCCGGGCCCAGTCCGTGCAGCAAAACCTGAAGCCGTTGTCGGGTGTTGCCAATATCATCGCCGTCGCCTCCGGCAAGGGGGGAGTCGGCAAGTCCACGACCGCCGTCAATATCGCTCTGGCGCTGGCTGCGGCCGGCGCGCGTGTCGGTATCCTCGACGCCGATATCTACGGTCCGAGCATCCCGCTGATGCTCGGCCTCGAGGGCGAGAACCCGGTTACCGAGGACGGCAAGAACATGGAGCCACTGGAGGCTCACGGGTTGCAGGCCATGTCCATCGGTTTCCTGGTGGATGCCTCCCAGCCCACTGTCTGGCGCGGCCCGATCGTGACCCAGGCGTTGAACCAGCTTCTCAACCAGACCCGCTGGCGGGATCTGGACTATCTCATCGTGGATATGCCACCCGGCACCGGGGACATCCAGCTCACCCTGGCGCAGCAGGTGCCGGTGGCGGGCGCCATCGTCGTCACCACGCCCCAGGACATCGCGCTGGCCGATGCGCGCAAGGGCCTGGAGATGTTCCGCAAGGTCTCTGTCAACGTGCTCGGCATTGTCGAGAACATGAGCACGCACATCTGCAGCCAATGCGGGCACGAGGAACGGATTTTCGGTGCAGAGGGCGGGCGGCGGCTCGCAGCCGAGACGGATATCGAGCTGCTCGGCGAACTGCCCCTCGATGCGAGCATCCGGCAGAACGCCGACGGCGGCATGCCCTCGGTGATGGCCGATCCCGACGGTTCGATCGCCGAAGCCTACCGGGCGGTGGCGTTGCGCGCAGCCGCTATCCTGGCCGCGGCCGGCAAGGACTACAGCCGTGCGTTCCCCAAGATCGTCGTGGAGGATTCCTGACCGATGAGCATCAAGTCCGACCGCTGGATCCGCCGCATGGCCGAGGAACAGGGCATGATCGAGCCCTTCGAGTCCGGACAGGTCCGCGCGTCGGGAGACCGGCCGATGGTCTCCTACGGCACCTCCAGCTACGGCTACGACGTGCGTTGCTCAAGGGAATTCAAGATATTCACGAACATCAACTCGGCGATCGTCGACCCGAAGGCCTTCGACGAGAACAGCTTTGTCGACGTGACCTCGGACGTGTGCATCATCCCGCCCAACTCGTTCGCGCTGGCGAGCACCGTCGAGTACTTCCGTATCCCGCGCACGGTGCTCACGATCTGTCTCGGTAAATCCACGTACGCGCGCTGCGGGATCATCGTGAACGTGACGCCGCTGGAGCCCGAGTGGGAGGGCCACGTCACGCTCGAGTTCAGCAACACCACGCCGTTGCCGGCGAAAATCTATGCGGGCGAAGGCGTGGCGCAGATGCTGTTTTTCGAGTCGGACGAGCCCTGCGAGGTCTCTTACAAGGATCGCCAGGGCAAGTATCAGGGGCAACGGGGCGTGACACTGCCCCGCGCCTGAGGATCTGACGGTGCGCCGGGCCCGGATGACGCGGCCGGGTCCACGGGAGACGGGTCCAGTGGGCGGTAGTTCTTAAGCCGGGCCGTGACCTGCTTTTTGTCGCCCTTGAACTGCTCGATCATCACCGGCATCCAGTCCAGCTTCGGGGCATAGTGGATCAGCACGCTTCGGCTCGAGCCCACCCGCTGGCGACGGAACGCGACGGTGTGGTAGCTGCCGGCGGGAGAGTCCACGACCCGCGTGCCCTCCGGCCGGTATTCGATGGTCCGGTACTCGTTGCGCTCGATGGTCGTGTAGGGCCCGAGTTCGGCCGTGGCGGTGGCGAGTTCGTGGCGCACCACCATCTGCTCGGTGGCCCGGTCGAGGGTGCCGGGCCGAAGCTCCAGGGTGGCTTCCCGGCCCTTGTAGGTGGCGACCGCCGCGCCTGCCGTCGGGCGGAAGCGCACGGTGCTGGAATCGTCACCGGCGTCCTCGTGGTAATGCAGCGGCTGGAAGCCGTCTTCGTCGTAGCGGAAGCGGCTGCACTCCACCTCCTCGCCGGCCACCAGGTTCGCGAGACCCTTCGGGTCGCTGGTATTTCTGAAGATGTAGACCCCCGGTTCCTCCGCCTCCGCCAGCTGCATGGTCACGTTGCCGCCGAGGCCGAGCACCGTTGCCTTCGCCTCGTACACCGCGACGAAAGGCCGCAGCCCGGGCGGCGTCGTCTCCGCCGTCTCCGGCTTCTCTGAAGGCTCGCTGCGCGCCGGCGCGACGGCAGCGGCCGCGGCGAGGAAGACGAGCAACAATCGGGCGGTGGGGGTCATGACGGTTCGGTCCTTGGTATAGACGATCGGGCGTTCGAGATTACGGACTCACGACTACGGGTCCACGACTACGGGTTCGGGCAGTGTGCGTCCGTCCAGTTCGGGGACGCCGTCCGTCAGGCGCAGCCTGCCGCTGGCGAACCAGCCGGCGGCCCGTGGATAGATGATGTGCTCGGCCGCCTGAACGCGGGCTGAAAGCGAGGCCTCGTCGTCGCCGGGAAGCACCGGTACACGGGCCTGTATGACAGCGGGACCGCCGTCGAGTTCGTCGCTGACGAAATGCACCGTGCAGCCGTGTACCGGATCGCCGGCCGCCAGGACCCGCCGGTGAGTGTGCAGCCCGCGGTAGGCGGGCAGCAGTGACGGATGTACATTCAGCATGCGGCCGGCGAACTCCTGTACGAAGGCGGTGCCCAGGATGCGCATGAAGCCGGCCAGCAGCACCAGGTGGGGATCGTGGTGGCGGATCTCGGCCGCCAGCACCGCGTCGTAGGCCTCCCGGTCCGGGGCGTCGTCCGCCAGCACGGCGGCCACCGGGATGCCGGCCATCCGCGCGCGGGCGAGCCCCGGCGCGTCCGCGCGGCTGGCGATCACGGCGGCGAGGCCGAGTGACAGGTCTCCGGCCGCGATGGCGTCGATGAAAGCCTGCAGGTTGGTGCCTTCGCCGGAGATCAGCACCACGGCCCGGACGGTGCTCTCGCCCCCCGCGCTCAAGAGATAATGGCGCCGCCGTCGCCGGCGGCGATCTCGCCGATGGGCCAGGCCTGCTCCCCCTGCTCCGCCAGCAGGGCCAGCGCCTCGTCGGCGCGCTCCCGCGGCAGGACGACCGCCATGCCGATGCCGCAGTTGAAGGTGCGCAGCATCTCCGCCGGGGCGATGTTGCCCGCGACGGCCAGCCAGTCGAAGACGGGCGGGGCCGTCCAGGCGCCGCGGTCGATGCGGGCCTCGGTGCCGGACGGCAGCACGCGCGGCAGGTTCTCCGGCAGGCCGCCGCCGGTCACGTGGACCAGGCCATGCACGGGCAGGGCGCGCAGCAATGCCAGCAGAGGCTTGGCGTAGATGCGGGTAGGGGCGAGCAGCGCTTCGCCCAGCGGCTGCCCGCCCACGGACTCGCTGCTGCCGGTGCCGACGGCGGTGCCGCTGGTCTCCAGGATGCGGCGGATGAGCGAGTAGCCGTTGGAATGGGGACCGGAAGACGAGATGCCCAGCACCGCGTCACCGGGGGCGATGCGGCTGCCGTCGATCAGGTCTTCCCGGTTTACCACGCCCACGCTGAAACCGGCCAGATCGTAGTCGCCGCGGGGGTACATGCCCGGCATCTCGGCGGTCTCGCCGCCGATCAGTGCGCAGCCGGCACGCCGGCAGCCTTCGGCGACGCCACTGACCACCGCGGCGGCCTGCTCCACGTCGAGGGCGCCACAGGCGTAGTAATCGAGGAAGAACAGGGGCTCCGCGCCCTGCACGATCACGTCGTTCACGCACATCGCCACGAGATCGATGCCGATCGTGTCGTGCCGGTCGAGCATGCTCGCCAGTTTCAGCTTCGTGCCGACGCCGTCCGTGCCCGCCACCAGGACCGGTCGCGGGTAGCGCTCCAGGTCCAGCGCAAACAGGCCGCCGAAGCCGCCCAGCCCGGCCAGCACCTCCGGGCGGCGCGTGCTCTCTACGGCTTCGCCGATGCGCTCTACCAGCGCGTTGCCCGCGTCGATGTCGACGCCGGCGTCCTTGTATGTCAGTTGTTTGTCGCTCATCGGCCGATGTGTTCCGGGCGGTGGCCTCAGGCCGGGGGGAGAACGATATAATAGAGTCTGAAGTCCTGCTCGGAAACCGCGTCTCATGCATCCAATCGCACGAAGCACCGCCGGCGTGCCTCGCGCAGCGGGTCGTCCGCTCCGCCTCGCTGCCCTCCCGGCCCGCGTCGCCGCCGCCATTGTCACGGCAATTGTCACGGCAGTGGTCGCGGCCGTCGTCCTGTCGGCGGCCGCGCCGGCCCGGGCGGCGGAGGTGGCGGACCTCTACACCATCCGGGTGCCGGTGGATCGGGGCGAGCCGGACTGGCGCGAGCAGGCCTACCGGCGCGCGCTGTCCCAGATCCTGGTACGCGTGACCGGACAGCGCGGGGCGGCCGGGGATGCGGGGCTGGACGCGTTGTTCGAGGATCCCGCCCGGCTGGTGCAGGGTTATCGGCGGGGCGCGGACGAGACGCTATGGGTGAGTTTCGACGGCCGGGCCATCGCGGCGCGGCTGCGGGAGGCCGGCCGCGCCGTATGGGGCAGTGAGCGGCCGGTGACGCTCCTCTGGCTCGCCGTCGACCGCGGGGGCGGTGAACGCGATCTCATCGCCGCCGAAGACGAGCCGGCGCCGGCGGCACTTCCGGGACGCACCACGCAGCCGCCCGACGGCGCCGATCCCGACCGTTTCCTGCGCCAGCGCGTCGAGGACGTGGCACGGGCGAGGGGACTGCCCCTCGTGTGGCCCCTGCTCGACGCCGAGGACCGGGGCAGCGTGGCGTTCAGCGACGTGTGGGGCGGTTTCGAGCAGCCGGTGCTCGAGGCGTCCTCCCGCTACGGCGCGAACAGCATCCTGCTCGGCCGCATCGACGCGGACGGACGCCAGCTGCCGCGATGGACCTGGTATTTCGGTGGCGAGCAGCGCCAGTGGCGCGCCTCGATCGAGGATGCGGTGCACCGGGTCGCCGATCTGATGGCGGGACAGCTCGCAGCCATGGGCGACGAGCGGGCGAACTCGGTGCGCCTCACGGTAACCGGCGTCGAGGATCTGGCCGCGTACGCCGACGTCAATCGCTACCTGGCCTCGGTGAGCGTGGTCCGGGACCTGCGCCTGGAGCAGCTCGCCGACAATGCGCTCACCTACCGGCTCGAATTGCTCGGTGCGCCCGATCGGCTCGGACGCGTGCTGCGGCTGAGCGGGCGATTCGGCACCCTGGAGGAGGTGGTGGACCCGACCGGCACAGTCGAAGCAGGCGAACTGGGCCAAGTGTCGGACCTGACCGTGGCCTACCGACCCTGAGTCGCCGGCGCGCCCCATGAACCTGAGCTGGCTGCCAAATCTCATCTCGGTGGTCCGCATCCTGCTGATACCGCCGACGCTCTATGCCATCGCCGCAGGGGCCTATCCGCTGGCACTCGGCCTGTTCTTCTTCGCCGGTTTCTCCGACGGCGTGGACGGGTTTCTCGCCAAGCGTTTCGCCTGGCAGAGCCGGCTGGGCGCGCTGCTGGACCCGGCGGCCGACAAGTTGCTCATGGCAGGGGTGTTTCTCACCCTCGCGGCCGTCGGGTTGGTGCCGGTCTGGCTGGCGGCGGTGGTCATCGTCCGCGACCTGGTCATCGTGGCGGGCGCACTCGCCTACAATTTCCTCATCGCGCCGGTGACCGGCCAGCCGACGAGGATCAGCAAGTTGAATACCGCGATCGAACTGCTCTACGTTCTGAGCGTGCTGGGTCAAGCCGGTTTCGCCTGGCCGCCCGACATCACCCTGCTGGTGCTCGGGGCCGGCGTGCTCGTGACGGCGGTGGTGAGCGGTATCGACTACGTATTGTCCTGGGCCCGCCGGGCCAGGGAGGCGGCCCGGGAGGCGGCCCATGACGCGGCCAGGGGGGGATAACCGAGCATGAGTGCCGAGAATCGCATCTTCTGGCTGGTCGGTGCGGCCATCACCGCATGGCTGCTCTACCTGCTGGCGCCAGTGCTGACACCGTTCGTGGCGGCGGCCCTGCTGGCCTACGTGGGCGATCCCATGGCGGATCGGCTGCAGAAGCTGAAGCTGCCCCGCTCGCTGGCCGTGCTGGCGGTGTTCCTGCTGACGTTCCTCGTCATCGGTGCGATCGTGCTGCTGGTGGTGCCGCTCGTCCAGGCGCAGATCGGCGCCCTGCTCGAGGCGCTGCCGCGCTACATGCAATACGTCGAGGAGCGGCTGCTGCCGCTCGTCCGGCAATTCATCGACGGCGAGGGTACGGGGCAGGGCATCGGCCTGGCCGCGTTCCTCTCCGACTACGGCAGCATGGCGGGGCAGTGGGGAAGCCGCGTGCTGGCCTCGCTCGGCCGCTCGGGCGGTGCGCTGGTGGCTGCGCTGCTGTCGCTGTTCCTGATACCGATTCTCACGTTTTATCTCCTGCGCGACTGGGACCTGATCGTCGCCCGGCTCGGCAGCCTGGTGCCGTCGTCCCGGCGGGAGACCGTGTTCCGCCTGTTCCGCGAGACCGACGAGGTGCTGGGCGCCTTCCTGCGCGGCCAGCTGCTGGTGATGGCCGGGCTCGCGTTCATCTACACCGTGGGCCTGACACTCCTCGGGCTGCAGTTCGCGCTGGCTATTGGTGTCGTGTCCGGCCTGGTGAGCTTCGTGCCCTATCTGGGTTTCATCTTCGGCATCGCGCTGGCTGGTCTGACGGCGGTAAACGAGCCGAACGCCCTGCTGATGCTGCTGGGCGTGGTCGCCGTGTTCTCGGTGGGCCAGTTCATCGAGGGCAGCGTGCTCACGCCGAAACTTGTCGGCGACCGTATCGGTCTGCATCCCGTCGTCGTGATCTTCGCCGTGATGGCCTTCGGCCAGCTGTTCGGGTTCTTCGGCATCCTGCTGGCGCTGCCGGCGGCGGCGGTGCTGTCGGTGCTCGCCCGGTTCGCCTATCGCAGTTATCTGGCGGAAGACGCGGGTCCCGACTCGGACGGGAGCGGGGATGGCTGAGGACCCGGCCGGGGGGCAGCTGGCGCTCGCGCTCGCGCTGCAGGACCATGCGGTGTTCGAGACGTTCCGTGCGCCGGGGGACGGGGCGCTGGTCGCAGCCGCCAGGGATCCCGCGCCGCCGGGCCTCTGGATAGCCGGCCCGCCGGGCAGCGGCAAGAGCCACCTGCTGCAGGCCATCTGCGCCGATCGGGCCGAGCGCCGCTGCGCCTACGTGCCGCTCGGCAGCGCGCCGTCACCGGAGATGCTCGAGGGGCTCGAGGCGCTGGATCTGGTCTGCCTGGACGATTTCGACCGGGTCGTCGGCGAGGAGCGCTGGGAGCGGGCCCTGTTCCGGCTGGTGAACGGGCTCTCGCTTGCGGGCGGCCGGCTGGTCGTCGCCGCTGCCGGCCCGCCGGCGGAACTGGGGGCCCGGCTGCCGGACCTCGTCAGCCGCTGCCAGGCCCTGGCGCTATTCCGCCTGCGTTATCTGGACGACGAGGAGCGCCTCGAGGCGCTGCGGGCCCGGGCCAGATTCCGCGGCTTCGATTTGCCGGCCGACACCGCGCGCTATCTGCTGCGCCGGGTGCCCCGGGACATGGGGCGGCTGACCGCTCTGCTGGACCGGCTGGACACCGCGTCGCTGGCCGCCTCCCGCCGGCTGACCATCCCCTTCGTGCGCGAGGTGCTCGGCACCTAGTTGCGGCTGCGGCTGATCCTCACGACCGGCACCAGGAGGAAGAACGCCAGCAGCGAGACGGCCGCCACCGTGGCGGCCAGCAGGCGCGCCGGCGGGTTCGCGATCGATTCCATCAGACCGAAGCCGGCGTAGCCCGCGCTGCCCAGCAGTGCCAGCAGGAATGAATCCGGCCGGCGCAGCAGCATGAACGGCAGAGTGAGTCCCACCGGCAGGGCGGTGATGACCCAGGCCCATACCGGGGCGGTGCCGGGGCCCGTCGCAAGCAGCGCCATCGACAGCACGCCCGCCGCGAGCCAGGCCGCGGTGGCCGGTAACCACAGCGCGATGGGCAATCCCGGGCTGCTCAAGGCGCCAGCCTGAGAGCGGTCACGGCCACACGCCGGCCGAGGGCCCGTGCCAGCGTGATCTCGTGGCCGGTGAGACGCGGATTGGCGTCGGGGCCCGCCACGTGACTGGCGCCGTAGGGCGTGCCGCCGCTGGTCGTCTCGGTCAGCGCCGCTTCGCTGTAGGGCAGGCCGACGATCAGCATGCCGTGATGCAGCAGCGGTACCGCCATGGTGAGCAGCGTGGCCTCCTGGCCCCCGTGCAGGCTGCCGGTGGAGGTGAACAGGCCGGCGGGCTTGCCGATCAGCTTGCCGGCAAGCCACTGCGCCGAAGTGCCGTCCAGGAAATACTTCATCGCCGCGGACATGTTACCGAAACGGGTAGGGCTGCCGAGCACCAGACCGGCGCATTCCACCAGATCCTCCGTCGTGGCGTAGGGCGGACCTTCGCCGGGCACCGCAGGCGCGCTCGCCTGCGTCTCGGCCGAGACCGCCGGCACCGTGCGCAGCCGCGCCGCGGCGCCTTCCACGCCGTCCACGCCCCTGGCGACTTCGCGGGCCAGGGCTTCGGTGGCGCCGGTCCGCGAGTAGTAGACCACCAGGATGTCGCTCACGAGCGCAGGTTCCCGTGCATGTTCTCGGGCGGTCTGCCGCTGGCCGCCGCATCGTTGCGGCGGATCAGATCCCGGGGGCGGCAGCGGAGCAGTTCCGTGCTCCGGAGCAGCGTGGCCGTATCCGGCGGTTCCTCCGGGTATTCCGTGACCGTGACGGAAACACCGGCTTCTTCGAGGAGGGCGAGTGTCGCCCGGGACCTGGAGCAGCGGGGATTGTGGTTGATGCGGTAGTTCATCGTTCCTGTTCGCATTCCTCTCGTCGGCCCTGGCCGGCGCGTAATGTACCAGCAGGGCGGCCTCCCGTCAGTCCCTATCCCGACCATAAACCGCCGTTTCTGGTCGGATTTTGCCTGCTTGACGGTCCCCGTGGCTGCTGCTAGCGTTCCGTTGTGATCTTGAACTCCTCATTCTCCGGAGCGCGTCTCGCCGCCTGGATAGCGGCGGTCACGCTGCTGTTTTCGGCCGGCTGCGCCTCGGGCGGCCCGCCGGTGCAGGAGATGAGCGATGCGCGCCAGGCCATCGAGGCCGCGCGGGAGGCCGGCGCCGAGGATCTGGCAGCCGGCGAGTTCCGTTCGGCGCACTCCAGGCTGATCAGCGCCGAGAGCCACCTGAAGGAACGCAGCTTCCGCGCGGCGCGGCGCGACGCGCTGGCCGCACGCGACCTGGCGGTGCATGCGCGCGCGGTCGCCGAGGCGGCACGCACGGCCGGTGACGAACCCGAGTAACGGCTGCCCTGAGACGCGCTCCCGCCGGGAGGTTCCCCGATGTCCGATGAGATGACAGATCGTCAGTGCCTGCGCTTTTTCGTCAGCGGCCAGGTGCAGGGCGTCTGGTTCCGTGCCAGCACGCGGGAGCAGGCACGGCGGCATGGCATCACCGGCCACGCCCGCAACCTGCCCGACGGGCGCGTGGAAGTGCTCGCCTGCGGTGACCCCGAGGCGCTCGGCCGTCTCGAGACGTGGCTGTGGCAGGGACCGGATGCAGCGCGCGTCACCGACGTGGCGCGGGAGGCGGCGCCGGTGACGCCCCCCGGGGATTTCAGCACCGGCTAGCTTGCCGGCCGTCAGATCCGGCGCCAGGTCAGCCGCAGTTTGTCCAGCACCCGGTTCGAATACCAGGACTTGCCCAGGCTGCCGTTGTAGCGGGCAAGGGCGCGCTGCAGGTCGCCATCCTCCATGTCGTAGTAGTAGCGCAGGATGGTGCAGCCCAGTCGCAGGTTGGTGTCGATATGGAACAGGTTGTCGTCGGGCCGGCCGATCTCGTCCAGCCAGAAGGGCATCACCTGCATCAGCCCCCGGGCTCCGGCCCTCGATACCGCGAAGCGATCGAAATTGCTCTCTACGTCGATCACGGCCAGTACCAGCTCCGGCGGCAGATCGACCCGTCTGGCCTCGTAGTGGACGCGCTTGAGGATGCGGACGCGCTCTACCGGGTCGTCGATCCGGTTGCCGAGCCGCTGGGACATATCGACGAGCCATACCTGGGCGTGGAAGCGGTCGTCGAAGCTGTCGGCTTCGGTCGCGGCTGTGCGCAGCAGCTCTCGCAGGACCGGGTCCGGTCCCTCCTGATCGGCGACTGACGGGGCGGTCGCCGCGAACAGCAGGCCGGCCGCCAGCAGCCCCAGGGAGCGCCGGCGCAGACCGCTGTCGGTTGCCGCAGGCCTGTCCATGGGCGATCAGCTTACCGCCGGCTCCCGCAGCAGGGCGAGAACGGCATCACGCTTCAGGTTCCTCGACTCGGTGTCGCGGCGATGGCGGTACTCCAGTTCGCCGGCGTCGAGGCCCCGCTCGCCGATCACGATGCGATGGGGAACGCCGATCAGTTCGGCATCGGCGAACTTCACGCCGGGCCGCGCGTCGCGGTCGTCCAGCAGCACGTCGACGCCCAGTCCGCCCAGCTCGGCGTACAGCGCCTCGGCCGCCTCGCGCACACGCTCGGAGCGGTGTGCGTTGATCGGCACGATCACGACCCGCCAGGGCGCTATCGGTTCCGGCCAGATGATGCCGTTGTCGTCGTGATTCTGCTCGATGGCGGCGCCCACGATGCGCGTGACGCCGATGCCGTAGCAGCCCATCTGCATGGGGCGGTCGTCGCCGTCCTGGTCCTGCACGGTGGCGCCCATGGCCTCCGAGTACTTGGTGCCGAGCTGGAAGATGTGGCCCACCTCGATGCCGCGGGCGATGCTGAGCGTGCCGCGCCCGCCGGGCGTAGGGTCGCCTGCCACCACGTTGCGCAGATCGACGGTGTCCGGCTCCGGCAGGTCCCGGCCCCAGTTCACGCCGGTCAGGTGATGGTCGGCCTCGTTCGCACCGCAGGCGAAATCGGCGAGCTGCGCCGCCGCATGATCGACGTAGACCGGGATATTCAGGCCGGTCGGACCCACGAAACCCGGTGCACAGCCGGTGGCTGCCAGCACCTCGTCCGCCTCGGCCATGCGCAGCGGATCGGCCACGCCGGGCAGGGCCTGGGCCTTGACCGCATTCAGTTCGTGGTCGCCGCGCAGCACCAGGGCCACGGGGCCGTCGTCGCCGGCGACCACCAGCGTCTTCACCAGGCGCGCGGCCGGCAGGTCGAGCGCGGCCGTGACCGCCTCGATGCTGCGCGCGCCGGGGGTGCGGACCTTCTCCAGCGTTGCGGTCGCCGCCGGACGGGGCTCCGCCGGCGGTTCCGTGCGCGCCATTTCCACGTTGGCGGCGTAACCGTCCTCGTCGCAGTAGGCGATGGCATCCTCGCCGGAATCGGCTAGCACGTGGAACTCCTGGGAGCGGCTGCCGCCGATCTCGCCGCTGTCCGCCTCGACCGCACGGAACTTCAGGCCCAGCCGGGTGAAGATCGCCTCGTAGGCCCGCGCCATGCGCTCGTAGGCCGCCGCCATGCCGGCCTCGTCCAGGTCGAAGGAATAGGCGTCCTTCATGATGAATTCGCGGGCGCGCATCACGCCGAAGCGGGGCCGGATCTCGTCGCGGAACTTGGTCTGGATCTGATAGTAGTTCACCGGCAGCTGACGGTAGCTCCTGAGCTCGCGCCGGGCGATGTCCGTGATGACCTCCTCGTGGGTGGGCCCGAAGCAGAAGTCCCGCTCGTGGCGGTCCCGCATGCGCAGCAGCAGCGGGCCGTACTTCTCCCAGCGGCCGGATTCCTGCCATAGCTCGGCCGGCTGCACCGCCGGCATGAGCAGTTCCAGCGCGCCAGCCCGGTCCATCTCCTCGCGCACCACCGCCTCGATCTTCTTCACTACCCTCAGGCCGATCGGCATCCAGGTGAACAGCCCGGAGGCGAGCCGCCGGATCAGCCCCGCCCGGAGCATGAGCTGGTGGCTCGGGATCTCGGCTTCCGCCGGCACTTCCTTCAGTGTGGTGAGATTCAGTTCGGAGGATCGCATCGGGTGTCCCCGGGGTTATGGACGGGCCCCGGATTCTAGCCCGAATGGCCGGCGCACACACGGGATCGCCCGCAGCACGGGCCGCCGGCGGGGTGGCATCTCGCCGCCATTCAGCGCATGATCCGCGCATCTTCCTGACCGACCGGGAACCGATGCCGAGAACGGATTATCCACGCATAGCACCGGAAGGCATGCCCTGGATACTGACGGCCCTGGCCGCACTTGCGACAGGCGTGGCTCTCGTCGGCTGGTGGGCCGGCGTGCCTCTGGGCGCGCTGGTAGCGGCACTCGTCCTGTTGTTCCGGGACCCGTGGCGCGACATCCCCGCGGCGCCTCTCGGCGTGCTGGCGCCGGTGGACGGCGTGGTCACGGAGATCACCGGCGCCGGTCCGGGCATCCTGGACCGTGAGGCCGTGCGGGTTACGATGCGCATCCACAATTTCGGCGCCTACACGGCCCGCAGCCCCATCGAGGGCAAGGTCCTCGACCCTCGCGACAACCTCTCCGACCACAGCCGCTGGCTGGACGTGCACGGCATGTGGGTGCGCAGCGACGAGGACGACGACGTGGTGGTGCTCGTCCATGGTCCGAAACACGGTCCGAAGTGGTTCGGCGCGCCGCGGGCCTTCCTCGGCTACGGGGAGCGGGTCGGCCAGGGCCAGCGCTTCGCGTACATGCGCCTGGCCAGGACCGCCGAGGTGTACCTGCCGGCGGACGCCCACGTGCGCGTGAAGACGGGGCAGAAGGTGCGCGCGGGAACCGACTCCCTGGCGGAACTGAGACACCGATAGCGAGCCGCGTCCGCCCATCTTGTATGATTGCGCCGTGGGTGCATCCGACGAAAAACCGCGCCGCGGCATCTATCTGCTGCCGAACCTGCTGACCACCACGGCGCTGTTCGCGGGCTTCTACGCCATCGTGGCGGCCGTGGACGGCAACTTCGAGGCGGCCGGAGTGGCGATATTCGTGGCTATGGTGCTGGACGGCCTCGACGGCCGGGTGGCGCGTCTGACGGCCACCGAGAGCGACTTCGGCAAGGAGTTCGACAGCCTCTCGGACATGGTCTGCTTCGGCCTGGCGCCGGCAGTCGTGGTCTACCAGTGGGGCGTGGCGAGGCTGGCCGAGTACAGCGTCGCCTGGGGACGGGTGGGCTGGCTGGTGGCTTTCCTGTTCGCCGTGGCGGCCGCCATGCGGCTGGCCCGCTTCAACACCTCGCCGGGCTCCCAGGACAAGCGCTTTTTCGTCGGGCTGGCCAGCCCCTCGGCGGCCGGTATGGTGGCCGGGTT
Source organism: Lentisalinibacter sediminis (assembly GCF_040706615.1). Classification (NCBI taxonomy): domain Bacteria; kingdom Pseudomonadati; phylum Pseudomonadota; class Gammaproteobacteria; order Woeseiales; family Woeseiaceae; genus Lentisalinibacter; species Lentisalinibacter sediminis. The sequence continues at coordinate 248,781 of NZ_JAPDRF010000003.1, read as the reverse complement.
CGTCTGGCTCAGCGCCCGGCACGGCATCGCCGGCCTCGGCGGTCTTGCGCTCGCCTTCGTGATCACCGCCATGGCCGGCGCGCTGATGGTGAGCAACCTGCGCTACTACAGCTTCAAGGAACTCAATCTCGGCAGCCGCATCTCGTTCCCGTACCTGCTCATCATCCCGCTGGTGCTGATACTGATCTCGCTGGAGCCGCCGGTGGTGCTGTTCTCCATGTTCACCGGCTACGCGCTGTCCGGGCCGGCGTTCTGGCTCTGGCGCCGGCGGCGGGGGCGCCGCAAGGAGGCGGACGAGACATGACCGGCAGCGAGGGCGAACGGCTGGCCTATCTGCGCGCGCTTGGCATCGACGTCTGGGTGCTGCGCGGCGAGGAGACCGCCGGCGAAGTCGCGGCCCCGGTGGAGGATGGCGGGGAAGACCGCGTCACGGGGGAGGAGTTTCAGGCCGACCCGTCCGCCGACGACTGGGAGGCGCTGCGGGCCCGGGTGAGCGGGTGCATCCGCTGCGCGCTGCACGAGGGCCGCACCCAGACCGTGTTCGGCGTCGGCAATCCGGAGGCCGACCTCATGATCATCGGCGAGGCGCCCGGTGCCGAGGAGGACCGCCGGGGCGAGCCCTTCGTCGGCCGTGCCGGCAAGCTGCTGGACGAGATGCTGCGCTCGCTGGGGCTGGGACGCGACGACGTCTTCATCGCCAACATCCTGAAGTGCCGGCCGCCGGGCAACCGGGATCCGCGGCCCGAGGAGTCGGCGGAGTGCCGGCCCTATCTGCGCCGCCAGATCGCCCTGGTACGCCCGCGGGTCATCCTGGCCGTCGGCCGCATCGCCGCCCAGGACCTGCTGGAGAGCGACGAGCCGATCGGGCGCCTGCGGACCCGGCCGCATCGCTTCCCGGAGGCCGCAATCCCCGTGGTCGTGACCTATCATCCGGCCTATCTGCTGCGCAGTCCGAGCCAGAAACGCAAAGCCTGGCAGGATCTGTGCCGGGCCCGGCGGCTGCTGGCCGGGGAGGGTGCATGAACTCCGTCGTCCGCGAACCGGCGCCGCAGATGCGCGCCATGCTGCCCGGCGACCTGGCGCTGGTGGCCGACATCGAGCGCCGCAGCTACGAGTTTCCGTGGAGCCGCGGCATATTCCGCGACTGCCTGCTGGCCGGCTATACCTGTCTGGTCATCGAGGCCGAGGGCGAGCCGCGCGGTTACGGCATCCTGTCGGTGGCCGCCGGCGAGGCGCACCTGCTGAATCTCTGCGTGGACCGGCACTGGCGCCGCTACGGCTTCGGCGAGCTGCTGCTGGCCGAGGTAATCAGCCGGGCGCGTAACGCCACGGTGCGCCAGATTCTGCTCGAGGTGCGCCCCTCCAACGAGGCGGCGCTGCGCCTCTATCGCAAGTACGGTTTCCGTCCGATCGGGCGCCGCCGCGGCTACTACCGCGCCGACGACGGCCGCGAAGACGCCATGGTGCTCGCCCTCCGGCTCATCCCGGACGCGTAGCGCGGCTCGAGCCCGTCTGGCAGGTCCGCGGCCCATCGGGTAGACTCGCCGCCTTTTTCCCGACCCCCGGGTTGACCCATGGCTACTCTGGAACAGGAGGTGCAGCGCCGGCGCACCTTCGCGATCATCTCGCATCCCGACGCCGGCAAGACCACGCTGACCGAGAAGCTGCTGCTGTTCGGCGGTGCCATCCAGCTCGCCGGTACCGTCAAGGGCCGCAAGGCGCGCCGCCATGCCACGTCCGACTGGATGAAGCTCGAGCAGGAGCGGGGGATCTCCGTGACTTCCTCGGTGATGCAGTTCCCGTATCGGGACCGCATCGTCAACCTGCTGGACACGCCCGGTCATGAGGACTTCTCTGAGGATACCTACCGCACGCTGACCGCCGTCGACTCCGCCATGATGGTCATCGACTGCGCGAAGGGCGTCGAGGAGCGCACGGTGAAGCTGATGGAGGTCTGCCGGCTGCGCGATACGCCCATCCTCACCTTCATCAACAAACTGGACCGGGAGGGCCGCGAGCCCATCGAGCTGCTGGACGAGATCGAGTCTGTGCTGGGCATACAGTGCGCGCCGGTGACCTGGCCCATCGGCATGGGCCGGGACCTCAGGGGTGTCTATCACCTGCAGGACGACCGCATCTACGTCTACGAGAGCGCGGGTCGTGAGAAAGCGGGCGGCACCCGCGTCATCGAGGGCCTGGCCTCCGACGAAGCGAGGGCATTCCTCGGCGAGCGGGCGGCCGCCTTCGACGAAGAGATCGAGCTCGTGCGCGGCGCCTGCCCGGAGCTGGACCCGGAGGCCTATCTGGCGGCCCAGCAGACGCCGGTGTTCTTCGGCTCGGCGGTTAACAACTTCGGCGTCCGCGAGCTGCTGGACGGCTTCGTCGAACTCGCCCCGGCGCCCCGGCCGCGGGAGGCCGGCGGCCGCGTGGTCGAGCCGACGGAGAAGGCCCTGACCGGCTTCGTCTTCAAGATCCAGGCGAACATGGATCCGGCGCACCGGGATCGCATCGCCTTCATGCGTCTGTGCTCGGGGCGTTTCGCGAAAGGTATGAAGGTGCACCACGTGCGCCTCGGCAAGTCGGTGAAGGTGGCCGAGGCCATCACGTTCATGGCGGCGGACCGTCAGTCGGCGGAGGAGGCCTGGGCGGGCGACATCATCGGCATCCATAACCACGGCACCATCAACATCGGCGACAGCTTCTCGGAGGGCGAGGAACTCGTCTTCAGCGGCATCCCCAGTTTCGCGCCCGAGATCTTCCGTCGTGCCGTACTGCGCGACCCGCTGCGGCTGAAGGCGCTGCAGAAAGGGCTGGATCAGCTGTGCGAGGAGGGCGCCACCCAGCTGTTCCGGCCGCTGCGCAGCAACGAGCTGATCCTCGGCGCCGTCGGCATCCTGCAGTTCGACGTGGTCGCCGCCCGCCTGCGTGACGAGTACGGCGTGGAATGCACCTTCGACACCATCAACGTGCACACCGCCCGCTGGCTCGAGTTCCCGGACGAGAAGAAGCGCGAGGACTTCACCCGCCGCAATCACGACAACCTGGCCCTCGACCACGCGGAGGCGCTGGTCTACATCGCGCCCACCCGCGTCAATCTCCAGCTCGCCGAGGAACGCTGGCCCGATGTCCGCTTCCACGCTACCCGGGAGCTGTAAACCACCGTGCCCCTGCTATAGTCGGCCCGTCGCGGCGAGCCTGCGGAGCCTGGCATGACGACGGGGATGACGATGAGAAGTACGAAGGGGATGACGACGGCGCCGGTCCGCAGCCGGGCGGGAATCGGCCCGTGACGCATCGCCTCTTACGCAAACCGGTGCTCGCCTGGGCCTTCTACGACTGGGCGAATTCCGCTTTCGCACTCACCGTGCTGGCGGTGCTTTTTCCGATCTTCCTGGGCGAATACTGGAGCTCCGGCGAAGTGGGCGCGGACGTTACCTTCCGTCTCGCCGTGACCAGCGGCGCCGCGAGCCTTATCGTCGCCGTGCTGGCGCCGGTGCTCGGCGCCATCTCCGACCGGGGCGGCACGCGCAAGAAGTTCCTCATGGGCTTCGCCTTGCTCGGCATCGTCATGACCGGCGGGCTGTATTTCGTCGCAGAGGGCGCCTGGCCGGTGGCGATCGGCCTCTACCTGCTGGCCTCGGTCGGTTTCTACAGCGCCAATTCGTTCTACGACTCCCTCATCCACAACGTCGCAAAACCCGGCGAATTCGAGTCGGTGTCGGCTTTCGGCTTCGCGCTCGGTTATTTCGGCAGCGCGATGCTGCTCGCGCTGAATACCTGGATGGTGCGCGATCCGGCCACCTTCGGCCTGGCCGGTCCGGACGTCGCGGTACGGGTGGCCTTCCTGCTGGTGGCCGTGTGGTGGGCGGTATTCACCATCCCGCTTCTGCTCTACGTGGAAGAGCGGAAACTGCCCGAGAAGCCGATGGCGGGGGCCGTGCACGAGGGTTATCGCCAGCTCGTCGACACCTTCCGCGAGATCCGCCGCTACCGCCATGTGTTCCTGTTCCTGATCGCCTTCTGGCTCTACATCGACGGCGTGCACACCATGATCCAGATGGCCACGAACTTCGGTCAGCGGCTCGGCTTCTCGAACGCGGATCTGATCACCGCGCTGCTGGTCACCAATTTCGTCGGCTTCCCGGCGACGCTCTTCTATGGCTGGCTCGGCGAGAAGATCGGTGCGAAGCGCGGCATCTACATCGCCCTGACCGTCTACATCGGCGTGAGCGTGTGGGCGTTGTACCTGGAGCACGTCTGGCAGTTCTATGCCATGGCCATCATGATCGGCACGGTGCAGGGCGGCGTGCAGAGCATGAGCCGTGCCTACTATGCGGGGATGGTGCCGTCCGACAAGGCCGCGGAGTTCTTCGGCTTCTACAATATGATCGGCAAGTTCGCCGCGGTGCTGGGGCCGTTTCTGGTGGCCGTCATGAGCAGCATCAGCGACAGCCCCAAGGCGGTGATCCTCGCCATCGTGCCGCTGTTCATCGTCGGCGCCGCGCTGCTCTCGCGCGTACATCCGCCCAGGCGCCGCGAAGTGGAGACCAGTGTGGTCTGACGGCGGCGGCCAGCTCGTCCGTCCGCGGGTGCCCGGCGTAGCGGGTGTCGAGGTAGAGGGCGGTCACCCGGCGTATGTCCGCCGCGAGCCCGGGCAGCGCGGCCGAGGCCCGCTCGGCATAGCCCAGCGGCGGTTCGCCGGCTCCGCGGGGGATGCCCGTCGCCCGGACGAAGCGCCGGTACAGCCGTTCCGCCCGGTCCGGCCCGGGCCGGCGCTGCTGCCAGGCGAGCCAGCCGGCGAGCCCGGCGAGCAGCAAGGCCATGATCGCGACCAGCCACACGACCATCCGCCGCCAGTCCGGACGCTCCATGCCGAGCCAGCGCAGGAAGTCCTCCTGGGTGGAGGGCCCGTAGCCGAGCACCCACTCGTCCCAGCGCGCGTTGGTGAGGTCCCAGTAGAAGCGCATCGTCTCCACGAAGTCGGCGCGCCAGAAACGGTCAGTCACGCCGAACTCGTTCGCGTCCAGCGCATCGTAGAGCCCGGACTCGATGCGCTGCGGGGCCACGGCGGCGGTGGGGTCCACCCGCACCCAGCCCTCGCCCTCGAACCAGACTTCCGCCCAGGCATGGGCGTCGGACTGGCGGACGATGTAGTAGGGGTCTTCTGTCTGCAGGGGATTCAGCTCGCCGCCCTGGTAGCCGGCGACGACGCGGGCGGGTATGCCGGCGGCGCGCATGAGCGTGGCGAACGAGGTCGCGTAGTGTTCGCAGAAGCCGCGCCGGCTGGAGAACAGGAACTCGTCGGCGGCGTCCCGACCGAGCGCCGGCGGGGACAGCGTGTAGTAGAACGGCTGCTCGCGGAACCAGGCGAGCACGCGGCGGACATAGTCCCGCTCGCTCTCTGCACGGGCCCTGAGGTCCGTCGCGAAGGCGCGTGTGCGCGGGTTGGTCCCTTCCGGCAGGCGCGTCATGAAGTTCCGGTAGCCCTCGCCGAGCGCCGGCTCGAGGGCCGCCTCGGGCAGCGACGTGGCGCTGTAGACCAGTTGCCGGTCTACGGGCCGTGAGCGCGCCACCTCGTGGCGACGGGTCATGTACGCGTCTTCCGCGTCGACGTCGTAGGGGCGCTCCAGGAGGAACAGGTAACGCTGGCTGGTGGCATCGAGCCGCACGCGGTAGCGCAGCGCATCGCCCGCCGGCTCGATCAGGGCCTCCGCCTGCGGATACCTCAGAACCTGCTGGGCGCTCCAGGTGCGGCCGTTCAGTACCTGGTCCATGACGATACCGCGCCAGTAGCGCTCCGACGGCGGCGGCACCTCGCCGTCGAACCAGACCCGGAATGCGCGGGCATCGGAGCGGCCGAGGCTGGTGATGTCGCCGGGACTCATCTGGTCGCTCAGACCCGTCACGGCGCTCCCCTGCTCGTTGGGGATGGCCCAGAACGGTCCCGGTACCCGGGGGAACAGCACCCAGAAGACGAGCATCAGCGGCAGCGCGTGCAGCAACAGCCGGCCGGCGCTGCGGGTCGCGAGGTGCGGCGCCAGCGCGTCGCCCGAGCGCCCGGCATTCAGCCAGGCGGCCGTGATAACGAACACGGAAACGAACAGATACGGCAGGGTCCACAGGAACTGTTCGCGCAGCAGCGTGGCCAGTACCAGGAAGAAGGCGATGAACAGGAGCACGAACTGGTCCCGCCGCGTGCGTGTCTCCAGCAGCTTCAGCGATGCCATGAGCGCCAGCAGCGCCGTGCCCGGGCCGACGCCGTTGATGCCGCCATAGGCGAACAACACGGCCAGGAAGCCACCGAAGGCGAGCGCGATGCGGAAGCCCCGCCACGGTAGCGGCCACCGGCGCACTTCCACGATCCAGCGCCACAGCCCGCAGCCGAAGGCCGGCAGCAGGACCCAGGCGGGCAGGGCGGCGGCATGGGGGATTACGGCCAGCAGCAGCGCCGACAGCGTCCACGGCAGCGTATCGAGCAGCCGCCCGTCGCTGCGCCGGTCAGCCTTCACGGTCGGTCTCCGCTTCGTCGGCGCGGTACAGGGCCAGCGCGTCGAGGCAGCGGCGTCTGTGACTGCTGCCACGGGAGGGCTCGACGGTCTCGCCGCCGAGACGCAGGCCGTAGTGGCGCCCGCCGTTCTCGGCGTCCAGTATCCAGCGACAAAGCACCGAGAGCCTCGCTTCCAGGTCCCGGCCCGGCGCGTCGCGGAGGTCGAGCCAGGCGAGCGAGGCCGTTGCGCCGGCGAATCGCTTCGACTTCAGCTCGCCGGTGCGCGCATAGGTCTTCCACGCGACGTGGCGGGGGGGATCGCCGGCGTGGAAGTCGCGCAGCCCGGCGAAGTCGTCGTCGCCCTGCTCGGAGGCCCGCCGGCGACCGCGGCTGGCCGCGCTGGACGGCGGCGGCGGCGGCGCGTCGGCCGGCTGCGGCCACACCAGGCAGCCGGCGTCGGCATGGATCCAGACCCAGGCCCGGAACAGGGTCAGCGGATGCGTCGTGCGCACCCCGTATCGCTCGAGGCGGAGGCGGCCACGCCGTTCGGTCGTGACCCGCACCTCGGCGACGGCGTGTCCGCCCGCCGGTACGTCCACGCGGGTCGAGGAGGCTTTGCCGGCGTAGACGCCGAGCTCGTAGCGGGGCGCCTGTCCGTCGTTGGACAGGTTGAAGCGCAGGCGGGCCTCCTCACCGGCGAATACCGGCTCCGCGCCGGCGAAGGCCACGGTGAGTCCGGCCAGGTTGCGATGGCAGTGGTGCATGGCCACGAGACCCAGTGCCGCGAGCAGGAAGGTCAGCGCGAAAGCCATGCTGTTGTTGTAGTTCATGGAGCCCAGCAGCATGGCGAACGTCATCAGGCCGTAGGTGACGCCCACGCCGGTCGGCAGGATGTAGATGCGCCTCGAGGCGAGCCGCACCGGCACCGGGTCCGCGCCCTGTCGGCGCCGCGCCCAGCCCGCGGCCCACTCCGCGGCCAGCTCCCGGGGACGGCGCCAGCCGCGCCGGAGCGTGTCAGGGGATAGCGACGGACTCGAGGACATGGCGGCCGATCTCCTCCGGGCGGCGGCGGCGGTCGAGTTCATCCGTCGTCAGCCGGTGTGCCGCCACGGCCGTGAACACGGCCTGGACATCGTCCGGGAACACCGCCTCGCGGCCCTCCACCAGCGCGATGGCGCGGGCGGCCCGGGTAAGCGCGATCGCCCCGCGGGGCGACAGCCCGGCCGGGAAGTCGCCGGATTCGCGGGTGTAGCGCACCAGCGCCTGGATGTAGTCGATCAGGGGCTCACTGACCTTGACGGCGTCCACTGCCCGTTGCAGCCGGACGACGTCGTCCGGGCCGAGTGCCGGCTTCAGCCCGGCCAGCACCACCCGCGTGTCGTGCCCGGCGAGGAGCCGTCTTTCGGCTGCCTCGTCCGGGTAGCCGAGCTCGATGCGCATGAGGAAGCGGTCGAGCTGGGACTCCGGCAGTGGGAAGGTGCCGATCTGGTTGCCCGGGTTCTGGGTGGCCACCACAAAGAACGGCTCGGGCAGGGCGTGGCTCGCGCCGTCCACCGTGACCTGACCCTCCTGCATCGCCTCGAGCAGCGCGCTCTGGGCCTTCGGCGTCGCCCGGTTGACCTCGTCCGCCAGCACCAGCTGGGAGAATACGGGTCCCGGATGGAAATCGAAGCGGCCGTCTTCGGGGCGGTAGATGGACACGCCGACGATATCGGCCGGCAGCATGTCGCTGGTGAACTGGATGCGCTGGTAGGTGAGGCCGAGCACCCGTGCCAGGGCGTGAGCCAGTGTCGTCTTGCCCACGCCGGGCAGGTCCTCGATCAGCAGATGGCCGCGGGCGATCAGGCAGGCCAGCGCCAGCCTGAGCTGCGGGCCCTTGCCCAGGATGATCGAGTCGAGCGACGCCAGCGCCGATGTCAGTGCATCGCCTATCCCGTCGTCTATCGCGTTGTCTTTCTCGAGCACGTTCCCGATGTGCATCCGGCATTCTCCTTCACGACGCCGCCGTTATGTTGACCCGTCGCGGCGCGGATTGCACCCGCCCGGCCGCCGGAATGTGACCGGATACTCAGATTGCGCCGTCAGCCGAGGCGGTCCAGACGGTCGAGCTGCTCGCGGATCTGGTCGAGCTGACGGCGGAACTCGGCCTGGCGCTCCCGTTCTTTGGCGACGACCTCGGCCGGGGCATTGTCAACGAAGCGGGGATTGGCGAGCTTGGCCTCGGCGCGGGAGAGCTCGGCCTCCACCTTCTTCGCCTGCTTGCCGAGGCGTTCGCGCTCCGCGTCTACGTCGATGAGTCCGGCCATCGGGACGAAGATTCTCATGTCGCCGAGGAGCGCGGTGGCGGAGGGTGGCGCCTCTGCCTCGTCCTCCAGGAAGTCGACGGAATCGATGCGCCCCACCTCGCGCACCAGCCGGCCGTGGCGCTCGAGCAGGCGCCGGTCCTGCTCGCCCGCGCCCTGCAGCAGCACGGGCAGACGGCGGCCAGGGGCGATGTCCATCTCGCCGCGGATGCGCCTCACGCCCAGGATGAAGCCCTGGACCCACTCCATCTCTCTCTCCGCTGCCGGATCGATGTCGTCGGTCTCCGCGCGCGGGAAGGGCCGTATCATCACCGTCTCGCCGTCCTGCCCGGCGCGCGGCGCGACCCGCAGCCAGATTTCTTCGGTGATGAATGGCATCAGGGGGTGAGTGAGCCGGAGCAGCGTCTCCAGCGTCTCGATCAGCGTCTGCCGCGTGCCCCGCTTCTCGGCCCCGCCGGCGTCGTCGGACTGCAGCACAGGCTTGGAAAGCTCCAGGTACCAGTCACAGAACTCGTGCCAGGTGAATTCGTAGATGGCCTGGGCCGCCAGGTCCAGCCGGTAGGCGGCGAACTGCTCGTGGACGGTCGTGATCGTGCGCGCCAGCCGGGAACGGATCCAGTGATCGGCGGCGGAGAGCACCGCTGCGCCGTCATCCAGGCCGTCATCCGGTTCCTGCGTGGCCATCAGCACGTAGCGCGAGGCATTCCAGAGCTTGTTGCAGAAGTTGCGGTAGCCCTCGATGCGGCCCAGGTCGAAGCGGATATCCCGTCCCGTGGTGGCCAGGGCGGCGAAGGTGAAACGCAGCGCGTCGGCCCCGTACTCCGGGATGCCGTCCGGGAATTGCTGGCGTGTGGACTTCTCGATCTTCGGCGCGAGATGGGGCTGCATCAGGCCACGGGTGCGCTTGGCGATCAGCGTGTCGAGATCCACACCGTCGATGAGGTCGAGGGGATCCAGCACGTTGCCCTTGGACTTCGACATCTTCTGCCCGTCCTGGTCGCGGATTAGGCCGTGGATGTAGACCTCGTGGAACGGCACTTCGCCGGTGAACTTAAGCCCCAGCATGATCATGCGCGCCACCCAGAAGAAGATGATGTCGAAGCCGGTGACCAGCACGGAGGTGGGGTAGAACGTGCGCAGTTCCTCCGTGTCTTCCGGCCAGCCGAGGGTGCTGAACGGCCAGAGTCCCGACGAGAACCAGGTATCGAGTACGTCCTCGTCCTGCGCAAGGGGCAGGGAGGCGTCCAGGCCGTGCTTCTTCCGCACCTCCTTCTCGCTGCGGCCGACGTAGAGGTTGCCCTCGGCGTCGTACCAGGCCGGGATGCGGTGGCCCCACCACAGCTGACGGCTGATGCACCAGTCCTGGATCTTGTGCATCCAGTCGTAGTAGGTCTTGTCCCAGTTGCCGGGGACGAAGCGGATATCGCCCTGCTCGACGGCGCGGATGGCCGGCGTCGCGAGCGGCTCGATGGCGACGTACCACTGGTCGGTGAGATAGGGCTCCACCACCGCGCCGGTGCGGTCGCCGCGGGGCACCATCAGCTTGTGGTCGGCGGTCTTCGCGAGCAGCCCGGCGGCCTCCATGTCTGCGACCACCCGCTCGCGTGCCTCGAAGCGGTCGAGGTCACGATAGGCCGCCGGCACCGCCTCGTTCATGCGGGCGTCGTCGGTGAGCACGTTGATGATCTCGAGGTCGTGCCGCTGGCCGATCTCGTAGTCGTTGAAGTCGTGGGCGGGCGTGATCTTCACGCAGCCGGAGCCGAATTCCGGATCCACATAATCGTCCGCGATTACCGGGATGCGCCGCTCCGCCAGCGGCAGAAGGACCTCCCTGCCCACGAGGTCGCGATAACGCTCGTCCTCCGGATGCACCGCCACCGCGGTGTCGCCGAGCATCGTCTCGGGCCGGGTGGTGGCCACGGTCACGTGGCCGTCGCCGTCGGCCAGAGGGTATCGGAAGTGCCACAGGTGTCCGGACTCCTCCTCGCTCAGCACCTCCAGGTCGGACAGCGCGGTGTGGAGCACGGGGTCCCAGTTGACGAGCCGCTTGCCACGATAAATGAGCCCCTCGTCGTAGAGGCGCACGAACACCTCGGTGACGGCCTCCGACAGGCCCTCGTCCATCGTGAAGCGCTCCCGCGACCAGTCCACGGAGGCGCCGAGGCGGGCGAGCTGCTCGGAGATGGTACCGCCGGACTCCGCCTTCCATTGCCAGACACGCTCCACGAAGGCCTCGCGGCCGAGGTCGTGGCGGGTGAGTCCCTCCGCGTTCAGCTGGCGTTCCACCACCATCTGGGTGGCAATGCCGGCGTGGTCCATGCCGGGCTGCCACAGGGTGCGCCGCCCGCACATGCGGTGGTAGCGGGTCAGGGCGTCCATGATCGTGTCCTGGAACGCGTGGCCCATGTGCAGCGTGCCGGTGACGTTGGGCGGCGGGATCATGATGCAGTACGAATCGCCGTCGCCGGCGGGTTCGAACCATCCGCTCTCCCGCCAGCGCCGGTAATGCTTCATCTCGATATCGGCGGGGCGATAGGCCTTGTCCATGCTCATTGCTCTTGCGCCGGCACCCGCGCGCCGGTTGTTCTCGTCGTTCATCTTGCCGGGTGGGGCGTCCCTGTCAGGACGACTCCTCGAAGTGCTCGCCGAAATGCTCGCGAATTATCCGTGCCACCAGCTCCGGCAGTTCGGCCCGCAGCCGGTTCGACACCTGCTCGAACATCGCCGCCTCCATCTCCTGGAACGCGGTGTGCAGCAGCCGGTCAGTCAGGTCGAGGCTGGCGGAGGCGAGCCGCACCTCGAGTTCCGCCAGCGCCGCGTCGTCGATGGCCGCCGGCCTGGCCGGCGCGCTCTCGCCGACCACCGACGTGAGTGTCGGAATCTCCTCCGGGCCGTCGATGTCGTCCGCTTCGCTGATGATCCGCTCCGCGCTGTCAGCCGATCTCGTGGGTCTCGAGAGGATAGCCTTTCTCGCGATAGAAGATAAATCGGCGCCGGGCTTCGGAGCGGGTCTGCTCGTCGCCACCGACCAGCTCGGCAATGCGGGGCAGGTCCAGCGCGAAACCGGGCACGGCGGCGGACAGGTTGATCAGGAGGTCGGCGGCCTTCGGCGCGGCTTCGCCGTAACCGATGGTCACCGGCGCGCCGCTCTCGTTCGGCAGCGTCTCGTGGGGCAGAAAGCTGCCCTCCCGGAAGGTCCACAGCAGCTCGTCGAGCGCCTCGGCCGCGGCCGGGCCGTCTGCGTGCAGGTGCACACGGTGCTCGAGACGGTAGGCCTTCTCCGCCAGGCGGCAGGCGAAGCGCCGGCGCGCGTCTTCACCGCCGGCAGCGAGGATGTAGAAGTCGACCCGCGGCGCGGACACGGCGCCCGTCAGTGCCCGGCGCCGGCGCGTTCGATGAGGTAGTCCACCAGCAGCGGCACGGGCCGCCCGCTCGCGCCCTTGCGGTTGCCCGAGCGCCACGCGGTGCCGGCGATGTCCAGGTGCGCCCAGGTGGCGTCCCGGGTGAATTTCGACAGGAAGCAGGCGGCGGTGATCGCGCCGCCCTCGCGGCCGCCCACGTTCGCGAAGTCCGCGAAATTGCTCTTCAGCTGTTTCTCGTAGTCCTCGCCCATGGGCAGGCGCCAGGCCGTATCGTCGGCGCGCCGGCCGGCTGCCAGCAGTGCCTCCGCCAGGCTGTCGTCGTTCGCCATCAGGCCGCTGTTGTGATTGCCGAGGGCGATGACGCAGGCGCCGGTCAGCGTGGCCACGTCGATCAGCGCGGCGGGCTCGTAGCGCTGGGCGTAGGTGAGCGCGTCGCAGAGGATCAGCCGGCCCTCGGCGTCGGTGTTCAGTATCTCGATGGTCTTGCCCGACATACTTTTGACGATGTCGCCCGGCCGCGTCGCCCGGCCGCTCGGCATGTTCTCGCAGGTGGGGACGAGCACCATGAGATTGATCGGCAGCTTCATGGCGGCCACGCTCTGCATGGTGCCTAGCACGGCGGCGGCCCCGCACATGTCGAACTTCATCTCGTCCATGGCGGGTGCCGGCTTCAGCGAGATGCCGCCGGTGTCGAAGGTGATGCCCTTGCCGACCAGGACGATGGGCGGCTCGTCGTCGGCGCCGCCCTGGTAATTCATGACGATGAGCTTCGCCGGCTCATCGGCGCCCGCCGTGACGGACAGCAGCGCGCCCATGCCGAGGCGCTCCATGTCCTTCTCCTCCAGCACCTCGACGCTCAGCGGGCGGTACTGTTTGGCGAGCCGGCCGGCCTCCTCGGACAGATAGCTCGGCGTGCAGACGTTGGCGGGCAGATTGCCGAGCTCCCGTGCCAGGTCCATGCCGCGCACGATTGCCTGGCCGTGCCTGGCGCCGTCCAGCGCAGCGTCGCCATCGGCTTTCGAGTCCACGCCGAAGCCGAGTTTCTTCAGCTTCAGGCCGCCGTCGCGGTTGCTCGACTTCATCTTCGTGAAGCGATACAGACGGTCGCCGAGGGTCTGGGCGGCGTAGCGCGCGAGATAGTACGCGTCGGTGTCGGCGATCTTGTCCCGGTGCAGATAGGAGACGGCCTCTGTCACGCCGGTGGAGGACAGTGCGCCGAAAGCGGCGTCCAGTGCCTTGCGATACTGACGGACGCCGAACTCGCTCTTCTTGCCGAGCCCGACGACGAGCACGCGCTTGCACTTTACCTTCGCCGGCGCAGGGATGAGGCTGGCCTGACCCAGCTTTCCGGAGATGTCACCCGACTTCTTCAGCTTTGCCAGCAGCCCGCCGCTGCCCTCGTCGATCTCGCCGGCGCCCACGTCGAAGGCGCCGTTCGCATACAGGCCGACGATGGCGCAGTCCGTTGCGCGTTTCGCGGCGTCGCCGCTGGTGGTGAAATATTCCATGGATGAACCTCGGTGCAGCGTCCGTGCGCCCGCTTCCCGGAGCCGCGGGGCCTCGCCCTGGCTTGACTCCGTGGTGCAGCGCACCGGATTATGCAGTTTCTTTTTGTGTGCCGGGAGCTTAGGGCACGTCGCCGTGCCGGCGCGCTCTGCGGGAAAGGCGGGATTCTAGCCCAATTGTGGCAGGGAAGTTAAGCGGGGCAGGGGTCGGCGGGATGTCAGCGCGATGAAGATTCTCGATCGCTATGTATTGCGCGAAGCGGCCCGCACCTGGGCCGCGGTCACCGCCGTGCTGCTTTTCATCCTGCTCAGCAACCAGTTCGCGCGGGTTCTGGGCGACGCGGCGAAGGACAAGTTGCCGCGGGATGCCGTCTTCAGCGTCATCGGTCTGACCGCGCTGCAGTATCTGACCATCCTGATCCCGTTCGGTCTGTTCCTGGCCATCATGCTGGCGCTGGCGCGGCTGTATCGGGACAGCGAGATGCCGGCCATGATGGCCTGCCGCATGGGGCCCGGCGCGATGTACCGCCCGCTCGCCTGGCTTGCCGTTCCGCTGGCGCTGCTCGTGGGCTGGCTGTCGCTGGATCTCGGGCCGAGCGCGCTGCGCGAGGTGCAGCGCATCGCCACCGTCGCCGAGCAGCGGGTGGATCTCAGTGCCATCGAGCCGGGGCGCTTCACCAGCGCCGGCCAGGGGGACGCGGTCATCTACGCCGAGCGGGTGGACCGGGACGGCTCGCTGGCCAACGTCTTCCTGCAGCGCCGGACGGGTGGCGCGCTGGAGGTGGTGCTGGCGGAAAAGGGCAGTCAGCGCCCCTCGGCGGATCCGGGGACGCGCTACATCGTGCTGGAGAACGGCCGGCGCTACGAGGGCAGGCCGGGTGAGCACCAGTTCCGTATCGTGGAGTTCGCCGAACACGGCATCCCCTACAAGGTTCCGGCACCCCGCGAGCCGGATTTCGATGCCGAGGCGCGGAGCACCCAGGAGCTGCTGGCCTCGCAAGACCTGCAGGCCGTGGCGGAGCTGCAGTGGCGGGTCTCGGTGCCCATCTCGGCGCTGCTGCTCGCCTTCCTGGCTGTGCCGCTGGCCAAGAGCCGTCCCCGCCAGGGCCGCTACGGCAAGATGCTCGCGGGCGTCCTGGTCTATTTCATCTATTTCAACCTGCTCGGCGCCGCCCAGGTCTGGGTGGAGCAGGGTGAACTCGCACCGGCCCTCGGTATGTGGTGGGTACATGCGCTCATATTCCTGCTGGGCATCGTATTGCTGGGGGCGCAGAACGGGTGGTTCTGGCGGCTGGTGCCGAGGCGGCGGGCATGAAGGTATTCACGCTCTATCTGGTGCGCTCCGTGGTCTCGACGACCCTGATCGTTGTCGCCGTACTGCTCGCGCTGGCCGGGTTCTTCGAGTTCATCGCACAGCTGGACGATACCTCGGTGGGCCGCTACGACACCTGGGACGCGGCGGCCTATACCCTGCTGCGCCTGCCGCTGCTGGCGGTGCAGATGCTGCCGGTGGCGACCCTGCTGGGTGCCTTGCTGGGTCTCGGGACACTCGCCAGCCACAGCGAGCTGGTGGTCATGCGCGCCTCCGGTGTCTCTCATTACCGACTGGCCGGCTCCGTGGCGGTGGCCGGCGCGCTGATCATGATGGGCACGGTCGTGCTCGGCGAGTACCTCGCGCCGCCGCTCGATCAGTTCGCGCGCAAGTATCGCAGCGTGGCGAAGAACGAGGAGGCCGGTCTGACCGGCGGGCGCAGCACCTGGGTGCGCGACGGCAGCACCATCTTCAACGTGGAGCGCATCAGCAGCGAGTTCGAATTCGGCGGCGTCTACCTGTTCGAGCTGGGCCCGGACCGGCGGCTCGCGTCGGTCAGCCACGCCGACAACGCGGGCCTGGATGCCGAGGAGCGGTGGGTATTCGAGAACTTCGCTCGCACCCGCTTCACCGATGAGGGAGCGACGGCGAGCAGGCAGCCCCGCACCGTCGAGGACTACGACGTGGACGCCGAGGTGCTGGGCATCGCAGTGGTCAAACCCGGCAGCCTGTCCGTGCGCGGCCTGCTGAGCTACATCGGCTACCTGAAGAAGAACGAGCTCGACGCGACCACCTATCAGACCGAGCTCTGGAACCGGATCGCCTCGACGCTGACCATCACGCTGATGCCCGTGCTCGCCATCGGCTTCGTTTTCGGCTCCCTGCGCAGCGCCGGCGCCGGCGGGCGGCTGATGGTGGGGGTGCTGATCGGGCTCGCCTATTTCCTGGCCAGCCGCATGCTGGCCAACACCGGTGTGGTGTTCAACCTCAATCCGGCCGTACTCGCCTGGCTGCCGACGGTGGCCCTGCTGGCGGTCACGGCATTCGTGCTCTCCCGCGTGCGCTGAGCCCTAGCGGCGTTTCACCGAGCGCACGAGCTTCGTGCCCGAGATGCGGTCGTGCCAGGCGAGACCCTCCCTGTCGACGAGCGACCAGAGGAAACCGGCGCCGCAGGGCAGCCAGGACAGCACCGCGGTGACTGCGCGCAACATCGCCCGACGCACCGTCACGGGCCCGCCGTCGCGGCTCACGACCATGATGCGCCAGGACTTCATTCCCAGTGTCTCGGCACCGCGAGTCCAGAAGAAGACGAAATACCCGCCGACGATAGCCAGCAGCCAGAGCCGATACCAGGCCGTATGCGCCGGTATCGCCTCGCCGGCGTTCAGTACGACCAGGGGCAGGGTGCCCAGGAAGACCAGAGCCAGCACGAGCAGGCCATCGTAGAGCATCGCGGCGAGGCGCAGGAGGAGGCCGACGGGCTCGCCGCCGGCCGGCACGGCACGCGTCACAGCGACTCGACGAACGAGACCATGCGCCGGCGCAGGGCGGCGTCGGGCAGTGCGCCGGTGCCGGCGCCCAGGTTGTCCCGCATGTGCCTCGGCTTCGAGGTGCCCGGGATGACGCAGGTCACCGCCGGGTGCGCCAGCACGTACTTCAGGAAGAACTGGCCCCAGCTGTCGATGCCGGCCTCCATGGCCCACTCCGGGACGTCGCGGCCGCGCACGGCGCGGAACAGATCGCCGTCCTCGAACGCGCGGTTCACGATCACCGCCACGCCCCGGTCAGCGGCCAGCGGCAGGAGCGTGTCCTCGGCGGCGCGGGTCACGATGGAGTAGTTCAGCTGCACGAAGTCCGGATGCTCCGCCTCGATGACGTCGGCCAGGTCGTCATGCTCGCTCACCCGGTAATGGGTGATCCCCGAATAGCGGATGCGGCCGGCCTCCCTCAACTCGCGGATGCTCCGGAGCTGGGTGCGGGTGTCCACCAGGTTGTGGACCTGCATCAGGTCGATCGTCTCGGTGCGCAGCAGCCGGAATGACTCCTCCATCTGCGCCAGCCCCGCTTCGCGGCCGCGGGTCCACACCTTGGTGGCGAAGAAGAGCCGGTTGCGCACGCCGAGGTCCTCCACCACGCGGCCGACCACGTCCTCCGCCTGGCCGTACATGGGCGAGGTGTCGATTACGGAGGCCCCGCGCTCCACCATCAGCCGCACGATCTCCCGGCGGGTGGCCAGATTCCCGGCCGTCGGATCGACGTCGAAAACGCCCGAGGTGCCGAGTCCCACGACAGGCAGCAGCTCGCCCGAGGCCGGGATCTTCCGCCGCATCACCGCCTCGTCGGCCGCGAGCAGGCCCGGCACGATAAGGCCGCCGCCGGCGGCGGCGCCCATGGCCATCAATTCCCTGCGGTTCAGTGTCCATTCGCTCATGACGGTGCCTCCGTTACTGGTCTCTCTTCTCTCAGGCGCCGATCATAACGCGTGCGGTAGCCGCGCCCGAGACCGAAGGCGACGCCGAGCCAGGCGACGCAGACGCCGATCACGATGGCGAGGATCGCGGACAGGCCGGCGCCGGCTGCCTGCAGGCCGCCGATGATCTGGGCGGAGATCGCGTCTCCGCCCCGGTAGACGACAGTGTCGATGAAATTCTTTGCCTTGTACTTTGCCGTGCGGGAGACGACGGTGAACAGGACCTCCTTCGCCGGGCCGGCGATGCCGTAATTCATGGCCCGGCGTACCACCTGCAGCGCCAGCACGACGCCGAGCACCGGCGTCACCGCCAGCGCGAGGAAACCGGCGATGCTGACGGCCGGCAGCAGTGCGAGGGTGATGCCCAGACCGAAGCGGCGCATCACACGGCCGACCACCAGGCCCTGCGCCACCAGTGCCAGCACGTTCACGCTCAGGTCGACGAGAGCGAACACCCGGGTGCGCTGGTTGGAGTCGGCGAATGCCTGCTCGAGGAACTGGGCCTGGAAGATGTACAGTGCGGTGCCGGCGAAGACCGCGAGCAGCATCATCGCAGAGACGCCCGCGAGATACGGGCGGCGCAGCGTCAGCGAGATGCCCTCCAGCACGCCGCCGCCCAGCGCCTCGTCCGTGTGAGCCCTCTCGTGCCGGGGCTGGGAATGGGCCCAGCTGCGCAGCCGCAGGATGCACACCACGGTGAAAGTGAGCAGTGCCGCCGAGAGGAGCAGCATCTGCTGGTAACCGATGTGCGCAACCAGCAGCGCGGTGAGTGCCGGGCCGGCAAGCGCACCGACGCTGCCGCCGGCGGCGACGATGCCGAACAGGCGCTTCGCCTGGTCACGGTCGTAGAGGTCCGCCATGAAACTCCAGAACACGGAGACCACGAACAGGTTGAATACGCTCAGCCAGACGAAGAAGGCCCGGGCCACCCAGACGCCGTTTTCGTCGGCGCTCGCGAAGGCCAGGTAGAACAGGACCAGATTGGCCGCGCAGAACAGATTCACCCAGGGGAGAAACCGCGCCCGCGGCCAGCGTCCGGTCACGAAACCGAACAGGGGCACCACGGCCAGCATGGAGAGGAAAGTGGCCAGGAACAGCCAGCGAATATTCTCGGTGCCGCCGAGGATGGCCATCTCGTCGCGGATGGGCCGCAGCAGGTAGTAGCTGCAGAGCAGTGTGAAGAAATACAGGAAAGACCAGACGACCGCCCTCCGCTCCTGCGGCTCGAGCGCGAACAGCCGCTTCAGCAGGGAGGCGTCGCGGCCCTCGTCATCCGGTTTCTCGTCAGTCTGACTCACGGACGGATTCCGCGGGGCAGGCGTGGCTCCGGCAACGTGGCGGGGTGGGTGAGCCGCATCGACTGATCCTGTGAGGCCACGACCGGTGAGGCACCGGGTGCCTCGGAGGGTGGGGCAGGTTGGCACTCCCTAGGGGAATCGAACCCCTGTTTCCGCCGTGAGAGGGCGGCGTCCTGGACCGCTAGACGAAGGGAGCGCAGCTCTTTTTGTCCTGCCCGACCCTGCGGGGGCTGTTATTATACGGGCCACTTTGGCAGTTACAAGCGAACTCTATTTGTCGAAACCAGCTCCGGCGGGCTCCGGCGAGCCTCCGATAATCATACCGCGCCCGGACCACAGCGTCTCGCGCGCAAACATCTCCAAGAACGCACTGAAAGTCCTGTACCGGCTGAAGGACGCCGGCTTTCAGGGTTTCCTGGTGGGCGGTGCCGTGCGCGATCTCCTGCTGGGTCTGAGGCCCAAGGACTTCGACGTGGCGACGGACGCCGACCCGGACCAGGTGCGCGACCTGTTCCGCAACTCGCGACTGATCGGACGGCGATTCCGCCTGGCCCACGTGCGCTTCGGCCGGGACATCATCGAGGTGGCCACGTTCCGCGCCAGCGCCGATGAGGCCGACGAGCGCGCGGATGTGGAGCTGGACCAGCACGGCCGCATCCTGCGGGACAACGTCTACGGCAGCATCGACGAGGACGTCTGGCGGCGGGATTTCACGGCCAACGCGCTCTACTACAACATCGCCGACTTCAGCATCTGGGACTACGTGGGCGGCGCCCGGGATATCGATGAGCGGGTGCTGCGCCTGATCGGCGACCCGGAGCAGCGGCTGCGCGAAGACCCGGTGCGCATGCTCCGTGCGGTGCGTTTCGCGGCCAAGCTGGATTTCACCATCCACGACGAGGTGGCCGAACTGATGCCCGAGCTCAGCGCGCTGCTGGGGCACGTGCCCGCGGCGCGGCTGTTCGACGAGTTCGTGAAGATGTTCCAGGCGGGCCATGCCCGGCGCACCTTCGAGCTGCTGCTCGACCACGGTCTGTTCGGCCGGCTGTTCCCGGAGACCCGGCGCGAGCTGGACGGCCCGGTCGCGGCGAAATTCCGCGAGTTCATCGCGCTGGCGCTGGCCAACACGGACCAGAGGGTCGCGGAGGGCAAGGCGGTGACGCCGATGTTCCTCCTGGGCGTGTTCCTGTGGGCGCCGGTACGGGCGCGGGCGGCGGAGATGCTGGCGGAGCGAAAGATGGGCGAGCCCCAGGCGCTCGGCATCGCTGCGGGAGAGGTAGTGGCGAGACAGCAGTCCCTGATCTCCATACCGAAGCGCTTCGCGATCCCCATGCGCGAGATGCTCGCGCTGCAGCCGCGCTTCGAGCGGCGCCGCGGCAAGCGGGCCATGAGCTTCCTCGAGCATCGGCGTTTCCGGGCCGCCTACGACTTCATGTTGCTGCGCTCGCGTATCGGCGAGGTCGATCCGGACGTAGCTGCGTTCTGGACCGAGGTGCAGGAGATGAGCGGCGAGGAGCGGGCCGGTGCCTTCGAGGTGCGCGGTTCCTCAGGCGGGGGCAAGGACGGTAGCCAGGGCGGTGGCAAGGGCAGCGGCCGGGCCGGCGACCAGGAGAGTGGCACGGGCGAGGGCAGGAAGGGCGGCCGCCGCCGGCGTCCCCGCCGGCGCAAGCGCCGGGAAGCGGGCGATTGAACCCGGCCGGGCGGCCCGTGTGGCGGCCCGCCTGGGTCGCACTCGGCAGCAACCTGGAAGCACCGCGTGAGCAGGTCCGCCGCGCCTTCGACGAGATCGGCCGTCTACCGGACGTGCGTCTGGTGGCCCGCTCGCCGCTGTATCGATCCCGTCCCATGGGTCCGACCGACCAGCCCGATTTCGTCAATGCCGTTGCGGGCCTGGTGACCCGACTCGGCCCGCCCGAACTGCTGCAGGCGCTGCACCGTATCGAGCAGGCTCACGGGCGTCGGCGCAGCGAGTCCGGGCGCTGGGGTCCGCGCACCCTCGACCTGGACCTCCTCGTCCACGGCGAGACGGTCTGCGACGAGCCGGGCCTGACCCTGCCGCACCCGGGCATCGGCGAGCGAAATTTTGTATTGTTGCCGCTGGCCTCGGTGGCCCCGGATCTCGTCATCCCGGGCCTCGGTCGGGTCGCGACGCTGGCGCGGCGGATCGCCGGGACGGGTATTGAGCGTCTGGAGCAGCGGATGGAGGAGCGAGGAGGCGAAGACCGAGCATGAGCCCGTCCGACCACAGCACTGTCACGCCGCTGCGGCGCCAGGCCGGCAAGGACCCGTCGCCGCCCCGCTACCTGGTGGTGGAAGGGCCCATCGGCGTGGGCAAGACCAGCCTCGCGAAGCGCCTGGCCCGGGCGTTCGGCAGCGAACTGCTGCTGGAGGAGACTCAGGAGAATCCGTTCCTCGAGCGCTTCTACCGCACGGGCAGGGCCGCGGCACTACCGACCCAGCTACACTTCCTGTTCCAGCGCGCCCGCCAGCTCGAGGGCCTGCGCCAGGACGATCTGTTCCGGCCGATGCTGGTGGCGGATTTCCTGCTGGAGAAGGACCGGCTGTTCGCCGAGCTGAATCTGGACCGGGAGGAGCTCTCCCTGTACGAACAGATCTACGATCGCCTCGATATCGACGCTCCCACGCCGGATCTGGTGGTGTACCTGCAGGCGCCGGTGGAGGTGCTCATGGAGCGCATCGCGCGCAGGGGCCTCGAGTACGAGCGCGACATGGACCCCGGTTATCTGGAACGGCTTGCCGAGGCGTATGCGCGGTTCTTCCACGACTACGCCGAGGCGCCGCTGCTGATCGTGAATGCGGCCGGTATCGATCCGGTCCATAATGACGACGATTTCCGCCTGCTGTGCGACCAGATTCGTCGCACCAGCAGCGGGCGCCATTTCTTCAACCCCAATCCGGTCGCATTCGCCTGACGCCCCGAGCCGGGCGCGTCGCACGGCGGCCGTCATCCCCAGCCACCAAGAAGAGAGATGTACACACAGCTTCAGCAACGCGACATGGCCGAGCCGCCGGTCAACGTGGGCACCCTCATGCGGATGAAATCCGAGGACGAGCCCATCGCCTGCCTGACGGCGTACGACGCGAGTTATGCCCTGCTGGTGGATGCCGCGGCAACCGACGTGGTGCTCGTCGGCGATTCCCTCGGCATGGTCATCCAGGGCCATGACACCACGGTGCCCGTGACGGTGGACGACATCATCTACCACACCCGCAACGTCGCCCGCGGGCTGCAGCGGGCCTTCCTGATGGCGGACATGCCGTTCATGAGCTATACGGATCCGGCCCAGGCGCTGGACAACGCGGTGCGCCTCATGCAGGAGGGCGGCGCGATGATGATCAAGCTGGAAGGCGGAGCCGGCCAGATCGAGATCGTGCAGCACCTGGCGCGCCACGACATCCCCGTCTGTGCCCATCTCGGGCTGAAGCCCCAGTCCGTGCACAAGATCGGCGGGTTCCGGGTGCAGGGCAGGGAGCCGGGCGAGGCCGAGAAGATGGTGGACGCCGCGAAACAGCTACAGGACGTGGGCGCCGACCTGGTGTTGCTGGAGTGCGTGCCCAACGAAGTGGGCGCCGCCGTGCGTGAACGGCTCGAGGTGCCCGTGATCGGCATCGGCGCGGGGCCGGAGGTCGACGGCCAGATTCTGGTGCTCTATGACATCCTCGACATCACCCAGGGCCGCACACCCCGCTTCGTGAAGAACTTCATGACCGGCCAGCCGTCGCCGCTGGAGGCGCTGAAGGCCTACGTGGCCGCGGTGAAGGACCGCAGCTATCCGGCGGCGGAGCATTGTTTCTCGTGAGCGAGGCGGACCGGAAGAAACGGGGCGGCACGCTGCACGAAGTCAGCACGCCGGCCGAAGTCCGAGCCTGGACCGAGCAGCGGCGGCAGGCGGGCGAGCGCATCGCCTTCGTCCCCACAATGGGCAACCTGCACGAGGGTCATCTGAGTCTGGTCCGTCTGGCGCGGGAGTACGCCGAACGCGTGGTGGCGAGCATCTTCGTCAACCCCACCCAGTTCGGTGCCGGCGAGGACTACGGAGACTATCCGCGCACGCCCGAGGAGGACCGGCGGCTGCTCGCGAGCGCCGGTACCGACCTCCTGTTCACGCCCTCGGCGGAGACGGTCTATCCCTTCGGCGAGGATGCCGCCACGCGCCTGCACGTGCCGGGCCTGTCGGAGGACCTGTGCGGCCGCTTCCGGCCGGGTCACTTCGACGGCGTCGCCACCGTGGTCTGCCGTCTCTTCTGCATGGTCGGGCCGGAAGTGGCCGTGTTCGGTCAGAAGGACTACCAGCAGTTCCTCATCATCCGTCGCATGACCCGGGATCTGTCCATGCCCATCGGCATCGTGCTCGGGCCGACGGTGCGCGAGCCGGACGGCCTCGCGTGCAGTTCGCGGAACCGCTACCTGACCGAGTCGGAGCGCACTATCGCGCCACTGCTGCATGAGGTGCTGGAAGAGGTGCGCGAGGCGCTGCTGAGCGGCGAGCGCGATTTCGCCTCGCTGGAAGGCCACGCGCTGGCCCGCCTGGAGACAAACGGTTTCGCGCCGGACTACGTGGGCATTCGCCGGGCGAAGGACCTGGCGCTACCCTCGGCCGGCAGTCACGAACTGGTGGTGCTGGCCGCCGCCCGGCTGGGCCGCGCACGGCTGCTCGACAACGTGCTGGTGCAGGTCTGAGGGACGCGCCGACGGATCAGTCGGAGACGTAATTGCGCCCGTGGTGCTTGGCCCGGTACAGGGCGTCGTCGGCGCGCCGGAGCAGCGACGAGAAGTCGTAGTCCCGGCCGGTCTCGCAGACGCCCATGGAAACGGTCACGGCCGAACCGGGACCTTCCTCCGCGCCAGGCGCAAGGCCGCAGACCGCCTCGCGTACCCGCTCGCCGACGGCTTTCGCCGCGCTGGCGGACAGCCCGGGCAGCAGGACCGCGAACTCGTCGCCGCCGAAGCGCGCCAGCAGGTCCGACGGGCGGAAATACGCCCGCAGGGCGTCGGCCACCTCGGACAGCACCCGGTCGCCGGCCACGTGGCCGTAACGGTCGTTGAACGACTTGAAGCGGTCGACGTCGATCATGATCAGCGAGGCGGGCTCGTCGTCCGAACGGCAACGGGACAATTCCCGCGGGAACATGTCCTCCATCCAGTGACGGTTGTTGAGGCCGGTCAGCGCGTCCGTGGTGGCGTGGTGCTCGAACTTGCGCAGCGCGCCGATGCTGTCGGCGAGGAAGTTGTTGTGCTGGCGCACCCGCTCGGACAGCACGGACAGCAGGTTCTTGGCGAAGGCATGGGAGGCATCCACCAGATTCCAGAGGACGTCCTTGTGGATCACCATGAGGTGGGAGTCCTCGTCCGCCACCACCCAGGCAGAGGGATCCCGATTCTCGATGATCGACATCTCGCCGGCGCAATCGCCCACGTCCAGGCTGCGCAACGGCGGCGAGTCCAGATGGCCGACATGCACGCTCATGCTGCCGGACAGGACAATGTAGACCGATTCGTTGGTGCAATCGGGTGCCAGCACCACTTCGCCGCGAGACGCGTCGCGGCGGTCGCAGGCCTGCAGCAGTTCCTGCACGGCGTCGGCATTGACGCCGTGGAAGAGCCGCAGCCCCGCCAGCAGGGAACGCTTGTAGTCCGAGTTGATCGTGGGGTCTTCTCGGTCCTGGCCGTCCCTGCGCCAGTGTCCCGTCGTCTTCTGCATCAGGCTGTCAGTCATAGCCGCCCGGGCCATGAGCCCCCCCTGTGTTCAAGGCGTCAGATATACGCCAGCCCACCGGCAAAAACAACGACCAGGCGGGAAAAAGACGTGCCGCGTCCCCGCCGGAGGGCAAAAGTGTGAACTCACTCGCTCTCGAGCATGGATTTCATCTGCTCGAAGGTGGAGGCTTCCGCCGCCCCTGCCACGGGATAGTGCAGGTTCAGGGAGCGAAGATTGTCGACGATGATCCCGGCGACCGCTGCGCGCATCTCCTTCTTGTCGTCGGCGGGTATGGCGTACCAGGGCGCCCACGGTCGAGAGGTCGCGTTCAGCGCCGCCTCGTAGGCCGCCATGTAATCGTCCCAGTGCTGGCGCTCGCGCACGTCATGAGGTTCGAACTTCCAGTTCTTGTCCTCCTCGTTGAGACGGTCGAGGAAGCGTTGACGCTGCTCTCCGCGCGAGACGTTCAGCCAGAATTTCATGATCACGGTGCCGTTGCGGGCGAGATGCTTCTCCTGGTCGGCGATGGACTCCAGCCTCTGGTCCCAGAGGCCGTGCTGATCGATCGCACCAGGCAACCGCTGGTTGTCCAGGATGTCGGGGTGGACCCGCACGACCAGCACTTCCTCGTACTGACTCCGGTTGAACACGCCGATCCGGCCGCGCTCCGGCAATACCCGCGTCGTGCGCCAGAGGAAGTCGTGGTCCAGTTCGGTGGAGCTCGGCTTGCCGAAACTGAAGACCTGACAGCCGGCGGGATTGACACCGCTCAGCACCGCGCGGATCGTGCTGTCCTTGCCCGCGGCGTCCATGGCCTGGAAGACCAGCAGCACGGCGTAGCGGTCATGGGCGTAGAGAACGCGCTGCAGTGCTGCCAGCTTCTTCACCCGTTTCTTCAGGCGCTTCTTCGCCGAGCCCTCGCCGTCCGCTATGCGGGTAGGCGTCTCGTCGACCCGGAAGCTCCCGTCGAAAGGCACCAGATAAGGGGAGGGGCTTGCTTCGAACATCGATGTCTCCGGTGGTCGTATCAGGACAGGGTAGCCCCGTGGCGGGCGAGTGCCCATCCCACGTGTTCGCGCACCATGGCAGAGGGGTGGTTCGCCCTGGCCCGCAGCGCATCCAGCACCTCGGTCGTGCTGTCCGCGTTGCCGAGCGCCACCGCGACGTTGCGCAGCCAGCACTCGTGGCCGATGCGGCGGATCGCGCTGCCTTCCATACGGGAGAGCCATTCCTGCTCGTCCCACAGGAACGCATCCGCGAGCGCGATGCCGTCCAGCCCGTGGCGGGGAGCGAAATCGTCCTCCCGGGTAAGCTGCGCGAACTTGTTCCAGGGGCAGAAGAGCTGGCAGTCGTCGCAGCCGTAGATGCGATTGCCGATGGCAGCGCGGAATTCCTCCGGGATGGAATCACGCAGCTCGATGGTGAGATAGGAGATGCAGCGGCGGGCGTCCAGCTCATAGGGGGCGGTGATGGCGCCGGTGGGGCAGACGTCGATACACGCCCGGCAGGTGCCGCAGTGATCGGTGACGGGCTCGTCGGCAGGCAGCGGCAGGTCCGTGTAGATTTCGCCCAGGAAGAACCAGGATCCCGCATGCCGGTTGAGCAGGTTCGTATGCTTGCCGATCCAGCCGAGGCCGGCGTTTCTTGCCAGCGGCTTCTCGAGCACCGGCGCGCTGTCCACGAATACCCGGTAGCCGAACTCGCCGACCTCGCCGCGGATGCGCTCGGACAGTCTCTGCAGCCGTCGGCGCAGCAGCTTGTGGTAATCGCGTCCGAGGGCGTAACGGGAGACATAGGCCCGGGCAGGGTGATCCAGCAGCCGGCGCGCATCCTCGGCATGCTCGGGCAGATAGTCCATGCGCACGCAGATCACGCTCACGGTGCCGGGTACCAGTTCCGCGGGGCGGCTGCGCCGGGTGCCGTGCTTTGCCATGTAGTGCATCGTGCCGTGGCGCCCCTCGGCCAGCCAGCGGGCGAGCTTCGCCTCGTCGGCGGCCAGTTCGGGCCGTGCAATGCCGCACTGCTGGAAGCCGAGCTCCTGCGCCCACGCGCGGATGCGTGCGGCGAGGTCCGATATCGGCAGGGTATTGTCTGGCCGGTCTGTGCTCATCGGGGGCGGGGAAGCATACGGGTAGGGCGGTTCACTGCCTGGCCCCAGTATAATGGCGGCCATGGATCCTTTATTGAAGACAATGCCGACGACAGTCTACGACGCCGAGGGCGTGCGCGCGCTGGACCGCTGTGCGATCGAGCGCCAGGGCATTCCCGGTTACACGCTCATGAGTCGCGCCGGCACCGCGCTGCTCACGGCCCTGGAGGCGGAGTTCCCGGCCGCGAACCGCCTGCTCGTCGTCTGCGGGGCGGGCAACAATGCGGGCGACGGCTACGTGCTGGCCAGGCTGGCCCGGGAGGAGGGCTACCATGTGGTGGTCGCGGCCCTGGTGCCGCCTGCGTCGCTCGGCGGCGATGCTGCCCGCGCCTGGCAGGACTTCGCGGCGAGCGGCCGCGAGGCCGTGGAGTGGGACCCGGCGCTGCTGGCAGAGGCGGATCTCGTCGTCGACGCCATCCTCGGCACCGGCCTGACGCGGGACGTCGACGGCCGTTTTGCGGCTGCCGTGGACGCCATCAACGAAGCCGATCCGCCGGTCCTCGCCGTCGACATCCCCTCCGGCCTCGACGCGGATGACGGACGCATCCGCGGCACCGCCGTCGGGGCCGATGCCACGGTGACCTTCGTGGGCCTCAAGGCCGGGCTCGTCACCGGTGTCGGCCCGGACCTCTGCGGCCGGCTGCGCTACTCCGACCTCGACGTGCCTGCCGAGTGCGCGGAGGCGGCCGAGCCCGTGCTGCGGCGGCTGAGCAGGGACACGCTGGCTCGCCTCCTGCCCCGGCGCCCGCGTACTGCGCACAAGGGGCTGTTCGGGCACCTGCTTATCGTGGGCGGTTCGCCGGGCATGGGCGGTGCGGTACGGCTGGCGGGCGAGGCCGCGTTGCGCACCGGTGCCGGCCTCGTGACGATCGCCACTCACCCCGGCCATGCCGCCGCCGTCACCGGCGGGCGGCCAGAACTCATGTGCCGCGGCGTGGAGCGAGGCGATGACCTGGAACCACTGATCTCCCGTGCCACCCACGTGGCCCTCGGGCCGGGACTGGGAAGCGGGGAGTGGGGCCGCGAAATGTTCGCGGCAGCGCTGGCCGCGGGCCTGCCGGCGGTCCTCGATGCCGATGCACTCAATCTCCTGGCCGAGGCACCGCATCGCAACGATGACTGGATCCTGACACCCCATCCCGGGGAGGCAGGACGTTTGCTGGAGACGGGCACTGCCGACGTGCAGGCCGGACGCATGGCGGCTGTGGCGGCCATCAGCGAGCGCTATGGCGGCGTCACGGTGCTGAAGGGCGCCGGCACGCTCGTGGCGGCCGGCGACGGCGGACCACCTTCGATCTGTACCGACGGCAATCCGGGCATGGCATCGCCGGGAATGGGCGACGTGCTCACCGGGATCGTGGGCGCTCTCCTGGCCCAGGGCCTCGATGCCCGCAGCGCGGCGGAGGCCGGTGTGCTCTTGCATGCGCTGGCCGGCGACGCCGCGGCGCGCGACGGCGAGCGCGGTCTGGTCGCCGGAGATCTCATCGCCGGGATACGGGCGTGGGCGAATCCCTGAGCGCGGAGCTGGCGGAACTGGCGGATAGGGCGGCCACCGAGGCACTGGGCGGCGCGCTGGCCCGCGCGCTCCGCGGGCTGGGTGAGACCGGTTGCCTGATTCTGTTGCAGGGCGAACTCGGTGCCGGCAAGACCACCCTGGTGCGCGGCCTGCTGCGGGCGGCCGGGTATACGGGGCCGGTGCCCAGCCCCACTTACACGCTGGTCGAACCCTACGAGCTCGACGGCAGGCGCCTCTTCCACCTGGACCTTTACCGCATCGCCGATGCGGAAGAGCTCGAGTACCTCGGCTGGCGTGACATGGAGGACGCGATCACGCTGGTGGAATGGCCGGAGCGGGCACCGGATCTGGCGGCCGGAGCCGACCTCGTGATCCGGCTCGCCCATGCCGACAGCGGCCGGCGTGCCCGGATAGAGGCACGCACTCCCACCGGTGCGCTCCTCGCCGGGGCCGTGGGGGAGTCGATTTCCCACTTCAAGTAACCGCCGTATCTGGCTGGTTATCCAGTGAAAAACCCCTTGGAATTCCGTTCCGGATGAGTATACTGGGACGGCCTTATGTCGAGTGCGCACGGCGGCCGGGTCTATGCAGCGAGCGGGGATTCCATTTTTCTTTTCAGTGATATGCGCAGCCCTGTGCCTGCTGGCCGTACCCGCGTCCTCCGCCACCGTTGAAGACATCCGCCTGTGGTCGGAGGACGGCAAGACGCGCGTTGTCCTCGACCTCAGCGCGCCGGCCGATCACACGCTGTTCACGCTGGCGCGGCCCGACCGGGTCGTGGTCGACGTGAGCAACAGCCGGCTCGCCGAACGGCTCGCCACGCTGCCGCGAGGCACCGGCTACGTCCGCGGCATCCGGGCCGCGCGCCGCGACGGCGACGACCTGCGCATCGTGCTCGACCTGGAGCGTTCGGTGCGCCCGCGCAGCTTCAGCGCGGGGCCCTACGGGCGCTACGGCGACCGCCTGGTCATCGATCTCGCCGAGCCCGGCGTTCCGGAGCCCGTGAAGACGGTGCGACCGCGCCCCGACGCCAAGCCCCGGGACCTGGTGATCGCCGTCGATCCCGGCCATGGCGGGCGGGATCCGGGCGCCATCGGCCAGGGCCGGACCCGTGAGAAGGACGTCGTGCTCGCCATCGGGCGCAAGCTCGCCGCCCGGATCGACGCCGAGCCCGGCATGCGCGCCGTGCTGGTGCGCAAGGACGACAGCCTGATTCCGCTGCGAGAGCGCATGGAGTACGCCCGCCGCAATCGCGCCGACCTGTTCGTGTCCATCCACGCCGATGCCGTGCGGGACAAGCGCGCGCGGGGCTCATCCGTGTGGGTGCTGTCATTGAAGGGCGCGAGCGACGAGGCTGCTCATCTGCTCGCCGAGCAGAACAACACGCACCTGATCGGTGGCGTCGCGCTCTCCGACAAGGACGAGGACCTGGCCTCCGTGCTGCTGGATCTGTCCCAGAACGCCTCGCTGGGTGCCAGCATGGAGGTGGGCAAGAAGGTGATCGACGAGCTGGCCCAGGTGGGCACCGTGCACAAACGCACCGTGCAACAGGCCGGCTTCGCCGTGCTGAAATCGCCGGACGTGCCTTCCATCCTGGTCGAGACGGCGTTCATTTCGAATCCCAGCGAGGAGCGCAAGCTGAAGGACCGGAATCATCAGGACCGCCTGGCCGACGCCATCCTCAGCGGCATCCGCAATTACTTCTACGCCAACCCGCCGCCGGACTCCTGGGTGGCACAGGCCGTGCGCGACGGCCGCCAGCCCGAGGTCAAGCACGTGATATCCCGCGGCGACACGCTGAGCGAGATCGCGACTCGCTACAACGTGAGCGTCTCCTCCATCCGCGCCGTGAACAATCTCGCCGGCGACCGGATCCGCATCGGCCAGGTGCTGCGCATCCCCTCCGACGGCTGACCTGCCCGTCGTCATGGGACCGGCCGCCCGCCTGGCGGCCGATCGGAGCTTTGTGACAGAATCCCCGGACGGGCCAACGGTTGCGCCCGGCACCCGCATTATGGCCATCCGAGTACTGCCCGAACACCTGGTGAATCAGATCGCCGCCGGCGAGGTCGTCGAGCGGCCGGCTTCCGTGGTCAAGGAACTGGTGGAGAACAGTCTCGACGCCGGCGCACGGAGCATCGAGGTGGACATCGAGGCGGGCGGAGCGCGGCTGATCCGGGTGCGGGACGACGGCGCCGGCATCCCGGAGGCGGAGGTGGGGCTCGCTCTCGCCCGGCACGCCACCAGCAAGATCGACAGCCTGGACGATCTCGAGGCGGTCGCCTCGCTTGGTTTCCGCGGCGAGGCGCTGCCGAGCATCGCCTCGGTGTCCCGCCTCTCGCTGACCTCCCGTGCGGCCGGCGCCGGGACTGCGTGGCGGGTAGGAGCCGACAACGGCGCCGTGTCGGAGCCGGTGCCGGCGGCGCATCCGGAAGGGACTACGGTCGAGGTGCGGGACCTGTTCTTCAACACGCCGGCCCGGCGACGGTTCCTGCGCACCGAGAAGACGGAGTTCCAGCATATCGATCGGGCGCTGCGCAGGCTGGCGCTGTCCCGCTTCGATGTCCAGTTCACCCTCACGCATAACGGGCGCAGCGTGATGCACCTGCCCGCGACCACGGACGGCGCCGGCCGGTTGCGGCGCCTGTCCCAGGTGCTGGGCGAACGTTTCGCGGCGGAGTGCATCGAGGTGGAGCGCGAGGCACAGGGTATCGCGCTGGCCGGCTGGCTGGCCCTGCCCACCTATTCCCGCAGCCAGGCCGATCTGCAGTACAGCTACGTGAACGGACGTGCGGTGCGCGACAAGGTACTCATGCATGCCGTGCGCCACGGTTACCGTGACGTGCTCTTCCACGGGCGCCACCCGGCATACGTATTGAGCGTCAGCCTGGACCCGGCGCGGGTGGATGCGAACGCTCATCCTGCCAAGCACGAGGTCCGCTTCCGCGATTCGCGCAGCGTGCACGAATTCGTCTTCCGCAGCATCGAGGAGGCGCTGGCCGGCACCCGCCCGGGCGCGCGCCCTGCTGCCGCTGCGGTCGCCGCCCCGACGACACTGCCGGAATTCCGCCAGTCGGCCATGCCGCTGGCGGCCGCCGACTGGCCTGCCGCGGAATCCGGAGCCGCGGAGCCGCTGGCCGCCTACGCGGCGCTGTCCGGCAGCGGCGAAGCCGGCACGACAGGGACGCACGCGCAGACGCCGCCTCCGGCGGCCGGTGCCGTGCCGCCGCTCGGCTATGCGCTGGCACAGCTGCACGGCATCTACATCCTGGCAGAGAACGCCGACGGGCTTATCCTGGTCGACATGCACGCCGCTCACGAGCGCATCACCTATGAGAGGCTGAAGCGGTCCTTCGCCGACCGCAACGTGGTGCGGCAGCCGTTGCTGGTGCCCCGGGCGGTGGAAGTCTCCCGGGCCGAAGCCGACCTTGCCGAGCAGCACGCGGAGGAGTTCCGTGAGGTCGGCCTGGTGCTGGATCGCCACGGCCCGGAGTCGGTCGTGATCCGGGAGATCCCGACGCTGCTCGCCGCCTCCGCAGCCGAGGAGCTGGTCCGCGACGTGCTGGCGGACCTGGCCGAGCACGGCACCAGCAGCCGCATCGCCGGCCATGTGGACGAGCTGCTCGCCACCATGGCCTGTCACCATTCGGTACGGGCCAACCGCGCGATGAGCGTGCCGGAGATGAATGCTCTGCTGCGCGCCATGGAGACCACCGACCGCGCCGATCAGTGCAACCACGGGCGGCCGACCTGGACGGCGCTGGGTCTGCGCGAACTCGACCGTTTGTTTCTGCGCGGGCAGTGACTCGCCGCAACGCAGGGGCCTCCCCGGGCGCTCCCGTGATCTGCCTGCTGGGGCAGACCGCGGCCGGGAAGACGGACATCGCCGTGGAACTCGCGCGCCGCCTGCCGGTGGAGATCGTGAGCGTCGATTCGGCGATGGTCTACCGGGGCATGGACATCGGCACCGCCAAGCCTTCGCCCGGCGTGCTGGCCGAGGCGCCCCACCGGCTGATCGACATCCGCGAACCGGAGCAGGCCTATTCCGCCGGTGAGTTCCGGCGCGATGCGCTGCGCTCGATCCGCGAGATCCGCGAGGCGGGCCGCATCCCCCTGCTGGTCGGCGGCACCATGCTCTACTTCCGGGCGCTGATCCGGGGCCTGTCCGAGCTGCCCGGCCGCGACGCGGCCGTACGCGCGGCCATCGACGCCCGCGCGCATGCGCTGGGTTGGTCCGCGCTGCACGGCGAGCTCGCCCGCATTGACGCCGAGACGGCGGCGCGCGTCGATCCCGGCGATGCGCAGCGCATCCAGCGGGCTCTAGAGGTCTGGCAACTGAGCGGGCGGACGCTGTCCGACTGGCACCGGGAGC
Source organism: Lentisalinibacter sediminis (assembly GCF_040706615.1). NCBI lineage: Bacteria > Pseudomonadati > Pseudomonadota > Gammaproteobacteria > Woeseiales > Woeseiaceae > Lentisalinibacter > Lentisalinibacter sediminis. Next base: position 216,287 of record NZ_JAPDRF010000003.1, on the reverse strand, counting down.
CGGCATCGTCGCCGTCTGTCGGGCGTTTCATCCGCCTGGCGCTGGTGTTCGGGGATCGGGACCGGCTCCGGGAGCGAATCCGCCTGAGGCTCGAAGCGATGCTCGAGGCCGGCTTCGTCGCCGAGGTCGAGGCATTGCTGGCCCGCCCCGGGCTCAGCGCCGATGCGCCCGCGCTGCGTGCGGTCGGCTATCGGCAGTTGGCGCGCCACCTGCGTGGCGAGACGACACTCGCAGAAGCCCGTCGGGAGACGGAAGTCGCGACGGCAAGACTCGCCAAGCGTCAGCATACCTGGATCCGCGGGGACGAAGATGCGCAATGCCTGGACCCCCTTGATCCGGCCACACCAGGCCGCATATCCGCAGCGGTAGAAGCACACATCGGTTGTCCCGACGGGCCCTGACCCGCGGCGGGCTGTGGTATGCTGGCCCGGTGCCTGCTTGGGTTGAGGCACCCGCACCGGTTCGCCCGCGCCTTGCAGGCGGCGGCGGACGGGAGCCGGCGGGACAACGATAACAACAAGGAGTACGAGGATGGCCAAGGGCCAGTCTTTGCAAGATCCGTTTCTGAATATCCTGCGCAGGGAAAAGGTGCCGGTATCCATCTACCTGGTGAACGGCATCAAGCTGCAGGGGCAGATCGATTCGTTCGATCAGTTTGTCGTATTGCTGAAGAACAGTGTCAATCAGATGGTGTACAAGCACGCCATCTCGACGGTCGTGCCGTCGCGCAACGTCCGCCTCCCTGCTGCCGACGAAGGTGGGGATGACGCCGACTGAGCGGAGCAGCACGTTCTCCCCGGAGGTTCCACTTGTTTGAACGCCCGAAGAGCGGCGAGCGTGCGATTTTGATCAATGTCGAGTTCGGCGCCCGGCCGGACCCGGAGGAGTGCCAGGAGCTCAGGGAGCTCGCGCTGTCCGCCGGTGCCGAGGTGCTGGACACCATCGACGTCTCCCGCCGCTCGCCCGAACCCCGCTACCTGATCGGCAGCGGCAAGGTCGACGAGCTGGCCGAGCGCGTCGCGGCGGACTGTGCCGAACTCGTGATCTTCGGTCACGATCTCTCGCCCAGTCAGGAACGCAACCTGGAGAGCCGCCTGCGTTGCCGCGTGCTCGATCGCACCGGCCTGATCCTGGACATATTCGCCCAGCGTGCACGCTCCCACGAGGGCAAGCTGCAGGTCGAACTCGCCCAGCTTCGGCACATCGCCACCCGGCTGGTCCGTGGCTGGACTCACCTGGAGCGCCAGAAGGGCGGCATCGGGCTGCGCGGGCCGGGCGAGACACAGCTCGAGACCGACCGCCGGCTGATCCAGGACCGTATCCGGCGCATCCAGGCCCGGCTGGAGAAGGTCGACAGCCAGCGCGAGCTCGGCCGGCGCAACCGTCTGCGTGGCGAGGTGCCGACGGTGGCGCTGGTGGGTTACACCAACGCCGGCAAGTCGACGCTGTTCAACCGGCTCACGGAGGCCCGGGTCTACGCGGCGGATCAGCTGTTCGCTACGCTGGACCCGACCCTGAGGCGCCTCGAGCTGCCCGACACCAGCGAGGTCGTGCTGGCGGATACGGTCGGTTTCGTGCGCGATCTGCCCCACGAGCTCGTTGCGGCATTCCGTTCGACGCTGAAGGAGACCCGGGATGCGAGCCTGATCCTCCACGTGATCGACGCCAGCGATCCGCAGCGCCTGCCGCGGGTCCGCCAGGTCAACGAGGTGCTGGAGCAGATCGGAGCGCGGGAAGTGCCCCAGATCAGGGTGTACAATAAGATCGATATTCTCGGGCGCCGGCCAAGGCTGGAGTCCGACGATGATGGCGATCCACGCGGTGTCTGGCTCTCCGCCCGCACGGGGGAGGGTCTGGATTTGCTGCTGGAAGCTCTCCGGGTGAAGTTCCGTTCCCGCCGCGTATGCGGCAGGCTGCGGCTCGCGCCCTCGGAAGGGCGCCAGCGCTCCGTGCTCTTCGGCGCGGGAGCCGTGGTGGAAGAGGAGCCCGCCGAGGACGGCGGGTGGTGGCTGGAGCTGGACATGGATGCGACAGATTTCGCCCGGTTCTGCGCCCATGAGAATATCGCCGGGGACCGCCTCGAGCCTTACCGTGAGGACGGCGGGGCGGGCGTCGAACAACGCGCGGCATCGTGACGCCGGCAGAGGATAAAACGAAGCACATGGCCTGGAACGAATCTGGTAAGGGCGACGATCCCAAAGACCCGTGGGGCGGGAGGGATCAGGGCCCGGCCGACCTGGACAAGATCATCCGCGACTGGCAGCGCCGGCTGCGGTCTGCATTCGGCGGCAAGGGCGGCGGCGGCGGTGGCGGGCCGGGCGGCGGCAATACCGGCATCGCCATCATCATCGTGCTGGCGCTGGTAGCCTGGGGGCTCACGGGCCTGTACCGCATCGACGAGGCCGAACGCGGTCTGGTACTGCGCTTCGGCGACTATCAGGCGACGACCATGCCGGGGCTGCACTGGCATATCCCGTATCCCGTCGAGACCGTGGAGAAGGTGAATGTCGGCGCGGTCAGCCGCTTCGAGCAGACCTCCCAGATGCTCACCGGCGACGAGAACTTCGTGCTGGTGGATCTGGCGGTCCAGTACCGCAGGACCGACCCGATCGCCTTCCGGTTCAATGTGCGCAATGCGGACGAGACGCTGGACGAGGTGAGTGAGAGCGCCATCCGCGAGGTCGTCGGCAAGAGCACGCTGGATGAGATTCTGCTCGAGAACCAGGCGGAGATTGCCGACCGGACCCAGGAGTTGATCCAGCGCACACTCGATATGTATGAAGCCGGAATCAGCGTGATCTCCGTCAACCTGCAGAAGGTACAGTTTCCCAACCGGGTGCGGGATGCCGTCCAGGATGCGGTCAAGGCGCGTGAGGACAAGGAGCGCCTGCGTCTGGAGGCGGAAGCCTACCGTAACGACATCATCCCGCGGGCGCGCGGCCAGGCCGCGCGCATGCGCGAGGATGCTCTCGCCTACAGGGACCGGCTGATCGCCAACGCGGAAGGTGAGGCGGCCCGCTTCGAGCTGCTGTTGGCGGAATACCAGGCGGCGCCCGAGGTTACCCGGGAGCGCCTTTACATCGAATCCATCGAGGACGTCCTGCAGCGTTCCAGCAAGATTCTGCTGGACGCGGAGGGCAGCGGCAATCTGCTGTATCTGCCGATCGACAAACTCATGCAACGCCAGGCCCGCGGCACCGAGGGAGACGCCGGTTCCGGGGCCGAGTCGTCGACGAGTGCGCGGCCGCAGATGCGAGAGCAGAGTGATCCCAGAAACCGCGACGACGCGCGTGCCAGGAGGACCCGCTGATGAGTAACGCCCGATTCATCGTCGTCATTGTTCTCGGTCTGGCACTGGTGATCCTCGGCCTTTCGGTCTTCACCGTCGACGAGCGCGAGTATGCACTCAAGTTCCGATTCGGCGAGGTCATCGCGTCCGATTACGAGCCGGGCCTGCATTTCAAGATGCCGATCGTCAACAACGTCCGGAAATTCCCGCGGCAGATCCTGACGCTGAACAATCCACCCGAGGAAGTGATTACCGCGGAGAAGAAATCCGTGTTCGTGGATTTCTTTCTGAAGTGGCGCATCCGGGACGCGAGGCAGTACTACATATCCACGGGCGGCAACGAGGTGATCGCCACGGGTCGGCTGCTGGAGATCCTCAAGGCCGATCTGCGAAACGAGTTCGCCAAGCGAACGGTGCGCCAGGTGGTGTCTCTGGAGCGTACCGTGCTCATGGACGACATAGTGGTCGCCGCGGCGGAAACCGCGACCGAGTTCGGCATCGAACTGGTCGACGTGCGGGTGAAACGGATCGAGTTCTCCGAAGACGTGGCGGAGTCGGTGTACCGACGCATGCGCCAGGAGCGCGCGACCGTGGCGACAGAGCTGCGGGCCGAAGGCGCCGAGGAGGCTGAGCGCATGCGCGCCGATGCCGATCGCCAACGCACCATTCTTATCGCCGAGGCGAACCGGGAGGCGCAGCAGATCCGGGGTGAGGGCGATGCGGTTTCCGCGGAAATCTATGCCCGCGCCTTCGATCGGGACAGGGAGTTCTATGCTTTCTACCGCAGCATCCAGGCCTATCGGAACTCGATAGGCCTGACCGGTGACCTGTTGGTGCTGGAGCCCGACGGCGACTTCTTCCGTTACCTGAACGACGCCGGCGGCGCCTCGCGCTGACCGCCCGCCGGTGCCCCGGTATCCGGGCAGCGCCGGTGAGCGCCCGAACGGAGAAGCCGCATGCAATGGAGTGATCTCTGGGCGGCTTTCGCCCTGTATCTCGTACTCGAGGGACTGCTGCCTTTCGCCAGCCCGCGCCGCTGGCGCGAGGCGTTGGTCGCCATCGCGGAACTCGACGACGGCAGCATCCGCCGGATAGGGCTGGTCAGCATGGTGGCCGGGCTTGCGCTGCTGTACTTCGTACGCTACTGAATAGACCTCACAACCGGGGACAACGACCACCATGGGCAGAAATGTAGTCGTCATCGGTACCCAGTGGGGCGACGAGGGCAAAGGCAAGATCGTCGACCTGCTGACCGACCGGGTCGCGGCCGTCGCGCGTTTCCAGGGCGGCCACAATGCCGGCCACACGCTCGTAATCGGCGCCGAGAAGACCGTACTGCACCTGATCCCTTCCGGTATCCTCAGGGAAGGGGTCCGGTGCCTGATCGGCAACGGCGTGGTTCTGTCCATGGACGCGCTGGTCGAGGAGGCTTCGGCCCTGATCGAGCGCGGCGTGCCGGTCTACGAGCGTCTTCGAGTCAGTCCTTCCTGCCCCCTGATACTGCCGTCCCACGTGGCGCTGGACCGGGCGCGGGAAAAGGCGCGGGGCGCGGCTGCCATTGGCACCACCGGCCGGGGCATCGGGCCTGCCTACGAGGACAAGGTGGCGCGTCGGGCGCTGCGCGTCTCCGACCTCTACATGCGCGAGCAGTTCGCCTCCCGCCTCGGCGAGGTGCTGGACTACCACAATTTCGTCCTGAAGCACTATTTCAACGCAGCGACGGTGGATTTTACCGAGACGCTGGACCGGGCGCTCGAACTCGCCGAGACCATCGCGCCGCTCACCGCCGACGTGACCCGCGTCCTGCAGGAGCTGACCGAGGCGGGCGAGAGCGTACTGTTCGAGGGCGCCCAGGGCGCCATGCTCGACATCGACCACGGAACCTACCCGTTCGTGACTTCCTCGAACACGGTGGCGGCCAGCGCCAGCACTGGCACCGGCATCGGTCCGCGGTCCCTCGACTTCGTGCTGGGCATCGTCAAGGCCTACACGACCCGGGTGGGGGCGGGCCCGTTCCCCACCGAGTTGTTCGACGACCAGGGCGAGCGCATGGCCAAGGTGGGCGCGGAGTTCGGTGCCACGACCGGGCGGCCACGCCGGGTGGGCTGGTTCGATGCGGTGGCCCTGAAACGCTCCATCGTCAACAACAGCGTCGCGGGCCTGTGCGTGACCAAGCTGGACGTGCTGGACGGCATGGAGACCATCCGGGTCTGCACCGGTTACCGCATCGGCGACGACACCATCGACACGCCGCCGGTCGCGGTGGACCGCTATGCCGACATCGAGCCGGTCTACGAGGACATGCCCGGCTGGACGGAATCCACGGTCGGTATCACCGACTACGATGCGCTGCCCGCGAACGCCCGGAGCTATCTCGCGCGTATCGAGGCGATCGTGGGTACGCCCATCGACATCATCTCCACCGGCGCCGACCGGGAGCAGACCATCGTACTGAGACACCCCTTCGACTGAGCGAGGAGCCGATGGCAGACAGCAACGCCGACAGCAGACCGGAGATCGAGGTCAGCCACAACACGGCCGAACGCCGCTTCGAGACCAAGGTGGACGGTTACCTCGCCTGCGCCGATTACGAGATGGACGGCGACGTGATGCATTTCACCAGCACGCAGGTGCCGGAGGCGATCGGCGGCCGGGGCATCGCGGGACAGCTGGTACGCACGGGGATGGACTACGCCCGGCAATACGGCCACGGCGTGGTACCGGCCTGCTCCTACGTGGCGGCGTGGCTGGAGCGGCATCCCGAGTACGAGGACCTGCGGGCCGCGGGCTGACGCGCCGCACGCCGGGTCAGGAACGGTCTCTTGGCGGGGCGTGCTCTGCGATTTCTGGCTGGCCCGGGTGCGCTGGCGGAGATCCGCGAGCGCGGCCTCGACCCGGAGCGCATCCGCCTCCTCGCCGGCGCGTCCGGCGGCGCGAAATGGCTGGTCCTGTACGGTCTGGACCGGATCATCATGCGCGAGCTGCTGCCGCGACTGCGCGGTCCCGTGCATCTCATCGGGTCTTCCATAGGCACCTGGCGTTTCGCCTGCTACGCCCAGTCGGATCCGCTGGCGGCGCTAGACCGGCTGCGCGATGGCTACGTCTACCAACACTACAGCGAACGGCCGGACCGAGCGGAGATCACGGCCAAGAGCCGGGAGATACTCGGTCACACGCTGGGGCCCGGCGGGCCGCGGGAGATCCTCGCTCATCCGGTGCTGCGCACCCACGTGATGACCGCCCGCGCCCATGGACCGGCGGCCTCGGAGCGCGGCGCGATGCTGACGGCGGGCCTGGTGCTCGCTGCCGCCGGCAACCTGCTGAGCCGCCGCAGCCTGCGGGCGTTCTTCAGCCGCGCCCTGTTCAGCGACCCCCGGGACGAGGCGCCTTTCCTGCACGCCGACGATTTCCCGTTGCGGGTGCACGGGCTTACCGCGGAGAACCTGGCGCCGGCCATCCTGGCGAGCGGCGCCATCCCGCTGGTGATCGAGGGCATGCGGGACATCCCGGGCGGCGCGCCCGGCGTGTATCGGGACGGCGGCATCATCGACTATCACCTCGACCTGCCGCTGTCGGCGGTCGACGGCATCACATTCTATCCCCATTTCTATCCCCACCTCATCCCGGGCTGGTTCGACAAGCGCCTCTCCTGGCGTCGCCCCGTGCCGGCGCATCTGGACCGCGTCCTCCTGATGGCGCCCTCCGACGACTTCGTCGCCGGCCTGCCGGGGGGGCGTATCCCTGACCGCCACGATTTCCGCCGCTACGATCCGGCCACCAGAGAGCGCCGCTGGAAGCAGGCGGTGGCCGAGAGCGAGAGGCTGGGAGACGAATTCGCCGAGGTGATGCAAAAGGGCCTGAGCGCGGAGCGCATCGAGCCCCTGCTGCCGTGAGACGTGACTCGCGCATGACCCGCGCATGAGCCATGGATGAGCCATGGATGAGCCACGGATGAGCCATGATAGACTCCGCCCGGAGCGGGGTCCGGCAGAGGTCTCACAGCGGACCCCGGAGAGGAGCGATGTCCATGAATAATGCTGCGGGACCGGTGCCCATGCATGGCGCTTATCCGGAGCTCTCCTGGCCGGCGGTGATCGTCGGCTGGTTCCTCGGCGTCATCATCGCCATCTCCATCGGCTACGCGGCGCTCATTCTCGGCTTCTCCATCGAGGGTTCGGAGCTCGCCGCCATCCTCGGCTTCGGCATCCTGCGCGGCCTGCTGCGCCGGCGCAGCATCATCGAAAATAACATCGCCCAGACGGTGGCCAGCGCGGTGAACGGCGCCTCCTCGGGCATGATGTTTTCCGTGCCGGCGATCTTCATCCTCGGTCACGGCGGCGACTTCAATCCCTACATCCTCACCTTCGGCTGTATCGCCGGCGCCTTCCTCGGCATCGCCTTCATCATCCCGCTCAGGAAGCAGATGATCGATTTCGAGCGTCTGACTTATCCCGGCGGCGTGGCGGTGGCCACCATCCTGAAGTCCCCGGGCGCCGGCGTGCGCAAGGCCGCGATCCTGCTGGGCGCCGCTGCCGTGAGCGCGGCCGTGCATTTCGCCACCCAGTGGACCGGCGTCTCCAACTGGGACCTCGGCTCCCGCCTGGGCATGCCCGAGTACATGAACGGGGTCTGGTACCTGTCGCTGCTGACCGTCGGCGTCGCTTTCATCGCGGGCAAGGGCGGCGTCGCCTTCATCATCGGTGGCTTCGTGACCTGGTGGTTCATCGCGCCGATGCTGGCGGCTAACGGTCAGTTGCCGGTGGACCCCGCCACCGGCCAGACCATCACGGACCCGGGCTTCCTGCGTTCCGCGCTGTTCCGGCCCATCGGTATCGGCATGCTGATCGGTGGCGCCGTCATGGGTGTTGTGCTGGCTTTCCCGTTGATCCGCTCGGCGGTGCGTTCGATGCAGAGTGCCGCCAAGGTCGAATCCGCGGTATCCGGTGACGAGATGCCGATCAAGCTGCTCTACGGCGCCATCGTCGGTGCTGCGCTGCTGCTGGGGGTCATCGCCGTGTCCTCCACGGAGGCTGTCGGCATCGGTCGGGGCGCCCTGATGGCGCTGCTCGGCACCGTGTGGATCTGGATGGCGGGAGTCATCCTGTCGGAGGCCATCGGGCGGACCAACTGGTCGCCGCTGTCCGGCATGACGCTGATCGGTATCACGCTCCTGATCGTCGCGACGAGCGGCCTGGACCGGGCGGACGCGATCGTCGCCGCCATCATGGTCGGCGCCGCCACGTGTGTGGCCATGTCCCAGGCGACCGACCTGATGCTGGATCTGAAGACGGGCTACCTGGTCGGGGCGACGCCGCGGATGCAGCAGATGGGCCAGTTCATCGGCGCGTGGCTGGGTCCGCTGGTCGTGATCGTGCTGATCTTCGTCCTGGACAACGCCTACGGCCTCGGCAGCGAGAAACTGCCTGCGCCCCAGGCGCAGGCGCTGGCCAGCACGGTGGAGGGCATCCTCGGCGGCGACGTGCCGGTGCAGAAATACGTGGCCGGCGCGGCGCTGGGCGCCATACTCTCCGCGCTGCAGGGCGGTCTCGGCATCACGGTGGGCCTCGGCTTCTACCTGCCGTTCAATATCGTGCTGACCTATGCGCTGGGTACGCTGCTGCGCCTGGCGTCGGACCGCAAGTTCGGACAGCGCTGGAGCGAGGACACCGGCATCCCGATCGCCGCCGGACTCATCGTCGGCGAGGCGCTGGTGGGCGTCGGCTTCGCCATCTACTTCGTGGTGGCGGCGGCATGACGCGGCTGGGTTATCTGTTGCTCGCGGCCGGATTCCTGTTGGGCGCCTATTTCGCGTCCACGGATGCCGAGACCACCGAATGGGCCTGGTTCCTGCCGGCCGCGCTGGCCGGGGCTGCCGGCGTGGTCATGGTCAAGCGGGCCACCCGGGCCGGGGCGACGGCGGGCCACGTGCTGGAGGGCAACCGCCGCGATCTGACCGAGAGCCTGACCGGGATCTGCGCGAACCTGGAGCAGCTGTACGGCGACCGGGATTCCATACCGCCGCACAATATGCGCTTCGAGATCGACCGGCTGTTCCGGGATGATCTCATCCGCTTCGTAGACGCCCGCCACAGTCTGTCCCATCTCTATGGACTGCAGGTCTATGCGGACGTCATGAGCGAGTTCGCCGCGGGCGAGCGCTACCTGAACCGGGTGTGGTCGGCTTCGGCGGACAACTACGTCGACGAGGTGATGCTCTACCTCGGCAAGGCCCGGGACCAGTTCCTGCGGGCGAAGAAGCTGCTGGACGGCATCGTCGAGAACAACGGCCGCTGACGCCGGCGTCAGCGGCCGGCGTTGCTGGCTGCAGCAGCCGCGGAGCTGCCGTTCTTGTCTGCACTGCGGGATCCGGCGTAGCGGAAATCCGAGTAGGTCAGCAGGATGTCACGCGCGATGCTCTTCAGGCCGAATGCGGCGCTGCCCCGCACCTCGGTGGTGACCCGGGCCGGCATGTAGGCCTGGCGGTCCAGTCGTATCATCTCGATCCGCGTGTCGAATCGCTCGATTTTCGCGATGACTTTGGCGCGGAAGGGTTCGTCGCTGTAGAGGCGGAAAGACTCGACGTACGGCACCGACTTCAGGATGGTCATCTCGCCCTGCAGGTGCTTCGCCATGTCTTCCCGATCCGTCGCGCCCGCCGCCGGTCGGAAGCGCCACGTTATCCGCTCCTCGTCTTCTTCCAGCAGCTCCCATCCGTCCTCTGCGGCGAGGCCGTCGAAATCGTTGTCGCCCGGTCGGCCCCCTTCGCGGGCCAGGCGCCGCTCGATTTCCTCGGCGTAGTCGCGGAGCTCGTCCTCCGTGGGCTCACGGCCATCCACGGACAGCAGCTGCCATTTTGCCTCGGCGGACGGATCGAACCGCTCTACCCGGCTGCCGTCGTTGTCCTCGCGGCTGCGCGTGAACGCCCATTCGCCGGTGACACGGGGCATGTTGGCGAAAGCCTCGCGCGCGACCGGGGGCGCTTCGGCTGCGGCCGGGACGGCGGCGGCAACGGCGAGAACGGACAGGACGACCTTACCGAGCCTGCCGGAAACGGTGGTGGCGGCGCGGGAGACGCTGCTCGGGCGTGATTGCATCTGCTCCTCCGACGGGTTTCGGGTGACCCGCATGTGTTTGAATGACTCTTAACGGTATTGTTCGCGACAGGATCCCGGACCGATGCGGACCATTATGCGATATCAGCAGTCTCGTCACCGTGCTCGCCCGCGCTACGGGCCGGGCCGCCACCCGCGGTGCCGTCCGTGAGCGCCGCCTGGCAGGATCCGGGAGCGCTCGCGGATGCGATCATCGCGCGGGTCGGCCGCCACCTCGTGCTGGGGCTGCCGGTCGGGCTGGGCAAGGCGGTCCACGTCGCCAACGCCCTGTACGAGCGGGCAGCGACGGATTCGTCGCTCCGGCTCACGATTTTTACCGCGTTGACGCTGCAGGTCCCGCGTGCCCAAGGGGATCTGGAGCAGCGCTTCCTGGCGCCGCTGGTCGAGCGGCTGTACGCGGACTGGCCCGCGTTGCACTACGCCCAGGCGATCCGCGCCGGTACGCTGCCGCCGAATATCGAGGTGCGGGAGTTCTACTTCCGGCCGGGGGCGTATCTGGGTACGCCGTCCGCACAGCAGTCCTACACCAGTATCAATTACAGCCAGGTGGTCACGGAGCTGATGCGGCTGGGGGTGAACGTGGTGGGGCAGTTGGTCTCCGCGCGCCCGGAGAGCCCGGGCCGCTATAGTCTGAGCTGCAACCCGGAGATCACGCTGGATCTCGTGCCGGCCTTCCGCGAGGCGAAGGCGGCCGGCCGGGAGGTCGCGATGGTCGCACAGGTCAACCGTCGGCTGCCTTACATGACCGGGGACGCTGAGGTGCCGACGGACACATTCGACTTCGTCCTGGATGCGCCGGAATGGGAATATCCGCTGTTCGGACTGCCGAATCGGGCGGTCGAGGCGGCGGATTACGCCACCGGGATGCATGTGGCGAGCCTCGTGGCCGACGGGGGCACCCTGCAGCTCGGCATCGGCTCGCTGAGCGATGCGGTCGCCCATTGCCTGGCGCTGCGCAACGAGCAGCCGGATCTGTTCCGTGATGTGCTCGAGAGGCTGCCCGGCGGCAGCGCATCGCCACGGCGCGCCGCGCTGCCGCTCGAGACGGCACCGTTCCGCGAGGGGCTGTACGGTTCCAGCGAACTGATGAGCGACGCCCTGTTCTCGCTGTTCGAGCGGGACATCCTGCGTCGGTCCGCCGACGCCGGGGACGATACCGTATTGCATGGCGGTTTCTTCATCGGTTCGTCGGCATTCTACGAGGCGCTGCGGCGGCTGCCGGAGGATCGCCGTCGGCTCGTCAACATGACGAGCATCTCGCGGGTGAACACGCTGTACGGTGACGAGGAACGCAAGCGGCGCCAGCGCCGCGACGCCCGCTTCATCAACGAGACCATGATGGCCACGCTGCTGGGAGCCGCCGTATCCGACGGTCTCGAGGGCGGCCGGGTAGTGAGCGGCGTAGGCGGGCAGTTCGACTTCGTCAGCATGGCCCAGGCACTGCCGGACGGGCTCTCGGTCCTCATGCTGCGCTCGCGCCGCCTGCACGACGGCAGGCCGCAGTCCAACATACGATGGTCCTATCCGCATGCAACGGTACCGCGTCACTACCGGGACGTCTTCGTCAGCGAATACGGGATCGCCGCGACCCGCGGTCGACCCGACCGGGAGGTGATCGCCGGGATGCTGGACATCGCGGATTCCGCGTTCCAGGACGAGCTGCTGGAATCTGCCAGGGCGGCCGGCAAGGTGCCGGACGATCACGCCGTTTCCGCCGATGCGCGACGGAATACGCCCGAGGTGCTCGAATCGATCTTCGGCGCCCCGGACGTGGCGCCGCATTTCCCGCCTTATCCCCATGGCACCGATCTCACGACCGTCGAGCAGGAACTCGCCGGAGCGCTCACCTGGCTCAAGGGCGCCACGGCCCGGCTGCCGGATCGGCTGCGAGTGGGGCTCGCGGCGATGCGCGACGGCCGTGCCGACGGGCATCGCCGCTATGCGGAGCACCTGGAACGGCTGGAACTGGGGTCGCCCGCCGGTCTCAGGCAACGGATAATGCGGCGTCTGGTCATCCTGGCACTGGCCAGATCGAAGAGGGAGAGGCCATGAGCATGCCCGGTCGAGCGCCTTCGCATTCCGCCGTCGAGCAGAACGTCTACAAGATATTTCCCAACGACCTGAATGCGGAGCAGACGGTGTTCGGCGGCCTGGTGATGGCCCTGTGCGACCGTACGGCCCTGATCGTAGCGGAGCGCCACAGCGGCACCACCTGCGTCACCGCCGCGGTGGACAGCCTCAACTTCCTCTCTCCCGCGCGCACCGGCGAGACACTGGTGGTGAAAGCCTCCGTCAATCGTTCCTGGAATACCTCGATGGAGATCGGTGTGCGGGTCGTGGCCGAGAACAGCCGCACCGGCGAGGTCCGCCACGTAGTTTCCGCATACCTCACGTTCGTCGGTCTCGACGAGACAGGTCGCCCCACTGTCGTGCCGGACGTCGTGCCGGAGACCGACGACGAGAAACGGCGGTACCGTTCGGCGCAGGTGCGACGCGACGCTCGGCTGCGCACACGCGACAGCCTGCGGACGATCTAGCGTCCCTTCCCGCCGTCGTCGATTTTCCCATCCGTGCTATTCTCCGCGCATCCGGTCCGCATCGCTGACCGGATGACAATCACAACAACGAAGGATCAAGGGAGAGAATCATGCGTATCATTCGACTGTCGGCAATCGCCGTTCTGCTGGCGTTTTCGTCCTCGGCGATGGCCGAACTGGAGCCCTGGAAAGACTACGACATCAGCGACTCCGTCTATCAGATCTCGGCGATCAAGGTGAAGCCGAACATGATGGATACCTATCTGGAAGGGATCCGCGACACCTGGGTGGCCGCCAACGAGCTCGCCAAAGAACTCGGCCATATCGAGGATTACGCGATCTACTCGAGTCAGCTCGCAGCGAGCGGCGATTTCAATCTGCTGCTGGTCATCAAGTTCTCGGAGACAGCGGATCTGGCCCCGTCGAAGGAACGCTATGACGCGTTCATGGCGAAGTGGAGCGAGGAGCAGGAAGAGCGCTCCGAGCAACTCGTACAGAATTATCCGGCGATGCGCGAGATCACCGGCGCCTACCTCATGCGCGAGATCACCATGAAATAGCATCGCTGCGCGATTCCGCAGAGCAAAGGCCCCGCCTGCGTGCGGGGCCTTCTTTTTTCGTTATGGAAAATATCGCCGTCGCGCTGCGTTCCGTAACCACGCGCACAGCCGCAGACGACATAACTCATCGCGACTCGCCGCAGTGCTTTTCGGCATCTACGTGTCGGCGTTTTGAGACATGTTGTGCTCCACATAATCGGTGCTAGAGTGCGTCCTCAACAGACGGTCTCGAACACCGAGGTCTGCTGACGACAGAGAATCGAGTTAGTTGAAAAGGGCAAACCGATCGAAAGATCGGGACGCAAAGCCACCGGTCTACGGGCGAGAGCCTACGACAGCGGGGTTGCCAACAGGAGCAGGGCGCTCACCGGTTTCATGCCGGCGTCCCAATAACAAGAGCGCTCGTTCGCCGACCCCCGGCAGCGTTTCGATTCGACATTACCCCGCAGCCTGAAGCTGCGTCTTTTGATCGGATAGCCCGCCAGACACAGGCAGGAGTGCCGTTATGCGCCTATATTTCGCGCCAGCAATACTGAACAGGCTGCTGATTCTTCCCGTGATGTCGCTCGCGCTGAGCGGCTGTCTCATGGAAGAGGAAGTGGCGGAGCAGCCCATTGCCAACGATCCCGGCGGCGCCACCGGCGAGATCCTGCGCGATCACGAAGTGTCGGGCAGCGTGGGTGACGGGCCCATCGTCGGCGCGACGGTGCGCATCGCCGCCGCCGACGGCACCGAACTCGGCAGCATGAACAGCGATGCCAGCGCCGGCTACAACATCACCGTGCGCGCTAAAGGCAAGCACTATCCACTGTCCATCGACGCGCAGGGCGGCACTGACCTGGTAACCGGCCTGGCGCCGGATTTCGTGCTGAAGAGCGTGGCGCTCGAGCCGGGCAGGAAGACCGTGTCGAACCTGAACCCGTTCAGCACGCTCGCGGCGGAACTCGCCGCCGAACTGCCGGGCGGCCTGACGAAAGAGAATATGGCCATCGCACTGAACCGGGTGACGACGAAGCTGAACAGCGGCCTCGTTACTCTGTCGGGCGAACCGATCATGACGCAGGCGATAGACGCCGCCACCATCGCGGAGATGGTGAAGGCCTCCGAGACACTGGGCGAGACGATCCGTCGGACCCGGGATTCGCTCATCGCCGTGGGCCGCCAGGTGGACGGCGATGCGGTCGTGGCCGCGATCGCCTCCGATCTCACGGACGGCAAGCTCGACGGCGCCGGCGGCGCGAGGGCGGATGCGCGTATCGCCGCCGTGGCGACGGTCGCCGCGACGCAGACATTGCTGGAGGCGATTGCGAACCGGCTGCATGTCAACGGCGTCGACGCCATGGGCGCGATGGACGATTCCATCCGCCAGGTGATGCCGGATGCCGCGGGTGCCACCACGACGGAAGTGCCTGTCAGCGCGGCGGCGCTGGAGCAGGTCCGGGTGGGCCTGGCCGCGGCCAAGGCCGTGATGCCGGCACCGGAACTGGACGATCTCGAGACGGTGCTCGCCGGCCTCAACCCTGGCACCTCGCCGAAGGAGGTCGAGGGTATCGTGCCCCGGGACTCGGTCGGGCTACTCGATGCTGCCATCATCGCCGTGGCCGACGGCAGCCAGGACGAGCTGGATACCGTCAACGGCACCGCACGGAACGACGGCGACATGCCGTCGACGAATGGTCCGCCGACCATCAGCGGCGATCCGCCGGTCGTCGTTACCGAAGGCGAGCGCTACAGCTTCGCGCCGACCGTGTCGGATCAGGACGGTGATGCCCTCATTTTCGAGATCGCCAACCGTCCTGCATGGGCGAGTTTCGACGCCGGCACCGGCGAGCTGTTCGGAACGCCGGGCGCCGGTGATGCAGGTACGTATGCCGACATCACCATCACGGTGAGCGACGGGGTAGCGACGGCCTCGCTGGGCCCGTTCGCGGTGGAGGTGCGGCAGCTGGTGACGAACACCGCGCCGACGATCAGCGGCAGCCCCCCGGCCTCGGTCAGCGAAGGCGCGTCCTACAATTTCACGCCGAGCGCCAGCGATGCGGACGGCGATACGCTGACCTTCGATATAGTGAACATGCCGGTCTGGGCCAGTTTCGATACGGCTACCGGCCGCCTCTTCGGCACGCCCGCAGCGGGCGACGCCGATGTCTATGCCGACATCACCATTACCGTGACGGACGGCGAGGCGCAGGCCGCATTGGGACCGTTCGCGATCGAGGTGCGCGCGATTGTGACCAATAGTGCGCCCGTGATCTCCGGCAGCCCCGCCACGACGGTGAACGAGGGGGTGGCCTACCAGTTCACGCCGAGCGCCAGCGACGACGACGGGGACGCACTCGTTTTCGATATCGCGAACAAGCCTGCCTGGGCGTCTTTCGACACAACCACAGGCCGACTCTCGGGTACACCCGTCAGCGGCGACGCCGACACCTACGGCAATATCGTGATCAGCGTGAGTGACGGCCAGGATTCTGCCTCGCTGCCGGCCTTCACGATCACGGTGCAGGCCGTGGTCACCAACTCGGCGCCCACGATCTCCGGCAACCCGGCGACGGCGGTGACGGAAGGCACCCAGTACGCTTTCACACCCGGCGCCAGCGACCCGGACGGTGACAGCCTCAGCTTCTCCGTTACGAACAAGCCGGCCTGGGCGGCGTTCGATACCGGTACCGGCCGCCTGTCCGGCACGCCGCAGGCCGGCGACGTGGGGACCTACGGCAATATCGTCATCAGCGTCAGCGACGGTGAGGCCTCCGCCTCCCTGGGTGCATTCTCGGTCACGGTGGAGGCCATCGCCATGGGCTCGGTCACGCTGAGCTGGTCGCCGCCCACGGAAAACACGGACGGCACGCCGCTGGTCGATCTGGCGGGTTACCGCATCTACTGGGGCACGACGTCCGGCAGCTATCCGAACTCGGTGACCATCGACAATCCCGGCGTGACCACCTACGTGGTCGAAAACCTGGTGCCGGGCACCTACGAGTTCGTGGCGACGTCCTACAACACGTCGGGCGTGGAGAGCGACTACTCCGCGCCCGCCGCAAAGACGGTCCAGTAGGGCGGCCCGTCAGACGATCTCCGGGCGGCGCAGGATCTCCAGCGGTATGAGCTGCTTGGTCTCGTCGTATTTCTCCAGCAACTCGTGCTGGTCCTTGCCGCCCAGGTAGACGTCCGCGATGTTGTAGCTGTAACTGTCCTGGAAGGGGAGTTCCTCCAGGGACTGGCCGTCGCTGACGTGGCACGAGAAGCGCGCCTCGGGGAAGCGCTCCTTCAGCATCTTCTCGTCGCCCGGTCCAGGGGCATGGGCGACGACGCCGTCCTCGAAGACGCGCATCATGAACTTGGCGGCGACCTTGTGATCCCCCTCCCGGTGGGGCGGCTGCGGCCGTTCGCCGAGGGCCAGGTCGATCACGACCTGCTGATGCGAGGCACCGTCCACCAGAGCGAACAGCGGACAGTGCGACTGGGAGATGCGGCCGTTGATCTCGAGCAGCGCCAAGTCGTCACTGTCCCGGTCCCAGTAGAACTCCACGTTGAACGGCGCGTCGTCATAACCGAAGCCGTCCAGTATCGTGGTGGCTATCTCCTTCATCCGCTCCTGCGTGTCGCGGGGGACGGAGGAAGGATACTGGTAACGTGACAGCACGCTCTGCACGTGGCGGTCGCGGATGGTGTCGACCACGCCGTAGATCTCGAACTCCCCCTGATATCGGTAGCCCTCCAGCGTGCACTGGCGGCCCTTCGAGATGATTCCTTCTGCGATGCAGTGATAACCGTCGATGCCGTTTATCTCCTCCGGTATGTCCGCGAATCCCATGAGATGGTTCACCGGTTCGCCGAACAGGTGGATATTTTCCCGGATTTTCGGCAGCGCCTTGTCGAAGTCTTTGCGGTCCTCGATCAGAAAGCCCAGGTTGGATGAATGAGCGGTGACCGGTTTCAGCCAGAACGGGAAGTCGACGTCGAGTCCTGACAGCGGCTCGTCGGCGAAAGGATTCACCGCCGCGAAGGGCGGCACGACATCAGGCGCCACGCGCTTCTGCTCCACCCGCGACCAGTACTTGTGTTCACACATCAGCGCGGCTTCCACACTCGGACCGGGCTGATCCAGCCGCTTGCGCAGTATCGGCGTCATGACGGTGCTGGGAAAATCCCAGTGGGTGATGACGGCGTCGACCGAACCGTCGAATTCCTCCAGAATCCGTTCCGCCTTCGGCAGCATCTCGTCGGTGGGGTGCAGATCTGCCCGTGTTGCCTCTTCGAATGTGAGCAATTGATGGAAGCAGAACTCGCTCGCCCGCGGCAGCGATTCGAGATCGGCGCGATGGAAGTCATCGAGGCCGAATACGAAGATATTCCTGCGTCGCTCGTTCATGGCTGATCCCGCCCTGATCTGAGTTTCTGCCGCGCTCACGGCTTCGTGGCACCGGGTGCCACACCTATACTGTAATCCTCTCGGGGCGCGGCGCACTGCGTTTGGTCATTGCGGTCGCGGCGCCATTATCGGTTACCATTATCTGACTAATGTCTTCCGAAACATCTTCCGGCCAGAACAAGGTCCGCGTCCGTCTGAATCCGCCAGTCTTCATCGGGGCGGCCGGCCTGATACTCGTATTCGTGCTGTTCAGCACGATCTGGCCGGAGACGGCGAACACGGTTTTCTCGGCCATCCAGCGCTGGATCACCGATACCTTCGGCTGGTTCTACATGCTGGCGGTCGCCACGTTCGTGGTCTTTTGTCTCGGCATCGCCTTCAGCGGTTACGGCAACATCAAACTGGGCCCGGACGACTCGCAGCCGGACTACAGTTACGGCTCGTGGTTCTCCATGCTGTTCAGTGCGGGGATGGGTATCGGTCTGATGTTCTTCGGCGTGGCCGAACCGGTCACGCATTTCGCCAATCCGCCGACCGGCGCCGGCGGCACGGTGGAAGCCGCCCGCGAGGCGATGAAGATCACCTTCTTCCACTGGGGCATCCATGCCTGGGCCATTTATGCGGTGATCGGACTGGCTCTGGCCTACTACTCGTTCCGCCACGGTCTGCCGCTGACCGTGCGCTCCGCCCTGTACCCGCTCATCGGCGAGCGGATCTACGGCCCGATCGGGCATGCCGCCGATATCTTTGCCGTGCTGGGCACCATGTTCGGTGTGGCCACGTCGCTGGGGCTCGGCGTGCTGCAGGTCAACGCGGGTCTGGCGTACCTGTTCGGCGTGCCGGAGAGCGTACCGGTGCAGATGCTCCTGATCACCGTGATTACGCTGATGGCCACGGTTTCCGTCGTCGCCGGCCTCGACGCCGGCATCAAGCGCCTTAGTGAATGGAACCTCATGCTCGCGCTGATCCTGCTCGTCTTCGTGCTCGTCGCCGGACCCACCGCATTCCTGCTGACGGTGGCGGTGCAGAACACCGGCGCCTATCTCAGTGAAGTGGTGAACAAGACGTTCACGCTCTACGCGTACGAACCCAACGAGTGGATCGGCGGCTGGACGCTGTTCTACTGGTCCTGGTGGATTGCCTGGTCGCCGTTTGTCGGTATGTTTATCGCGCGGGTCTCACGGGGGCGCACCATCCGGGAGTTCGTGGTCGGCGTGCTGTTCGTGCCGGTCGGGTTCACCTTCATCTGGCTGAGTTTCTTCGGCAACTCGGCGATGGAACTCGATCTCGGGGCGGCCTCGGGTGCCCTGAGCGCCGCCGTGCAGGAAAATCTGCCCACGGCGCTGTTCAGGTTCTTCGAGTACTTCCCGCTTTCTCTGATTGTGTCGTTGATCGCTACGGTGCTCGTGGTCACGTTCTTCGTGACCTCGTCGGACTCCGGCTCGCTGGTGATCGACATCATCACTTCGGGAGGCTCCGACGACAATCCGGTCTGGCAGCGGACGTTCTGGGCGCTGCTCGAAGGCGTGGTGGCGGCCGCCCTGCTGCTGGCCGGCGGGCTCACCGCCCTGCAGACGGCTTCCATCACGGCGGCCCTGCCGTTTACGTTCATCATGCTGGTGGTCTGTTACGGTCTGCTGCAGAGTCTCAGACTCGAGCGGATGCGGCAGATCAGTCAGGACATGTCCGTCGGTATCCAGATCCGCGAGGCGGCGATCCCCTGGCGTCAGCATCTGCGCTCGATCATCCGCATGCCGAAACGGGAGCAGGTGGCGCGCTTCCTGCGCTCGACCATCCATCCGGCGCTTACCGAGGTGGCCGACGAGCTCCGTGAGGCGGGGTACGACGTCGAGGTGACCATCGACGACGACGAGGCAGCGCTGGCCGTCCGGCACGGCGAGGAGAGGGAGTTCCTCTATGCGGTCCGGCCGCAGGCCTATAGTGCCCCTTCCTACACGCTGGCCGAGACCCGGGAGCGCAAGGGTGACGGACCCCGGCAATATTTCGGCGCCGAGGTCCATCTGCTCGAGGGCAGTCAGCACTACGACGTGATGGGCTACACCAAGGAGCAGATCATCGGCGACGTGATCTCCCAGTACCGCAAGCACAGCCATTTCCTCCAGCAGGTGCGGTAGAGGCAGGCCGTGGAAACGCGTGGAGCCAGGGCATGCCGGCGTTCCGCAACCGGAGCGGGGCGGAGGCGCGGGATGTGGTTCCCGGGTGTCCTCTGCCTGCTCCTGGCGCTGCAGGCGACGGCCCAGCCGGCCGAGGGGACGGAGATCGAGGCCCTGGCGGCCGAACTGGAGACGCTGAAGCAGCGCCTCGCGGAGCTCGAGGGTCTGCGCGAACGCGTGCGGGTGCTGGAGCAGCAACTCGAGGAAGCCCGGGCGGGGCAGCAGGGGAGGCTGGTCGGCGCCGATCAGAAGCGGGACATCGCGGCGCTCACGGAGGCCGACGCGGCAGCCGCGGCGGCCCCGGAGGACGGCATCGGCCTCGGGGGCGCCCTGCGCTTCAACCTGTTCTGGAACGACTTCGACGAGACCGTCGAGAGCAAGCGTGGCGCGGCGGGCCTGGACCTGTTCCGGGTCAGTGCCGACGGCAGCCTCCGGAATCTTCTGCTCTCCGCCGAGTATCGGTTCTATCCGTTCATGCAGGTGATCCACCACGGCTGGGTCGGTTACGAGTTCGAGGACGAGAGTCGCCTGCAGGTCGGCATCACCCGGGTACCGTTCGGGCTGCTGCCCTACGCCGCCCACAACTTCTGGTTCGGCGCGCCCTACTACCTGGGCCTGTCCGACGACTACGACCTGGGTGTGAAATACCGTCGGACGGACGGCGCCTGGGAATGGCAGGCCGCCTTCTTCAAGAACGGCGAGCTGAGCAATCCGGCCGAGCTCGACCGTTACTCCCTCGACGTGGTATCCGCGGGCGACAGCGCCAACGAGGAAGCCAACCAGGGCAATCTCCGCGCCGCCTATACCTTCGGTGCCGGTACCTCCTGCAGCCACGAGGTGGGCCTATCCGGTCAGTTCGGAGAGATCTACAACGCCGAGACGGACAGGAGCGGCAGCCACTGGGCTGGCGCGGGACACGTGGATACCCGCTGCGGACGCTGGAACCTGCAATTCCAGGCGACGCGCTACGGCTATTCGCCGAAGAATCCGCCGGGCGTGCCGGACGACGCCATCCGTCTTGGCGGTTTCGGCTCTTCCTACGACGTGGCCGCCCGCGCCTCGGTGCTGGTCGCCAACGTCGCCTACAACCTGCCGGTGCCCTGGGCCGCCGTAGACCAGGTGACCTGTTACAACGACTACAGCATCGTGGTGAAGGACGAGGACGGGTTCGAGGACTCCCAACTCAACACCACGGGCTGCCTGGTGGGCGTGGGGCCCCTGTATGTGTATCTCGACCTGATCCGGGCCGAGAACATGATCTTTTTCGGTGACGGATCACTCGCCGGCGGCGGTGAGACCGGCTGGGACACGAGGTTCAATATCAATGTGGGCTATTACTGGTAACCGGAGCATCACGCTCCGGGCCTTTCGTCGGCCGGTCGTGGCAGCACTCGCGGCAGTGATGCTCACCACGTCGCCGCCAGCAGCAGCCGGGAACGACGAACTCACGGTGGTCTCCTGGGGCGGCGCCTATACCCGCAGTCAGATCCTGGGTTTCGTACGGGACTTCGAGCAGGAGACCGGCACCGACGTGGAGATGGTCGACTACGCCGGCGGCATCGAGGAGATACGCTCCCAGGTGCGGTCCTGGAACGTGAAATGGGACATCGTGGACCTGCAACTCTACGACGCCATACGCGCCTGCGACGACGACCTGCTGGTCGAGATCGATCCCGCGACGCTGCCGCCGGCACCGGACGGCACGCCCGCCGTCGACGACTTCCTGCCGGGGGCGCTGATGCGTTGCGGGGTTGGCAACCTGGCCGGTTCGACCGTCGTGGCCTGGGACCACAGCCGGGTGGAGCGAGCGCCGCAGCACCTCGAGGACTTCTTCGATCTGGGTGCCTTCCCCGGCCGACGCGGCCTGCGGCGCACACCGCAGACGAATCTGGAATGGGCGCTCATCGCGGACGGTGTGCCGCCGGATCGGGTGTACCAGGTGCTGGAGACCGAGGAGGGCGTCGACCGGGCCTTCGCGATGCTCACGAAGCTGAAGCCCCACATCGAGTGGTGGCGTCTCGGCGAGGAGGCTGTGCGGCTGCTCGAGACCGGCCGGGTGGTGATGACCAGTGCCTACAACGGCCGCATCTACAGCGCCGCCGAGCGAGGCGAGCCATTCTCCATCCTCTGGGACCACCACGCCCGTTACATCGACGTTTGGGCCATCCCGAAGCACACCGAGAAGCTGGAGGCGGCGCTCGGTTTCCTGCGGTTCGCCACCTCCACGCAGAGCCTCGCGGCTCAGGCCCGTTATATCCCCTACGGACCGCTGCGCCGTTCGTCGCTGGGCGTGCTCGAGCCGGAGGTGAAGGTGAATCTGCCGACCGGTCCCGACAATCTGGAACAGATGTTCCAGACGGATGCGGCCTGGTGGGCGGAGCATCTGCCGGAGTTACAGACCCGGTTCGAGCGCTGGCTCGAGCGGCCGGTGATGGTGCCGAAGGAATGGCCGGCGCGCTGAGTTCGGGGCGGCTGCCGCGCGTACGACCGCCTGGAGTGGTGCCCAGGAGAGGACTTGAACCTCCACGGGGTTGCCCCCACTAGCACCTGAAGCTAGCGCGTCTACCAATTCCGCCACCTGGGCAGGTGCGGAGCGCGTAGAATGCGCCCCGACGGAGGCGCGAGACTCTACTCAAGGGCGATACCCTTGTCAATTGCGCCCGATCTCAGAACAAGGAACCATTTTGGCTAAACGGAACAGGAACAGACAGGGCGGCGGACGCCGCCGCAAGAGTGGCCAGGACGGCCAGGAGAAGAAGACCTACCAGCATCCGTTGCCGGACCGGCGGCAGATTCTGGACACGCTCGAGTCGAAGGGCCGGCCGCTGCACTTCGACGAGATATCCGGGGCCTTCGGGCTCACCGAGAGCAAGCACCGCCGCGCCCTCGGCGAGCGGCTGAAGCGCATGATCACCGGCGGGCAGCTGATCCTGAACCGCAGTCAGGAGTACTGCCTGACGGAGCGGCTGCAGCTCGTGCCGGGCGTGGTCCAGGCGCATCCGGACGGCTTCGGCTTCCTGATCCCGGACGAGGGTGGCGAGGACGTGTACCTCTCGCCGCGGGAGATGCAGGAGGTCATGCACGAGGACCGCATTGCCGTGAAGGTGATCCGGCGGGATCATCGGGGTCGCCCTGAAGGCAAGGTGATCGAGGTGCTGGAGCACCGCACCCGTGAGGTGGCCGGGCAGTATATTCGCGAACGCGGCATCGGGCTCGTACTGCCCGACAACCCCCGTATCCAGCACAGAGTACTGATTCCCCGGGAAGAAGCAGCCGGCGCGAAGCACGGCGATATGGTGGTCGCCGAACTGGTCGATTTCCCGTCCCGCCAGGAGCAGCCAACCGGCCGCGTCACCCGCGTGCTCGGCGCGCCCGGGCAGCGGGGCATGGCCACCGACCTCGCCATCCACGCTCACGGCATTCCCCATCGATGGCCCGATGGCGTGCGGCAGGAAGAGAAGGCCTTCGGCAAGTACGTGCCCGCTTCGGCCAAGGAGGGACGGCGCGATCTGCGCGATCTGCCGCTGGTCACCATCGACGGTGCCGACGCCAGGGACTTCGACGACGCCGTCTTCTGCGAGCCCGTGGAGAGCGGCTGGCGTCTGCTGGTGGCCATCGCGGACGTGGGCCACTACGTCGCGCGCGGCTCGGATATCGACCGGGAGGCGACCAAGCGCGGCACGTCGGTCTATTTCCCGGACCGGGTGGTGCCCATGCTGCCGACCGTGCTATCCAACGGACTGTGCTCGCTGAACCCGAAGGTGGACCGGCTCTGCCTGGTCTGCGAGATGATCGTGGGGCCCGGCGGCAAGGTGCGCCGTTCGACGTTCTACGAGGGGCTGATGCGCTCCGCTGCCCGGCTCACGTACGAGCAGGTCGGCAACCTGATCGAGGGCGCGAAGCCCCGCGACGCCGGGGTGCGCGAGGAGATCGCGCCGCACATCCGCAACCTGCACGACGTCTATCGGGCCTTCGCGAAGGCGAGGGCCCGGCGCGGCGCGCTTGAACTCGACATCCCGGCCGTCAGGATCGAACTGGACGAGGGCGGCGAGATCGAGGCCATCCGGGCCTTCGAGCGCAATGACGCGCACCGGCTGATCGAGGAGTGCATGATCGCGGCAAACGTCGAGGCCGCGAAGTATCTGCGCCAGCACAAGGTGCCGACGCTGTTCCGCGTCCACGCGAAGCCGGATCCGGAGAAGTTCCAGGATTTCCGCGAGTATCTGCTCGGGCTCGGGCTGAAGGTGCCGCATCCCGAGCACGTGGAGGCGAAAGACTTCGGCAAGCTCATGCAGGAGGTGCAGGACCGACCGGACTCCCAGGCCATCTCCATGGCGCTGCTGCGCTCGATGGCCCACGCCGAGTACACGCCGGAGAACATCGGCCACTTCGGCTTGGCTCTGAACGCCTACGCCCATTTCACCTCGCCGATCCGCCGTTACCCGGACCTGCTCGTGCACCGCGCCATCAAACACCTGGTGAACGGCGGCAAGCCGAAGGCGTTCGGCTACGACCGGGGCGACATGGAACGACTGGGTCAGCTCACCTCCGCCCACGAGCGTCGCGCCGAGGACGCCACCCGGGAGGTGGAGGCCTGGCTGAAGTGCCAGTTCATGGAAGACAAGATCGGCAACCGGTACGAGGGCGTCGTGACCGGCGTGACCCACTTCGGCCTGTTCGTGCAGATCCCCGAGTACCAGATCGACGGTCTGGTGCACGTCTCCACACTCGGCAACGACTACTACGAATACGACGCGGGCTCCCAGCGCCTGGTCGGCAGCCGCAGCGGCAAGGCGTATGCACTCGGTGACGAGCTGCCGGTGACCGTCAACCGGGTGGACCTGGATACCCGGCGCATCGATTTCCGGCTCGCCGACGCCGGTGACTAGCGCGCGCTTCAGCGCCGGCATCCATGCCGTGGCGCGTCTGCTGGACGAGGATCCGGGCCGGGTCCGCCGGCTGCTCGTGGATCGCCGGACGGACAACGAACGCATCCGCGGGTTGCTGGAGGGTGCTTCGGCCGCCGGCGTGGCCGTCGAGCGGGTGGCGCGGAATCGGCTGGACGCGCTCGCCGCGGGCACCCGGCATCAGGGGGTGGTGGCCGAACTCCGCGGCGCCTCGGCGCTCGACGAGGCGTTGCTGCGCACGCTGGTGGAGGAGCGACTGACCGCCGGGGAGGCCCTGCTGCTGCTGGTTCTCGACGGCGTGCAGGACCCGCACAACCTGGGCGCCTGCCTGCGCACGGCGGACGCCGCCGGAGTCGACGCGGTAGTCATCCCGCGCCGCCACGCCGCCGGCATCACGCCCGCGGTCCGCAAGGTCGCGACGGGCGCGGCCGAGTCCGTGCCGCTGGCCAGGGTGGAACGCCTGGCGCGGGTGATCGACTGGCTGCACGACTACGGGGTGCGCGTCATCGGCACCGCGGACGGCGCCGAGGTCGGACTCTACGGGACGGATCTCACCGGTCCGGTCGCACTCGTGCTCGGCGGCGAGGAGCGGGGCATGGCGGCGGCGGTCGCGGAGCGCTGCGATGCCGTGATCGCCATCCCGATGGCCGGCAGTGTGGAGAGTCTGAACGTGTCCGTGGCGGCCGGGGTATGCCTGTACGAGGCCTGCCGACAGCGCCGCTTGATTGCGTCTTCGCCGGGGCTCGGTTAATATTCGCGGCCCGCCCGAGCGCGGGACTCCACATAACCTCTTGCCGCACCGGAAGGCGGGCGGCTGTAATCCGAAAGGGGATACGATGAGACACTACGAGATCGTGTTTCTGGTCCACCCTGACCAGAGCGAACAGGTACCGGCCATGGTGGAACGGTACGAGAGCATGATCAGCGACGGCGGCGGCAACGTTCACCGCCTCGAAGACTGGGGCCGTCGCCAGCTCGCCCATCCCATCGCCAAGGCCCACAAGGCCCATTACGTCCTGATGAACATCGAGTGCGCCAGAGAGACGCTCGATGAACTCACCGGCGCGTTCAAGTTCAACGACGCGGTGCTGCGCCACCTCGTGATCAAGCGCGACGATGCCGTCACCGAGGCCTCGCCGATGGCCAAGGCTGTCGAGGACGAGAAGGCCAAGGAGCGTGAAGCCCAGCGTCGTCGCGACGCCCGCGCCGAGGCCGAGGCCCGTGCCCGGGCCGCCGAGGAGGAGGAAAAGGCCGAGGACGAGGACGATAAAGAGGACGAGAAAGAGGACGAGACGAAGGAAGAGACCGTGGAAGCGGCCTCTGCCGATGAGAGCGGCGAGGAAGCTGCCGCCGAGACGTCCGCAGAAGACAGCGAGACGGCGAAAGCCGGCTCCGCCTGAACAGGAGTATTGCCATGAGTCGCTATTCCCGCCGGCGCAAGTACTGCCGCTTTACCGCCGAAGGCATCGAAGAGATCGACTACAAGGACATCGGCCTGCTGAAGAGCTTCATCTCGGAGACCGGCAAGATCGTCCCCAGCCGCATCACCGGCACGAAGTCGCACTATCAGCGGCAGCTGTCCACGGCCGTGAAGCGCGCCCGCTACCTGGCGCTGCTGCCCTACACCGACCGTCACTGACGGTCGGGCCGCCGGCCTCTCCGAGCACAAGGCCGGCGGCGGGTCCCATGCGACAGATCGCTGTCTGGATTACGGCCCGCTTTCATCGTGCGGTGCTGGTGATCGCGGCGCTGTTCCCGGTGCTGCCGGTACTGAGCGGCGCGACCACCGTGCTGACGGTGTTGGCCCGGGGCCTGCGCGAGGGAGTCGCGGCAGCCTTGCTGGCGTCCGTGCTGCTGGTCGCTGCCGTCGCGCTGATGCAGGACTTCCAGATGTCCCTCGTGTGGTATCTGGCGCTGGTGCAGGGCGGGAGCCTGGCAGCGGTCTGGCTGCTGGTCTCCACCCGCTCGCTCACGCTGACGGCGCAGGCTCTCGCGGTCCTGATGCTGCTGGGCGTCGGCGTGTTCTACGCGCAGGTGGACGACGTGGGTGGCTTCTGGCGGCCGTTCCTGGAGCAGTTCGCCGGCAATATCGCCGAGGCCGGGGGCATGGCCATGGACGCCTCGGCATTCGTGGCGACGGCGCAGGTACTGATAACGGGCCTCGCGTTCGGCATGACCTGGGTCGGCACGATGCTCGTGATTCTGCTTGGCTACGCGCTGTACGCGCTGCTGCCGGAGAGAGAGCCCGTATTCGGGCGCTTCCGGGAGCTGAACCTGGGACGCACGCTGGCGCTGGCCACCGCCGTCATCAGTGTGGCGGCGACGCTGAGCAGCTCGCCCTGGCTGGTGAATTCGGCGCTGGCGCTGCTGGTGGCGTTCGTGCTGCAGGGCCTTGCGCTGGTGCACGGGCTGTTCGTGGCGCGGCAGTGGCCGCCGGCGCTGCTGATCGTGATATACGTACTGGCGATACTGCCGTCGCCGGTCTCCGGTGCCGTCATCGGGATGCTGTCCCTGGGCGGCTACCTGGACGCCTGGATCGACATTCGCCGGCGAGTGCCGGTCGTCTCCGGGCAGGAATGAATCTGGTAACGTAGGCTGCCTGGCGCAGCACTCTGACAACGGGTGAACGGAATGGAAGTGATACTGCTCGAGAAGATCGAAAACCTGGGCACCATCGGCGACAAGGTGACCGTGAAGTCCGGCTACGGCCGCAACTACCTGCTGCCCCAGGGAAAGGCGACGCTGGCCACGAAGGCGAATGTGGCGAAATTCGAGGCCATGCGCGCGGAACTGGAGAAGCAGGCGGCCGATGAGCTGGGTACCGCGAAGGCGCGGGCGGAGAAGCTCGCCGACATGCGGGTCGAGATCCCGGCCAAGGTCGGTCCGGAAGGCAAGCTGTTCGGCTCGGTGGGCACCATCGAGATCGCCGACGCGGTGACCGAGAAGGGCGTCGAGATCGAGCGCGCCGAGGTGCGGCTGCCGGAGGAGGGCCCGTTGCGCGAGGCCGGCGAGCACAGCATCGGTGTTCACCTGCACGCCGACGTGGACGTGGAGATCACCGTGGTGGTGGTCCCGGAGGAGCCGGACACCGGCGCCCCGGGCGCCTAACAGCCCCAGGGAGCAGCCATCAGCGAGGTCAGCGACTCAATCACAATGGTCCGGGCACTGGAAGAGCAGGAGGCGCGCGAGGCGGCGGAATCGCGCCTGCGCACGCCGCCTCACAGCATGGAGGCCGAGCAATCGCTGCTCGGCGGCCTGATGCTGGACAACGCCGCCTGGGACAAGGTGGCGGATATCATTACGGCGCAGGATTTCTACCGTAAGGACCACCAGCTGATCTTCGAAGCCATCGGGCGTCTGTCCGAGAGCGGCCAGCCGTCCGATGCGGTCACTCTGCACGAACACCTGGACAACCGGGGCGAGCTGGCCAGGGTCGGCGGCCTCGACTACCTGGCCACGCTGGCCAACGAGACACCGAGCTCGGCCAACGTGCGCGCGTACGCGGAGATCCTGCGCGAGCGCTCCGTGCTGCGCCAGCTGATCTCGGCCGGCAACGAGATCGCGGGCAGCGCGTTCACGACGGAAGGTCGCACGGCGGGCGAGTTGGTGGACGACGCCGAGCGCCGTGTCTTCGAGATCGCCGAACAAGGCTCCCGACGGGGCGGTTTCAAGACCCTGAAGTCCATCCTGCCGGAGACCATCGACCGGATCGACATGCTGCATCAGTCGGACGGCGATATCACCGGTATCTCCTCCGGCTACACCGAGTTCGACAAGTTGACGGCGGGCCTGCAGAACGGCGACCTGATCATCATCGCGGGCCGCCCGTCCATGGGCAAGACGACCCTCGCCATCAACATCGCGGAGAACGCCGCCATCGGCGCGAAGGTGCCGACCGCCATCTACTCCATGGAGATGAGCGCCGACCAGCTCGCCTTCCGCATGATTTCCTCGCTCGGCCGCGTGGATCAAAGCCACCTGCGCACGGGCCGCTTCCCCGACGAAGACTGGTCGCGCATCAACACGGCCGTGCAGCTGATGTCCGACGCGCCGATTTTCATCGACGATACTCCGGCCCTGTCGCCCACCGAGATGCGCGCCCGCGCCCGCCGGCTGAAACGTGAGCACGGCCTCGGCCTGGTCGTTGTGGACTACCTGCAGCTGATGCAGGTGCCGGGCAACAAGGAGAATCGGGCCACGGAGATCTCGGAGATCTCGCGCTCGCTGAAGGCGCTGGCCAAGGAGCTCTCCGTGCCGGTAATCGCGCTCTCGCAGCTCAACCGGAGCGTCGAGCAGCGTCAGGACAAGAAGCCGGTGATGTCGGATCTGCGCGAGTCCGGCGCTATCGAGCAGGATGCGGACATCATCTGCTTCATCTACCGGGACGAGGTCTACGATGCCGACTCCCCGCGCAAGGGCATCGCCGACATCACCATCGCCAAACAGCGCAACGGTCCCACGGGCGAGTTCCCGCTCACCTTCCTCGGCCGCTTCACCAAGTTCGAGAACTGGGCGCCTGACGCCTGGGGCGACGGGCCCTATCAGTGAGGGCGACGGCCTGCGCGCGGGTGCATACCGGCGCACTCAGGCACAACCTGGCCGAGTTGAGGAGACGCGCGCCAGGCTACCGGGTGATGGCCGTCATCAAGTCGAACGGCTACGGCCACGGGCTGGTGGCGGCCGCGACGGCGCTGGATGCCGCCGATGCCTTTGCGGTGGCGCGTATGGAGGAGGCGCTGCGGCTCCGTGAGGCCGGCATTGACAAGCCCCTGGTGTTGCTCGAGGGGGTATTCGACAGCCACGATCTGGCGCTCGCGAGGGCGCAGCGGCTCGAGCTGGTCGTCCACAGTGGCGAACAGGTCCGACTGCTGACCGGGTCGCCGCCGGAGCTGCCCCTGACGGTGTGGCTGAAGGTGGATACCGGGATGCACCGACTCGGCATCGACCCGGCGGACGTGCCGGAGGCGGTGCGCGCCCTGCGGTCCTCGCCTGCCGTGGCTGAACTCCGGCTCATGACCCACTTCGCCCAGGCCGAACGGCTGCAAGACGGCATGACGTCGGCGCAGATCGGTTCCCTGCGGGCGGCCGCCGACGGCTTCGACGGCGCGGTCACCCTGGCCAATTCCGCCGCCATACTCGGCTGGAAGACGGAGCTGGACGTGATGGCGGCAGGCTGGCCGGGGTTCGGTCCCGCCTGGATCCGGCCAGGCATCTGCCTGTATGGCATATCGCCGTTCCCCGACGAGACGGGCGCGGAGCTCGGCCTCGAGCCGGCCATGGAGTTCCTCTCCACGCTGATCGCGGTCAAACCGGTGGCCGCCGGGGAGCCGATCGGTTACGGCGGGCGCTATCGGGCGGCGCGCGACATGCGCCTCGGCATCGCCGCCGTCGGCTATGGCGACGGCTACCCCTGGTGCATGCCCGACGGCACGCCGGTGCTGGTGGCCGGCCGGCGCGCAGCCATCGCCGGGCGCGTCTCGATGGACATGATCACGGTCGATCTCAGCCATCTGCCAGAGGCGGCGGTGGGCGACGAGGTGACGCTGTGGGGCAGGGAGCTGCCCGTCGAGGAGGTGGCTCGCTACGCCGGCACGATCCCCTACGAGCTCGTCTGCCGGGTCACGGAGCGGGTGATCAAGGTCACCGAATAGGCCGGGCCGGATCAGCGGGACCCGCGCCGCGCTCAGGTCAGGAAGAAGCCCATTTTGACGCCGGCGAGCTGGAGCACGTCGTTGTCGGCCAGCTTGCGGGCCTGGGGCCCGATCGACTCCCCGTTGACCCGCGGATAGTCGCCTTCCTTGCCGCTCTCGACGTGCACCACGTAGTAGCCTTCGGCGCGCCGGGTGATTGCCGCCACCTGTACGCCGGGCCGGCCGAGCGTGGTCAGCGCCTTGGTCAGCTCGAGCTCCCGTCCGGCGAACGCGCCCGAGAGCACCTGCAGCTTCGCGGTGGGCAGTGCCGCCGGCGCAGGCGCTGCTTCCGAGGCGGCCGTGGCCGTATGGGCAGCTTCGGATGCCGGTGCTACGCCTGCCGCCTGCTCGACCGCCTTCTGCGCCTCGTCGATGCGCTCGGGCCTGTGCTGGCTCGGCGGGATCACCATCGTCTTCTCGAATTCGTCCTGATCCGCCTCGTTGGCCTGCTGATCCACGAATCGCAGCTGGTGATGGCCGATGGTAATGGTGTCGCCGTGCTGGAGCGCGTGCTTCTTGATCAGCTTGCCGTTGACGTAAGTGCCGTTGGTGCTGTTCAGGTCCTCGAGGAACGAGTCGTTGAGGATATTGATGATCAGCGAGTGGTGGCCGCTCACCGCCGGGTTGTCGATACGCACGTCGTTATCGGGCAGCCGCCCGATCGTGTAGCGCTCCTTGGTCATGTTGTATTCGGCCAGTACCTGACCGTCCAGACTCAGAATCAACCGTGCCATTTGCTGTCACTCGCTCCTGCCGATGGTGCAAGACGCCCGACGTCCGGGGGCGAAATCCTCGCGATCATTGCCGGAAAAGACCGGAAATTCTGTCGATCAGTCCGCGTTTTGCGGGGAAAGACTCCAGGACCCTCGCCAGCATGATGGACACGTTGTCCCGGCCGCCGTGGTCGTTCGTGAGCTGGACCAACTGTTGACCAACTACATCAAGGCTAGCACTAAACGTGCTGATAGTTAAATGAATATCTTCATCTTCGACCATGTCCGGCAGCCCGTCCGAGCAGAGTAGATAGACGTCATCCTTCGCCACCTCGTACTCCTGGACCTCCACCTCGACCGCCGGCTCCACGCCGAGAGCCCTTGTAACATAATTCCGGTTCGTCGACCTCTGCGCCTCTTCCGGCGAATAAAAACCGCGGTCCACCAGCTCCTGCAGCAGAGAGTGGTCCAGCGTCAGCTGCTGGAACTGGTCGGCTCTGAGGCGATAGGCACGGGAGTCGCCGACGTGCGCCACCGAAATCCGGTCGTCGAAGAACAGGCAGGCGACGATCGTGGTGCCCATGCCTTCGCACTGGGGCTGGCTCTGGGCGGTCTGGTAGATGATCTTGTTGGCCCGGGCGATGGCATCGCGCAGGGAGATCGTCTGGCGCATCAGGCCGGAGGTGGGCTCGACCTCGCCGCGGTCCTCGCGGTTCGTGGCCTCACTGACCAGGTCGAAGACCGTCTTTACGGCGATGCCGCTGGCGACTTCGCCGGCGTTGTAGCCCCCCATGCCGTCGGCGAGCACCATCAGCCCGATGTCGGGCTGGGTGGCGATGGCATCCTCGTTGTGATCGCGCACCTTGCCGGTGTCCGTGATCTCGGAGAATCGAATCTTCCCCTTGAGGCTCATTCTGCTTGCCTGTCTACCGGTCCAGGTGATGCGTGCTGTCGTTCTCGCCGCGGGACGTCAGCGCCGTGCTGGCGTGCCTGCGTGCCGGTTCCTGTTCCCTGGCAAGTGCCTCTCGTCCGTTGTTCTCCCGGGCAGGAAGTCGTCCCGCCGTGCGGCCGGCCGGCCTGAGCGCTGCGTATCGTCGGTGGTTCGCATGTGCCCGGTCCGCCATGATGGGTGCCTCGATCGGGAGCACTCCCTGTGCCGATCGGGTAAGGGTAACACCAACTGAACATAAGTCGGAACGCCCCGCCGTATGGCCGGGCCCCGGCCGGCGTGACCGGCCGGCAGCATTCGTGGAGGGCGGCACGGCAGGGGAGGCCGGCGCCGCAATCGTGTCGGTCGTTGTTGTTTTCATCGTGGAATCACCCGGCGGGAAGTATAGGTGAAGCGCCGCGGGATTATTGAGATACCGTTACCACTTTGGCCTGCGAACGGGTGCGCGCCGCGGTGCTATCATCCCCGCTTTTCCCGGACCGGCGGCAGGCCGGCAGCGAGTCATGGCGAAGACACGGACCGCCTACGTCTGTTCCTCCTGCGGCGCCCACAGCGTCAAGTGGCAGGGCCAGTGTGCGGACTGCGGCGACTGGAACACCCTGAGCGAGGTACGCCTCGCGCCCGGTGGCGGCGGGACGTCGTCCGGCGCCGGCGCCGATCTGGCAGCGCTCGCCACCCTGGCCGAGGCGGGCGCGGAAGAGCGGGAGCGCACCAGCACCGGTTTCGGCGAGTTCGATCGGGTGCTGGGTGGCGGACTCGTACCGGGCGCGATCATTCTGCTCGGCGGCGATCCGGGCGTCGGCAAGTCCACGCTGCTGCTGCAGGTGGCGGCGCGGCTGCGCAGTTCGCTGCCGGTGCTCTATGTGAGCGGGGAGGAGAGCCTGCGCCAGGTCGCACAGCGGGCCCGGCGGCTGGGCGTGGCGGACAGCGATCTGCACCTGCTGGCCGAGACCCGCCTCGACGTCATGCTGGATGCGGTCACGCGCTCGCGGGCCTCCGTGCTGATCGTCGATTCCATGCAGACCATCACGACGGACAGCCTGGACTCGGCGGCGGGCAGCGTCAGCCAGCTGCGCGAATGCGTCGCACGTCTGGTGCGCCTGGCCAAGGAGCGCGACGTCGCCGTTTTCGTCGTCGGCCATGTGACGAAGGAGGGTGCCATCGCCGGGCCCCGGGTGGTCGAGCACATGGTGGATACCGTGCTCTACTTCGAGAGCGATCCCGCGAGCCGCTTCAGCATGGTCAGGGCGGTGAAGAACCGCTTCGGGGCGGTCAACGAGATCGGCATGTTCGCCATGGGTGCCGAGGGCTTCCGCGAGGTAAAGAACCCGTCCGCGATCTTCCTCTCCCGGGATACGGCCGAGACCGCCGGCGGCGTGGTGACCGTGGCCTGGGAGGGCAGCCGGCCCGTGCTGGTGGAGGTGCAGGCGCTGGTGACGGAGAGTGCGGGCGGCTATCCGCGACGGTTGTCCCAGGGCCAGGATCAGAACCGGCTGAATCTGCTGCTGGCCGTGCTGCAGCGCCACGGCGGGCTGTCCCTGGCCGGCGACGACGTATTCGTCAACGTGGTCGGCGGCATTCGTATCGCCGAGACCGCGGCCGACCTGCCGACCGTGCTGGCCGTCGTCTCGAGTCTGAGGGACCGGGTGCTCGACCGGCGCACCATCAGCTTCGGCGAGATCGGCCTGGCGGGCGAGGTGCGGCCCGTGCGCTACGGCGAGGAACGCCTCGCCGAGGCGGCGAAGCAGGGGTTCAGGCGGGCCATCGTGCCGAAAGCGAACGCCCCGCGCCGGGCCCTGGAGGGCATGGAGGCGATACCCGTGTCGCGGCTTTCCGAGGCCCTGGAGGCGGCCTTCGACTGACCGTTCAGTCCGCGCCGGCGGCCAGCCGCGGCGGTTCCCTTTCCCGGATGCGCGCCGAGCGCACCATGTTCTCGCTGGTCGCCAGGATCTCGACCGGGTGGTCGTTCAGTTCGAGCAGCGTGCCGGGCTCCGGGATGGTCTCCAGCGTCTCCAGGATCAGCCCGTTCAGCGTCTTCGGCCCGTCCGTCGGCAGCTGCCAGCCCAGCAGGCGATTCAGTTCGCGCACGTTGGCGCTGCCGTCGATGATCCAGCCGCCGGCGCCGTCCGGCTGGAGATCCGGATGCTGGTCAGATGGCACTGTGCGGAACTCGCCGACGATCTCCTGCAGGATGTCCTCCAGCGTCACCATGCCCTGTATGTCGCCGTACTCGTCGACCACCAGCGCGAGGCGGCGCTTGCGCTGCTGGAACTGGACCAGTTGTGTGCTGAGCGGCGTGCCTTCCGGCACGTAATAGGGTTCCTGCAGCGCCGCCACCAGGTCGTCTCGCGAGAGTTCCGCCTTGCGCAGCGCAGTGACGAGCCGCCGGATGTGCAGAATACCCACCACGTTGTCGATGCTGTCCCGATAGGCCGGTAGCCGGGTGTGCTGGCTGGCCTGGATCTGATCGAGGATCAGCACCATCGGTTCCTCCAGGTTGATGGCGATGATCTCGTTGTGAGGCACCATGATGTCGTCGACGGTAACCTTCTCCAGATCCAGTATGCTGGTGAGCATGCGCCGATAGCGCCGCGAGATCATCGCGCCGGCCTCGTTGACCACGGTGCGCAGCTCTTCGCTGCTGAGCGAGTGGGATTGCACGTCGTCGTGGCGGACGCCGAACAGGCGCAACACGGCATTGGCCAGCAGGTTCGTGAGCCAGACGAACGGGTACAGCACGCGCAGCAGCGGGTAGTAAATGAATGCTGCGGGCAGCGCCACACGCTCCGGGTGCAGGGCGGCCAGGGTCTTCGGCGCCACCTCCGCGAAGATCAGGATCACCAGTGTCAGCAAGCCGGTGCCGATGGCGATGGCCGCCTCGCCGCCGAGGCGAAGAGAGATCAGCGTCACGAGCGAGGCGGCCGAGATGTTGACCAGGTTATTGCCGAGCAGGATCAGACCGATCAGGCGATCCGGCCGGCGCAGCAATGACTCGGCGAGCCGTGCACCCCGGTGGCCGGAGCGGGCGCGGTGTCGCAGGCGGTATCGGTTCAGGCTCATCAGAGCCGTCTCGGTGCCCGAGAAGAACGCCGACAGTATCAGCAACAGCCCGAGCAGGCCGAACAGGAGGCCCATAGGTTGGTCTTCGGTCAAAGAGGGGGCACCCCGTCTCCTTTCAACTTGGTATCAGGCAGTTGACCAACAGGGCAGCGTCGCTGTCAAGCGCACGGGCCGCGCAGGGCGCCCAGGGCCGCTGCGGCGCGTCGCCACGCTCAGCCCCAGGGCCGGTGGAGTATGTACTCGAGGACGATCTTGCTGCCGTAGTAGGCCAGCACCAGCGTGAAAAAGCCGCCGAGGTAGAGATAGATCGCGCGCCGGCCGCGCCAGCCGGCAAGCTGGCGCCCGATCAGGAGCACGCCGAACAGGCCGAGCGCGATGAACGAGAGCACGCTCTTGTGCAGCAGGTGCTGGGCGAACAGATTCTCGACACGGACCAGGCCGCTGAATACCGCCAGGAGCAGGCAGAGGAAACCGGCTGTCGCCACGCCGTAGAGCAGCGACTCCATGGTCTCCAGCGGCGGCATGAGCCGCGTGTAGAGCCCCATCTTCGCCTTGCGCAGCAGCCGGTCCTGGTGCAGGGCGGCGAAGGCGAGCACCGCGCCCACCGCGAGGAGGCTGTAGGCGAACATGGACAGCATGACGTGAGTGCGTAGCTGCCAGTTGAGACTGGCGGTGACATTGGCCTCGTTGCTGAGACCGGTGCCGAGTGCCGCTACGCCGGCCACGAGGAAGAGCATCGCCGAAAGCCCGCGCACCCGCTCACGGAGCGCGGCGAGCGTGGCCAGTATGGCGACCTGCCAGCCGGCGAGTGACGTCATGCTGAAGATGCTGAGCCGCAGCGCGTCGCCGACCAGGATCTCGCGAGCCAGCATCTGTTCGTGGGCCAGCAGCCCCGCCAGCGCCAGCGGCAGGGAGAGCCAGAACAGGAGCTCGTGGCGATGCTCGTATTTCGGCATCTGGCCGGCCGCCAGCAGGCAGCCTGCACCGGCGTACAAGGCGAGAACTGTGATTTGAAACACGGAAACCCTGGGAGGCGTCAAATAGGTTTAGAAGCACCGAAATCATCGCACATGGTGTCCCTGTTTAGAACCCTGTCATCCCGACGCACAGGCGCGTAGCCGGCCAGGGACGGGTGAGCTTCGAGCAGAGACCGGAGCGGGTCGAAAGCCTATGCGGATCAGGATCATGGGATGCAGCGGAGGGATAGGTACGGGGACGCGCACGTCCGCGATGCTGATCGACGACGACGTGCTCCTCGATGCCGGCACCGGCGTCGGCGATCTGCAGCTCGACGAACTCTCCCGCATCCGCCACGTCTTCCTCACCCATTCCCACCTGGATCATATCGCCGGGCTGCCGCTGTTCCTCGACAGCGTGTTCGACAGCCGTGACGGCGAGCAGATCACCGTCTACGGCCGGCACGAGACCCTGGAGGCGGTGCAGAAGCATCTGTTCAACTGGGTGATCTGGCCCGATTTCTCCGTGCTGCCGACGGCGGAGGACCCCGTGCTGCGCTATCACGTCTGCAATCCCGGTGACACGGTGCGCATCGGCGCCCGGGAGTTCACCGCCGTGGACGTCGCCCACAGTGTCCCGGCCCAGGGCTACACCATCAACGACGCCGGCAAGGGCTTCGCGGTGAGCGGCGATACCGGTACCAACCGCACCCTGTGGCCCATACTGAATTCCCTGCCGGAGCTGCGGGCGCTGGTCATCGAGGTCTCCTTCCCCAACGCGCAGGAGAATCTGGCACGGGAATCGGGCCATTACACGCCGAGCACGATGGCCGCGGACATCGCCCAGCTCCGCCACACGCCGGACATCTGGCTCACGGCGATGAAGCCGGGCGAGGAAGAGGTGATTCTGCACCAGGTCAAGGAGGCGCTGCCGCTGCGCCGGGTCGAGATGCTGTCCCGGGGCGCCGTACTCGACATCTGACATCCGGTTTTCCGGCCGGCTGCCGAACCGCTAGAATAAGGCGCTTGCGAAGGGCTCTCACGGCCTCCAGTCATTCACGCCCGCGGGCGACGGCAGCATGTTCGACAATCTCAGCGATCGACTGAGTGGTGCGGCGAAATCCCTCACGGGCAAGGGCCGGATCACCGAAGACAACATCAGGGACACCCTGCGGCAGGTGCGCATGGCCCTGCTTGAGGCCGATGTGGCCCTGCCCGTGGTGAAGGACTTCATCGGTCGGGTGCGGGAGCGTGCGCTTGGCGAGGAGGTCTCCCGCAGCCTCACGCCGGGCCAGGCCTTCGTCAAGATCATCCAGGCAGAGCTGGAGCGGGTTCTGGGCGGGGAAACCGAGGCCCTGGATCTGCGCGCGCAGCCGCCGGTCGTCATCCTGCTGGCCGGCCTGCAGGGCGCGGGCAAGACCACCACCGCGGCGAAGCTCGCCCGGCGCCTGATCGAGAAGGAGAAGAAGTCGGTCGCTCTGGTCAGCGTCGACGTGCACCGGCCGGCCGCCATCCTCCAGCTGGAGCGCCTGGCCGGCGAGGTGGGCGCCGAATGGATCCCTTCCGAGGCCTCGGAGGCTCCCACGGTCATCGTGCAGCGGGCGCTCGAGGCGGCCCGGCGCAGCTTCGCGGACGTGCTCATCGTCGATACCGCCGGGCGCCTGCACGTCGACGACGGGATGATGAGCGAGGTCCGTGCCGTGCACGAGCTGGCCTCGCCCCACGAGACCCTGTTCGTGATCGACGCGATGGCGGGCCAGGACGCCGTGAATGCGGCCCGGGCTTTCTCCGAGGCGCTGCCGCTTACCGGTGCCATCCTGACCAAGGCGGACGGCGATGCCCGCGGCGGCGTCGCCCTGTCGGTGCGCGAGATCACCGGCAAGCCCATCCGCTTCATGGGCGTCGGCGAGAAGACGGACGCGCTGGAGGTGTTCCATCCCGGGCGCATGGCCACCCGCATCCTCGGCATGGGCGATGTGCTGTCGCTGGTGGAGGAGGTCGAGCAGAAGGTCGACCGCAAAAAGGCGGAGAAACTCGCCGGCAAGATCGCCAAGGGCAAGGGCTTCACTCTCGCCGACATGCGGGAACAGTTTCAGCAGATGCTGGAGATGGGCGGCCTCGAATCCCTGCTCGACAAGTTGCCGGGCATGGGCAAGATCAACCCGGCGGCGCTGAAGGGCCAGGCCGACGACAGCCAGCTGCGCCGCCAGATCGCCATCATCAACTCGATGACTCCCGGCGAGCGGCGTTTCCCGAAGACCATCAACGGTTCGCGCAAGCGGCGTATCGCCGCGGGCAGCGGGGTGCAGGTGCAGGATGTGAACCGGCTGCTGAAGCAGTACACCCAGATGGAGAAGATGATGAAGCGCTTCTCCAAGGGCGGCATGAAGAAGCTGATGCGCGGCATGCCCGGCGGTGGCATGCCGCCGATGGGCCGCTGACGGGGAGTGCCGGGAGCGTCCGGAGCGCCCCGGAGTCGTTCACTTTAGTCCTTCACTTTTTCTGGTATTGCAGTAGAATGGCGGGTTTACTCGGACGCCGGGCCGGGCGATGGCCTGCGCCCGCGTCTGTGGTTTCCAGAAAACGATTTTCAGAATGGGCGAGGTCCATTAGTACATGGTCAGCATCCGGTTAACCAGGGGAGGGGCGAAGAAGAAGCCCTTCTACCACGTCATCGTGACAGACAGCCGCAACCGGCGGGACGGCCGCTACATCGAGCGGCTCGGCTTCTTCAACCCGCAGGCGAAGGAGGACGAAGAGTCCCTGCGCCTCGACGTGGCCCGGGTCGAGCACTGGATCGGTCAGGGCGCCCGGCCGTCGGAACGGGTGGCTTCACTGCTGAAGCAGGCCCGCAAGACCGCCGCCAGCGCCTGAGCGGCATCCCGCCCGCCGGGGCCGTGGAAGGACGCGTTCCGGCAGAGAGTGGCGAGCTGGTCACACTGGGCCGGATCAGCGGCGTCCACGGCGTACGGGGATGGGTGAAGGTGTTTTCCTACACCGACCCCAGGGAGAACGTGCTCTCCTACCCGGAGTGGTGGCTGATCCGAGGCGGGGAGCGGCGTCTGGTGAGGGTGCGGGACGGCCGCGCCGGTGGCCGGACGATCACCGCCGCGCTGGAGTCCATCGAGGACCGTGACGCGGCAGAACAATGGGTCGGGGCCGAGATCGCCGTCGAGCGCTCGAGCCTGCCGGACCCCGGAGAAGGAGAATATTACTGGGCCGATCTGATCGGCCTGGAAGTGCGCGACGAAGGCGGCGAGCGGCTCGGCCGGGTCGGCCAGATGCTGGAGACCGGCGCGCATGACGTGATGGTGGTCGAGCGCGACGAGGGAGAGGATTTGCTGATCCCCTTCGTGATCGACCGGATCGTGAAGGCGGTGCGCCTGGAAGAGGGCTGCGTCGTCGTCGACTGGGAGTGGAGCTGACCCGTGCACATCGAAGTGGTCAGCCTGTTCCCGGACGAGGTACTGACCGTCGGCCGCTTCGGCGTCGTCGGTCGGGCCGTGGACGGCGGGCTGGTATCGCTGGGCGCGGTGAATCCGCGGGATTTCACCGAGGACGTACACCGCACGGTCGATGACAGGCCCTACGGTGGCGGCCCGGGCATGGTGATGAAGTTCGGTCCGCTCGCGGCCGCGATCGACGCGGCGCGCGGTCGGACCGGAGACGGGGCCCGGAGGGTGTACCTCAGTCCCCAGGGCAGGCGCTTCGATCAGGGGCTGGCGCGGGAGTATGCGACGCTGCCCGCGCTGGTGCTGGTGGCAGGACGCTACGAGGGCGTCGACGAACGGCTCATCGAGGCCGCGGTCGACGAGGAGGTCTCGGTCGGAGACTTCGTCCTCAGCGGCGGCGAGATCGCGGCCATGGCGGTCATCGACGCCACGGTGCGGCTGCTGCCCGGGGCACTGGGTGACGCAGAGTCTGCGGCGCAGGAGTCGTTCGAGACGGGACTGCTCGACTGCCCGCATTACACCCGTCCGGAGGTCGTGGACGGTCGGCGGGTACCGTCGGTGCTCACATCGGGCGACCACCGGGCCATCGCCCGCTGGCGGCTGAAGCAGTCGCTGGGCAGAACCTGGGTGCGGCGGCCGGATCTGCTGCGCGACAGGCGGCTGACGGACGAGGAGCGCGAGCTGCTCGAGGAATACAAGGCCGAGGCAGGGGATGCCGCGGCCGGAATACGGTAAGACATTCAACACTCGACTGAGATAGCAGGAACAAGCCATGAGCAAGGTCATAGACGCTTTGGAGCAGGAACAGATGCGGCGCGAGATACCCGAGTTCGACCCGGGTGACACGGTTACCGTGCAGGTGCGCGTCAAGGAAGGCGACCGGGAGCGTCTCCAGTCCTACGAGGGTGTGGTGATCGCCAAGCGCAACCGTGGCCTGAACTCGTCGTTCACCGTGCGCAAGATGTCCCATGGCGAGGGCGTCGAGCGTGTTTTCCAGACCTACAGCCCCTCGATCGGCGACATCATCGTCAAGCGCAAGGGCGACGTGCGCCGCGCCAAGCTGTACTACCTGCGTGGACGCACCGGCAAGGCGGCCAGGATTCGCGAGAAGATCTGACCGCGACGCCGTGAGCCCGTTTGGCGGAGGAACGAAGCCTGCCGGCCGGGGTCACAGCTGACATGACGGAACGCTCACGCAACAAGACCCGCGCGGGCCTCGTCGCTCTCGCGGCGGCGGCCCTGGGCTCGACCGGCTGTGCCTCGCTGGTCTCCTCCGCTGCGTCCGGATTCGCCGACAACCTGAGTGCGGCCGTCCTGAACCAGACGGATCCGGAGACGGTGCGCGACGGCGCGCCGGCCTATCTGTTGCTGCTCGACAGTCTGGTGGAGGGCAACCCCGACGACACGGCGGTGCTGCAGGCTGCCGCCGAGCTCTATGCCTCCTACGGCGCGGTGTTCGCCGACGACCCGGAGCGTGCCAGGCGGCTCACCGACCGCGCGCGTACCTACGGCGAGCGCTCCCTTTGCATCGAATACCGGCCCGCCTGCGCCTGGGACGAGCAGGACTACGACGCGTTCGAGGAGAGCCTGGACGGTCTGAGGCCGGGCGACGCCGATGCGCTCTACAGCTATGCCCTTTCGTCGCTGGCCTACATCCGCGCGCACAGCGACGACTGGAACTCGCTGGCGGAGCTGCCGCGGATGGAGGCGGTGCTGGAGCGCCTCCTCGCGCTGGACGACGGCCAGTACCAGGCGCAGCTCTATACTTATCTCGGTATCCTCGCGACACTGCGTCCGCCATCTCTCGGCGGCGAACCCGAGCTCGCGCGAAACTACTTCGAGCGTGCCATCGAACTCACGGGGGGCAGGGATCTGTCCGTGAAGGTGGAATACGCCCGGGGCTACGCGCGTCTGCTGTACGAACGGGATCTGCACGACCGCCTGCTGAACGAGGTGCTCGAAGCCGATCCTGTGGCGCCGGGTTACACCCTTACGAACACGCTGGCCCAGCGGGACGCCGAGGTGCTGCTCGACAGCGCCGAAGCGTACTTCTGAGCCCCGACTCCGGGCGACGAGCTACTCACAGGGAGTGCAAGCCATGAACGCCAGAATCATCACCCTCATCGCGTTGCTGCTGGTCGCCGGTCCGGCGTCCGCCGTCGATCTGAAGATCGCCACCATCGCCCCCGAGGGCTCGACCTGGATGAAGGACATGCGGGGGGCGTCCACGGAGATCGCGGAGCGCACCGACGGTCGGGTGAACATCAAGCTCTATGGCGGCGGCGTCATGGGCGACGACAAGAAGGTACTGCGCAAGATCCGCATCGGCCAGCTGCACGGCGGCGTCTTCACCGCCAACAGCATGGAGCAGTACTACCCGGACCTGAATATCTACGGTCTGCCGCTGCTGTTCGAGAACGATGCCGAGGTGCAGTACGTGCGCGAGCGCGTCGACCCGAAGCTCGAGGCCGGACTGGAGGAGGCCGGCTTCGTGAGCTTCGGTTTCGCGGGAGGCGGCTTCGCCCGTTTCCTCTCCAATACGCCCGTGCGCTCCGTGGACGACCTCAAGGGCAAGAAGGTCTGGGTGCCGGAGGGCGACCAGATCAGCTACCGGGCCATGGAGGCGCTCGACCTCTCGCCGGTGACCCTGCCGGTGACCGACGTGCTGACCGGCCTGCAGACCGGCCTGATCGACATCGTCGCCTCGCCGCCGGTGGCGGTGCTGGTGCTGCAGTGGCACACGAAGGTGGATTACCTGACCGAGCTGCCGCTGCTCTACACGCTCGGCTATCTCGCCATCGACAAGCGGGCGTTCTCACGCCTCTCCGCGGCCGATCAGGCCGTGGTCGACGAGGTCATGAACCGCGTCTACGAGAATTTCGATCGCATCAACGAGGCGGACAACGAGCAGGCGCTGGCTGCCCTGGCCAATACCGGCGTGGATTTCATCGAGCCGGTGGACGGCGCCATCGACCGCTGGCGTGAGCCGGTCATGGCCGCGAACCGGAGCCTGGCGGAAGAGGGTTACCTCTCGCCGGAGTTACTGGAAGAGGTGCAGGCGCTGCTGGCCGAGTACCGTACCCAGGCGGCCGCAACGGCCCGGGCGGACGGCGACAGCCCGTGACGGAGGCGCCCGGGCGTCTCGGCGGGCGCCTGAGCGAGCGCCTGGAGCGTGCAGGCCGGCTGCTGGAGAATGTCGTCCTCATCGTTCTGCTGTCGGCCATGATCCTGCTGGCCACCACCCAGATCATCATCCGCAACGCGTTCGACTTCAGCTTCATCTGGGCCGATGAAGTGCTGAAGCTGATGGTGCTCTGGGTCGCGCTGTTCGGCGCGGTGGCGGCCAGCCGGGCCGACAAGCACATCAGCATCGACGTCGTCTCACGGTTCCTCTCGCCCGGCCTGCGTCTGATTTCCGAACTGGTGGTCAATGTCTTCACCGCCGCGGTCTGCGCCCTGCTGGCCTGGCATTCGGGGCGCTTCGTCTACACGGCATGGGAATTCGGCGACCAGCTGGTCGGCGGGCTGCCCGCCTGGTGGTTTCAGATCGTCATGCCGATCGCGTTCGGACTGATGGCCTGGCGCTATCTGCTCTTCACGGGCTCGAGCGCCGTCCGCATCGGCAATCGCCTGCGTCACCGGGAGCCGTGATGATCCTGTTCGGTATCGTGCTGCTCCTGCTGGCGCTGCTCGGCGCGCCCCTGTTCGCCGTCATCGCCGCGAGCGCGATGTGGGGCTATTACCAGGCAGAAATCGATCTCTCCGCCGTGGCCATCGAGTTCTTCAGCGTCGGCACGATGCCGTTCCTGCTGGCGATACCGCTGTTCACGTTCGCTGGTTTCGTGCTGAGTGAGAGCGGCGCGCCCCGCCGGCTGGTGCGAATCACCCGCGCCCTGCTGGGCTGGATGCCCGGCGGACTCGCCATCGTCTCGCTGGCGGCCTGCGCGTTCTTCACCGCATTCACGGGCGCCTCGGGCGTCACCATCATCGCGCTCGGCGCCATCCTGTATCCGGCGCTGACTCAGGCCGGTTATCCGGAGCGGTTTAACCTGGGCCTGGTCACCAGCGCCGGCAGCCTGGGCCTGCTGTTCGCGCCGTCGCTGCCGCTGATCCTGTACGGCGTCGTCGCCCAGCAGTCGATCGACGAGCTGTTCCGGGCCGGTGTGCTGCCGGGCCTGCTGATGCTGATCATGCTCTCGGGCTGGAGCCTGTGGGTGAACCGCCACCAGCGCCAGCCCCTGTCGGACTTCTCGTGGCGGGAGGTGGCCGGCGCCGTGCGTGAATCCGCCTGGGAGATACCGCTGCCGGTCGTCGTGCTCGGCGGTATCTACTCCGGGCTGATCGGCGTCTCCGAGGCGGCCGCGGTGACGGCGCTCTACGTGGTATTCGTCGAGGTCTTCATGCTGCGGGAGATCCCGCTGCGCGAGCTGCCCCGGATCATGCGCGAGTCCATGCTGCTGGTGGGCGGCATCCTGGTGATCCTCGGCGTCTCTCTGGCCTCGACCAATATCATGATCGATGCCGGCGTGCCCCAGAAGTTGCTCGCCGTCGTCGAGCAGTTCGTGAGCGGGCCGCTCACCTTCCTGCTGCTTCTGCTGGTGTTCCTGCTGATCCTGGGCGCCATACTGGATATCTTCTCGGCGCTGGTGCTGGTGGTGCCCCTGATTCTGCCGGTCGCCGCGCAGTACGACATCCACCCGATCCATCTCGGCATCATCTTCCTGGCCGCGATGCAGTTGGGCTATCTCACGCCGCCGGTGGGTCTGAACCTGTTCATCGCCAGTTACCGCTTCGAGGAGCCCATCGTCCGCGTCTATCTGGCGACGCTGCCTTTCCTGTTGATTCTGCTGATCTCGGTCATCATCATCACCTACGTGCCGGCGCTGTCCCTGTGGCTGCTGCCCGGCGTTTGAGCGCAGCCCGCCCACGGAGGAGAACATGAGTCGCAAGAGATTCGTGCGTCGCTGTCTGGCGATGGTCCCGTTGCTGGCAGCAGTGGCATGCGGCGCGGGCGAGTCACGGCAACTGCCGCTCGAGACCATCGAGCTGCCGCCCGGTTTCTCCATCGAGGTGGCGGTGGCGGACATCCCCAATGCGCGTTCCATGGTGTTCGGAGACGATGGCACGCTGT
This sequence comes from Lentisalinibacter sediminis, assembly GCF_040706615.1. Taxonomy (NCBI): domain Bacteria; kingdom Pseudomonadati; phylum Pseudomonadota; class Gammaproteobacteria; order Woeseiales; family Woeseiaceae; genus Lentisalinibacter; species Lentisalinibacter sediminis. The sequence continues at coordinate 171,382 of NZ_JAPDRF010000003.1, read as the reverse complement.
TCGTCGGCACCCGGGGCGAGGGCGCGTTGTATGCGGTCACGGGCTGGGACGATGGCGACGCCCGTGTGCATGTGCTGGCCACGGAGATGAATATGCCGAACGGCGTCGCGTTCCGGGACGGAGCCCTGTACGTGGCGGAAGTGGATCGCATACTGCGCTACGACGGCATAGAGGCGCGGCTGACCGATCCCGGCGAGCCGGAACTGATCGCCCGTTACCCCTCAGACCGGCACCATGGCTGGAAATACATCGCCTTCGGGCCTGACGACCGCCTGTACGTGCCGATCGGCGCGCCCTGCAATATCTGCGACGAGGCGGGCTATGCGGTCATCACCAGTATCGAGCCCGACGGCAGCGACCGGCGTGTCTATGCCGAGGGTGTGCGCAATACGGTCGGGTTCACCTGGCACCCGCAGACGGGGGAACTCTGGTTCACCGACAACGGGCGCGACCACCTCGGCAACGACGTCCCGCCCTGCGAACTGAACCATGCACCGCGGCCGGGACTGCACTTCGGCTACCCCTATTGCCACGGAAGCGACGTGGCCGATCCGGAGTTCGGCGACCAGGCGGACTGCGGGGATTTCGTGCCGCCGGCAGCGGAACTCGGGCCCCACGTGGCGCCGCTCGGCCTGAAGTTCTACACGGGCGACCGCTTTCCCGCGGAGTATCGGGGCCAGGTTTTCATCGCCGAGCACGGGTCCTGGAATCGGGATACGCCGATCGGTTACCGGGTCACGCTCGTGCGGCTGGACGGCGATCGGGCGTCGAGCTACGAGACTTTCGCAAAAGGCTGGCTGCAGGACGACGGCGAGGCATGGGGCAGACCGGTGGATCTGCTGCAGACTCCCGACGGCGATTTTCTGTTGAGCGATGATCACGCCGGCGTCATTTACCGGATCAGATACATTGGCGCGGACGCGCCGGACGAGGAGTGAGAGCATGGCCCTGGGAAAAGCCCTGATGAGAGTCCTGCGCGCCCTGTGGCGCGGGCTGGACGGCATCCGCAAGATCCTGCATCTGCTGGTGCTGCTGTTCCTGTTCGCGCTGGTGGTCGCGGCGCTGTCGCCGCCGGTGGCGGAGCTGCCGCGCAAGGCGGCACTGGTGATCGCGCCGGAGGGCTACCTGGTGGAGGAATTCGAGGGCAACCCGGTGGACCGCGCCGTTGCCGAAGCTATGGGCGACGGCGTCGGCCAGACCCGGCTGCGTGACGTGGAGGATGCCCTGGAGTGGGCCGCGGAGGACGACCGCATCCCGGCGGTGGTACTCGAGCTGGACGCGTTCCTCGGTGGCGGGCTGACCAAGCTGCAGGCGGTCGCGAATGCCATCGAGACCTTCAAGGCCTCGGGCAAGCCCGTGATTGCCATGGGCAACGCCTATACCCAGGCGGGCTACTATATCGCCGCCCATGCCGACGAGATCTGGCTGCAGGACCAGGGCGTGGTGTTCCTGCAGGGCTATGGCATCTACCGTAACTATTTCCGCGATGCCATCGACAAGCTCGGCATCGACTGGAACGTGTTCACGGCGGGCACCTACAAATCCGCCGCCGAACCCTTTACCCGCGACGACATGTCGGAGGCCGCGAAGACGGCCAACCGGGACCTGCTCGACCAGCTCTGGCAGGCCTGGCTCGGTGGCGTATCCGCGGCCCGGGGCCTCGACGCCGCCCGGTTGCAGGCCGGTATCGACAACCTGCCCGAGGAATTGCAGGCGAGCAACGGTCGTTTCGCGGATATGGCCGTCAGGCTGGGCCTGGCCGATCGGGTAACCACCCGCGCCGAGTTCCGCGAACACATGATCGGCATCGCCGGCGCCAACGACGGGCAGGAAGAGAGCTACCGCTCGATCGGCCTGGAGGCCTACCTGGCAGGGCAGCGGCTCCTGCGCGGCGACGAGGCAGGCGCGAGCAACGTGGCGGTGGTCGTCGCGTCCGGCCCGGTGGTGGAGGGCGATGCGCCCGCCGGCAATATCGGCGGCGAGTCCACCAGCAACCTGATCCGGCGCGCGATCGAAGACGACTCGGTGAAGGCTCTGGTGCTGCGCGTGGACAGTGGCGGCGGCAGCACGTTCGCCTCGGAACTGATACTCGACGAGATCCAGGCCTTCAAGGCGACGGAGCGGCCGGTGATCGTCTCCATGAGCAGCGTGGCTGCCTCGGCGGGGTACTGGATCTCGACCGGCGGCGACGAGATTCTCGCGCACCCCACGACCATCACGGGCTCCATCGGCGTCGTGGGCATGTTCCCCACGTTCCAGCGCACGCTCGAGAAGGTGGGCATCAACACGGACGGGGTGGGTACGACGGCGCTGGCCGGCGCGCTGCGCCCGGACCGCCCGCTGGGCGAGACGCTCCGGCGCACGATTGAAATAACGGTGGATACGACTTACCGGGACTTCGTCGACGGCGTCGCCGAGCAGCGCGGCCTCGATCGCGACAAGGTCGGCGATATCGCCGAGGGCCGGGTCTGGACCGGCCAGGACGCACTGGAGTTCGGGCTGATCGACCGTTTCGGCGACCTGAACGATGCCATAGAGACGGCGGCGGAGCGCGCCGGCCTGGCGGAGGGCGAGTTCGGCGTGAAATACGTCGAGCGGCCGCTGACGCCGGGTCAGGAGTTCCTGCTGCAGCTGCTGAACTCGCGCATCGGCCCGACGGTGGCCGGGGTGGCCGGGGTGGCCGCGAGTGGCTTCACCGGCCGCGGCTCGCCGCTGGCGCCGCTGGTGACGGCGGTGGAGGACGCGTGGCGCGGCATCGCCCGGTTCAACGACCGTCGCGGGACGTACGCCGACTGCTTCTGCGACGTGCTGCGCTAGGCCGGGAGGGCACCCGCCGGCATTGCCAGCCGGCAGGTGCCAGTCGTCAGGCGTGCCAGTCGAGCACGACCTTGCCGGACTGACCGGACGACATCGTCTCGAAGGCCTCGCCGAAGTCGGCGAGCGCGAAGTGATGGGTGATGATCGGGCCCACGTCGAGTCCGCTCTGCAGCATGCTCGACATCTTGTACCAGGTCTCGAACATCTCGCGGCCGTAGATGCCCTTCACCATCAGGCCCTTGAAGATGATCTGGTTCCAGTCGATGGCGGTGTCCTCGGGCGGAATGCCCAGCAGCGCCACCCGGCCGCCGTGATGCATGACGCGGAGCAGCTCCCGCAGCGCGGACGGCTGTCCGGACATCTCCATGCCGACGTCGAAGCCCTCTGTCATGCCCAGCGCCTGCATGGCGTCGTCGATCGAATCCCGCGTGACGTTCAGCGTCATGGAGGCTCCCATCTGCCGCGCCAGGTCGAGACGGTAGTCGTTCACGTCGGTGATCACCACGTGACGGGCGCCCGCGTAGCGGCAGATGGCTACCGCCATGATGCCGATCGGGCCCGCGCCCGTGATGACGACGTCCTCGCCGACGAGGTCGAAGGAGAGGGCGGTGTGGGTGGCGTTGCCCAGCGGGTCGAGGATGGCCGCCATGTCGTCCGTGATGGCCTCGGGCAGCTTGAAGACATTGAAGGCGGGTACCGAAATGTACTCGGCAAAGGCGCCCGGGCGGTTCACGCCCACCCCCACGGTGTTGATGCACAGGTGACGCCGGCCGGCGCGGCAGTTGCGGCACACGCCGCAGGTGATGTGGCCTTCGGCCGAGACCCGGTCGCCCGGTTCGAGGCCGCGTACCTCGCTGCCAACCTCGACGATGCGGCCGCAGAATTCGTGGCCAACGGCCATGGGCACCGGGATGGTCTTCTTCGCCCAGTCGTCCCACTGGTAGATGTGGATATCCGTGCCGCAGATGGCCGTCTTGGCGACCTCGATCAGGACGTCGTTGTGGCCGACCTCGGGCTCCGGGATGTCTTCGAGCCAGATGCCGGGTTCGGCCAGTTTCTTCACCAGTGCTTTCATGAGGCCTCCGCGCTAGCTGATGACACCGAGTTCCCGGCCCACGGCCGCGAATGCGTCGATGGCCCGGTCGAGGTGCTGCCGGTCGTGTCCGGCGGACATCTGCGTGCGGATGCGCGCCTTGCCGTGGGGCACCACCGGGTAGGAGAAACCGATGACGTAGATACCGTGGTCCAGCAGCCGGTCGGCCATCTGCCCTGCCAGCCGTGCGTCGCCCAGCATCACGGGGATGATGGGGTGCTCGCCCGGCAGCAGGTCGAAGCCGAGCGCTTCCATGCGGTTGCGGAAATACTCCGCGTTCGCGGCGAGCTTCTCGCGCAATCCGCTGTCGGACTCGAGCAGGTTCACGACCTCGATGGAGGCGGCGGCGATCACCGGTGCCAGCGTGTTCGAGAAGAGGTAGGGGCGGGAGCGCTGGCGCAGCCAGGCGACGATCTCCCGGCGCCCGGCGGTGAAGCCGCCGGAGGCGCCGCCCAGCGCCTTGCCCAGCGTGCTCGTGATGATGTCCACGCGGCCCATCACGTCGCGGTACTCGTGGGTGCCGCGGCCCTCCCGGCCGAGAAAGCCGGTGGCGTGGCAGTCGTCGATCATCACCAGCGCCTGGTATTCGTCGGCCAGATCGCAGATGCGCTGCAGGTCGGCGATGGTGCCGTCCATGGAGAAGACGCCGTCGGTGGCGATCAGGCGCGCGCGCGCGTCCCGCGCGGCCCGCAGCTGCGCCTCCAGGTCCGCCATGTCGTCGTGCCGGTAACGGTAGCGCTGCGCCTTGCACAGGCGGATGCCGTCGATGATGCTGGCGTGATTCAGCGCGTCGCTGACGACGGCGTCCTCCGGCCCCAGCAGGGTCTCGAACAGGCCGCCGTTGGCGTCGAAACAGGAGGGGTAGAGGATCGTATCCTCGGTGCCGAGGAAATCGCTGATGCGGCCTTCCAGCTCCTTGTGCACCGTCTGGGTCCCGCAGATGAAGCGCACCGATGCCATGCCGTAACCGTGCTCGTCGATGGCCCGGCGGGCTGCGGCGACGATCTGCGGATGATTGGCCAGGCCCAGGTAGTTATTGGCGCAGAAATTGATGACGTGGCGGGTATCGCCGTCCTCGCGCACGTCGATCTCGGCCTGCTGGGGCCCGGTGATAACCCGTTCCTCCTTGTACAGGCCCTGTTCCTTCAGCTCCTCGGTCGCTTCGGACAGCGATGCCAGAAACGCTTCTTTCACGGGGAATACTCCTTGCTTGCGCTGGCCGGAAGTATATCAGCCGTGGCGATCGCAGCCTCTGGAGTATGGGCCGGCGAGGCGCGACAATGCGGGCATGAGTGAAGACGCGTTGCGCATCGACAAGTGGCTCTGGCACACCCGATTCTTCAAGACCCGCGGGCTCGCTGCGAAAGCTGTCGCGGGCGGGCACGTGCACGTGAACGGCGAACGGGTGAAGGCGTCGCGCGTGGTCCGGGTCGGCGATCGGTTGGAGATCACCCGGGACCGGCTGACCTGGCGGCTGACCGTGCTGACGCTGCCCCCGCGCCGCGGTCCCGCCCGTGAAGCCGAAGGCTGCTACCATGAGGAAGCGGGGAGCCGGCGGGAGCGCGAGGCGCTGATCGAGACGCTGCGCCAGGATCGTCGCGCCATGCCGCGCACGGACGGCCGGCCGGACAAGCACACGCGGCGCGAGCTGCGCCGACTGAATCGCAAAGCCTGAACCGGTCGCCGGGACGAAGGCCGCGCACGAGCGAAGGGCGTTATCGCCAACAGGACATGAACAGGGAAACCGCAACGGGCGCCGGCCGGCGTCTTCCGGACCAGTCGGCCGCGCCGTCTCCGCTGGATCGGGCCATCAACGAGCGCTACCTCGTCGACGAGTCGAGGGCGATGGCGGAGCTGCTGGAGCGTGCCGACGCCGGGCAGGGGTTGCGTGAGCGGGTGCGCGAGACGGCAGTCGAGCTCGTGGCGCGGGTGCGGGAGGCGGAGCGCCGCCTCGGCGGGCTGGACGCCTTCCTGCACAAGTACGATCTGTCGTCCCAGGAAGGCGTGGTGCTGATGTGTATCGCTGAGGCGTTGTTGCGCATCCCGGATGCCGATACCGCAGACCGGCTCATCGCCGACAAGCTGACCTCGGGTCGGTGGGAGGAGCACCTCGGCAGCAGCGAGTCACTGTTCGTCAACGCCTCGACCTGGGGGCTGATGCTGACCGGTCGGCTCATGCGGCTCGACGAGGCCACCATCCGCAACCCGGCAAAGTTCCTCGGCAAGCTGACCGGCAAGGCGGGCGAGCCCGTGGTGCGTCAGGCGATGCGCCAGGCCATGAAGATCATGGGTCATCAGTTCGTGATGGGCTGGGATATCGGCGAGGCCCTGGAGCGGGCCGGCGAGGGCGGCAACCGGCGCTACCGCTATTCCTACGACATGCTCGGCGAGGCAGCGCTCACGGCGGAGGATGCCGAGCGCTACTTCCGGGCCTATGCCGGCGCCATCAAGGCGATCGGCGGTGCGGCCGGCGACGATGTCATCGCGGCGCCGGGCATCTCGGTGAAACTCTCGGCCCTGCATCCCCGCTACGAGTTCACGCATCGGGCGCGGCTGCTGGACGAACTGGTGCCACGGCTGGCCCGACTGACCGAGATGGCGCGGGACGCGGGGATACCGCTTACGGTGGATGCGGAGGAGGCGGACCGGCTGGAGATCTCGCTGGAGGTTTTCGAGGCGGTCGCCGCTAGCACCTCGGCGGCCGGCTACGACGGCCTGGGCCTCGCCGTGCAGGCGTACCAGAAACGGGCGCTGTCGGTGATCCGCTGGCTGGCGGAGCTGGCCGGTCGCACCGGCCGTCGCATCCCGGTGCGTCTGGTGAAAGGGGCGTACTGGGACACGGAGATCAAGCGCGCCCAGGAACAGGGGCTCGAGGGCTATCCCGTGTTCACCCGCAAGGCCAACACCGACGTCTCGTTCCTCGCCTGCGCCCGCGAGCTGCTGGATGCCGGCGAGCGGCTTTATCCGCAGTTCGCCACCCATAACGCGCATACACTGGCGAGCATCCTGCACCTGGCGGGACAGCGGCGGGACTACGAGTTCCAGCGGCTGCACGGCATGGGCGAGGAGCTCTACGAACAGGTGGTCGACCCGGAACGCTACGACAGGCCCTGCCGCGTGTACGCGCCGGTGGGCAGCCACGAGGACCTGCTGCCGTACCTGGTGCGCCGGCTGCTCGAGAACGGCGCCAATACCTCCTTCGTCAACCGCATCGTCGACGAGGAGGCGCCGGTGGAGGAGATCGTGGCGGATCCGGTCGAGGCAGTGCGGCGTCTGGAGTCGTATCCCCATCCGCGCATCCCGCTGCCGGCCGCCATCTACGGTGAGGAGCGGCGGAATTCCCGCGGGCTGAACCTCGCGGACCGGGCCTTCCTGAGCGGCTGGCTGGAGCGGATGCAGAAGGCCCTGGACGGCAGTCACCACGCGCGCCCGCGGGTTGCCGGCCGCGCGCTTTCCGGGCGGCCAGCGGAGTCGCGCAATCCGGCGCGCTCCGGCGAGGTGGTGGGTGTCGTCGAGTATGCGGATGCCGACGTGGTGGACCGGGCCCTCGGAGTCGCGTCGGAGGCCTGGTACGACTGGAACGCGACCGATGCCGCGACGCGCGCGAACATCCTGCGGCGTGCTGCGGATCTCTACGAGGAAGAGGCGCCGGCCCTGATGGCGCTGTGCGTGGCCGAGGCGGGCAAGAGCATCGGCGACTCCCTGGGAGAGGTCCGCGAGGCAGTGGACTTCCTGCGCTATTACGCGGCCCGTGCGGAGGCACTGTTCGGGGCACCGCTGCCGATGGCGGGACCGACCGGCGAACGCAACGAACTCCGGCTGCAGGGCAGGGGAATCTTCGTCTGCATCAGCCCGTGGAACTTCCCGCTGGCGATCTTCACGGGGCAGGTGGCGGCGGCGCTCGCGGCCGGCAATACGGTACTCGCGAAGCCGGCCGAGCAGACCTCTTTGATTGCGGCGCGGGCCGTCGACATCCTGCACCGGGCCGGCGTGCCGGGCGAGGTGTTGAACTTTCTGCCTGGCGAAGGCGGGGAGGTGGGTGCCGCGGCCGTGGCCGACCCGCGCGTGGCCGGGGTGGCCTTCACCGGCTCCACGGAGACGGCGCGGCTGATCAACCGCACGCTGGCAGAGCGGCCCGGCCCGATCGCGGCGTTCATCGCAGAGACCGGTGGCCAGAACACAATGCTGGTCGACAGTTCGGCCCTGCCGGAACAGGTGGTCAAGGATGCGGTGTATTCCGGCTACAACAGCGCAGGTCAGCGCTGCTCTGCGCTGCGCATCCTGTGCGTGCAGCGGGATATCGCGCCGCGGGTGATCGAGCTGCTGACGGGCCACATGGACGAGCTCAGAGTGGGTGATCCCGGCCTGATGAGTACCGACGTGGGGCCGGTCATCGATGCCGGAGCCCAGGAGATGCTGGAGCGCCATGTGGCCGACCTGGGCGCAAAGTCGTCTCTGGTGCACCGCACGCAGCTTGGCGAGGGGACGGCGGACGGCACATTCGTGGCGCCGACGGCCATCGAGATCGAGAGTATCGACCAGCTCGGTCGCGAGGTCTTCGGGCCCGTCGTGCATATCTATCGCTATCGTGCGCGGGATCTGCGCAAGACGGTCGAGGCGATCAACGCTACGGGTTACGGACTGACCATGGGCGTGCACAGCCGCATCGACCGGCGGGCGCGGGACATCGCCGCCTGGGCCCAGGTGGGGAACCTGTACATCAATCGAAATATGATCGGTGCCGTGGTGGGCGCACAGCCGTTCGGCGGTCAGGGTCTGTCGGGGACCGGCCCGAAGGCCGGCGGACCGCATTATCTGCTGCGCTTCGCCACCGAATGCAGCCTCAGCAACAACACCGCAGCGGTAGGCGGCAACGCAACCCTGCTCTCACTCACCACCGATTAGTAGGAGGTGCCGGACCGAACTTTTCCAACTTATTTCACTTTTCGGATCGCGGCGAAGCCTCGGCAAGGGGCCGAAACTGAATAAGTTCAGAAAGTTGGAAAAGTTCGGTCCGGCACCTAATCGCTAATCGGTGCGGTCGTGGATTCTCTTTGGGTAGTCGTAGGCGACCAGGCGGAACCCGGCAGTGAAGAACTCCCGCCAGTCCTTTGCTTCGGCGGCCACGGTGACGAAGCCGGCCGTGACCAGGTTGTCGGTGAGGCCCGGCAGCAGCCTGTTCACCAGGTCGGTGAGCCCGGGGTTGTGTGCGCAGATCAGCAGGTGGTTGAAGCTCCCGTCTTGGCGCCCGATTACCTCCACAAGCGTCCCCGCACTGGCGAGGTACAGGTCGGCATCCCTCTGCAGGAACTCGCGCGGATAGCCGATCACCCGGGCGACTGCCTTCGCAGTGGCCCACGCCCGTTTGGCGGGACTGCTGACGATCAGCGACGGCCGGACGCCGGCCGCCTGGAGGCGGCGTCCCATGTCGGGAGCATCCCCGCGGCCCCGGCTGCTGAGCGGCCGGTCGAAGTCGGAGACGGAGTCGTCCTTCCAGCTCGACTTCGCGTGACGCAACAGCGTCAGCGTCTTCTCCCGGTCTCCCGGCGGCTGCGAGGGATGGCCGCGCTGCTCGGTCACATCATGCCCGTCTGCAGCCGCGCCTCGTCGCTCATCATCGACTGGTTCCAGGGCGGATCGAACACCAGCTCCACCTGCACTTCTGCCACCGTCGGGATGACCGACACCTTCTCGCGCACGTCCTCGACGAGGATGTCGCCCATACCGCAGCCGGGCGCAGTCAGCGTCATATCGATGTCCACCCGTCGCTCGCCCTTGCCGAGACTGCTGATCTCACAGCGGTAGATCAGCCCCAGATCGGCGATGTTCACCGGGATCTCCGGGTCGTAGCAGGTCTTCAGCTGAGACCAGATCACGGCTTCCAGTTCCTCGTCGGTGGCATCGTCGGGCACCTCCGGCGGCGGCACCGGCTCCTTGCCCAACGCATCCGCATCGGCGCCGGCGATGCGGAACAGGTTGCCTTCCAGGAAGATGGTGAAACTGCCGCCAAGTGCCTGCGTGATGTGGGCCGTGGCGCCCTCGCGCAGCGTCACCTCTTCGCCCATGGGAATGATCACTGCCCGCACGTCGCGGGTGAGGGTGACCGGTTCGCTGTTGTGCCCGAACATCATGATTCAGTGCTCACCTTTCCGTCGTGTCTCGTCAATGCCGCGCGCAGCGCATGCCAGGCCAGGCTCGCGCATTTTACCCGGGACGGAAAATCCCGCACCCCGGCCAGCGCCTCCAGCTTGCCGAGTCCCGCGCCGGCGTCCTCGCCGCGGAGCATCGCCTGGATACCGTCCGCCGCGTCCAGTGCCTCGGCCTCGGAGTGGCCCGATACCGTCTCGGTCAGTAGCGATGCGGAGGCTATCGAGATGGCGCAGCCACTGCCCTCGAATGCGGCGTCCCGGACTTCGCCGTCCTCGACGCAGAAGTAGAGATGCAACTTGTCCCCGCACAGCGGATTCACTCCTTCCGCCTCGTGGGTATAGTGCTCCGGTCGCCCGAAGTGGCGCGGGCGTCGGGCATGGTCCAGGATCAGCTCCCGGTACAGCTCACGCAGTTGCCCGGCCGAGGGTTCCGCCACGGTCAGCCTCCGAAGATCTCTTTCGCGCGTCCCAGCGCCGCCACCAGCCGGTCCACGTCTTCCCGGTTGTTATAGAGGCCGAGCGAGGCTCGTGCCGTACCCGGCAGGTCGTAGCGCTCCATCACAGGCATGGCGCAGTGATGGCCCGTGCGGATGGCGACGCCGAGCTGGTCCAGGATGGTGCCGAGGTCGTGGGGATGGATGTCGTCCAGCATGAACGAGACCACGCCCACCTTGTGGGGCGCCGTGCCGATGATGCGCAGCCCTTCCACGGTGGCCAGCTGCTGGTTCAGATAGGCCAGCAGCTCGGTCTCGTAGCGGGCGATCTCCGCCGGCCCGACGCCAGCCAGGTAATCCACCGCCGCACCGAGGCCGATGGCACCGGAGATGTTCGGCGTGCCGGCCTCGAATTTATACGGCAGCTCGTTCCAGGTGCTGCCTTCGAAGGAGACGGTGAGGATCATGTCTCCACCACCCTGCCAGGGAGGCATCTCCTCCAGCAGCGCCTCCCGACCGTACAGCACACCGATCCCGGTGGGCGCATACATCTTGTGTCCGGAGAAGGCGAAGAAGTCGCAGCCGAGATCCTGCACGTCCACGGGCCCGTGGGGCACCGCCTGGGCGCCGTCCACCAGCGTCACGATGCCGCGCTCCCGGGCCAGCGCGATGATCTCCCGCGCCGGTGTGATAGTGCCGAGGGCATTCGACGTATGGGAGAAGGCGATAAGCTTCGTGCGCTCGCTGATCAGCGCCTTCAGCGCCTCGATGTCCACTGCGCCGGCGTCGTCGATGGGGGCGACTCGCAGCACCGCGCCGGAGCGCTCGCAGAGCATCTGCCAGGGGACGATGTTGGCGTGATGCTCCAGCCAGGTGATCAGGATCTCGTCGCCGGCGCCGATATTCTCCGCGGCCCAGCTGTTCGCCACCAGGTTGATGGCCTCGGTGGTGCCGCGGGTGAAGACGATCTCCGAGGTGGCGGCGGCGTTGATGAAGCGCCGCACCTTCTCCCGCGCGCCCTCGTAGGCCTCTGTTGCCCGGTGGCTCAGCGTATGGACTCCGCGGTGCACGTTGGCGTGGTCGTGCTTGTCGTAGTATTCCACCGCCTCTATCACAGGCAGCGGGCGCTGGGAGGAGGCGGCACTGTCCAGGTAGGTCAACGGCTGACCGTTCACCTGCTGGAACAGGATCGGGAAGTCCGACCGGCGGGCTTCGACGGCTGCAGTGGCGAGATCGCCCGCTATCTGATTTTCCTGAGCACTCACAGTAACGACTCCAGTTCGTCGAATTCAGGCAGTCCGCCAACCAGCATGCGCTCCATCCGCCGCGCCAGTGCAGGGGAATCGGTGCGGCCGAGCAGCTCGCGCAGGAAGGCGAAGATGAGCAGGTGCCGGGCGCTCTCCGTGTCGATGCCGCGGGAGCGCAGATAGAACAGCGCGGTCTCGTCCAGCTGGCCGACCGTGGCGCCGTGGCTGCACTTCACGTCGTCGGCGTAGATTTCCAGCTCCGGCTTGGTGTCGACTTCCGCCTTGTCCGAGAGCAGCAGATTGCGGTTGGACTGCGCCGCGTCCGTGCCGTCGGCACCGGGGTGCACCATCACCTTGCCGTTGAACACGGCGCGACTCCGGTCTTTGAGCACGCCACGGTAATCCTCGGTGCTGACCGTGTCCGGCGCTTCGTGGTCGATGCGGGTGTGGTTGTCCACGTGCTGATCGCCGCCCGTCACGTAGATCCCGTTCAGGTTGACGGTGGCTTCCCTGTCGGTCAGGCGCACCATCGTATCGTGACGCACCAGCCGGCCGCCCAGGTCGAGACTGTGGCAGTCCAGTCTGGCCCGCGCCGCCAGACTGGCATGCAGGCGGCTCACCTGGAAGCTCTGCAATGGCTGCTGCTGGAGCCTGAAGTGCTCGATGCGCGAGGCTTCGTGCTGGACGATGTCGGTGACCACGTTGGTGAAGCGCCGGGCGTCCGCGTCGCCTGCATAGTGTTCGACGATCGTCGCGCGGGCGTGGGCGCCGGCCTCGACCACGATGCGCGGGCTGGCCACGGCGCTCGCCTCACCGGTGACCACGAACACGAGATAGAGCGGCCGATCCAGCACGGCAGTGTCGTCCAGGGACAGCCGCAGGCCGTCGGTGAGGAGCGCGCCGTTCAGCGCGGTCATCGCGTCTGCGGAGGCGCCGGCGGCACTCTGCGGCGGCAGCCCCGTCTTCAGCAGCGGCTCCACGGAGACGCCTTCCGGCAGCGCGTCCGGCAGGGAGTCGGCGTCCAGGCGTCCGTCGACGAACACCACGGAGTGAGCGTCGAACTCGCCGAGTACCTCCCGCGCCAGCGCCGCCGCCCGGCGCTCCGCGCTCTCGCCCGGGGCCTCGGCGGTGCCAGCCAGCCAGTCGTCGCTGAGATCCGCCAGCGGTGCCAGGCTGGTGTACTTCCAGTCCTCTTGGCGAACGTGGGGGAAGCCCGCGTCCAGAAAGCGCTGCAGGCTCGCCTCGCGGAACCGGGCGAGCCAGTCGGGCCCCGGCCGGGCCTCGACCGCCTGCCGCAGCCGCGTCTCGTCGAGGGACGGTGCCTTCATGCGTTCGCCGCCTCGCGCAGCCAGTCGTAGCCGCGCTCCTCGAGTTCCAGCGCCAGGTTCTTGTCGCCGGAGCGCACGATGCGGCCGCGGGACAGAACGTGCACCGCGTCGGGCTCGATGTAGTCGAGCAGACGCTGGTAGTGGGTCACCATCACGATCGCCCGATCCGGCGTACGCAGGGAATTCACGCCTCCCGCCACGACCTTCAGCGCGTCGATGTCGAGGCCCGAGTCGGTTTCGTCGAGCAGACACAGCGTCGGCTCCAGCACGGCCATCTGCAGAATCTCGTTGCGCTTCTTCTCGCCGCCGGAGAAGCCCTCGTTCACGCCCCGGTTCAGAAAGCTCTGGTCCATCTGCATGAGGCTCATCTTCGAGCGCACCAGCTTCAGGAAGTCGATGGCGTCCACTTCCGACTCGCCACGGGCCTTGCGCACCGAATTCAGTGCAGCCTTGAGCAGGTAGGCGTTATTCACGCCAGGGATCTCCACGGGATACTGGAAGGCCAGGAAGACGCCTTCGCGGGCGCGCTCCTCGGGTTCCATCTCCAGCAGGTCGCGGCCGCGGAAGCGCACTTCGCCGGCCGTGACCTCGTAGTCGTCCCGGCCAGCCAGCACGTGGGCCAGCGTGCTCTTGCCCGAGCCGTTCGGACCCATGATGGCGTGCACCTCGCCGGCGTTCACCGTCAGGTCCAGACCGCGGAGGATTTCGGTGCCCTCGACGGTGGCGTGCAGATTCCTGATTTCGAGTAAGGGTTCCATGTAGTGTCCTTATCAGCCCACGGCGCCTTCGAGGCTCACGTTCAGCAGAGCCTGTGCCTCGACGGCGAATTCCATGGGCAGTTCCTTGAAGACTTCCTTGCAGAAGCCGTTGACGATGAGATTGACGGCATCTTCCTCGGAGATACCGCGCTGGCGGCAATAGAACAGCTGGTCCTCGCCGATCTTCGACGTGGTCGCCTCGTGTTCCACCTGCGCCGAGGGGTTTTTCACCTCCACGTAGGGGAAGGTGTGCGCGCCGCATTCCTTCCCGATCAGCAGCGAGTCGCACTGAGTGTAGTTACGCGCCCTGTGGGCGCCCGGCATCACCCGCACCAGTCCGCGGTAGGCCTGCTGGGCCCGGCCGGCGGAGATGCCCTTGGAGACGATGGTGCTCGAAGTGTCCTTGCCGATGTGGATCATCTTCGTGCCGGTGTCGGCCTGCTGCAGATTGTTGGTGACCGCCACCGAGTAGAACTCGCCCACCGAACGGTCGCCCCGCAGGATGCAGCTCGGATACTTCCAGGTGATGGCCGAGCCGGTCTCCACCTGGGTCCAGGAGATCTTGGAATCATCGCCGCGGCAATCGCCCCGCTTGGTGACGAAGTTGTAGATGCCGCCTCTGCCTTCCTCGTCGCCGGGATACCAGTTCTGCACTGTGGAGTACTTGATCTCGGCGTCCTTCATGGCGACGAGCTCCACCACGGCCGCATGCAGCTGGTTCTCGTCCCGCATGGGGGCCGTGCAGCCCTCGAGGTAGCTCACGTGGCTGCCTTCTTCGGCGACGATCAGCGTGCGCTCGAACTGACCGGTATTGGCCGCGTTGATGCGGAAATAAGTGGACAGCTCCATGGGGCAGCGCACGCCCTTCGGCACGTAGACGAAGCTGCCGTCCGTGAAGACCGCGGAGTTCAGTGCCGCGAAGAAATTGTCCCGCCGCGGCACCACGCTGCCGAGATACTTGCGGACCAGTTCCGGATGCTCGCGGATGGCTTCCGAGAACGAGCAGAAGATGACGCCGGCCTCCGAGAGCTTCTCCTTGAACGTGGTCGTGACCGAGACGCTGTCAAACACGGCATCGACGGCCACGCCGGCGAGGCGCGCCCGCTCGTGCAGCGGGATGCCGAGCTTGTCGTAGGTCTCGAGCAGCTTCGGATCCACCTCGTCCAGGCTCTGCGGCCGGTCCGCGTCGGACTTCGGCGCCGAGAAATAGGAGATGGCCTGGAAGTCGATGGGCGGATGCTGCACGTGCGCCCAGCTCGGCTCGCGCATCTTCAGCCAGTGCCGGTACGCCTGCAGGCGCCACTCCAGCATCCACTCGGGCTCGTCTTTCTTCGCCGAGATCATGGCGATGACGTCCTCGGACAGGCCCGGCGGCACGGTGTCCGCGGCGATGTCCGTGTAGAAGCCGTGGCGGTACTTGCTCTTAACCAGTGTCTCTACTTCGGTGCTCTTGGTAGCCATAGTGCGCTCAGTGTGTGTCCGTTTTGTCTTGCCGGCCGATGGGCGCGATGGTCGCGGGCATCGGCACGAGCGTGAATGTGGGGATCGTGGGGCGTGATTTCTGCAACTCTGTCAGGCTGATACCCGCCAGGGCGGCGCGGATCTGCCGGTTGATCTGCTGCCAGGAGCTGCCCACGCTGCAGTTCTCTTCCAGCTCGCAGCTCGACTCCTGCCCGCTGCACTCGGTGATGGCCAGCGGGCCTTCCAGGGCGTCTATGATCTGGGCCGCGCTGATGTCTTCCGGCGCCTGCGCCAGGCGGTAGCCGCCGTTCGCGCCGCGCTCGGAGGCCACCAGGCCCGCGCGGGCGAGCTGTTTCAGCAGTTTGCTGACGGTGGGGGCGCCCAGCCCGGTCGCCGCGGCGATCTCGCTGGCACTCTGCAGACGCTGGTCGTCGTCCGCCAGGTGCGCGAGCACCACGGTCCCGTAATCGGTGAGTTTCGAGATTCTCAGCATCGCGGTTCTCTCGATTGACGGAGCGGGCTGACACCGATCAGAAGATCGGGGCCGAAGCCCCTCCTGCACGTTATAGGGGACCATTTTAGTACTAATTGGTTTCCGGTGCCAGATCGGAGGCAGATTCCGGACGGCCCGGGGCAGGGTATTTTGCTATGCTCTGCCGCTTGCGCGAGGGCCCGCCCGGGCCCGGCGCACCGGCGGTACAAGGACGGAGATGGCCCAGAAGACACAAAATATGGTCGAGATCCGCGGCCTCTGCTATTCGCGCGGCCAGCGCCAGATATTCGACCATCTGGATATCGACATCAAACGAGGCAAGGTCACCGCCGTCATGGGCCCCAGCGGTACCGGCAAGACCACGCTGCTGCGTCTGATCACGGGCCAGCTCGTGCCCGACCGGGGCACGATCATCGTCGATGGCGAGGACGTCTCGAAACTCAACCGGGGCGGCATCTACCGGATGCGCAAGAAGATCGGCATGCTGTTCCAGAACGGTGCGCTGCTCACGGATTACTCGGTGTTCGAGAACGTGGCCTTCCCGCTGCGCGAGCACACCGATCTGCCGGACCGCCTGATCCGCCACATCGTGCTCACCAAGCTGCATGCCGTCGGGCTGCGCGGCGCAGCCACCCTCATGCCGTCCGAACTCTCCGGAGGCATGGAGCGGCGGGTGGCACTGGCGCGGGCCATGGTCATGGACCCGGAGATCCTCATCTACGACGAGCCCTTCGTGGGACTGGACCCGATCTCGATGGGTGTGATCGTGCGCCTCGTGCGGCGCATGAACGACATCCTCGGCATCTCCAGCATCGTGGTCAGTCACGACGTGCAGGAGATCAGCACCGTGGCCGACGTGAGCTACCTGATCTCGGACGGCAAGGTGGTGGCGTCGGGCAGCCCGGAAGAGCTGAGCGGCGCGCCCTCGGAACTGGTCAAGCAGTTCATGCACGGCATGGCGGACGGCCCGGTGCCGTTCCATTACCCGGCACCGGACTATGCGGAGCAGCTCCTCGGCCGCGAGGGCGACTGACGCTGTGTTGCGGGAGCTCCTCTACGCCCTGGCCGGCTTCCTGCGGACCTTCGGTCAGCTGCAGCTGTTTTTCCTGCGCCTGGTGGCAGCGACCCCGCGGGCGATCTGGCGCCGTTTCCCGCTCGTCGTGCAGCAGGTCCACAATACTGGCGCGCTGTCGCTGCCCATCATCATTACCTCCGCCTTCTTCGTGGGCGGTGTCCTGGGCCTGCAGGGTTACGACAACCTGTCGCGGTTCGGCTCCGAGGACGCGCTCGGCGTGTTCGTTGCGCTCTCGCTCATGAAGGAACTCGGCCCCGTGGTGACCGCGCTGCTGTTCTCCGGCCGGGCCGGTACGGCGCTCGCGTCGGAGATCGGCCTCATGCGGGCCACGGACCAGCTCTCGGCCATGGAGATGATGGCCGTGGACCCCATCCGGCGGGTCGTGATGCCCCGCTTCCTCGGCGGCGTCATCGCCATGCCGCTGCTCGCCGGCATCTTCAGTGCGGTGGGCATCTTCGGCGCCTACATGGTGGGCGTCGTGCTGATGGGGGTTGATATCGGCGCCTTCTGGGCGCAGATGAGGGAGAGTGTGGAGCTGGCCGACATCATGGAGGGCGTGGTCAAGAGCGTCGTCTTCGGTGTGGCGGCCAGTCTGCTGGCCGTGTTCGAGGGTTACAATGCCCTGCCGACAGCGGAAGGGGTCGGCAGGGCGACGACGCGCACGGTGGTCATTTCCTCCATCGCCGTGCTCGTGCTCGATTTCATGATCACCGCCGCCTTGATGTGAAGGTACAGCACTTATGCAACAGACGAGAGCCGTAGAAATCAGCACCGGGTTGTTCGTGTTCCTGGGCTTCGCCGCGCTGTTCTTTCTGATCACGCAGACGACCACCATCGGCGGTTACGTGCAGGACGACAGCTACGAGGTGACGGCCCGGTTCCAGAATGTGGGCAGTCTGAAGGTGCGTTCGCCGGTGAGTATGGCCGGCGTCACCATCGGGCGTGTAAGCTCGATCGAGTTCGACCCCCGGCGCCTGGACGCCGTCGTGACCATGCGGATAGAGAACCGCTACGACCAGATACCGGAGGATTCCGACGCCAGCATCCTCACCGCGGGATTGCTCGGCAGTCAGTACATCGGGCTTCAGCCCGGCGGCTCGGAAATGTACCTGGAGGACGGCAGCGAGGTGCTGTTCACCCAGTCCGCGGTGGTGTTGGAGAATCTGATCGGGAAATTCCTGGTGAATATGGGTTCGGGAGGCGACGAATGAGAATGCGGATGACGACCCTGGCGCTGCTGGGGGTGTTGCTGAGCCTGCCGGGCGTCGCCCGGACCGAAGATCCCACCGCAGTGATCGAGACCGCGGTGGACGAACTCTCCGCAGCGCTCGAGGGCCGCAAGCTGGAGCTGTCGGAGGACCGGCAGGAGCTGTACGAGGTGATAGACGGCATCCTGCTGCCGCGCTTCGACCGCCGTTACGCCTCGCAGCTCGTGCTGGGACGTTACTGGCGCACGGCCAGCGAGGAACAGCAGCAGCGGTTCATCCGGGCCTTCTACCGGGCACTGCTCGAGCGCTACGCCGACGGCGTGCTGGAGTTCGACGAGGAGCGCATCGAGGTGCTGCCCTTCCGCGGCGATGCTGAGGAGCGACGCACCACGGTTCGCACCCAGGTCAAGCTGGACGACGGTACCGAAGTGCCGGTGAACTACGGCCTGGTGAAGCGTGACGACGGCTGGAAGGTCTATGACGTGACCGTCGAGGGCATTTCCTACGTGCGCAATTTCCGCACCGAGCTCAACGCGGAGATCGCCAGCAAGGGACTGGAAGCCGTCATTCAGCGCCTGGAGCGTGAAGCGGATTTGCCGGGAGGCGCGGACGGAGAGTCCGATTCCGCTGATTCGGAAGGCGCGAGCGAGGCGTGAGCCAGCGCTGGGAGTTCCGTGACCTGGGCGAGGGTCGATTCGCGCTGGAGGGCGAGATGACCTTCGCGACGGCGGCCGCGATACTGCGGGAGAGCATCGAGCACTTCGCCGACCACACGATGCTGGAAGTCGACCTGGGCGGCGTCACGAAGACCGACAGCGCCGGCCTGGCCCTGCTGCTGGAGTGGATTACCTGGGCGAATCACAGCGTGCGTGAGATTCACTTCCGCCGGATACCGGAGAAGGTTACCAACATCGCCCAGACCAGCGATGTTGAAGAACTGCTGAGCGCGGGCGAGCGCTGGGTGGGATTCATCGAGGACCGGGGGGGCGAAGAGGGCGCCGCGCCGCCCTGAATCTCCGTCCGCGGTCCGGCGCCGGCCAATAATCGTCAGCCGATCCCCGGGTTCCGGCCGGGATCGTTCCGTGCCACCTCCCTGAGCTGCTCCTCGCTCAGGTATTCCTTGATGAAATCGATACGCGCCTCGAAGCGCGCGCGCTGGATCGGCTCCGTCTCCGGCAGCTCCAGAGCCCGTGACAGGAAGCTCACCGCCCGCACGAGGTCGCCGATCATGATGTTGTACTCGGACAGGTAGTAATGGGCCTCGGCCGTCTCTCCGGCCGCAATGGCGGCGCGTGCGATCAGCCGCACCTGTTCCGGCGTGGGCGGCGTGTTGTTCAGCAGGTCCAGCAGCATGTCGTGGGCCATGCCGCCGCGGCCCAGCTGCAGCAGGGTCTCGGCATAGCTGATCACCAGTGGCACGTTGCGCGGGAATAGCTCGCGGGCGTTCGCATACGTGGACAGCGAGGCCATCTCGTTGTCGTTCGCCATCTGCGCCTCGGCCAGGCCGATGTGATAGGCGATCACGTCCTCGTTGCGGTCGATCAGCTGCTCGAAGATGCGCTGGGCCTCAGCCGGTCGATCCATACGCAGCAGCACCAGCGCCTCGCCGTAGAGTGCGGCGTCGCCCGGCGGCGCGGATTCGCGGAAGTAGGTAAGGGCATTATCGGGTGAGGTACGACCCTTCGCGATGATCCGTGCCTTGCTCAGGCCGTACCCCATCGTCTCCTCGACGTCGACCACGCTCAGCGCGGCCGCCCGGGCGCGGGTCTCGGCGATGCGGGCGCTGGACACCGGGTGGGTGCGGAGGAACTCCGGGACGCTGCTCGCGAACGGTCCCGCCCGACGGCCGATGGTGGCGAAGAAGTCGGGCATGCCCTGGGGATCGAAGCCGGCGGCGGCCATCGTGGCTACGCCGACCCGGTCCGCCTCGTATTCGTTGCGTCGGGTGAAGTCGATGCGGTTCTGCGCCATCATCCCCTGGGCGCCCATGATGGCACCCTGGGTTGCGTCACCGCCGCCATCCGCGGCCATGCCCACGAGGATGGCGCCCAGCATGGTGGCCAGCGTGATGATATTGGCGCGGGAGTTGTTGTAGATGGAGCGCGCGATGTGGCGCTGGGTCACGTGAGCGATCTCGTGGGCCAGCACACCGGCCAGCTCGCTCTCGTCCTCCGTCGCCTCTATCAGTCCCGTATGCACGCCGATGAAGCCGCCGGGCAGAGCGAACGCGTTGATGCTCGAGTCGTCGACGACGAAGAACTTGAAATCCTGCTCGCCATCGTTCGCATGTGCGACCAGGCGGTGGCCGATCGCCTCGATATATTCGGTGATCTGGGGGTCGTCGACCACCGTGCCCCGACGCCTGAGCTCGCGCATGATCGCGCGGCCTATGCGGGCCTCCTCCGACTTGGGCAGCATGGCATTGGCCGGACTGCCGATGTCGGGCAAATCGTCGGCCGCCAGCAGCGGGCCGCCGCTCGCGAGTATCGCAGCGAGCGGCGCGATCAGCAGCACTGTCCTGGCAGCCAGAACGGCCCGTCTTCGAAGGTCAGCCAACATGGGGGTTAGGACAATGACCGGCATATTGCGTTCCCATTATACGCCGGCCGTCCGCATCCGACCGTCAGGAAGTGTCAGCGAAACGTCCGGCCGGGGCCACGGCGTCAGGCCAGCTCTTTCGCCGCCTCGAGTACTTCCTCGGCGTGGCCCTTCACCCTGACCTTGCGCCATTCCCGCCGCAGCTTGCCCTTGTCGTCGATCAGGAATGTGCTGCGCTCGATGCCCATGACCTTGCGCCCGTACATGTTCTTCTCCTTGATCACGTCGAACTGTCGGCAGACGTTCTCGTCGGCATCGGACAGCAGATCGAAGGGAAACTCGTGCTTGGCCCGGAATTTCTCGTGGGAGGCGATCGAGTCACGGGAGACGCCCAGGATTATCGTGTTTGCCCGCTTGAATTTGCCGTGCAGATCGCGGAAATCCTGGCCCTCGGTGGTGCACCCGGGTGTGGAGTCCTTCGGGTAGAAGTACAACACGACGTTCTTGCCGCGCAGGTCCTTCAGGCGGACCGTCTTGTCCCCCGTCGCGGGCAGCTTGAAGTCCTTGACTACCTTGCCGATCTCGGGTGCGCTCATCGGGGTCTCTCCTCCTGCAATGGAATCCGTGCCGGACCGCGCCGGCGTCAGGCTTTCACCGGTTCGAGTATCGCGTCCAGATTGTACTGGTCGCACATCTCCATGAATTCTTCGCGAAGCTGGGCGATGTGGATGCGCTCGGGCACGCTGATGTTCATCTGCACCGAGAACATCGGCGCGCCGGTGTGGGCTGCCGCGTAACTGCGGGTGCTGAGTTCGGCGATGTCGATGCCCCGGCTGGAGAAGAAGCGGGCGATATTGAACACCACCCCCTGCTGGTCGAGGCAGACCACATCGACGGCGTAGGGCAGGCTGTCCCGCTTTTCCATCCGCTCCCGGGTCTGGCGCAGGGTGGCGTTGATGCCGTGTTGCTTCTCGAGCTTGCCGAGTTCGGTCTCCAGCCGGTTCACGGTATGCCAGTTGCCGGAGACCAGCAGCAGCATGGCGAATTCCTGGCCGAGGGTGCTCATGCGGCTCTCGATGATGTTGCCGCCGCACTCCAGGATGGTCTCCGTCAGGTCCTGAACCACACCCGTTCGGTCGTTTCCGATAGCTGAAATAACAATAAGTTGCGACATTTTTCTCGAATAGATTTTGCGTCTGGTGCGGCTGGCTGGTCGCCGCAGTGTACTGTGATTGTAGCGGCGTGCAAGCAATTGATTTGCCGCGCACTCTTGCCGCGGACCGGGCCCGGCCAGTACCATCGCCGGCTTGTTCACGCGGAGTAGTTCATGATCCGGGGCAGCCTGGTCGCGCTCGCGACGCCATTCACCGATGCCGACGAGGTCGACTATGCGGCGCTCGAACGCCTGATCGATTTCCATTGCGATGCGGGAACGGACGGGCTGGTGATCGCCGGCACGACGGGCGAGTCTGCCACGCTCCTGAAAGAGGAGCACGCCAAGCTGGTGCGCCGCTCCGTGGAGCTCGCGGACGGGCGCGTCCGGATACTGGCCGGCACCGGCTCCAACTCCACCCGCCAGACCCTGGCGCTGTCGGAGGCAGTCGACGGGTCCGGCATAGACGGCTTCCTGATGGTCGTCCCGTACTACAACAAGCCGACCCAGGAGGGTATGTTTCGGCATTTCTCGACCGTGGCGGATGCGGTGAGCCAACCGGTGATGCTCTATAACGTACCCGGCCGGACGTCCTCGGACCTGCTGCCGGAAACGGTGGCCAGGCTGGCGGCGCATGAGCGCATCTTCGGCATCAAGGACGCTACCGGCGACGTTCGCCGCCTGCAGGCCATGCAGGCGGTCTGCCCCGCGGATTTCCGCTACTTCAGCGGCGACGACTTCACCAGCGCGGATTTCCTGCTCGGCGGTGGTCACGGCGTGGTGTCGGTGACGGCGAACGTGGCGCCGGCCCTGATGGCGGAGCTGTGCCGTGCGGCCGCGGACGGCGACGAGGCGACGGTGCGCGAGATCGATGCGCGCCTGCAGCCGGTGAACAAGGCCATGTTCCTGGAGTCGAACCCTATCCCGGTGAAGTGGGCCCTGCATCGCATGGGCTTTATGGGAATGGGTATCCGGCTGCCGCTCACGCCGCTGGACGCGCGCTTTCGGCAACCGGTGGACGAGGCACTCAACGACGCCGGCATCATGCTGGGCGCGGAGACGAACGGATGAAACGACTGATCCTCTGGCCGGCGACCGCAATGCTGCTGAGCGGCTGTTTCGGGCTCGGCCTGGGCGGCGATGACTGCAGCGAGACCAAGCCCTACCAGGAGAGCCGGCTCACGGATCCGCTCAAGGTGCCGGAAGGCCTGAGCGGCCTGGACCAGCGTCGCGACCTGGAAGTGCCGGTAGCCTCGACGCCTCCCGGAGCCGGGGAGGGCCGCTGCCTGCAAGAGCCTCCGCCGTTCTCGCAGCGAATGGCCGATACTCGCGACGACGACGAGGAAGATTGAACTGGCGGGGCCGCTGCAGTAATCTGCGCGCCCGCTTCAGCGCGGGACGAGAATTCCGGAGAGGTGGCCGAGTGGTCGAAGGCGCATGATTGGAATTCATGTATAGGGTAACCCCCTATCGAGGGTTCGAATCCCTCCCTCTCCGCCAAGTTCAATAGTAAAGCCATTGAAATATATGGTTTTTTCTTACTAACTGATCGATTTATCCCCCAATTTATCCCCCACTTGATTTCTGTCACTGCACCACAAGGGTGTGTGCCCCGGTATCCTTCCAGCACGAATTTCGGCCACTACTTAGCCGACCAAATGAGGGCTAGAGACACGTTTAGCCGCCGGGAAGCCGGGATGGCTCCCAAATTTGCAGGTGCGGGGAGCAAACTTCATTCCTGAGTGGATACCCAAGCACCCAGTCAAGTCGTGGCGCTATAAGACAAAAAAGAAGCCTCTTCGCGACTGTTGAGGCACTTTCGCTCTACGCAACCCTTGACTACAAGCGAATAATTGCCATAATTTACTTGTCAGCCCCAGACGGACCTACGGGTTCTCTGGCCCCCTTCAGGTCACGGCCTGGAGGGTTTTTTTTGCCTTATGAACAGAGTCACTTTTCTTGTAGACGGATTCAACGTCTACCACTCTGCCAAGGACGCTCGCGCCGACCTCGCGGGCGCTCCGACCCTTTGGCTAGACCTAAGAAGTCTTTTAACGTCGTATCTCTCTATCTTTGGGAGGGACGCCGTTCTTCGGGAAATCTACTACTTTTCCGCTCTAGCTAAACATATCGACTCTTCACGGCCTGGTACCACAAAAAAACACGAAGATTACATTGATTGCTTGCGCAGCACTGGCGTCAAGATTCGGCTTGGCCGATTCAAGTACAAAACGGTGTGGTGCCGAGGATGCAAGACAAATAATGTTCACTATGAAGAGAAAGAAACCGACGTCGCACTCTCTTTGAAGATAATGGAGCTATTCCATCTTGATGCATGCGACACGGTAGTGCTCGTAACCGGAGACACAGATCTTGCTCCGGCCGTCCGGATGGCTGCGGACGTCTTTCCCGCCAAGACTATTTGTTTCGCATTCCCATACAAGCGTAAGAACAAAGAATTGAATTCGATTACGAGCAAGTCGTTCCTAATAAGAAAGGAGCGATATGCTGAAAATCAGTTTGCCGATCCTTTTACCGGCGTCGCCGGGCGCGTGATAGCGAAGCCTCCCAATTGGTAGTTGCGCTACTCAATGACGCGCTCCATCAACGTAGTAAATCCGCAGCCGAGCTTGTGACTTCAATCTCGGCGCCTTTGGTGTTGTATCCAGAGGCAAGCTGGCTCGTACGCGAGTGCCTCGATTTGATCGCTCAGAAAGGCGTCTTCCAGAAGGTCCTGACAATCCTCGTCTGGACAGCACCAGTATTCAATGATCGGCACTAGGTCCATGGACCCAGCTTGTACCGGCCTGTCCCTTATTGCTTTCCCAATATCTCGGCAGATCGGCCAGATATTCGGCAAATCAGCGTGTACGAGCCCGGGAGAGGCTGGTAGAGGGTCGATGTTTGGTAATTGAAGGCTGAAGGCTAGGTGGCGTTGCCGAGGGCTTCTCCCGGCTTGTCCTAAGGTAATCCTCCGCCCGTATTTACGGGCAATATCCGTCCAAATTGTTTGGAAAATACCAAATACAGCAAGCTTGCGATTAGAATCAACCCAGGTGCGAGCTAGGGAATGGGGCAACATCATGAGAATTCTGGTAATTGGTATCGCCACACTGGCGGCTGGATGTGCAACATTGACGGAGGACGCGATGACACCAGTTGCGTTGTCTTTCAGCGATGGCAGCGAAGGTATCTGCGAGCTTCAGAACAAGCGGGGAATTTGGTCAGCGGATCTTCCGGGCACCGTTTCAATCAGAAAGTCGGATGACGTTCTGAAGTATGACTGCGAGACGGAGAATGGGCGGTCTGTGACTGGGGGGATCCCCAGCCGGATGGGAGGGAAGATTGTCGCGAGCGCCGTCTTTATTGACTTTGGAATCACTGATGCGATTACGGATAAGCATCGAGAATACCCTGCGAACTTCGTCATTCCCGTGAAGCGTGAAGAATCTGCCGCTGAGGGTGTGTCGGGAACAACTGCTGAATCGGCGGCTGGCGTTACCAATGGCCAGACTGATCGATATCAGCAATTAGAGACTCTCAACGACCTGCGGGAACGCGGAATAATCACTGACGAAGAATTCGAAGCCGAAAAGAAAAAAGTACTCGAATCCGAATAGGCTTCTTTCAGCTAATTAGAAGTCCGTATTTTTTTGGCAATGATCGGAGAGCCTGCGCTGAGCGATACCCGCATCCCTCGATCTTGGGAAGGACCCGCTGTCGAGATTCGACAGCAAAAGGGGTGCGACATTTGCCGAGGTTCGCCCCTAAAAGGCCGCTAGGTCGTTTTCGCTGAAGTTCGCGCCCAAAGGGGATGGCGAGGTTCGGAGAGGTTCGCACCTAAATGCAGGCGAGGTTCAGCGGAATTCAGCACGAAAAGGACCGGGGGGGGGATCAGACGCTACAAGCTGCAAGTGAATACCGAGCCGGATCCCCACATAGCCCTAAACGGCAAGAATTTTCGTTTGCGAATGAGCCTCAGTGACAAAGTGCCGGGGGCAAATCGTGTTCCCTGCCAGACCGCAAGCACCCAGTGCGTCACGCCGCTGAAAAACAAAAGGGTCCGCTCCCGACCCAAAGCGGACTATCGTTGGTAGACTATTTCCTGGGCAGTACAGCGCCTTTGTTCCCTCGCTTGAATGAACAATCGGAGTAAAGTTATGCCGCCAAAGAGGTATCCATTGCCGAAAAGGTTCAACGCAGCGTTATCCGAGAAAGCGTACGAGCAGTTACGAGCACTTAATGAGGAGTACCACTACGGGAATAACTACCTTTTAACGATCATTTTGGAGAATTTCGAGTCGATCGCTGATCTCAATGCTGTCGAGGAGGTATTCTCGAAATTCGCAGATAAATACGGTGCTCCCGCGGCTGGCGGAATGAAGAGAAAGACCTAATTTGCAACAAGTCGCAGCGATACGTTCGAGTTTCATTTTTCATCGCAGCGAGCTTGTCTGGGTTTGGCCGAAAGCGGAAACTCGGACGACTGTAGCGTTCTGACGAGTAGGCTCTTATTTCTATCTATTGGTCAGATGGTTGGCGGTTCAGTAAATAGAGCCCCTCGACGACCCAACTAGCTGAGACAGCGACGAATTGCTGAATTAAAAGGGCAGATACAGGAGGCTCCTACCTCTTGCCTATCCCTTCCTATCCTGTCCCATCCTACCCCACACCTACACCTACCCTAGTGCCTATCCTCTCCCACCCTAGTTTGGCCAACTCTCACGCACTAAGCTCTGGAAAAGTCGCGAGCAATTTGATATTCCGACCAAAGTCCAAGGAGGGGGGGCATCATGTTGTTGGAGACTATCGTTATCGCTGGCGGGATCTGGCTGGTAATAGTTTTGGTATTCAGGGGTCATACGCAGCTTTTTCAATGGCTAAATTTCGGACTTTTCGCGGGTGGCTTCTTTCTCGCCGTTTCTTCGCCAAATGAGCCCGAGCAAGTTCGCTTCTACTTTTCCATCGCGCTCATTGGATTATTTGGCGCGATTATTGGCTGGAAGCGCGTTCCGTCAGGGGAGAAGAATGCGGAGGGAGAGATCGCGAGTCAAGGCAACGGCTCCGGGGCAGAAAGCGTTGAAGAGGACGCGGAAGATGAGGGGTCAACGACGACTACGGAAAAGCCCGCGCAACCTCCGGAAGAGCAAAGCACCTCCGATAATCAAGTTCGGTTCCAGAACGGCTGGGTCAGGTTCGTTGATCCAGGGGCCGAAATTTTTCAGGACGCTTGGCGGACCAGAGTTGTGCAGCCAAACGGGAATACGGTCTCTGTTACGCGTGAGTTCGCTTTGGAGGCGGAGAACGACTCCGGGAACCGTCTATTTGTGATGGTGGACTTCTATCGTTTGCCCGCAGCACTGACGGTTTTCTGGCAGCAAACGGGCGCGGAGGGTGAGCATGGGCTCAATCTCGAGTCGCCACTACCTGTCGAGGAGTTCGGCCCGCTTCTTGGGCGTTTCAAGCAACTACTGAAAAGCGAGATTCCCAATCAGGATTGGATTGACTTCGATACTCTTGATGAGGAGATCAGGCGCGTCGTAGACGCGGTGCCGCCGATGGTGCCCACGAAAACCATGATCGGAATCCAGAAAGATCTAGAGTTCACACACGGTACATCGGGAGAGCGAAAGCAAATCCGTGCCGGTGTGTATGAAACTAAGGTGCGAGGTTGGCGGCAGAATGGGGAAGTGACGTCAGTTGATCTGGAGCGTCTCAGTGAAGGGGGGCAGGACGTGAAAGACGCTATGGATCAGACCAACTGGAACGAACTGGTCCGTGATGGAACCCTGATTGTTTATCCCGATTGAAGGCATTTTTCAACCTTGGGATACCGCGTTTTGAGGTGTCTTATGCTGCGCGCTCGGTTCGCGCAAGTCCGTTTATCTGGGTTTTAAGCTATTGACGGTCAGCTGTGAGAGAAACCGAGGTTCCAGACTAGTCCAAATCCGTTCGCGGGTCGAAGGCACGCGCAACTTCCTCACGACTACCGTGTGCAGCAAGCAGAGTGTAGATTGTGGTGACAATGGCGTAATTCGTCATTCGTTTCTCATATGCCAATACGAAGCCAGCGATGTTCTTTGGTTTCAGGGGTATCGCGGTTAGCGCCCAACCTTCCCATTTGTCTTTCGGTTTGCCAGTGGTGATGTAGTCGAAAAACGTCGCACTAAGATACTTATCCCCGAATCGTCGTAGATCGACGTAGGCGACAAGGTTCCACTCATGGAAATCGTTGTTAAAGATGCAGGCGATAACTCTAATAGCTGAGGTTTCGTTTGGATCGAGATTCAATCCGAATTCCTCGAGCAGTGCGCGTTGGGCTGCGCGGATAGGATCTATCCTTCCTTGCGTCAAATCGTCAACAGTCATTCCTTCCACGGCTCCGCAGACGATCCGGCCGCTATTTACAGCGGTGGCACCGCGTTCGACGAATAGCAGTTCACCATTACCTGTAATTATTCCAACGCAGATGCCAAGGTTATTGCTAAAGAAGGGATGCATTGTCATAGGCGGCTCGCGCAGTAGTTGGCGGCGTTTCGCCTCAGGCAAGCTTTGGAAAACCTCAGTGGCAGCTCTTTGATGTATGTAACCCTTCGATAGGCAGTAGGTGATGCGGAGGCGATTGGCTTCTGTACCGTCTGCGCGATCCACGGATATTGCTTTGGGTGCTATTTTGGCTTTGCCTTCGTAGATTTCTCTCCGTTCCAGCTTTTCCGTGAAGCGGGCGAGGGAGCGCTCGTACGCGTATCGAAACTCCTCGGGAATCTCCTCGATGCGTGATTCCTGCTCTGACACCAAAAAGCCTGGCTCGTAACCCAACGGACAAAAATCGAGAACATAGACAGACGTGGAAATCCTGCCGAATGCGAAGTCCTTTCCGTTCTGCTGTTTGGCGAGCTCCGACGCAACTTTTGTCAGAGCGGCGCGGCGTCGCTTTGCGGTGAAAGCATCCCATAGTCTTCGGTAGAAATCATGGAGAAAGAAGTTCCCAATACTCGCGGCAATAAAGGCGGTGATCGCGATAAGAATTGCGGTGAGCGAGGTGAGCCCAGTAAGCTCCGCCCATCGGGCCGACAATGAAGAGAAAAAGTCAGACATCGCCCGTGCGCGAGACCTCGGCGTTCCAAGTGGTCTTGCCTAAAGATAGCGCCATCACTTGGCAGTTTCCAAGAGTTTACGGATAACGCTGTACTGGTTCGGTTTGTCTAAGTCCTCCCCTAAGCCCGTCTGGCGAGTACTGCCCACGCGGGCCCGAATAAGCCGCCCTCGGTATAGATTCAGGTTGATGTCGCCTTTCGCGCTGGACTCCGAGAGGAGGGAGCGAAATTCCTTAACGAGGTGGCTTCGATCCCCCACGGTGAACTTCCCGTCCCGGCCTAAGGGTGGCTCCAAGTCTAGAGCGTTGTAGTAGCGGATGAGGGGAGTACCGCCATACTCCCCCTCCGCCACGGCAAAGTGCAGGATTACCTTGTTGCTATTCCAGGATTGGCCCGTCTCGTAGTACATAAACCGCACCAGGTACTCGCCCTCTGGAATCAGAGGGTGGTAGCCAACGACTTTCCCTGTCATCGATCTACGGGCTTACGCCTAAGCTCAAATTCAGCCGGGATTAGCTCGTTATAGCGCCGGACAATCCCGGAGACGGCCTCTATGGCCTCGGAGAGGGTCTGAGCCGGGTGAAGCCTGATCTCCTCCCGTACGGCGCTCTCCAGTGCGCTGCCAAAGGAATTGAACCACTTGAAGGATTCCCAGCCGGTCTTCCCTTTACGCTTTCGGGGCTTCTGGAGTTCCCAGGCTAGCTCGCCCCCTTTGATTCGCCGCTCCTCGCTGATATGGACGATCATTGCTGATCACCTCGCGAGGTGTGGATTTTCCCAGCTATCCAAGCGTCAACCTCGTCAGCGAGCCATCCGACGGCCCGTACACTGAGGTTGATCGGGGGAGGGAACTCGTTCCGCGAGATCTTTGCGTAGATGGTGGAGCGAGAAAGCCCAGTCCGCGCCATTACCTCCGGTAGTCGCCAGATTGTCTTATCAGCCATGTCTGCATCCTCCTAGATGCCGTTGGACATGGCTTTAATTTGGGGTGTCTACGACGGAGAGTCAGCGCAAGTGCAGCAATTCGCGCTGCAACTGCAGCCAATCAGTCGTGCTTCAGCCTCTTTCTAGCGTCAGCGAACTTCTGATCGAGGTTCCTCTCGGAAATTCCATCCCGCCCCCCATACTTATCAACAAGGTGGCTAACGATAGCCTCCTGGTTCCTGAATACGCTGTTTGGTTTGCCGTTTATCTCTCCAGTTAGCATTTCAAGCAGTCCCCCAATAATTCTCTCGTAGGTAGCTTTCGCTCGCGGCGAAACTGGAGCGTTGGGGTTGTTACTATCTTGGGAATCGGGAGACAGGTTGAGTAGTCCCCGTTTCTTCGCCCAGGCCTCCCACGGAATGCCGTATCTTTTTTTGTGAGCCCAATCTATGTAGTAACTCGGCTCGCGAGGCGCGAGATCGGAATGCTCAGGTTTGCTTAGGTAAATCGCCCATGCGCGGCAGAGGTTCTCTTGGGCGCGATACCGCGCTTCGAGCTTGTCTAGTAACGTAAAAAGCTCGTAATCATCCTCGTCCCAGCGGCCGAGCTTCTCCAGCTCATGCTTACGGGAATTTTGTGCTTCTTCGAGATCTTCTCCCTCATTGTCTGGGCGAAAGATATTTGCTGGATCATCCGATAAGAGGGATATCCACTCGTACATGGGTGGACCTGATCCGGAATTATCAACAACGATATGGCCGTAATCGACAAGGGTGGCATTCGGGGGGGCGAGTACGGACCTGATTGGGTCGATATCGCAGATCAGAGACAAGGCGGTATGTGGTGTCCAGGTGTCATGTCTGAGTAGATCTGGGAGAGAGGAGGCCCTGAACCAATCGTCGGGTGACTTTTCGTCGGGGGTTGTCGGTTTCTTACGTCCGCCCACTTTGCGCTCCTTCCAGCGCCCTCCAATTTAGGAAGCCGGGGCAGGCCGGTGAAGGTGTCCGGCTTTTCGGTAGCTAACCTAGCCCGGCTTGTACTCAAGAATTTCAGCTACGCGGCTCCTTTGCCAAGTAGTTGCACAACGCGATCAGCATTCTTTGCCTTGGTGTAGCCGAAGTTCGCC
This sequence comes from Lentisalinibacter sediminis, assembly GCF_040706615.1. Taxonomy (NCBI): domain Bacteria; kingdom Pseudomonadati; phylum Pseudomonadota; class Gammaproteobacteria; order Woeseiales; family Woeseiaceae; genus Lentisalinibacter; species Lentisalinibacter sediminis. The sequence continues at coordinate 140,481 of NZ_JAPDRF010000003.1, read as the reverse complement.
CACGATTGCATCAGCTTTTTGCGCCGCTCGAACATATCTCCCCGCTGATAGGCTGCTTCCGTCTTGTCGGAGAGTACGTGCGCTAACGCAGCTTCCGCGATTTCCCGGGGAAACGAAGTTTGCTCGGCGCACCAATCCCGGAACGTAGAGCGGAAGCCGTGGACGGTGATCCCGTCATGGCCTAGCGTTCGCAGCAGTTTGAGCATGGTCATTGAGGAGATGGGCCGATTCGGTCTGGCGCCAGGGAAGACAAACTCGCTCTCTCGCCGCTCCTTGAGCTTTTCCACAATGGCTTTCGCTTGCTTGCTCAACGCTACGCGGTGCGGTCGGCTACCTTTCATGCGCTCTCCTGGGATAGTCCATATTCCGGCTTCTAGGTCGAATTCCTCCCATGTGGCGCGGATTACCTCTCCGGTGCGGGCTGCCGTCAGAATGAGAAATTCGAGCGCTCGGGCTGAGATTGGGTCTTTCTGACGTAGTTCAGCCATGAAGGCGGGTAGCTCGAAATAGGGTAGAGCGGGGTGGTGCGTGACGGGGGCTACCTTGCTGCGTTTCGGTAGCAGTTTGTCCAGGTGGCCTCGCCAGCGGGCTGGATTCTCGCCCACTCGAAAGCCTCGGACTCTGGCCCAATCGAGGATGTTCTCTATGCGTCCCCGTACTCTGGAGGCTGTCTCGGTCTTCTTAGTCCAGATCGGCTGAAGGATGGCCAAGATGGCTTCGGTGTCGATGTCCTTCACTAAAGACTGCCCTATTTTTGGGTAGGCATACGTTTCCAGGGTGTTCTTCCACTGAGCGACGTGCTTGGGATTCCGCCAGCCTGATTGGTGGCTCTCGATATAGGCAGCGGCGCATTCCTTGAAGGTGATTCCCTGTCGGGATTCCCGAATAGCTCGCTCTCGCTCTTCCCGCCGTGCAGCTATCGGATCTGCGCCAGACTTGGCGAGCTTCCGGTACTTGTCCCGTAACTCTCGGGCTTCCTTGAGAGATAGCTCAGGATAGCCCCCTAAGCCCATATCGCGCCTTTTGCCCTGGATCTGATAGCGGTATACCCAGAGCTTCGATCCGCCCTTAGCGACGAGGTAGAGGCCCTTCCCGTCGAAGTGTTTGCCTTGGCCCGCGTTTCTGACTCCGGTAGCCGTGAGGTTGGCCATATGTGCCTCCGTTATCCCCCACTTTCTCCCCCATTCTAATCCGGACTCTGTCGGAAGTCACGAGACGTGATAGGACTAGAAAGTTATTGGTAACAATGGGTTAACGGATTGCTATAGAAGTGTATGGAACCCCCAGAGGCGGACTCCCTCTCCGCCAAAAAACAAGAAAAGGGCCCTCGCGGCCCTTTTTTTGATTTTCACTGAACCGGGGTTCGAACCCTCGATATCAGATAATCGGGTTCGAGCCGCCCGCAGGGTGAGCCTGCGAAGCAGGCGAATCAATCCCTCCCTTTCCGCTACTCCATAGATAACGAAAAAGGCGCGGCGCCGGCCCGGCGTCACTCCATGAGCTTGCGATTCTCCTCGGCAACCTGCCCGAGGGCGGGCGCCGCGTCGAGCGTCGTCACCGGCACGAGCCGGCGAATCAGTTCGTGGAAGCGCCAGATACCACTCTCCTCCGAGGACAGCGGCCCGGGGCGGTAGCCGGTCGTCGCCAGGCCTTTCTGTACCCGTTCGCACAGGTCGCGATCCTCGTCGTTGATCGAACCGTTGATCTCGAGGTTGAGGCGCCGGAGCTTCTGCTCCTCGCGCGTCGGGTCCGGGGGACCGTAGAATAGCGCGCGGACGAGGGTCCTGTCATGCCCCAGCGGCATGATCTGGAAAATGTCCAGCAGCTCGGGGTAGAGGTCGATGCCCAGGTTGCCGGCGAGGCCGAACTGCACCCAGCGATTGTGCAGGTCCTCCGGGATTCGCTCGAACGAGGCGGGGAAAAGCTCCTGGTAACGTCGCTCGGCGTCGACCTTCGACGGCTTGTCGCGGAGGGCGAACACACCGTAACTCAGGCCGCTGGTCAGCTCTTCTCCCTCGTCAGTGCTTTCCACCAGCCGGTTGAGGCCAGGGTGCCCGACCGGGATATGGTAGTTCTCAAGATAATTGTCCCAGGCTACCTTCCAGTTGCATTCCCAGATCTGGTGTACCGGTTCGGCACAGGCAACGTAGGAACCGGTGTCGTACTGCTCGAAGTATTCTGCGGTGTGCGCGAATTGCTCCGCCACGCTCGGGCCGTTGCCCCGGACGCGGACGAACAGTAGCCCGTGGAAATCTTCCAGCTGGATCTCGTGCAGCCCGAACTGCCCGCGGTCGATCGGAGCGAAGTTCTCTTCACGGGGGATACCGAGCAGGGAACCGTCGAGTTCGTAGGTCCAGCCATGGTAGGGACACTTGACCACGCCACGGCAATGGCCCTTGCCCTCGAATATCCGCGAGGCCCGGTGCCGGCAGACATTGAGGAAAGCCCGCAGCACACCATCCTTGCCGCGCAGCACGACCACGCTATCGCGGCCTAAATCGACCGTCACGTAGTCGCCGGGCGCCGCTACTTCGCTCCGATGGCCCGCCAGCTGCCAGCGGCGCAGGAAAAACGCCTCGTACTCGAGATCGAGGACTTCGGGGTTCAGGTAGGCCCAGGGCGCCAGCGGCTTGCCGACTTTCTCGGGGTTTCGCAGGGGTCTGATATCCGCGGATTCGGTCGCCATTTATGCTCCTTTTGCATCCCGATTCTAGCGCAGGTAGGCGTCTGATTCCGGCTTGTGACCCGAAATCGGATCATCTATGGTGAGTCCGTACATCGGCCAGATGCGAGCTCATGCTCATCCGGGGACCCTACAAGAAAGTACTCGACTGGTGGCCGCCGCCCGCGGCCCGCTGGTGCGCCCAGCGATAACGTCACGGCCCAATGCCCGGAATGTCCAAGGGGCATGCCGTCCGTCCAGAACAGTCGTACTGATCCCGGGGGTTCTCCAATGCCGATGGAAATCAATCGCGAAGTCTTCATTACCTGTGCTGTCACCGGCTCCGGCGGCACGCAGGACAAGTCACCGCACGTGCCGCGCTCACCGGAAGAGATTGCCGACAGTGCCATCGAGGCGGCAAGGGCCGGGGCTGCGATCGTGCACTGTCATGTGCGCGAGCCGGAATCCGGCAAACCTTCACGCCGCGTTGACCTGTACCGCGAGGTCACCGAGCGCATACGGGAAGCGGACACCGACGTCGTGATCAACCTGACTGCCGGCATGGGCGGCGACCTGGTTCTCGGCTCCCCGCACGCCCCGTTGCCGCTGTCCGGGGCCGGTACCGACATGGCCTCCGCAGAGGAGCGCGTCGAGCATGTCGCGGAATGCCGCCCCGAAATCTGCACGCTGGACTGCGGCACGATGAACTTTGCCGAGGCAGACTACGTCATGACGAACACGCCCGGCATGCTGCGGAGCATGGGCAAGCTGATGACGGGACTCGGCGTGCGCGTCGAGATCGAGGCCTTCGATACGGGCCACCTGTGGCTCGCGAAGCAGCTCGCCGCCGAGGGCATCATCGAGGCCCCGCACCTGGTGCAGTTGTGCATGGGTATTCCCTGGGGTGCGCCGGACGACCTGCACACTTTCATGGCCATGGTCGGCAACGTACCTTCCGACTGGCACTTCTCGGCCTTCTCGCTGGGCAGGAACGAGATGCCGTACGTCGCGGCGGCAGTGCTGGCTGGCGGTAATGTGCGTGTCGGTCTCGAAGACAACCTCTATCTTCGCAAGGGCGAGCTGGCGACCAACACGCAGCTCGTCGAGAAAGCGGTGAGGATCATCGAAGATCTGGGGGCCGAGGTGATGACCCCGGAGGCCGTCCGCCGGAAACTGGAGCTCACGAAGCGGGCACCCCGATGAGCACCGCGACAGGCCGGCGCCGCAAGGCGGGCCTGCTCGGCGGCGGCGTCATCGGCGGCGGCTGGGCAGCCCGATTCCTGCTTCACGGCTGGGACGTGCATGTCTACGACCCGCATCCGGAAGCCGGGCAGCGGCTTGCCGACGTGCTCGCCAATGCGCGGCGCTCCCTGCCGGCACTGACCGATGCGCCCCTGCCGCCCGAGGGCGAACTTACTTTCTGCGCGCGGGTAGCCGACGCGGTCCGCGATGCGGACTGGGTCCAGGAGAGTGTGCCGGAAGACCTCGCACTCAAGCACGAGGTCATTGCCGCGGCCCAGGCGGCCGCGCCGCCGGCTACGGTCCTCGGTTCGTCCACCTCCGGTTTCAAACCGAGCGAACTTCGGCAAGGGGCGGCGAATCCCGGGCGCATCCTGGTCGCGCATCCGTTCAATCCGGTTTATCTGCTGCCGCTCGTCGAGGTGGTCGCGAGTCCGGAGAGCGACGATACCGTCGTCGCCGGCGCGATGGAGCTGCTCACGTCGATCGGCATGCAGCCGCTCAGGCTCCGGCGCGAGATAGACGCGCACATCGCGGACCGCTTGCTCGAGGCCGTCTGGCGCGAGGCACTCTGGCTCGTGCGGGACGACATCGCAACGACGGCCGAGGTGGACGATGCGATCCGGATGGGTTTCGGGCTGCGCTGGGCACAGATGGGACTCTTCGAGACCTACCGGCTGGCCGGGGGCGAAGAGGGCATGGCGCATTTCATCCGCCAGTTCGGCCCGGCGCTAAAGTGGCCCTGGACGAGACTGATGGACGTGCCGGAGCTGGACGAGGCGCTGGTCTCGAAGATCGCCGCGCAGTCCGACGCGCAGTCAGGGGCCTGGAGCATCCGCGAGCTCGAGGCCATCCGGGATCGCAACCTGATCGGCATCCTGCGCACTCTCAAGGAGCGCGATTGGGGTGCCGGCCGGACGCTGAATGCCCACGATCGCCACCTGAGGCAACAGGCGCCGCCGGCCGATGCTCAGACCGACGGACAGGCCGACGGATCGGTCGATGGATCGGTCGATGGATCGGTCGACGAAGAGCAACCGCTCAGGTTGCTGGAACTCGCCGTGCTGCCGGCCTGGATCGATTACAACGGCCACATGACGGAGTACCGCTACGTGCAGGTCTTCAGTGACAGCTGCGAGGCGCTGTTGCGGCGCGTCGGCATGCATGACGACTACGTCGCCGCAGGCTGCAGCTGGTACACGGCCGAAACGCACAACCAGTACTTCGACGAGGTGGGCGCAGGTGCGCCGATGTATACGACCGCCCAGGTGCTGGCGAGCGACGGCAAGCGGCTGCACGTCTTCTACCGCCTCCATGCCGCCGAGGACGACCGCCTGCTCGCCACACTCGAGGCCATGTACCTGCACGTCAACACGACGACCGGCAGGGTCGAGAGGGCCGCTGGCGCCGCATCGGCCGCGCTGCGGGAACTTGCAACAGCGCATGCATCGCTGCCCGTCCCCGAAACGGCAGGCCGCAGCGTGGGCGAGCGTAAACAGAGGTCTTCATGAGATGAACTTCGAACTGACCGAAGAACAGCAGTTGATCGTCGAAACGACTCGCGCGTTCGTCGAGAAAGAACTCTATCCGCACGAGGCGCAGATCGAGCGCAGCGGTCATCTCGACATGGATCTCGTCCGGGAGGTCCAGCAGAAAGCGATCGAGACGGGGCTCTATGCCGCCAACATCCCCGAGGAATTCGGCGGTGCCGGCCTCGACACGCTGACCTGGCTGCTCTACGAGAAGGAGCTGGGCCGCGCGAATTACGCGCTGCACTGGACGGCCGTGGCGCGGCCGTCGAACATCCTCTGCGCCGGCACCCCGGAGCAGCGGGAAAAGTACCTGAAGCCCTGCGTGGCCGGAGAGCAGTGGGATTGCCTTGCCATGACGGAGCCCGGGGCGGGCTCCGACCTGCGCGGCATGAAGGCAACGGCGAAGCGCGACGGCGACGACTGGGTGCTGAACGGGGCCAAGCACTTTATTTCCCACGCCGACATCGCGGCGTTCTCCATCGTCTTCATGAAGACGGGCGAGGAAGACGGCCCGCGCGGCAAGCGCGCGCTGATCACGGCCTTTTTCGTCGACAAGGGTACGCCCGGTTTCACGGTGCGCGACGGCTATCGGAATGTCTCCCACCGCGGTTATACCAATGCCATTCTGGAGTTCGACAACTGCCGTATCCCGGCCGAAAACGTGCTGGGCGAGGTGCACGAGGGCTTCCAGGTCGCCAATACCTGGCTCGGCGCCACCCGGCTGCAGGTGGGCGCGACCTGCCTGGGGCGGGCGGCGAGGGCGTTCGCTCACTCGGTTGCATACGCCGCGCAGCGCGAGCAGTTCGGACAGCCGATCGGCAAATTCCAGGGCGTCTCGTTCAAGCTCGCCGACATGGCGACGGAGATGAAGGCGGCCGAGCTGATGATCCTCGAGGCGGGCTGGAAGACCGACCAGGGCACGGTGAGCGATGCCGATATGGCCATGGCGAAGCTGAAGGCCACCGAGATGCTGGCGTTCGTCGCCGACGAAGCGATACAGATCCACGGCGGCATGGGCCTGATGGAAGAACTGCCACTGGAGCGCATCTGGCGCGATGCGCGCCTGGAACGCATCTGGGAAGGCACCTCGGAGATACAGCGTCACATCATCAGCCGCGCGCTGCTGCGGCCACTCGGGAACTAAAGGGCGGGGAATCATGAGCAAAGAGGACGTCAGGACGCGGATCGACGGCGGGGTACTCGAAGTCATCGTCGACCGACCGAAAGCAAACGCCATCGACCGCGCGACCAGCGTCGCGATGGGGGAGATCTTCGCGGATTTCCGCGACGACCCGGACCTCCGGGTCGCCATCATCTCGGGCGGCGGAGAGAAATTCTTCTCCGCCGGCTGGGACCTGAAGGCGGCCGCTTCCGGTGAAGCCGTCGACGGCGGGTACGGTATCGGCGGATTCGGTGGTATGCAGGAACTCGAAGACTTCAACAAGCCGGTGATCGCGGCGATCAACGGCATCTGCTGCGGCGGTGGCCTGGAGATCATGCTCTGCGCGGATATCATCATTGCGGCCGACCATGCGACGTTCGCGCTGCCGGAGATCCGCTCGGGTACCGTGGCCGACGCGGCCTCGATCAAGCTGCCGAAGCGAATCCCGTATCACATCGCAATGGAGATGCTGCTGACCGGACGCTGGCTGGATGCGGAGGAAGCGCATCGCTGGGGCTTCGTCAACGAGGTCGTGCCGGCCGACAAGCTGATGGAACGCGCCTGGGCGGTGGCCCGGGTGATCGAGTCCGGACCGCCGCTGGTCTACGCCGCGATCAAGGAAGTCGTCCGCGAGGCGGAGAACATGAAGTTCCACGATGCGTTGCGCAAGACGATCAACAGCCAGTTCCCGACCGTGAAGACCCTCTATTCCAGCGAGGATCAGCTCGAAGGAGCCCGCGCATTCGCCGAGAAGCGCGACCCGGTCTGGAAGGGTCGCTAGGGGACGGGCACCCGTGCGTAAAGCTGAGGCGCTGCGGCGTCTATTGAGTCCCCGGTCGGTGGCCGTCATCGGCGGCGACAGCGCGGCGGAGGTTATTCGACAATGCCGCAAGATCGGTTACACGGGGCAGCTGTGGGCACTGAACCCGCAACGGCAGGAACTCGCTGGTGTCGACTGCGTAACCTGCGTGGCCGAGCTGCCGGGTGTGCCGGAGGCGAGCTTCGTCGCGGCGCCGCCGGAGGCCACGCTTGCCATCATCCGGGACCTCGCCGCGGCCGGAGCGCCCGGCGCGGTCTGTTTCGCGGCGGGATTCGCCGAAGCCGGGGCACTCGGAGCCGGACTGCAACGGGAGCTCAGGGAAGCGGCCGGCGACATGGCGATCATTGGCCCGAACTGCCACGGCTACCTCAACTACCTGGACGGCGTCGCGTTGTGGCCGGACCAGTACGGTGGCCGCCGTTGCGAGCGAGGCGTCGCCCTGATCGCGCAAAGCGGCAATATCGCCCTGAACCTGACGATGCAGCGCCGCGGAGTCGACTTCTCCTACGTGATCTCGGCAGGCAACAACAGCGCGCTCGGCATGCACGACTACATCGATGCCCTGCTCGAGGACGAGCGCGTCACGGCCATCGGTCTGCACATCGAGGGGCTGAACGACATCCCGGCCTTTTCCAGGGCCGCGATACGCGCGCTCCGGAAGGGTGTGCCGATCATCGCCTTCAAGGCGGGCCGTTCCGCCCGCGGGGCGGAGATAACGATGAGCCATACGGGCTCACTGGCGGGTTCCGACGAGCTCTACACGGCGTTATTCGCGCGGCTGGGCATCGCCCGCTGCCACACGGTGTCCCAGTTTCTCGAGACGATGAAGCTCCTCTCGCAGTGCGGGCCCCTGCCCGGGGCGACGATCGCATCACTCAGCTGCTCGGGAGGCGACGCAACCGTCGTTGCCGACAACGCCGAACGGCTCGGCGTCAGCACGCCGCAGTTCTCCGGTGAGAGCGCGAAACGCCTGAAGGAGCTGCTCGGGCCGAACGTCAGCGTTTCGAATCCGCTGGATTATCACCTCTATATCTGGGGCGATACCGACAAGCTGACCCGCTGCTTTACGGATGTTCTCGGCAACGATCATGCCTGCTCACTGCTGGTCCTCGATTACCCGCCTGGCGAGGATAACGACGATGCCAACTGGCGGGTCGCGGAACGGGCGTTGCAGGCGGCGGTCGAAGCGACCGGCGGGCGCGCGGTCATCGTCTCGTCTTTGCCGGAAACGATGTCCGACACCGTCCGCGAGCGCCTCAAGGATGCCGGCCTGACGCCGATGCAGGGTATCGAGGACTGCCTGTTCGCGATCCGGGCGGCGGCGGACGTTGGCGCGGCACGACGTGCGCCGGCACGGGTGGTACCCGTGGCCGCTACGCACCCGCGCAGCGGCGAGTCCGTCCTGCTGGACGAGTGGCAAAGCAAGCAGGAGCTGGCTGCGGCCGGTATCCGCGTGCCGATAGGCCGGGTCTGTGCCCCGTTCGAAGTCGCCGAAGTTGCGGCCGGAATCGGCTACCCCGTGGTCCTCAAGGGTATTGCCGAGGGGCTGGCGCACAAGAGCGAGGCCGCTGCCGTCGTTGTCGGCATCCGGACCGACGCGGAGTTGCTGGGCGCCGCGGAAAGGCTTGCGGAAAAGTTCGAGTGCCTGCTCGTCGAGGAGATGATCGGCCCCGGCATTGCCGAACTGATCGTCGGCTTCAGCCGCGACCCGGGTTTCGGGCTGACGATGCTGATCGGCAGCGGCGGGGTCAACGTGGAACTGCTGCACGATACCGTCCCGCTGCTGTTGCCGGTGACTCGCGAAGATATCGCCGCGGCGATCGGCCGCCTGAAGGTGTCTGCGCTCATCGCCGGCTATCGTGGCGGTATCGCCGGCGATCTCGACGCGCTGATCGATGCCGCAGACAAGCTGGCAGCCTACGCCGTCGCCAACGCGGACCGGATCCATGAGCTGGACGTCAACCCGATGATCGTTACGCCCACAGGTGCCGTCGCCGCCGATGCGTTGATCCGGCTGATCGAACGCCAATAGAGCCGGGAGCCCGGTCTTCAATCCGGGAACGCGGGTCCTGTTATTGTTGCAGCCGATCCCCACCGATAGAGTCGTGGTCGCTATGGAAACGGCGAAAAAGTACACGCGGAGCGAGCCGCGCCGGAAACGGGAACCGACGGGGGTGCCCGGCGCCCACCACGCGGCGGCATCATGAGCATGCGTTCGAGCACAGGGTTCGCGCTTCTGGGCGCGGCGCTGGTGGCGATCAGCTACGGCCTGGCGCGTTTCGCCTTCGGGCTGTTCGTTCCTCCGATCCGCGCCGAACTGGCGCTCACGCCCTACGTGATCGGCATCATCGGCGCGCTGCCGCTGATCAGCTTCCTGCTGGCCACGCTCGTCGCGCCATTCATCGCCAACCGTCTCGGGGCCCGGCATACTGCGGTGTTGTCAGGCCTGTTCGGCGTCGGTGGGCTGACGTTGATCAGTTTTGCGTCCGGCCCGGTCTCGCTCGGGGTCGGTGTTTTCGCGTGCGGTATCTGCACCGGCATGATGATGCCGGCGCTCACGGCTGCCATGCGGGCGGTGGTCAGACGCACGCAGCACGGGCGCGTCAGCGCGGTCATGAACGCCGGCACCAGCGTCGGCGTGGCGGTGGCCGTGCCGGCGGTGCTGTTCATGGCCGGAGCCTGGCGTTTTGCCTACGCCTCCTTCGCCGTCCTCGCCGCCGCAGGCGTCGTGGCCGCGTGGCGCTTCATCCCCGCGGCATCGCCCATCGTGCCGTCCAACGCCGCGCCGCCTCCGCCCATCAGCAAGCTGCAGTGGTCACGCCTGTTCGAGCTCTCCCTGTTTGCATTCGTCATGGGATTCATCGCGTCGGCGTACTGGATCTTCGCGCCCGACCTGGTGGTTACCCTCGGCGCCCTGCCGCCCGGCGCAGCCGGATGGCTGTGGCTCGCGGTCGGCATAGCGGGCCTGGGTGGCGCGGTGGTCGCCGACCTGGCAGATCGCAACAATCCGCCGATCACCCATGCATTGATGCTGATGATGCTATCGGCGAGCCTCGCGCTACTCGCCGCCAGTCCCGGTAGCGTGGTGCTCGCGACGTTCTCGGCGCTGGTCTTCGGTCTGGCCTACATGAGTCTGACGGGCCTGTACCTGATGACCGGCATCCGCCTGTTGCCGGGTCGGCTCGCGATGGGGCCGGTGCTGCCGTTCATCGCCGTTGCGCTCGGACAGGCGGCCGGTTCGCCCGCGGTTGGCGCGCTGGTGGCCGATATCGGCTATGCCGATGCGTTTGCCCTGCTGTCTTCAATCGGTATAGCCGTCGCGATCCTGTCGCCGTTTTACCCGGGTCACATCGAGCCCGAGCCGGACGAGGAAGCCGAGGAGCAGGAAACCGGCCTTCAGGCGGCATTCGATCAGCAGCTGCAGGACGCGGAGGGCGAACCGTTCAGGTACGGTACGGAAGCCGCCAGAGACGAGTAGGGGGCTGCGGGCCGCCGCAAAGAAAAAGGCCGGGAGATCGCTCTCCCGGCCGGAATGTCTTTCTTCTATCTTTTTTGATGGTGTGGGGCGGGCCTTGCGGCCCACCCCGGTCACCCTGGGTTACCGAACAGCGTCGATTATCGTTTCGCGACCCTCAGGGAATTCCTGCGGGGTCCAGCTGTTCTGGTACGCATGCGCCTTGATAGCGGCCTCGATCGAGGGATCACCGCTGCGATGGCAGGTCACGCAGGAGGATGTCTGGGCACCCTCGAGCACGTCGTTGACCTGGTCACCAAACGGCGGTTCACCTGTCTCGACGGTCGAAGCCATCGCGTCGAGTGCGCTCGGCAGGACGGCAAAGCCGTCCACGTGGCAGGCACCACACTGGTTCAGCGCGCGCGGATAGGTCGGGCTGTGGAACGTATGGTTCTCGAGCACCGGGTTACCCGCACCGTCATCCGAACCGAAGACCGGCAGATCACTGCCAGCACCCGGCCAGTTGAACAGCTGCGACTCGTCGCCCGCCCAGGCGTAGATGCCACGACCGCGGTAGATCACGATCGGTGCAGTCGTCTCGCCGGCCGAATGGACCGCATGCAGCATCTCCTTCATGCCGAAGTTCTGCCCGGCACGGCCGTCATACGCCTCAGAGGCATCCACGCCGAACTCGTCGACACGGACGTACTGGTCGTTGGCCGCCGTGTTGTGGCAGAGGTAGCACATGTCGACGTTGTCGACACGGTTGCCACCATGCTGGTACATCGAACCGACGTGGCACTGCAGGCACTCGCCCGAGTCGACCACGGCCCGACGCGCAGGCGCCGGAGCACCGTCACCCACCGTCCAGTCGAAGGTCGGCGTGAAGGCGCGCACCGGCATGAGATCACCGAATTCAGCCGTGAGATCAGCTGCGCGGTCATCGTTGGCCGGCTGTACGATCGGCACGCGAGGCTTGCCCTGGATGGCTACGCGGCCATACATGGCATCGGTCTCCTCCACCGGAACCACGGTCGTCGCGACGCCGCCGGAGCAGGTCGTGTTGTCGACGGAGACGCCGACTTGTCCGCCGGGCTGACCGGCGCGATCCGGCCTGACGCCCAGGATGTAATCGCCGCCCTGTGCGTAGTTGCGCAGGATGCTCAGGTTGCCGTTGCCGTCGGCGAAGAACACCGGGGCGCCGGCGCCTGCCGTGGCGTTACAGGGGTCGACGCCAACGCCGTCGTAGCTGGCCGTCCAGGAGATGGCCAGTTCAACGCCGTCATCGACGACACTGGTGATCTGCCAGTCGAACTTCGCGCCTTCGGCCACGGAGGTGTCGACGCCATCGAAGATGATGCCGTCACGTTCCGTTATCAGGCCGTTGTGGTAGTAGGCTACGTCGGCGCCCGCAGTGCCGCCGTTATGGCACTGACCGCAGTCGGCCGTCTCCGGATTCGGGATCGTCAAGTGAAACTCGAGGCCACCTTCGAAGGCGAAGCCGTCGATGCCGCCATGGCAGGTGAAGCAGGCCGCGCCGGAGACCGGCATGGCGTTCGCAGCTTCGAGGGCGGAGACGCCCGCTGCCGGTACGACATCGCTGTCGCTGTGGCAGACGCTGCAATTCGTCATGTAGGTCGGGTAGGTGACGTCATACACGGTGTCGCGCCGCGACAGGAACTCGCCATCGGGGAAGTTGTGCGAGTTGTGAATGCCGTGGATGATCTCGGCGAGCTGGCCGTACGAGGGCCGGTCGTCTTCCGGTGTCGCCGGGTCATCCCGGCGGTGGCAGACCACGCAGGCATCGACGGTCATCGGCGCCGAGTAATGGCCGCCGCGATTGTCGGGTGCGAAGCGGCCGACTTCACCGCTTTCGCCATGACAGGCGACGCAGGACTGGTTGCTGGCCAGTCCGGCGAGCCCGATGGCGTCCGGATAGTCGCCGTAGGCCACGAGCTCGAGCTCTTCCTCGCCGAACTGGAGGATCGCCAGGAAGCGGGAATTCGGGCTCGTCGTCAGGCATTGTGCAACGGCATCGAGCAGGATGATCGAGTAACCACCGGCGCCGTCAGAGCTGAACGTGCCGGGCGGGATCGGATCGCTGCGACCCTTGAAGGTGACTCGGTCCGTGCCGTCCCCGCAATAGGAACGATAATACTCGGCACCAACCGCCGGTGCACCGTCGACAGCCAGAGTGAAGTCCAGCGTCACGTCGGTGCCGTCGTCGCTAATCAACAGGTTGTCGAACGTGCCCAGGCCAAAGACGATGTGGTTTTCCGCTGCGTCGGCGTAAGCACCAGCATCGTGACACACGGCGCAGGATTCGACGGGAGTGATAGCTGCGTCGTCACCCGGAGGGCCTTCAGGTCCGGCGGGTCCCGTGGGTCCTTCGGGACCCGTTGGGCCGGCGGCGCCCGGCGAACCGTCGTCGCCTTCGCAGCCGGCTAATCCAAGAAAGGCAGCAAGCACTACGGTTGCCACCAGTTTCCATTTTTCTTTCATCGATATCTCCAAAGGAAGTCAGGGCGCGACCCCAATCAAGCGCGCATCCCGTATGTCTCCCTCCGAAGATCCCAAAACGGAATGCTCAGGCGAGATGGTGACTGCGATGACCCGCGTATCCAATCAGGGGTTATACGAAGCTTAGCTCACTGAATCGCAACGAAAACCAGAACCTAATTGAGAATGATTCGTAATCCTTAGATCTTCGTGGTTGGCCTGATCGGCCAGCGGGCAGGACGGGCACCGCGGGCCTGCTCCGGGCCTTGCTGTCCCGGGCGTTGCGGTGCACTAGGGGTTCTTCCGAGTGCCTGCGATGTTCGCCATGCGGCTAAGATGCTGCGACGGCCGCGGGCTTTGCGCCCGTCGCGACGGGCGCGGCGCGGGACATCCAACCTGGCCAGAGGGCTCATACGGATGGTTTGGACCCTGAGCAACAGGCTGCTATTCACAGCGATCTTCATCTCGGGCGCCTCGGCGCTGATCTACCAGCTGATCTGGGTCCGCCTGCTGGGGCTCGTCTTCGGGGTCAGCAGTTTCGCGGTTGCCACCGTGGTTGCCGTGTTCCTGCTGGGGCTGGGCCTGGGCAGTTATTTCTTCGGCAAGTGGTCGGAGCGGGCCCGCGACCCGCTGCGGATCTACGTCTACGTGGAGGTGGGGATCGCCGCGACCTCGCTAATCGCTTTCCTGGTGATCGAGACGCTGCCCGTCTACCGCTATCTCTACGAATACGCCTACAACAATCTCGGCTTCTATGGCCTCTCGGTCGCGCGGCTCCTGCTCTCGACCCTGGTGCTGCTGCCGCCGGTGTTTCTCATCGGCGGCACCATGCCGCTGCTGGCAAAGTATTTTCTTCGCAACCCGGATCAGCTCGGCTCCAGCTTCAGCAGGCTCTACTACGTCAACACGCTCGGCGCCGCCGCCGGCGTCCTGCTGACCGGCTTCTTGCTGGTGCGATGGTTCGGCGTGACGGGCACGCTGATCATAGCCGTCGCCGGCAACCTGCTGACCGCCCTGATCGTCGCCCTGAGCAAGCGGGGCGCCCAGGAGCTGGAACCGGCTGGCGGCGACAAGGCGCCGTACTCCTACATGCTGGTATTCCTGTTTCTCACCGGCTTCATCGCGCTGGGATACGAGATGCTGTGGGTGCGCATCCTCTCGACCTACGGGCTGTCGACCTCGCAGGCCTTCGCGCTCATCCTCGCCGGCTTCCTGCTCGGCTTCGCGGTGGGCGCATGGATGGTGGCGCGGACCGTGGATCGGCGGCGCGATCTCGAGTCCTGGTTCAGCGCCGTGTCGATCGTGACGGCCTTCAGCGGTGCCGTCGTGCTGCTCGTATTCCGGCAGTTCGAGCAGCTGACCCTCCTCCTGGCAGACACGACGCCGGTCGGCCAGCTAACGCTGGGCATGGGCCTGGCCTTCACGGTTTCGTTCATACCGGCCGTGTTCATGGGCATCCTGTTCCCGCTGGGAGTTCGCATCTACGCCCGGGATGTGGACCGGATCGGCGCGAAGGCAGGCGCCACCCTCTTCTCCAATACACTCGGTTGCGTCCTCGGCAGCCTGCTGACGGGCTTCGTCCTCATCCCCTTCGTGGGCATGTGGAACACCACGCTCATCCTCGTCAATCTCAGCCTGCTGATCGCCCTGGCCTTCCTGCTGCGCACCGGCCGCTCCGCCCCGATGCAATGGGCCTCCCTGCTGGTGGTTGCCGCCGTCGCGAACGTGCTGGTCTTCGCCGACAGCAAGTCGTTCCACGCCGAACTCAGGGGCCGCGACCTGCGGACCGCGGCCGGGGGCTTCGAGGTCATCTACTACGCGGAGGGCCTGTCGGGCACGGTCACCGCCGTCGAGCGGGACGGCTATCGCGGCCTGTTCGTGGACGGCCAGAACGTTTCCGGGACCGACGCCGTGCTGCTCGCCGACTCGAAGATGCTGGCCCACGTGCCGCTGCTGCTGGCCGAGGATCCGGCGGTGGCGCTGACCGTCGGTTATGGCACCGGGACCACCTCGGGCAGCATGCTGCTGCACGGCGTCGAGGTCCACGCCGTCGAGATCGAGCAGAAGATCATCGACGCGGCGCCGCTTTTCGGCAACGTCAACCACCATTCGTATGCGGACCCTGACCTCAAGCTGGTCCTGGACGACGCCCGCAACTACATTGCCGCCACCGACCAGGCGTTCTCCGCCATCGCAACCGACGTGACCAACCTCAAGTACAAGCGCAACCCCTACCTTTACACGCGCGAGTATTTCGAGATCATGCGCGACGCCCTGACTCCCGAGGGCGTCGCCGCCGCCTGGCTGCCGGTCGGCGGTCTGTCGTTCGAGGACCTGCGCATCCTGATCGCTACCTTCGACGACGTCTTCCCGCACACCACGGCCTGGTATTTCACCCAGTTTCCGACCCACTTCATCATCCTGGTCGGGACGCCGGAGCCGACACTGGTCAACCTGCCGGAGCTGCGGGAGCGGATGCAGGCGGTCGAGCGCGACCTCGCCAGCCTCGACGTGGACAACGTCTATGAACTCGCCAGCATGTTGCTGCTGGGCGAGAGCGACGTGGACGGGCTGGTTGCCGGCGCGCCGTTGCACACCGACAACCGGCCGATCCTCGAGTACTCCGACATGGATCTCTACAACGTGGAGGACGTGGCGCCCAACCTGGGCCGCCTGCTCGAGTACCAGCGGGAGGACCTGCTCGAGTACTTCAGCGGGACCGAGCGCGAGCTCAGCGCGCTCGAGGAGCACTTCATGCTCTATATCCGCTATTACCAGAACTACATCGAGCTGTACGAGCAACGGGTCGACACGCGCGGATAGCAACGCCGAGCCTTCCGGATACGGCATGCAAGCCGTCGGAGAGAGGGAAAAAGAGGGCCGCAGCGGCCCTCTCGATGGTTACCGCGTGCCGGGCGGAACTCAGGATCTAGCTGCGCCGATCCACCCGTCGCTCCAATCGGTCCCCCTTGCGGTCCAGGCCCCGGTCGATACGGTCCCCTTTACGCTTCAGGCGCCGGTCGACCCGGTCGCCCTTGTGATCGAGCCGTCGGTCGATGCGGTCGCCCTTGCGGTCGAGGTGGCGAGCTGCCTCCTCGCGCCCGTTCGCCTCGGCGCGTTCGGATGCCCGGTCCAGCCTGCGATCCGCCCGGTCACCCCGGTTGTCGAGTCGCTCGTCGATGCGCTCGCCCTTGCGGTCGAGCCGTTCTTCGATGCGGTCACCCTTGCGATCGAGGCGGTCGTCCACCTTGTCGCCCGGATCGGCCAGCGCAGGCCCCGCCGCAAGCAGCGCCGCAGTACTCAGGGCGGCGGCCGTCAGCGTCGCGGCCCGGGTGCCAGAGGTTATCGTGCGTCCTTTCATCCTGGATCTCCCTCGAGTTCGTGGTACGAGGCAATTCAACGCCGCGGCGCCTCGCGGGTTGACGCGGAGACGGACAAATTCCGCGGAGGTGACATAACGAGGGAGACCGTCAGTCGCCCGCGGTGCCGGCGCCGGACTGCCGGAGCACTTCGTCCTCGACGGCCCACAGGCGATCCTGGCCCCAGATTGCCGCGTCGCCGACGCGGAAGCTGGGCACGCCCCACAGCCCCAGCCCGAGCAGCTCTTCCCGGTTGGCCTCGGCGACCGCGCGCCAGTCGTCGCTGCCGAGGTGTTGACGCCCGGCCTCCCAGTCCAGGCCGGCAGCGCTGACGATCCGCGCGAGGCCCCGGTCGCTGCCCGCATCGATGCCCTGCGACCACACGCCACGCATGAAGGCAAGGCAGTACTCGTAGCCGCGCCCCTCTCCGATGGCCCAGGCCAGCAGGGAATAACCGCGCTCCACCGGCTCGCCCAGGGGGTCTGCGATGCGGCCGAACGGCACGCCAAGGCGGCGGGCCTCCCGGGCGACGTCGGTGACGATGTAGCGGCTCTTCATCTTCGGCACCGGCAGTCCGCGCATGCGCATCGGCAGCACGTAACGCAGTTGCAGCCGGGTGCCGCTGGCGTCGGCGAGCGCCTTGACCCGTTCGGCGGCGATGTAGGTATACGGGCTGCGGAACGACAGGAACCAGTGGATGTCCGGCGTCCGTCCGGCGGCGGCCGAGGCTGACGCGGAGGAGGGCACGGACGGCGGCACGAACAGGGGTTCGCCCGGCGCGCCGGCGCGCCGGGCTCCGAGGTCCGCGAGCCGCGTCTCGAGATAGTGCAGCCGATCCAGGCCCCAGTACCATTCGCCCTCGTAATACAGCGTGGCGCCGAGGTAGTGGCCGAGTTGCTCGCGCCGCGCATCGCCGCCGGTTCGCGCGCCGGCGATCAGTTGCCGCACCGCCGGATCCTCCGCCTCCGGATCCAGCCCGGCGCGGGCCGCGAGGCGGGCAGCATCGACGCGGCACCACGCGACCAGTCGCTCGCGCTCCGGTGCCGCCCAGTCGGGCGGCGGGCCGACGAGCCAGATCTTCAGTTCCACATCGTAGCGCTCGGCGAAAGCGGGCAAGGCCTGCGCGAGCAGCCGCGAATGGGGGTCGTCGGGCTGGTGGAAGAACTCTACGACGTGGGGCCGCCCTTCCTTGCGCCGGCGCATCTCTGCCTTGCTTCGCAGCTTGCGGAGGCGTGCCTCGCCGAGGAAGGACCTGGTCAGGCGCGAGACGATCGCCGTCTTCAGTGACATCCGCTGGCTCCCCCGTGGGTTTAAGTGAATCTGCCGTGGACCTTCCGTCAGGATGGTAGTCGAAGGGGGTGAGGGCGACCAATCTGTGAACCGGGTCCGACAGGGCGGTGAGCCGCGCCGCTAGACTGCACGCCATGTCAGCGATTCCCGTAGCAGACGCCGCCGCAGGCGTTCAGGCGACTCCCTTCGTCCTCGGCCGCCAGCCCATCCTGGACCGCAGCGGCAACACCGTGGCCTACGAGCTCCTGTTCCGGTCCCCGGGCGGCGAGCCTTTCCCCGGCGACCAGCTGGCCACGGCCCGCGTGGTCACCCAGGCGTTCTCCGAGCTCGGTCTCGAGGCCGTCCTCGGCACCTGCCGCGGCTATATCAACTTCGATGCGGAAAGCCTTTACTCGGAGCTGCCCGAGGCGCTACCGCCGGGGCGCATCATGCTGGAGATCCTGGAGAGCGTGGAGATCACGCCCGAGCTCGTGCAGCGCTGCTCCGAGCTCAGGCGGCAGGGTTTCCGCTTCGCGCTGGACGACGTGACCCGCCTGGACGATTCCCACGAGGAGATCCTGCCGCTGGTCGACGTCATCAAGGTGGACGTGCACGAGGTCCCGACCGAGAAGCTGGGCGATATCGTCCTGGCCGTGCAGCGGCCCGGCATGCAGCTGCTGGCCGAGAAGGTGGACACGCCCGATCGGGCGGCGCAATGCAAGCGGCTCGGCTTCGACCTGTTTCAGGGCTTTTTCTTTGCCCGGCCGGTCCTGCTCGAGGGGCGCGCGGCGGACCCCTCGCGCCAGAATCTCATCCGCCTCCTGCAGCAGATCCTCGGTGACAACGAGATCGCCGATATCGAAGAGACGGTCAAGCATCTGCCCGAGCTGGGCTACAAGCTGATCCGGCTGGTGAACTCCGCGGGCATGGGCTTGCGCCACAGGGTGGACAGCCTGTCCCATGCGCTGGTGATCCTTGGCCGGCGCCGGCTGCAGCGCTGGCTCCAGGTGATGCTGTTCGCGCAGGACGGCAATGCGGACTTCCCGAGCCCGCTGCTCACCCTCGCGGCCGCCCGGGGACGGCTCATGGAGCTGATGTCGGAGCGGCTATCCGCCGATCCTGCCCATGCCGACCGGGCGTTCATGACGGGCATCCTGTCTCTTCTGGATACCCTGATCGGCGCGCCGCTGGCCGATATCCTGGCGCCGCTGCCGCTGCAGGAGGACGTGCGCGAGGCATTGCTCTGGCGCAGTGGCGACCTCGGGCTTCTGCTCTCGTTGACCGAGGCCCTGGAGCGCGACGAGCCTGGCGTTGTGGAGCGCCTGGTCGGGCAGTGCGACGGCCTGGATATGGTGGTGCTGGCGCGGCTGCAGGTCGACGCCCTGAGCTGGGCCGCCGACGTCGGCCGGGCCGATTAACCGGCGGCATAGCACGCGACGGACTCTGTTACGCTGTCACCAGAGACGCCCTGTGACGAAAGGAGTGCAGTAGTGCAGACACCACCGGAGATCCACTTCCACGACATGGACCGCTCGGAAGCGGTGGAACAGGCCGTCAGGGAACGCGCGGCCAAGCTCGAGAAATTCTACGATCGCATTACCAGTTGTCATGTGTACGTGCACGCCGTGCAGCGCAATCAGCGGCAGGGCAACGTCTACGAGGTGCGCCTCGAGGTACGGGTGCCGGGGACGGAGCTGGCCGTGAGCAACCGGCCGGGCGACCGGCACGCCCACGAGGATGTCTACGTGGCCGTGCGCGACGCCTTCGATGCCATGGAGCGCCAGCTCAAGGCGTGGAAAGAGAAGGCGTCCGCCACCGGCTGAGACCCGGCCGCCGCCAGGGCGCGCCCGCCGACGGGGGATGAATCCTCGCCGGATCACTGAGATAATGACGCTTGGTCCGCGTCGGTTGCCCCGCGACGGTCAGCCGTGAACCCCGTCAGGCCCGGAAGGGAGCAGCGGCAGCGGTGACACCGGGTGCCGGGGACGAGCTGGCGCGGGCCTCTTCATTCTCTGTCTGTAGGAGGGCCTTCAGGCCCGACCACTAACCGTAGGAGGGCCTTCAGGCCCGACATGAGCTACCTCGTCCTGGCGCGCAAATGGCGTCCCCGTGCCTTCGGGGACATGGTCGGTCAGCAGCACGTGCTGCAGGCGCTGACGAACGCGCTGGCGAGCGGCCGCCTGCACCATGCCTACCTGTTCGCCGGCACCCGGGGAGTGGGCAAGACCACCATCGCCCGCATCCTCGCCAAGGCGCTGAACTGCGAGCAGGGCGTAGGGCCGGATCCCTGCGGCGAATGCAGCGCCTGCACCGAGATCGACGAGGGCCGCTTCGTCGATCTGATCGAGGTGGACGCGGCCTCCCGCACCAAGGTGGACGATACCCGGGACCTGCTGGACAACGTCCAGTACGCGCCGGCACGGGGGCGCTACAAGGTGTATCTCATCGACGAGGTGCACATGCTCTCCATGCATTCCTTCAACGCCTTGCTGAAGACGCTGGAGGAGCCGCCGCCGCACGTGAAGTTCCTGCTGGCGACCACGGACCCCCAGAAGCTCCCGGTGACGGTGCTGTCGCGTTGCCTGCAGTTCAACCTGAAGCGGCTGACGCCGCCGATGATCGGCGAGCATCTGGCGCGGATCTGCGAGGCGGAGCAGGCGGAGGCGGAGCCGGAGGCGCTGGCGCTGATCGCCAGAGCGGCGGAGGGCAGCGTGCGCGACTCCCTGAGCCTGCTCGACCAGGCCATCGCCTACGGCGGCGGTGCCGTGCGCGAGGACGAGACCCGGGCGATGCTGGGCACGGTCGACCGCCAGCACGTGACGGGCCTGCTGGATTCACTGGCCACCGCCGACGGCGCGGGGCTGCTCGCCACCGTGGCTGCCGTCGACGAGCAATTCCCGGACTATGCGCGGCTGCTGGACGAGATCGCGGCGGCCCTGCAACGCATCGCCGTCTACCAGCTGGTGGGCGCGACGGACCTCGAGGAGGCCGACGAGGAGATGGTCGCCGCCTATACCGAACGCTTCACGCCGGACGACGTGCAGCTCTACTACCAGGTGGCCATCACGGGCCGACGGGACCTGCCGCTGGCGCCGGATCCCCGCGCCGGATTCGAGATGACACTATTGCGGATGCTCGCCTTCCGGCCCGCCGGTGCGGACGGGCAGGCGGCAGGCGGCGGTCGACCCGCTGCCCGCTCGCTCTCGCCGGCGAAGACCCTGTCCGGCGAGCCGGCGGCAGCCGGACCGGCGCCGGGGCGGGAGCCGGCGAAGCCGTCCGCGGCGGTGGCCGACAGGCCGGCGGGTGAGAAGACCGAAAAGGGTCCCCGCCATGCCGGATTCTGGTCGCAACCGGACTGGCACCGCCTGGCCGGCCAGCTCGAGATATCCGGTTCCGTGCGCCTGCTGGCCGCCAACTGCGCCTACGTGGGCCGGCAGGGCAACGGGGTGCAGCTGCAGCTGGACGAACGCAGCGAGACGCTGCTCACCGAACCCCGGCGACGTACGCTGGAGAAGGCCATGGCCGACTACTTCGGCGAGCCGCTCAAGGTGAGCATCCGGGTGGGCGGCGCCGAGGAGACCCCGGTGCAGCGGCAGCGGCGCGAGGAGGCCGAGCGCCTGGAAGCTGCGAAGAAGGGGCTGGAGGAGGATCCGAACGTGCGCATACTCCAGGACATGTTCGGCGCGGAGCTGCAGCCCGATACGGTGCGGCTGAAAGATCAGGACTGACGGACACACGACGGACACACGACGGACAGAAGCGGAGGCACGACGAATGAAGGGTGGACTCGGCCAGCTGATGAAGCAGGCCCAGCAGATGCAGGAGAAGATGCAGCAGGCTCAGGAGGAGCTGGCGAGCATCGAGGTCACCGGCGAGTCCGGTGCCGGCATGGTGAAAGTCACCATGAATTGTCGGCACGAGGTGCGCCGGGTGACGATCGACGACGAGCTGATCGGCGACGACCGGGAGATGCTGGAGGACCTCGTCGCAGCAGCCATGAACGACGCCATCCGGCGGGTGGAGGAAACGACCCGGGAGAAAATGTCCGGCCTCACCTCGGGCATGGGCCTGCCGCCGGGGATGAAACTGCCTTTCGGTTGATCCGCCCATGGTGTATTCGCCGCTGCTGGTACAGCTCATAGAGACGCTCCGCTGTCTGCCCGGTGTGGGGCAGAAGTCGGCCCAGCGCATGGCTTTCCATCTGCTGGAGCGCGACCCGGACGGGGCCGGCCGGCTGTCCACGGCTCTGGCGGAGGCGGTGGCCGGCATCGGCAAGTGCGAGCGCTGCCGGATGTTCTCGGAGGAACCGGTGTGTCCGGTGTGCCGTGATGGCTCCCGCGACACGAGCCAGCTCTGCATCGTCGAGATGCCCGCCGACGTCATGGCCATAGAAGACCACACCGGTTACCGCGGGCGGTATTTCGTCCTGCTGGGACACCTCTCCCCGCTCGACGGCATCGGCCCGGAGGAACTGGGTCTGGGCCGTCTCGAGTCCCTGCTCGAGGAGGGCGACGTGGAGGAGGTCATCATCGCCACCAATCCCACGGTGGAGGGCGATGCCACGGCGCATTATCTGGCCGAGCTCGCGGCGCGCCGCGGCATCGGCGCCAGCCGCATCGCCCACGGCGTGCCCATCGGCGGCGAGCTGGAATACGTGGACGGAGGTACCCTTTCCCACGCCTTCGCAGGCCGGCGCGCCATCGGCGCCTGAGTCGGGAGGCCGCCGGAACCCTGCGATAGAACGAGGAGGTCGAGATGAGCAACGACAAGAGAGATCCGGACTGCCTGTTCTGCAAGATCGCGGCCGGCGAGATCGCTGCCGAGCCGGTGTACGAGTCCGACACCGTCATCGGCTTCCGGGACATCAATCCCCAGGCGCCGACCCACGTGCTGTTCATTCCCCGGGAGCACATCCCGACCATCAACGACATCGATCCGGCCCATCATGCGCTGGTGGGCGAACTCTTCGGTGCCGCGAAGTCCGTGGCGGCCGGGGAGGGTCATGCCGACGACGGCTACCGGGTGGTCATGAACTGCAACGAGGGCGCCGGCCAAAGCGTCTTCCACATCCACCTGCACCTGTTGGCGGGGCGGAAGCTCGGCTGGCCGCCGGGCTGAGCGCCGCTCAGTAGTCGTCCCGGCGCAGCTGGCGGGTGAGGTTCAGCAGCCGCCGATAGCTCGTGTAGCGCCGCTCGCTGATCGAGCCGGATTCCACCGCCGCGAGCACGGCACAGCCGGGCTCGGCCCGGTGCAGGCAATCGTTGAACCGGCACCCGGCGGAAGCGGTCCGGATCTCCCGGAAACCGGCGCCCACGTCAACGTCTGCCCCGATGTGCGGAGCGAAGTCCCGCACGCCGGGGGAGTCGATCAGCCGTCCCCCGCGGGGCAGGGCGATCATCTCCGCGGCCACCGTCGTATGACGGCCTTCCCGCCGCGCCTCCGAGACCGCGGCGATGCGCTGTCCGGCACCGGGGACGACGGCGTTGATGAGGGAGGACTTGCCGACGCCGGACTGGCCGACCAGCATGCTGACGTGGCCGGCCAGCAAGTCGGTGAGTGCGCCGATGCTGCCGCCGGACTCGGCGGAGACCCTCAGCACGGGGTAGTCCAGCGCCTCGTAGACGGCCAGTTCCGGGGGCTCGCCATGAGCCAGGTCGGTCTTGTTGAAGACGACGGCGGCGTGGATGCCCATCAGCTCGGCGGCGCAGAGATAGCGGTCCACGATGAAGAAGTCGGGTTGCGGCAGCACGGCGGCGGTCACGACGAGCTGGTCGAGATTCGCCGCCAGTGTCTCCGGCCGCCCGCGGCTGTCTAGGCGGGCCAGCACGTTGTCCCGGGGCGCGACGGCGGTGACCAGCCAGTCCTCCTCGCCGGCGATCGGTGCCGCCTCCACCCCGTCGCCGCACACCACCCGCAAGCGTTTGCCCTTGGTGCGCGCGGGCAGCCGCCGGCCGTCGGCCGACTCCAGTTCCAGCCGGTGGCCGCGGGCTGCGGTGACGGTGAGGACGCGTTCTCCGGACGTATCGCTCGCTCGCTTCTTCGTCATGGCCGAAGTATAGGCCGTGCGGTCCGGCCGCGTGCGGCCCTCTGCTACACTGCCGGCAGTCTTGCGGCACGGCAGAGCGTATGACGGACGAGAGAATGGCAGGGAATGGCCGGGGTTATCTGATCTGGATCGATCTGGAGATGACCGGCCTCGATACGGTGAACGACCGGATCATCGAGATCGCCACCATAGTCACGGATGCGGACCTGAACGAGATCGCGGAGGGTCCGGTGCTGGCCATCCACCAGCCCGACGAGGTGATGGCGCGCATGGACGAATGGAACCGCACCCAGCACGGCGGCTCCGGGCTCACGCAGCGCGTCGCGGAGAGCCGGGTGACCGAAGCCCAGGCCGAGCAGGCGACGCTCGCCTTCCTGCGTCAGCATGTCGAGGCGGGTACCTCGCCGATGTGCGGCAACAGCATCTGCCAGGACCGGCGTTTCCTTGCCCGCTGCATGCCCGGGCTGGAGGCTTTCTTCCATTACCGCAACCTGGACGTGAGCACGCTGAAGATCCTTGCCAGCCTGTGGGCGCCACCGGTCGCCGCCGGCTTCCGGAAGGAATCCAGCCACCGCGCGCTCGACGATATCCGTGACTCCATCGCCGAGCTGCGTCATTACCGGGAGCACCTGTTCTCCGTGGCGGCGATGCAGACCGGCTGACGGCGCATGACTCTGGAACCCCCATTCTCGCCGGCGGCCGAGCGTAACCGCCGGCCGATCCTCTCGGTATTGCGTCGCCACCTCGAACCCGGCTGGCGGGTGCTGGAGATCGGCGCCGGCACGGGCCAGCACGCGCGCTACTTCGCCTCGGAACTGGCCGAGGTCCGATGGCAGGCCAGCGACATGGCGTCCAACCTGCCGTCGCTGGCCGCCGGTCTGCAGACGCCGGAAGCACCGCGGCTGCCGCCGCCCGTGGCCCTGGACGTATTGAGTGACGACTGGCCGGACGGCCCCTTCGATGCCGTCTACGCCGCCAATACGGCCCATATCATGAGCTGGGCGGCGGTCTGCGCCATGCTTGCGGGCGTCGCGCGCGTCCTGGCGCCGGACGGCCTGCTGCTGATCTACGGCCCCTTCGCACGAGGCGGGAGCCACACCAGCGATAGCAACCGGCGCTTCGACCGCGAGTTGCGCAGCCGGAGCCCGGCCATGGGCATCCGCGACCTCGACGACATGGAGTCCGAGGCCGCCCGGCACGGGCTGGAGCGGCAGGCCGAGTATGCGATGCCGGCCAATAATCTGCTGCTGGTCTGGCGCCGATCCGCGGCCGGCTGAACGGCTGCGTGACGGCTGGCACCGCGTCCGGGCTTGCTTTATAGTCACCTCTGACGCTCCCGATCGGGGGCAATTCGACTTGGGTTTCAGGAACTTGAATACACTCCTTAACAAGATGCCTTTCTTGGCGGCGCTACTGCTTGTGCTGCTGGCGCAGAGCGTTGCGGCGCAGACCCGCTACGTCTCCGACGAGTTCGAGATCACGCTCAGGACGGGGCCGAGTACGGCTAACCAGATCATCCGTATGCTGGAGAGCGGCACCCAGCTCGAGATGCTGGAGCAGGACCCGGACAGCGGCTACACGCGCGTGCGCACGCTCGGCGGGACCGAAGGCTGGGTGATCAGCCGCTACCTGATGCCGGAACCGGCGGCGCGGGATCAGCTCGCCGCCATGCGTCAGCGACTGGAGACGATCCGCAATCAGAGCGGCGACCTGGGCGCGCAGCTGGACGACCTCACCCGGGCCAAGCAGGAGGCCGAGGCCCGCATCCGGACGCTCGAGGCGGAGAACAAGCAGCTCGAGGCGGAGCTCGCGGAGATCCGGCGGACGGCCTCCAACGTGCTCGGCATCAATGCGGAGAACAACGCGCTCCGTGAGCAGCTCTCCACGGCGGAGGTGCAGATCGCCGCCCTGCAGCAGGAGAACGGGGAACTCGCCAGCCGGCGCAACCGGGACTGGTTCATCGCCGGTGCCGCCGTGTTGCTGGCCGGCGTGCTCGTCGGGATCATCGTGCCCAGGATCCGCTGGCGCAAACGCTCGCGCTGGAGCGACAGCTTCTGAGGAGTGCGGCCGGCGTCAGACCTTCTCGCCGGCCAGGAAGAGCCAGGTCTCGATCACCGTGTCAGGGTTGAGGGACATGCTCTCGATGCCCTGATCGAGCAGCCAGTGGGCGAGATCCGGATGGTCCGACGGACCCTGTCCGCAGATGCCCACGTACTTGTCCTGTCGGCGGCAGGCCTCGATGGTCATGGCCAGCAGGGCCTTCACTGCGTCGTCCCGCTCGTCGAAGACATCGGCGACGAGGGCGGAGTCCCGGTCCAGGCCGAGCGTAAGCTGGGTCATGTCGTTGGAGCCGATGGACATGCCGTCGAAATGCTCCAGGTAGCGGTCGGCCAGCAGCGCGTTGGTGGGCAGCTCCGACATCATGATGACCTTCAGGCCGTTCTCGCCGCGGGCGAGGCCGTTCTTCGCCAGCAGTTCCACCACCTCGCGGCCCTGATCGACGGTGCGCACGAACGGCACCATGATCTGGACGTTGGTCAGGCCCATCTCGTTGCGCACCCGTTTCAGCGCCCGGCATTCCAGCTCGAAGCAGGGCTGGTAGTCAGGGTCCACGTAGCGGGCGGCGCCGCGGAACCCGAGCATCGGGTTCTCCTCGTGTGGCTCGTAGGCCTCGCCGCCGATGAGGTTGGCGTACTCGTTGGTCTTGAAATCGGACAGGCGCACGATGACCGGGTGCGGATCGAAGGCGGCGGCGATCGTGGCGATGCCCTCCGCCAGCTTCGCGACGAAGAACTCCACCGGCTCGCTGTAACCGGCCATCTGTTCCTCCACCGCCTCGCGGGTGTCGGCGTCCAGCTTGTCGAACTCGAGCAGCGCCCGCGGATGGACGCCGATCATGCGATTGATGATGAACTCCAGGCGTGCCAGGCCGACGCCGTGATTCGGGATGCCGGCGAAGTCGAACGCCCGGTCCGGGTTACCGACGTTCATCATGATCTTCACCGGGATGTCCGGTAGGGAGTCGAGCTCGATCTTCTTTTTCTCGTACTCCAGCTTGCCGTCGTAGACGTAGCCCTCGTCGCCTTCGGCGCAGGATACGGTGACCTCGCGGCCGTCGGCGATCTGCTCGGTGGCGTCGCCGCAGCCGACCACGGCCGGTATGCCCAGTTCCCGGGCGATGATGGCGGCATGGCAGGTGCGCCCGCCCCGGTTGGTGACGATGGCCGCCGCGCGCTTCATGACCGGCTCCCAGTCCGGGTCGGTCATGTCGGCGATCAGCACGTCGCCGTTCTGCACCCGGGTCATCTCCTCGATGCTGCGGATGACCTTGGCGGGGCCGATGCCGATCTTCTGGCCGATGCTGCGCCCGCGGCTGAGCACGTCCGACCGCGTCTTCAGGGAGAAGCGCTGCAGGGTGCGCCCGCTGCGGCTCTGTACCGTCTCCGGGCGTGCCTGCAGGATGTAGATCCTGCCGTCCTCACCGTCCTTGCCCCACTCGATGTCCATCGGACGGCCGTAATGCTCCTCGATGGTCACCGCTTGCTTCGCCAGTTCGATGACGTCCTCGTCGCTCAGGCAGAAGTGCTGGGACTCCGCCTCGTCGACGTCCACCGTCTCCACGGTATGACCCGGGGTGGGGTTGTCGCTGTAGACCATCTTGATGGTCTTGCTGCCGAGGTTGCGGCGCAGGATCGGGTCATGGCCGTCTTTGAGCGCCTTCTTGTAGACGTAGAACTCGTCCGGATTGACGGCGCCCTGAACCACCGTCTCGCCGAGGCCGTACGAAGCGGTGATGAAGACAGCGCCACGAAAGCCGGACTCGGTGTCCAGCGTGAACATCACGCCGGAGGTGCCGACATCGCTGCGCACCATGTGCTGGATGCCCGCCGACAGGGCTACCAGCGAATGGTCGAAGCCGTGGTGCACCCGGTAGGCGATAGCGCGGTCGTTGAACAGCGAGGCGAAGACCTTGTGGATGGCCTCGATGAGCCGCTCGAGGCCCTTCACGTTCAGGAAGGTCTCCTGCTGTCCCGCGAAAGAGGCATCCGGCAGATCCTCGGCGGTGGCCGAGGAGCGCACCGCCACCGCGATGTCATCGCCCCCGGTCATCTCCTCCCAGGCTGTAGTAATGTCCTCGCGCAGCCGGGGGGGCAGGGGGGTATCCATGATCCACTGCCGGATCTCGCTCCCGGCGGCGGTGAGATCCTTGATGTCGTCCACGTCCAGTGCGCCGAGGCGCTGGTTGATCCGGTCGGCGAGGCCCTCGTGGCGGAGGAAGTCTCTGTAGGCCTGTGCGGTGGTGGCGAAGCCGCCGGGGACGGTGACGCCGGCGGCGGACAGGTTGGCTATCATCTCGCCGAGTGACGCGTTCTTGCCGCCCACCCGGTCCACGTCGCCCATGCCCAATGCATCGAGCGAAACTACATAAGGCTCCAAAGTCGACTCCCTTGTGTTATCGACCCGAACGTGCACAATCCAACGACGCTTGCGCCTCGGATCGACCCATGGGCCAAAGAACCGTCTTTTTTCTGTCCGACCAGACCGGTGTCACGGCCGAGACGCTGGGTCACAGCCTGCTCACGCAATTCGACAGCCAGGATTTCCGGCAAGTGACTTTGCCATTTATCGATAATGATGACAAGGCACTGGCTGCGCTGAAAAAAATCAACGATTCCGCCCGCCGTGACGGCATCCGGCCGATCGTATTCAGCACCCTCGTACACGATGATCTGCGCAGAATCATACAGGGTTCGGAGGGGCTGTATCTCGATATTTTCGACGCCTTCCTCGGCGAGCTCGAGGAGGAACTGGAGCAGGAATCGTCCCACTCGGCGGGCAAGGCCCACGGCGTATCCGATCCGAATGTCTACATGAAGCGCATCGAGGCGACCAATTTCGCGCTCGCCAACGACGACGGTGCGACGGTGCGCAATTACGAGCAGGCCGACGTGATCCTGGTCGGCGTATCCCGCTCCGGCAAGACGCCCACCTGCCTGTATCTCGCCCTCCAGTACGGCGTATTCGCGGCCAACTTCCCCCTCACCGAGGAGGAGTTCGAGAGCGGCGAGCTGCCCGAAACGCTGCTGAAGCACCGGGGCAAGCTGTTCGGGCTGACTATATCGCCCGCGCGGCTGCAGCAGATCCGCCGCGAGCGGCGCTCGCGGGGCCGCTATTCCAGCGCCCAGCAGGTGCGCTTCGAGCTGCGGGAGGCGGAGAAGCTCTTCCGCCGGTACAACATCCCCTACATCGACACCACCGAATTCTCCATCGAGGAGATCTCCAGTCGCATCCTCGACAGCACCGGGCTGGAGCGCCGCACGCGTCCCTAGATCACGGCTTTCGCCACACGTAAACCTTGATTTTTACGGTCTTTTCAGGGTCGGCAAGAGCCCGCTGGCCGTGTGCTATATTCCGCCCATGATCGCCGACAGCCTCATCCTGCCGCAGACCGTCGTGCGGCCGCGCAGCTTCGCCGGCCTGATGACGCTCTACGAGAGCAACTACCTGCGACTGCTACGCATGGCGCCGGCTCTGCGCGCGATGAAAGGCGGGCACGTCTCCCGGGTTGGCGGCGACTGCGACCTGCATCTGAGCGTGCTGGAGCGCACGCCGTATACCTCGACGCTCGCCATGACCTACCGCTTCGAGGAGGCGGGCGGCAGCGTCGCCGATCCCGACCTCACCGTGCGCGTGTACTTCGATGGCTGCCTGGCGGAGGCCATGCATCTTGCCGATCAGCACCATCACGAGTTGTTCCGGCGCCTCGCCAGCGAATTCCGCCGCGAACTCGACAGCCGCTGGGCGCGCAACGTCATGCTGAACAAGTGGCTGGAGTACTGCCTCGACCGGGGCCACGCGTTCCCCGCGGACCGCCCCGCCGACTGACCGCCGCCGCGCCGCCCCCGGGGTGGCCAGCCCCCCCCACGCCGAAAGTGTCGATCCGGTCATGGTACGGGCGCAGGGATGGTGCCAGCATGCCCCCTATCGGAACGGTCCCCGCGCCCCGAACGGCGGCGCGGGTCCCGATTATGTCAAGGGCCCGACAATGGCAGCACTGGCACAACTCTTCGGTTCTCCGGACGTGCAGGTCGAGCAGGATGACGACAAGCTCCTGCATCTGTACTGGAACCGTGCGGAGCTGAAGAAGGAATACTCGCGGCTGCGCAAGGAGCGCTTCGAGCTGCTGGATCAGCTCAAGGTGCAGGAGGGCCGCAATGCGAGGCTGCAGCAGAAACTCGACGGCCTGGAGGAGCTGCTGGCGGACCGCACCGCGGCGAACCGGGCGGTGGTCTTCTACCAGATCCGCGGCATCTGGAAGCGCTGCCATGCCCGCCTGGAGAAATTCGCCGGTCAGATGGCCGCCCAGGTGACGGAGCGGGAGCGAAAGCGTCTGCTGGCGACCTGGGCCACGGAGCAGACCGCCCTGCGCCGCGAGGCGGCGCAACGCCTCGACCGGGCGCGGGCGCGGCGGCGGGAACTGGAGGCGGCGCTTGCGGACAACGACGAACGGACGGCGGCGCTGGCGGGATTCTGGAATTTCTTCCGGCGGCGGTCGATCCGCGCCGAGCGGGGGCCGATCGAGGCGGAGCTGGAGGAGATCGCCGCGGCGGCGGACGAATTCACCCGGGAATACGGCAGACTGCAGAAGGCGACGCCGCCCGACTATCCGGGGCTGTCGGTGCAGGGGCGGCGGCTGGTCAACTGCATGGTGATCGCCCTGGCCGAGTATCTGCACGCGCATTTCTCTGCTTTCGGCTTCACCGAAATGGCACGCTCCGCCATGGAGCGCACGCCCGGCAGCATCGACTACGGCAGCGAGCGCGACTGCGACATGCTGCTGACGCGGCTGAGCTCACGCCTGAAGACGCTCGAGGAAGCCGAGGCCGGCGGGGAATTCGCCGCCGAGGTCCGTCGGCGCACCCAGGTCCTCAGCCAGCGCGCCCGTTACGGGCGGCGGGCGGACACGGTGCCGGTGCCGGAGTCACTGGAGGCCCCCGGCGAGTCGGCGGACCTCAACGAGCCCGACATCAATGTGCTGGCGGAGGAATTCTGGCACGTCACGGACGTGCTGTTGTCCTGATCCGCCCCGCGGCCTCACGCGGCGGCTGAGGCGCGGGCCCGAGCGTACCGGCGTACGCGCCCCACCCAGTTCCTGGCCCGGTCCAGGCTCACGTAAACCAGCGGCACCAGCAGCAGCGAGGTGACGGTGGAAAAGGCCAGCCCGCCGATGATCGCCCGTGCCATCGGGAAGTAGGACGGACCGTCGCCGCCGACCTTGGTGGTGGAGATGGCCAGCGGCAGCAGGCCGAGGATGGTGGTGGCCACCGTCATCAGGATGGGGCGCAGCCGGTCCCGGGCGCCTTCCAGCACGGCCTGCTCCCTGGGCATACCCTGCCGGCGCAGATTGTTGATGTGGTCTACCAGCACGATGCCGTTGTTCACGACGATGCCGATCAGGATCATGATGCCGATCATCGCCATGAAGCTCATGGTGGTGCCGGTGAGGGCCAGGAACCAGACCACGCCGGTGATGGAGTAGATCAGCGAGACCATGATCGAGACCGGGTAGAGCACGGACTCGAATAGCGCCGCCATCACGATGAAGATGAGCGCGACGCCGAGCAGGATGTTCTGCATGAGCAGTTGCCGGGTCTCGTCGCTGCGGTCCACTCCCTCACCGAAGCTCCAGCCGTAGCCGGGCGGGTAGTCGAGCTGGTCCATCAGCTGCTGTACCACCGGCCGGATCTCCGAGAGCGAACTGTCGGTGTCGATGGAGCCCGAAATCTTCACCGAGGTCTTGCGGTCAGTACGGCGGATCTGGCGCGGCCCCGTGCGTTCGTGCAGGTCGGCGACCGTCCCCAGCAGCACCCGCTCGCCCGTCGGCGCCATGATGGTCAGATTGGCGAGCTGCTCCATCGTCTGCCGGTCGTCCTCGCGGAAGGCGAGCCGCACGCCGATCTCGCCGTCCGGCGTCCGGAACTCGCGCAGCGGCTGCCCCCGCATGGCCACCGAGACCGCCTGGCCCACCGCCTGGCTGGTGAGTCCGATTCGGGCGGCACGCTCCCGGTCGACGACTACCTGCACTTCCTTGGGACCCGCGACCAGGTCCGAGGTGAGTCCCTCCAGCGCGTCGACGGTGGAGAGTACGCGCCAGGCCTCGCCGGCGAGTTCCGCGAGGCGCTCGGTCGACTCGCCGGTGAGCGTGATGCCGAAGCCCGGGCCGCCGCCCTGCTGCTGCCACTGGAAGTCGGGCCTGCCGATGACCAGCTCGGGCATCTCTTCCAGGATGGTGTCCATCACCGTCTGGGCATCGACCGTGATCGCATCGCCCTCGGTCAGCAGTATGCTCGACTGCGCGCGACCGGTGTCGTAATAGCTGTAGACGGATTCGATGTCGAGACGCTCGGCGTTCTCGAACAGGAACGTCTCCATGCGGTCGACCGCCATCTCCACCCGCTCCACCGGATAGATGTCGTCGATGTGATAGATGAGTTCCAGCCGCCGCGACGGCTCCTGGGGAAACATGTCCGTCTGCAGCATGCCGAGGCCGACGGGGGCGGCCGGCGAGGCGAGCACGAGCACTGCGGCCAGCGCCGACCAGCGGGGGTGACGCAGCGTCCAGGCCAGGGTGCGGGTGTAGCGATCGGTGAGGATGGCGATGGCGCTGCCTGCTTTCGGCGGCGGCGGTGCCGGCACCCGGCTGGCGAGCAGCGGGATGAGGGTCTGGGAGACGAGCAGCGAGAGTACGATGGCCACCGAGATGGTGACGCCGACGTGCCACAGGAACACGGTGATGTCGATCTGCTCGCCGAAAACGATGGGCAGGAACACGCAGACCGAGGTTGCGGTGCTGGCGATGACGGCGAGCCCAACCTCGTCCACGCCCTCGAGCGCGGCCCGCCGCGGGTCGTCCGGGTACTCCTGCCGGTAACGGAATATGCTCTCCGTGATCACGACCGAGTTGTCCACCAGCATGCCCACCGCGAGCATCAGTCCCATCAGCGTGAGGATGTTCAGCGTGAGGCCGCTGAAGTACATCACGCCCAGCGTGATCACCAGCGAGACCGGCACCGCCAGCATCACGATCAGTGTCGTTGTCACCTGGCGCAGGAACAGATAGAGCACCAGCACCGCGAGCAGCGAGCCGATCAGGCCGGCCTGCAGCAGGTCCGCCAGGGACGAGCGCACGCTGTCGGCCTTGTTGTCGATGTTGAAGATGCGGATCCCGCGCATCGAAGGCAGCTCGGCGATCTTCTCGAGTTCGTCGTTGACCCGGTCGGCCACCTGCACCATGTTCGCACCGCTGGCCCGGGTGACGCCGAGCCCCACCGCCTCCCGGCCGTCCAGGTGGCGGCCGTAGTCCCGCTCCTCGGGCACCAGCCGGATGTCGGCGATGTCGGCGAGGCGCAGATTACCGCCGTCGACGATCAGGTCGCCGATTTCGGCCAGGCTCCGCAGTTCGCCGTCCGAGCGCAGGGTCCAGCGCTGCTCGCCGCTCTCCAGCCGTCCCGCGCTGACCGAGAAGTTGCTCCGCTGCAGCAGCTCGTAGAGTTCGTACAGATTGATGCCGTGGGCGGCCACCCGGCCCGAGTCGAGCAGGATGCGGACCTCGGGCGGCTCGACGCCCTGCAGCTCGACCTTGGATACCCCTTCGATGCGCTCGATACGCCGCTTCAGCACGCGGTCGAGCATCAGGTACTCCTGGGACAGGTCTCGGTCGGAGGACAGGCGCAGGGTCATGATGGGCTGGTCGTTCAATGAGCCGCTGTAGACCATGATGCGCTTGAGGTCGGGCGGCAGTTCGTCGCGGATGGCATCGAGCTTCACCCGCGCCTCCACCGCCTCCGTGGCGGCGTTGGAGTTGAAGCCGTACTCCATCCAGATCTGCGCGCCGTCCGCCCGGGAGGTGGAGTTCATGCGCTTGACGCCCGAGAGCGTGGACAGCGCGGCCTCGGCGGGCCGGGTGATCAGCCGCTCCACTTCCTCGGGCGTGGATCCCTCGTAAGGGATGTTGATGAAAAAGCCCGGCAACTCGATATCCGGGAATTGTTCGAGCGGGAGCAGCCGGGACGAAATCAGGCCGATGCCGACCAGCGCCGCGAAGATCATCGTGACGGTGACCGGCCGGCGCAGCGAGAATTCGGTGTGGCGCATGCCCGGCCCCTCCGCGTCAGGCCCGCTGCGGAGCCGGGGCGGGCGCGTCGGCGGGTTGCGGCCGTTCGTCGCGCTCCACCAGGGAATAGACCACGGGGATCACCAGCAGGGTGAGCAGGGTGGACGTGGTGAGTCCCCCGATCACCGTGATGGCCATCGGCGCGCGGATCTCCGCGCCTTCGCCGAAGCCGAGCGCCATGGGCAGGAGGCCGAGCGCCGTGGTCAGCGTCGTCATCAGGATGGGCCGCAGGCGGCTGCGGCCGGCCTCCAGGATGGCTTCGGTCTTCGCGACGCCGGCGCGGCGCAGCTGGTTGATCAGGTCGATCAGCACGATGGCGTTGTTCACCACGATGCCGGCCAGCATGATGACGCCGATGAAGGCCACCACGTTGATGGTGGTGCCCGTGAGATACAGCGCCAGCACCGCGCCGACCAGGGCCAGCGGGATCGTGAACAGGATCACGAACGGATGGCGGAGCGACTCGAACTGGGAGGCCATCACCAGGTAGACCAGGAACACGGCCAGTAGCAGGGTGAAGCGCATGGACGCCAGCGAATCCTCCATCTCCTCGCTCTGGCCGACGATGTCGGTAGTCAGGCCGGCGGGGAGCGACAGCGAGCCGAGGATACGTTCGGCGGCCTCTGCGGCTGCGCCCAGGTCACCGTACGCGATGTTGGCGGAGATCACGGCGGCGCGCTGCTGATCCAGGCGGCGGATCTCCGCGGGTCCCTCGGCCAGGACAATGGTGGCGACGTCGTCCAGGGTCACCGGACGCTCGCTGGCCGGGTTGACGATGAGCGCGCCGACGTCCTCCAGCGACGCCGCGGAGCGGTCGACGCTGCGCACCATGACGTCGATCTTCTTGTCCTGCCAGCTGTAACGCGTGGCGAGATTGCCGCGAACGCTGTTCACCACCTGGTCGGCCACGTCGCGGACCGACAGGCCGAGCTTGGCCGCCAGCTCCTGGTCGAAGGCGATCTGGATCTCCGGATTGCCTGCCTCGATGCTGGACCGCACGTCCGTGTAACGCCCATCGGCGCGCAGCGCGCCGGCGAGGCGGTCGGCGGCGGTGCGCAGGCGCGCGAGATCGAAGCCGGAGATCACCACCTCCAGCGGCGTGGCCAGCGACAGCAGCTCCGGCCGGCTGAAGTCGTACTGCACGCCCGGCAGCGCGGCTATGTCCTCGCGTATCCGGGCCATGGCGCGGGACTCGCCGTCGCGGCCGGCGCCGGCCGACATGCGCACGGTGAGGCTGCCGGTGTGCTCGCCGGCGTCCACCGGGCTCGCGTCCAGGCGGTTGCCGCTGCCCGCCACCGAATAGGTGCGCTCCACACCCGGCACGTCCGCGGCGGCCCGCCAGGCCGTCAGCAGCGCCTGGTCGGTGGCCGTGAGCGGCGTGCCCGGCGCGCGGCGGAGGTTGACGGAGAACTCGCCCTGGGAGAGCTGGGGGATGAGTTCCGTGCCGAGCCTCGGCACCAGGGCGACCGAGCCCAGGAAGATGAGGGCAGCGGTCACGAGGACGACGGCCCGGTGGGTGAGGGCCCACGGCAGCATCCGCTCGTAGAGGCCGGCGGCGACCCGGTTGAAGCCGCTGAAGAACAGCACGAGCGGCGTCAATAACAGCCGCATGCCCGCGGCGAGCAGATGCCAGAGACGGCCGGCGATGCGTCCCACCCGGCCGAGCGCGCGGCCGATCCGGCCCGGCGGACGGGGGTCCATCGCCTCCGCGTAGCCCTGGCGGCCGCCGGAGGCGGCGAGCATGGGGATGAGCACCACCGCCAGCAGCAGGGAGAAGAGCAGGGCGTAGGTCACCGTCAGCGACTGGTCGCGGAACAGCTGGCCGGCGATTCCGGTGACGAAGACCATGGGGAAGAACACGGCCACCGTCGTGAGGGTGGCGGCAGTCACGGCCGTGGCCACCTCGCCGGCACCGTCCCGGGCCGCCGCGAGCACGCCTAGACCGCCCTCGCGCTTGCGCACGATGTTCTCGAGCACGACGATCGAGTTGTCCACGAGCAGGCCCACGGCGAGCGCGATGCCGCCCAGCGACATGATGTTGAGGCTGAGGCCGGAGAGATACATCAGCGCGAAGGTGCCGATCACGGAGACCGGTATGGCGAGACCGATGATCACCGTGGCCCGGGCGTCGCGCAGGAAACCGTAGAGCACCAGCACCGCGAGCAGCCCGCCGAGCAGCGCGGCGTTGACGACCTGATCGATGGCGGCGCGGATGAAACCGGACTGGTCCTGGATGGTCACCACTTCCAGGCCGTCGGGCAGATCCTCCGACAGCGAGTCCATGCGTTCCGCCGTGCGGCCGGCGATCTGCACCGTGTTGCCGTCGCCTTCCTTGTAGACGGCCAGCTCCACCGCCTCGGCGCCGTCGACGCGGGTGATGGCCTCCCGTTCCTTGAAGCCCCGCGTCACCTGCGCGATATCGCCGAGGTAGACGGGCCGGCGCTCGCGGGTGGCGATCACCGTGCTCGCGAACTCCTCCATGGACTGGTATTCGTTGATGGTGCGGACGAGGAAGCGCTGATTGCCCTGTTCCAGGCTGCCGCCCGAAAGATTCGTGTTCTCGGCCCGGATGCGTTCCGCCACTTCCTCGATGGACAGGTCCAGCTGGGCCAGGCGCTCCTGGTCGACGAGGATTTCGATCTCCTCCTCCAGGCCGCCGCTCACCTTCACTGCGGCCACCCCCGCCACGTTCTCCAGAGCGGGCTTCAGCTCGTCCTCGGCGAGCCGCCGCAGGCGTTTCAGTTCGTCGGCCGAGAGGACGGCGCTGGCGGCCTCGTCGCCGGCCCGGCGCAGGGCGAACCGCATGATCGGGTCGCTGGACGGATCGAAGCGCAGCAGCAGCGGCCGGTCGGCCTCCAGCGGCAGCTCGAGCACGTCCAGCTTCTCCCGCACGTCGACGCTGCCCAGGTTCATGTCCGTGCCCCAGATGAACTCGATGGTGACGTCGGACCGGCCCGAGCGGGACAGGGAGCGCACCTTGCGCACGTTCTTGACGATGCCCACCGCTTCCTCGATGGGCTTGCTGAGCAGGTTCTCCACCTCCTGGGGTGCGGCGCCCTCCAGCTCGGTGCGCACGGTGAGGGTGGGGTAGGAGAGATCCGGCAGCAGGTTCACGTCCAGGCGGCTGAGAGACACCGTCCCGAACAGGGCGACGGCGACGAAGAACATCAGCACGGTTACCGGCCGTTCAGTGGCCCGGTTCACCAGCCACATGGCGTGCTCTCCCCGGGCCGTCGCCGGCGCCGGCTCACAGGCGGTTTCGGCGGGACTCGAGTTCCGCGTTCAGCTGCATCGCGGTCTCTTCGTCCGCCACCACCTTCACCCGCGCGCCGTCACGCAGCCCCGACTGGCCGACCACCACAACCTGTTCGCTCTCCTCGACGCCGGAGACGATCTCCATACGGTTCTGCCAGGCGATGCCGGTCTGCACCGGCCGGCGCTCCACCACGCCGTCACGGACGACGTAAACCGCCGGTCCCGATTCCGTCTCGACGACGGCCGGGCGCGGCACCAGCAGCCGGGCCGGCCGCGAGTCGTAGACGATGTCGAGCCGGCCGAACATTCCCGGCTTGAGCGCGGTGTCTTCCTCGTCCACTTCCACCGTCACCTTGAACGTGCCGGTGCCGGCGTCAACCACAGGGCTGATGCGCTCGACCTCCCCGCGGAAACGCTCTCCGGGCAGCGCGTCGATCGTGATGAACACGGGCTGTCCCTGTTCGATCTTGCCGAATTCCTTCTCCGGTACGTGCAGGTAGGAAACGATGGGCTCCAGATCGGTTACGCGGAACATGGGCGTGTTCGCGGAGATCGTATTGCCGACCTTGACGAGCCGTTCCGCGACCACGCCGTCGATGGGTGCACGAATCTCGGTATAGCTGTACTCGAGTTGCGCGAGTCGCCAGGCCGCACGCAACGCGTCCAGCTCGAACTTCAGGTTCTCGAAGGCCCCTGCGGCGAGCAGGCCTTTCTCGTGCAGTTCGGTGTTCCGCCGGTATTCCTGCTCCGCCTTGGCCAGATTGGCCCGGGCCTGCTCCAGTTCGAGGCGCAGGCGGTCGCCGTCGAGGCGCGCCAGCACCTGTCCGCGCTGTACGGTCTCGCCTTCCTCGGCGAGGACCTCGCGGATCTCGCCGCCCACCTTGGCGACCACCTCCGCCTCGGCGAAGGCCTCGAGGGCGGCAGTGCCCGAGTAGACCGCGTAGATGTCGTCACGGGCGACAGTGGCTACTTCCACCGGTATCGCCGCGCTTTCCGTCTTCTGCTCTTCTGCCGCGCCTCCGGCAGAGGGGCCGTCGCCCGAATCTGCGGAGCCGCCGCAGCCGGCCAGGAGCAGGGCGCCGAGCAGCGCGGCGGGGAGCAGGTTCCGTGCTTTCGCGTCCCGGGTGTTCATCGACTTCAATCGTCCTCGCAATGTCTCAGATGTCGCGCCGGTACATGGGGCCGGTCGGCAGGCGAACCGGCGGGAAAGCGGCGGCTCGATCCATCGCCCGTGCGGCTTCCTCGATGCGGTTGCCGAAAATCTCGGCCCAGCGCAGTTCTATCAGCGGTCGGATCCGCAGCACCGGCGGTGAGACCGTCACCGGCGCGGCTGCGTCCGCGGCGTGTGTCGGGGGAGCGGGGAAAAGCGTCGCGGGGGCATTGCTTGTGGCCGGCGCCCGAGCGGCGGCGAAGGCCAGAGTCAGGCCGACGGCCAGCGCGAGCAGAGGGCGGAGCAGGCGTACGGACATTCTGTGCTACTTCCATGGTCGACTAGTGTTGTAGTTAAGTATAACACCTTGTGTCCGGCTGACAAGAGGGCAGGCCCCGATCAGGACGGCCGGAGACGGCTCAGAGGTCGTTCTTGGCGGCCCGCTCGGCCGCAGGCGGGCGCGGCAGCGCCAGGAACTGGGCCATGTCGGCGACGATGGAGGCGGCCTCCTTCAGGAGGATGTCCGGCCCTTCTTCCTCGTCCAGCGCTTCCACGGAATCCACCGGTGCGAGGTCCAGCGCCTTGCGCCGTTCGTTTTCCCGCGCCAGGCGGTCGGCCTGCAGCCGTTCGCGCTCCTGCTTGCGCTCGTCCAGCGCGAGGGACACCGTCTTGCGCTCGCGCATGCTCTGGGCGGCCTCGATGTCCTTCAGCAGGTAGTCATAATCCGGGTCGCTCTTCAGCCGCTCGCGGAAGTTGGTCGACAGCAGGTCGATGGTGGAATCCAGGGGCTCGCGCGCTTCATAACGGGTGGCGCGGATCCGGTCCCAGGGCAGCGCTGTGGGCCGGGTGCTCTCGCCGACCTCCTCCGAGTCGATCACGGAGGGCAGGGCGATGTCGGGGTCGACGCCCCGATGCTGGGTGCTGTCGCCGGTTACGCGATAGTACTTGCCGATCGTGAGGGTGAGCTGGCCGAGGCCGTCGCCGCTCCGGTCACGCTGGAAGCGGTCCAGCGCGTAGAGGTTCTGCACCGAACCCTTGCCGAAGGTGCGCTGGCCGATGACCACGCCGCGCTCGTAGTCCTGGATGGCCGCGGCGAAGATCTCCGACGCCGAGGCGCTGAAACGGTTGACCAGCACCGCCAGCGGGCCGTCGTAGGCGACGCCGTTCTTCCACTGGTCGTCGATCACGCTGATGCGCCCGGTGGAGTCGCGCAGCTGCACGACGGGACCGCGGTCGATGAACAGGCCGGACAGTGCCGTCGCCTCGGTCAGGTGGCCGCCGCCGTTGTTGCGCAGGTCGACGATGAGGCCGTCGACGCCCTCCTGTTCCAGCTCGCCGATGAGACGCTCGACGTCGCGGGTGGTGCTGGTGAAGTCCTTGTCGCCGTCGCGCTGGGCCTCGTAGTCCCGGTAGAAACTCGGCACGGTGATGACGCCAACCCGCCAGTCGCGGCCGTCGCGCGGAATGGTGACGATGTCGCTCTTCGCCGCCTGCTCTTCCAGCTTCACCTGGTCGCGCACCAGCGAGAGCATCTCCTCCTCGGCACCGGGCAGGGCATTGCCCGGCAGTATCTGCAGGCGCACGGTGGTCCCGGCCGGTCCGCGGATCATCTGCACCACGTCGTCCAGGCGCCAGCCGATGACGTCCACCAGTTCGCCTTCGTCGCCCTGGCCGACTGCCGTGATGCGGTCGGTGGGCTCGAGCTGTCCGTCGATGGCGGCGGGCCCGCCGGGGATGATGTTCATCACCGTGACGTACTCGTCCTCCATCTGCAAAGACGCGCCTATGCCGAAATAGGACAGGCTCATCTGGATCTGGTATTCCTCGGAGTTGCGCGGCGACAGGTAGCTCGAGTGCGGGTCCATGGTGCGGGCGTAGGAGTTCATGAACGTCTCGAACACGTCGTCGCTGTTGATCTGCTCGAAGCGCGTCTGGAAACGCTTGTAGCGCTTCTCCAGGATGTCGCGTACCTCTTCCCACGGCTTCTCGGTCAGCACGAGACTGAGCGCATCGTTCTTGACGCGCTTGCGCCAGAGTTCGTCCAGTTCCGCCTGGCTGGCGGCCCAGGGCGCGTCCTCGCGGTCGAAGCGGAAGGTCTCTTCCACCGAGAAGTCGGGTTCCTCGTCGAGCAGCGCCAGCGCATGAGTGATCTGCCGCTCGGCACGCTCGCGGTAGACCCGGAAGATCTCGAAGGCCGGGTCCAGGGACTCGTCCCGGGAGACGGCATCGTCGAGCTCGGTACGGTACTGTTCGAACGCATCGATATCGGACTGGAGGAAGTAGGAGCGGTTGCCGTCCAGAGCCTCGATGTAGGCGTCGAGGACACGGCCGGACACCTCGTCGTCGACCGCGGTGCGGCGGTAGTGGGAGCGCTCGATGAAATCGGTGACCAGCGTCGCGATCTGCTCGTGCCGTTCCGTCGGGGCCAGCGTCGGATTGCTCTCCGGCGGGACGGCATCGGCGGCGACGGGCACGAGGCCGCCGGCCCAGGCACCGGCCAGCACGAATGCCGTCGCAAATAAACCAGTTCTGATTCTCTTCATCATTCCAGATCCGTCCTCGATTCCGACGCAGCGGCGGCACTTGCGCCCCGCCGAAGCAAGGCTAGAATGCCCCGACCCGCCAATCAAGGGCAAACGACACGCCTTCGCAACGCTCGACAAGCCCTATGCAGCCACTCACCATAATCACCGGCATCGTCCTCGGATCCGCGGCCTCGATCAGCCTCGGCCTAGCCGTGGTCATGCTGATCTTCCTCATCCTCGGGGACGAGTATCCGCGGCTTGCCTCCGAGTTCCGTCCGTTGGTCGGCAGCTTCGGGCTGTTCATGGCTATGACAGTCGTGGCCGGGGCAAGTTTCTATGCGCAGCTGAAACGCCTGTGGTGGCGGTGGCCGGCGCAGGCGCTGATGTGGGCCGACGTACTGTTCACGGGCTGGTTCTACTGGCCCTAGCCGTCTCCCGCGGATTCCGCCAGCGCGCGCTCATGGGCCCGGGCCATCGCGGCGAGCACGGCCAGCTGCAGTTGCCGAAGCACGCCGGGTGAGGGTTCCCCGCGGATCAGGCGGCCGGCCACTTCGGCCACCCGATCCGGCACTTCGTCCATGCGGTGCCAGGTGCGGTAGTCGTCCCGGCGCCGTCGGAGTTCTTCGGCGAGTCCGCCGCGGCCGGCGCCGGCCGCCGCCAGTTCATCGCGCAGCTGGCCGGTGACCGTTCGCTCGAGCGCCGCGACGGCGCCCCGGAGTTCCCGCGGGAGGGCTTCCGCCTCCGCCGGGCGCACACTCAGAACAGCGACAGCGGCGAGCGCCGGGATCCGCCGCGCTTGCGCTCGCTGCGCCGGCGCCGGCGCATGCGCGAGTGGAGCTCGCGGCGCCGGCTGCGCAGCCATTCCTCTCGCGTCACCGGATCCTCGTTCTTGCGGCCCCGTCGCATTTCCTCGCGCACC
This sequence comes from Lentisalinibacter sediminis, assembly GCF_040706615.1. Lineage (NCBI taxonomy): Bacteria > Pseudomonadati > Pseudomonadota > Gammaproteobacteria > Woeseiales > Woeseiaceae > Lentisalinibacter > Lentisalinibacter sediminis. The sequence continues at coordinate 98,416 of NZ_JAPDRF010000003.1, read as the reverse complement.
CGGAATTCGCAGAAATCCTGATAGGCCTCGATCTCGTGGCGCAGCTCGCGCACGACCAGTTCCACCATGATGGCGTCGTCGAGGAAGCCCAGGCCCGGGATGTGATCGGGGATCAGGTCCTCCGGCTCGGCGAAGTAGGCCAGCGCGTTGATCACGCGTCCCTTCTCCTCGTCGGGCAGTTGCCACTCCGAGTCGTGGAGCATGTCGGTCAGCACCCGCAGCTTCTCGAGACGTTCCTGGATGTAGGTCGGCACCTTGCCCTGGCGGACCTGGCCGAGCAGGGTCTCGGCTGACGCGATGATGTCGTCCTCGGAGGCCCGCCCGGCGGCCTTGTGCGCCTCCTTCATGATCAGGCGGAAGTGATCGAGATCCGAATCTTCGAGATCGATGGTGATGCGCAGCCCCATGATGGTCCTCCTCGGCGGCAAGCAGCGAGCGTACGCGGGGGTCCGGATGCGGTCAATTCCGCATGGGGTGTACCCGGGCGCGGTTTCTGGTATACCGGGCCGCTCTCATCGACGGGCCGCCCGGACGGGCGGCCGTGACCGGAACAGGAGAAGGCATGGATATCGTAGTGCGCTTGGTAAGCCGCGCGTCGCGCTGGACGGCCCTGGCCGCGGTCTTCACTCTCACCGCGGCCTGTGGCGGCGGTGGCGAGGAACAGGCCCGTCAGGCCGATCAGCCGGCCGCCGGCGCGGAGACCGCCAGGGCGACAGTTGCCATCGACGCCGTCGATTTCGCCGAACACGTGAAGGTGCTCGCCTCGGACGAGTTCCAGGGCCGGGCGCCGGGTGGCGAGGGCGAGCGCAACACGGTCGACTACCTCACCGCGGAGTTCCGCGCTGCCGGGCTGGAACCGGCCAACGGCGACAGCTACCTGCAGGGCGTGCCGCTGGTCTCCATCACCGCCGAGGAGGTGACGCCGCTTGCGATCGAGGGCGGTGGGGAATCGCTGTCGTTCCGCTACCAGCAGGACATGATGGTGTGGACCAAGCGCTATCAGGAAGCCGAGTCTCTGACCGACAGCGACATGGTCTTCGTGGGCTACGGCATCGTCGCGCCCGAGTACGACTGGAACGACTACGAGGGCCTCGACGTCGAGGGCAGGACCGTGGTGATCCTGGTCAATGACCCAGGCTTCGCCAGCGGCGATCCGGAGCTGTTCAACGGCCGCGCCATGACCTATTACGGCCGCTGGACCTACAAGTACGAGGAGGCGGCCCGTCAGGGCGCAGCCGGCGCGCTGATCGTCCACGAGACGGAGGCGGCCGGTTATCCCTGGCTGGTGGTCAGCGGCAGCTGGAGCGGCGAGCAGTTCGACCTCGATCTGGGCGATGCCGCGCCGCCGCGTGTGGCCATCGAGGGCTGGCTCACCGGCGCAGCGGCCCGTTCGGTGTTCGCCTCGGCCGGCGTCGACTTCGACGAGGCAGTGAGCAGCGCGGCGAGTCGGGAATTCGAGGCGCGGCCGCTGGGTCTGCAGGCGAGTGTTGCGGTCACTAACAGCCTGTCCAGCATGGAGTCGGCCAACGTCGTCGGCATGCTGCCGGGCAGCGAGCATCCGGACGAATACATCGTCTATACGGCGCACTGGGACCACCTCGGCCTGGCGCGCTCTGTGCTGCAGGACCGCATCTACAACGGTGCCGTGGACAATGCGAGCGGCGTGGCCGGCCTGCTGGAGATCGCAGAGGCCTTCGCCGCCATGGAGCCGGGCCCGGAGCGCAGCATCGTGTTCCTGGCCGTGACCGCAGAGGAATCGGGCCTGCTCGGCTCCGACTGGTACGCCAGCCACCCGTTGTTCCCGCTGGAGCGCACCGTGGCCAACATCAATCTGGACGCGATGTCGCTGGTGGGCCCCAGTCACGACGTCACGGTGATCGGCTTTGGCAACTCCGAGCTGGACCAGTATGCGGCGCGTGCCGCAGAGGCCCAGGGCCGGCACCTGGAGCCGGAACCCACGCCGGAGAAGGGCTTCTTCTACCGCTCCGATCACTTCAATTTCGCCAAGCGCGGCGTGCCGGCGCTCTACCTGCGCGGCGGGGTCGACCACCGCGAGAAGGGCAGGGAGTACGGGTTGGCCTACAACGCGGCCTGGGTCAGCGAGCGTTATCACAAGGTCAGCGACGAATACAGCGAGGACTGGGACCTGCGCGGCGTGATCGAGGACGTCGGACTGCTATTCGAGGTGGGCCGCGCCCTGGCCGGGACGAGGGACTGGCCGAACTGGGCTGAGGGCAACGAGTTCCGTGCGGCGCGCGATGCGTCCTCCTCTGATCGCGAGGGCGGCTGAAGCCGAGCCGCGCTTGCAGGCCACTTGGCGGTTAGCGGCTCTTATCGGCGATAGGCCGTTGCGGCGAGGAAAGCTGGCTCGAGCGCCGGGTCAGCCGGGTTCGCCTTTTCCTCCTCCCGCTCCGGCACATCGTCTTTCTTCTGGGCGATGTTCAGTCCGGCGACGCCGTCTCGGGAGACGCCGAAGAAGACGGCGAACGCGCGGGTCTCCCAGAACGTGAGCAGGCGCAGCCCGTCGAGTTCCTTCAGCCGGGTGATCAGGGGCGCTCGGTCCCGGTACTCCATGGGACGGATGCCGGGTCCGGTGTCACGCGGCAGGCCGGCGTGGGGGCGTTCTGTCGGTGCGGCCCGGTGTCGGAAGCGTGCCGGCAGCAGGGCGTAGCGGAGCGTTCCGGCTGCCTCCCCCGTGCTCACCCGTATCGCTTTCCCATTGGCTTTCCCATCGGTGGCCGCATCCGTGGCCGATTCACGGCCGGGCGCCTCGTCGGCCACCGCCGTCGTACCGAGCAGCGTCAGCAGGCAGGTCGCCGTGAGCATCAGTGGAGTCTTCATCGGCCGCACCCTCCGTGGTCATCAGGGACAGCGGAGGCCAGTCTGGCACCTGGCGGTGGCAGCTAACGAGGAATCAGGTCACAACCTGGAGCTAATTCAAGAACTTATGTCAACAAGGCACAGTGCGGCCATGGCCGTTCCGGATGCCGTCGACCGGTATCCACCGCGGCCGGCAGCGGCGACGCCCTCAGCGCTGGTCGTCGCGGCGCCAGGAATCCGAGTGGTCATAGGGATCGAACGCGTGATCCTCATCGATCGACAGTGAAGGGTCGTCCAGCAATTTGAGCAACTCTTCGCGGTCGTCGGCGGGGATCTCGCCCAGATAGACGTTCTTGCCATTGCCGTTGGAGACGACACGGCTGCCCGCCGGCAGGTGATCGATGCGGGGAGGCGAGGGCGGAGACGATCGTTCGCGATTGTGCGACTCCCTGCGCTGCCTTGCGCGTTGTTCGGCGAGTACCTGGTTCAGGAGCGGTGTGGCCCCGCGCGCCGGTGCCGGTGCCGGCCGTGGCCGGAAGCGGTCCAGCAGTCGCTCTTCGAGCAGCTTTTTCAGGTACGAGGTCATTTATCGGATTTGTTTTTCGTGATGGGCCGATGCCTTTACGGACGAATCGATTATCCGGTCTGCCGGAGAGCGTGCACCTCAAACTTTACATAATTTTGTCAAATTACCCGTCAATTCATTGATTTGATGAGAGTTCTGTGACCGGGTTCACAGTTATGCGGCCCCGTCGGCAGGGCTTACGCCGGCGACCGGCGCCGGGGCCGGCGCATGGAGCGCCAGGTCAGGCGGGCCACCGTCACCACCAGCCAGGGGCTGAGCACGAGAAACCAGGTGCCGGGACTGCCGCGCCCCAGCGTGCCCCAGATTTCGCCGTAGAAGCCCCCGAGGCCCTCCGGGTATTCGCCGAAAATCAGGAAACCGACTCCGTAGACCGCCGCTGGCAGCAGGAGCACGCCGGCGAGCACCAGAGCGACGGTCAGCAGCGACTCGCGTTTCAGCATGGTCGCGATTCCGATGTCGTTTTTTTCCTCTGCCATTGCGAGAATCCGTCCGTCCGGCGGCCATTCAGTGGCCAGTCAGTGGTTATTCAGCGGCGATCCTCGGTGAGTTGTCGGGCGGAATCAAGCCCCGGGGCATCGACCGCAGCGGGATATCGCGAGGTGCGCATGGCCGACAGCGGCGAACACGAACTGTGGATCTTCGGTTATGGCTCGCTGGTGTGGCGGCCCGACTTCCCACACGCCGAGGCCGTGCCTGCCTGGAGCGAGGGTCTGCAGCGGCGCTTCTGGCAGGCCTCGACGGATCACCGCGGCACGCCGGGCCGGCCCGGCCGGGTGGCGACGCTGGCGCCGGCGTGGGGTGTCCGCTGCCGCGGGGTCGCCTACCGTATCCACACCGGCTCGCGCGAAGAGGTGCTGACCTACCTCGACCATCGCGAGAAGAATGGTTACCTGAAACGCATCCTCGGCGTCGAACTGGACGACGGCCGACGCGGCGAGGCCATTACCTATATCGCCGATCCGGCGGGCCAGCATTATCTCGGGCCGGCACGGCTCGACGAGATGGCGCGGCAGATCCGGATGAGTGTCGGTCCGAGCGGGCCGAATTCGGAGTACGTGCTTCGTCTGGCCGAGGCGCTGCGCGGACTCGGTGCGCCGGAGCACGAAGAGGTGTTTGCGCTGGAGGCTTTGCTGCGCCGGGCGGGCCCTGACTCAGGGGCGTAGGCGCTCGCGCCGGCGCCGGCGCCAGATGCGGGCGCCGAGATGCAGGCAGCAGCCCGCGAAGAGCAGGTAATACGGTACCACCCAGTACCAGCCGCTGACGTACAGGGTGGCGAACAGGGCCAGGAAGCCGGCCGTTATGTAGAAATAGGGAAGGGCCTCGTACAGCAGCGTGGGCAGCCAGACGCGGCGATTCGCCAGCGACCGGCTCATGACTCGGAGCGTGCCTGCGCCCGTTGCCTGTGCTTCCCTGCTGCCCATCAGTGGCGCATCCGTCCCGACCTCGTGCGGTCTCCCCAGCGTCGCCGAGAGTAGCGCAGGTGTCGAGTCTAGTCCGTGATTGGGCTCACAATCAGCTCACAATCAGGCGTCGGCGCCGGAATCCCGTGGCGTCTCCTGGTAGCGGAAACGGCTGTCGCCGATCACCAGCGTATCACCGGGTCTCAGATCGGCCCGCGGTGTGCGCTCGCCATTCACGTAGATGCCGTTCTTGCTGCCGAGGTCCACAACGTGCACCCGGTCGGTCTCGTTAATGATCGCCGCGTGGAAGCGGCTGACGAACGGGGTCTTCAGCTGGATGTCGTTGCCGGCCGTGCGGCCGATGGTGATGCGTTCGCGGAACAGGGGGTAGCGGATATCCTGGCCGTTGACCTCGGCGATAAGCGACCGGCCGACCCGCGTCTGTTCGGGGCCGGACTCATCGTCGCCGACCATGCTGCGCGCCATGCGGGCGTCGAGGTTCTCCATCGACGCCTCGATAGTGCCCAGCCTCGAGATATGCTCGCGCAGCTGCTCGAGCTCCTTGGACAGTTCGCCGCTGCGGGTGAGGGCGTCGGCGAGTTCGATGCGGGTCTCGTGCAGCTCGCCGCGCAGCGACTCCATTGCGGCGGCATCGGCTTCCTCGCGGGATTCCCGTGAGGCCAGGCGGCCCTTCAGATCGTCGACCCGGCTCTCCATCTGCGCCAGCCGCGACCGGGCCTTCTCCAGTTCCTGGTCCCGTTCGCACAGCTCGTGCCAGACCTGCTGCAGTTCCTCGCCGCGCTCCTCGAGTTCGCCGGCCGACTCGGCTCGGGCCCTTGCCGCTTCGGCGGCCGCCATGCGCGCCTCATCCAGCGCCGTGCGCAGCGCGGCGGCGTCGCTGCCGAGCCGCTCGTTGTCGGCCTCCAGGCGGCCGATCATCTCGTCCTGCTCGTCGGTGCGCCGGCCGAGTTCCTGGCGCAAGTGCGCCAGCTCGCTGCTGCGTTTCTCCAGCTCGCCGTCGACTTCCGCCCGGGACCGATTCGCCTCTTCCAGCGCGGCGCGCAGCGTGGCGGCCTCGCCGGCGAGGCGCTCGTTGTCGGCCTCCAGCCGGCGGATGGTCTCGTCGCGCTCCTCGATACGGCTGCCGAGTTCCGCGGCGGCGACGCGCACCTCGGCGAGAGTACGGGAGTGTTCCTCGGCCTGTTCGCGCCAGTCGGCGCTCTCCTCGAGCCGGCCTTCCATCTCGGCTGCGGCGGCCTCGAGTTCCCGGCTACGTGCGTCCTGGCCCTCCAGCCGCCGGTGCAGCTCGTCGTTCTCGCTCCGGACCCGGGCCAGTTCCCGTTCGAGCGCCCGCCCCGTGGCCTCCCGGCGAGCGAGCCGCCGGGTCAGTCGTACGGCATCCCGTTTCGCGCGGCCCGCCTCGCGCCGCGTGCGCACCAGCAGCGAAAGGCCGGAACGCAGGCGCGAGTCCTGCTGCTCGGCCTCGGCCAGTGCCTGCTGCAGCCGCGCCGTCTCCTCGCGCAAGCGGCTGAGCTCCCCTTCGAGCCGCTTCCGTTCGCCCCCGGCGTCGGCGAGCTGCCGCTCTCCGGCGGCCAGCGCTTCGGTCAGGCCGGCGCCGCGGTCGGCGGCATCATTCAGCTGTTCCTGCTGGACGGCGATGCGATCCCGGGCGGTGTCCAGCTCCTGGCGCAGGGCCGCCGCGGTGCTCTCCCTCTCGGCCAGCTCCTGCTCGATCTCGTCCCAGCGGGATTGCATCTGCGCCAGCCGGCTCTCCAGGGAGCGAATGCGCTCGCCGCGCTCTTCCAGGTCGGTCTGCAGGGAGAGAATCTTCTCTTCCCTGGTGACCGTCTCTGCGTCGAGGCCGTGCAGCTCGGCCGTCCCGTCTTCGCTCGCGCCGCCGCCCAGCGCGCGCAACTCGTCGGTGGGGTCGTCGTCGATGACGGCGGCCGGAGCATCGATCTTGTTATTTCTTTCCGATGCCATGGGAAAAGTCTAGCATGCGCGCCCGTGCGGGCGGACATGCGGCGCGTGTCGCGAGCGGCGGGCGCCCTGTCCGACTCAGTCGGCGGGTACCGTGCGGGCGTCGGCCCAGCGCCGGAGGCGGTCGATGCGCTCGGCCATCACGACGGACAGGGGGCGCGTCGCCTCGATCTCGGCGAGGATGGCGGCCGTGTCCAGCCGCTGGTCGGAGCCGTGAACCGTGTACAGCGCCGCGACGACCGCCTGCTCGATCTCGGCGCCGGAGAAGCCGTGGCTGGCATCGGCCAGCGCCGCCACGTCGAATCCGCCGGGGTCGAGTTCCCGGGCCGCGAGGTGCAGCTCGAATATCTGTCGCCGGACTTCGGGTCGCGGCAGATCGACGAAGAAGATCTCGTCGAAGCGCCCCTTGCGCACCAGTTCGGGAGGCAGGTCGTCGATCTCGTTCGCCGTGGCGACGACGAATACCTGTTCCCGCTTCTCCGCCATCCAGGTGAGGAAGGTGGCGAGCACCCGTCGGCCCGTGCCGGTATCGTCGCGTCCGCCGGCGATGCCCTTCTCGAGCTCGTCGATCCAGAGTACGCAGGGCGCCATGACTTCGGCCGTGCGCAGCGCCTCCCTGAGGTTGCGTTCGGTCTCGCCGTGATACTTGTTGTACAGCGCGCCGAAGTCGAGGCGCAGCAGCGGGATGCCGTAGACGCCGGCGGTGGCCTTCGCGGCCAGGCTCTTGCCGCAGCCCTGTACGCCGATCAGCAGCAGTCCGCGCGGCAGGTCGAGGTGGCGGTTTTCGCCGGGCTTCAGGAATGCGCCGCGGCGGCGCTCCAGCCAGCTCTTCAGCCGGCCCAGACCGCCCACCTCGGCGAAGTCCGCGGTCTCGTATTCGTAGGAGAGCAGGCCGCCGCGGTTCAGCAGCTCGTACTTGGCCCGCATCACCTCCGGGATGTCGGCGGCGGAGATGGCGCCGTCGCGGAATATCGCGTTCCGCGCCAGGCGCGAGGTATCGGCAGCGGTCAGCCCGCCGAGATTGCGGATCAGCAGTTCGAAGGCCTGCTTGTCGGTGCGCACGGGACGGCCCTCGTTGGCCTGTGCCCACTCGCGGGCCACCTTGCGGACGATCTCTTCCCGCCGCGCGGGGCAGGGCATGCTCAGTTCCAGCCTGGCGGAAAAGCGCTCGATCTCCGCCGGCAGGCGGACCCGGTGACTGATCAGCACCAGATGCCGGTTCGTGTTGCGGAAGCCGATGCAGATGTCCTTGATCAAGCGGACGTTGACCGGGTCGTCGATATACGGATGGAAGTCCAGCAGCACGTAGAGCCCCGGTTTCTCCACTGCCCGGATATGGCGCAGGACGTCGGCCGGCTGGCTGTTGTGCAACTGCGGCTCCATGTCGATATCGAGGCGCTGCAGGCCGTCGGTGACCGTCCATCGATACAGCGGCCGGTAGTCGCCGCCGGTGAGATTCACGTCCTTCAGCAGCTCCAGCACCCGGTCCTCTTCGTGGCTCTCCACGACGATGATCGGTACCCGCGAGTTCAGTATCAGGCTGAGGTCTTTGCGCTCGTCCATAACTCGTCCATAGCTCGTCCGTTGGCCGCCCATTGCTCGTTAACAGTGCCGCTACATGCTAGACCATCCACCATGGGTGAGGGCTTGCGCCAGGTCACGCCACAGAGATTTGCCGCCGGCTGCTAGAATCCCGCTCGTTATGAGGTATCGCCGATGAAGCCGACACTGCCGGTCGCAGCGCTCGTACTGGCCGCCGCACTCCCGCTGGCGGCGGCGCCGCTCACCGAGGAATCACTGCTCGACTGGGAATACGCGGGCAGCCCCCGCTACGCTCCCTCTGGCAATGCGAATGGCAATGCGAATGGCAATGCCAACGGCGAACGCATCGTGTATACCCGTTTCGGCACCGACGCCGGGGCGGACGGCTACCACGCAGACCTGTGGCTGATCGGGGCGTCGGGCGAGCGCCGTCTGACGACGGATGCGGCTGCCGACTACGCGCCGGCCTGGTCACCGGACGGCCGGATCCTCGCGTTTCTGTCCCGCCGGGGCGGCGCCGCCCAGGTCTACGTATTGCGGGCGGGCGGCGGCGACGCGATGCAGGTCACTGCCGCGGAAGGAGGCGTGCGCGCTTTCGCCTGGGCGCCGGACAGCCGCCGCATCGCGATACTGGCAAGTCCGGCGGCCGAGCCGGAGCAGGACGAGTCCTACGTCACCGACCGCCTGCTCACTCGGCGGGACGGCCGGGAGGGCTACCGGCGGCCAGGCGCGGCGCAGCTCGGCGTCGTGGTCGTGACGGAACCGCGAACGGTGCCCCTCTGGCTCACCGAGCACGAATTCGGGGCCGGGGTGCCCGTCTGGAGTGCGGACGGGGCCACTCTCTACTTCAGCGCCGCCTGGGATTCCGAGGAGGCGCTGGCGCTGGGCGATACGGAACTCTACGCCGTTGCGGCCGACGGCAGCGGCGCCCCGCGGGCCATCACGGACCGCGACGGGCCCGACGACAATCCGCTGCCGTCGCCGGACGGGAGCTGGATCGCCTGGACCGGCTTCGACGACGGCGAGCCCCCGGTCAGCTATCGTCCGGACGAGCTCTACGTGATGCGTCCGGACGGCAGCGAGCGGCGAAACCTGACGGCGGACTGGCCGGCGGGTGTCGCCGATACGATGGCCGGTGACGTCAACCCGCCGTTCGGACCGGCACGCCGGCTCGCCTGGTCGGCCGACAGCCGCAGCCTGTATTTCACGGCGGCGGTGGAGGGCCGGGTGCAGCTGCTGCGGGCCGGCGTCGACGACGGCGTCGTCTCGCCGGTCACCGATTTCGACGAGGGGGACATCCGCGAGTTCGACGTGGCGGCCGACGGCAGCATCGCCGCGGTCTACAGCCGGCCGGACTCGCCGCCGCAGATCGTGACCTTCCCGCCGGAGCGGGCGCAGCGCGGGGGCTGGCGCCAGCGCACGTCCCTGAATGGCGCCTATCTGGAATATCCGCGCTTCGCGGAGTACGAGGAGCTCCGGGTCAATTCTTTCGACGGCACGCCGATACAGGCCTGGCTGATTCAGCCGCCGCGCTTCGATATGCGCCAGCGCCACCCGCTGATCCTCTATATCCACGGCGGCCCGCATTCGATGTACGGGACGAACTTCTTCCACGAGTTCCAGGTGCTGGCGGCAGCGGGCTACTTCGTGCTCATCGCCAATCCTCGCGGCAGCACGGGCTACGGCGAGGTCTTCGGCAACGTCATCCAGTACCGCTACCCGGGCGACGACTTCCGCGACCTGATGGCTGTCGTCGACGCGGTGGCGGAGCGCGAGTACATCGACGCTGAACGCCTCGGTGTGGCCGGCGGCAGCGGCGGCGGGCTGCTGACCACTTGGGTGGTGGGGCAGACGGAGCGTTTCCGCGCCGCTTCGGCACATCGGTCCGTCACCAACTGGCTGAGCTTCGTCGGCACCACCGACATCAACCGCTACGTGACCGCGCGCTGGTTCCGGGACTACCCCTGGCGCGACCCGGAAGGCTACCTGTCGCGTTCGCCGCTGATGCTGGTGGACCGGGTAACGACGCCGGTGCAGATCATCCACAGCGACGACGACTTCCGCACGCCGCTGGAACAGGGCCTGCAGTACTACACGGCGCTGAAGCAGCTCGGCAAGCCGGCCGAGCTGGTGGTGATGCCGGGCGAGAGCCACGGCCTGTCACGGGACGGTGCGCCGTCGAAGCGGGCGGAGCGGCTGCGCCTCATCATCGACTGGTTCAACCGGCATCTTCGCGAGGGGGGCTAGCCGGCTCTGCGCCGGCCCGCCGCGCCTCCAGCTCGCGGCCATCCTGGCGGATGACGAGTCCGGTCACGCGCCCCGTGCGGTCGCGGCGGAAACGCAGCCTGACGTCGACCAGTTCGTTGCCGAACTCGTCGGCGTCCAGCGGATGGTAAGGGATGGCCGCCTGGCCCGTGATCGCGCCGAACAGCGTGTCGTCACGGCGGGTGAGGCGCAGCTCCACGCCGGCCACACCCTCGATCTCGTAGCGACCGACATAGTCGTCCAGGATCATCGGGTCGATCTCGTAGTCGGCCACCTCGCGGCGGGTCACTGCCGGACGGCCCCGCAGCTCGTGGCCATATTCATGCCAAAGCATGTGCCGTAGTCGTCCTCGCTCGTCCAGCACGAACTGCAGTCTGACCGCCGAGTCGTCGAAAAAGAACTCGGTTTCCGAGGCAGGCTGCATCAGGCGCGGGCGATCGCCGGGAACGGACAGGACGAGCCCCTCCGGCGTGTCGTCGATCTGCACGATGGCACCGTCCTCCCGGCGGTAGCGACGCGCATAACGTTGCCGCTCGGAAGCGTCGAGATCGATCGCTTTGGGCCTGGCGGGGAGGGCATGCTCGACCGGTCCGGTACTGGCGAGCGCGGCACGGTCGCGCTGGATATAGGAGTCCAGCAGCGTCCGGAACTGCCCGCCGCCGGCGGAATCCAGCAGCGCCTGTAAGTCTCCGGCGATCTCCAGATAGTAGGCCTGGCGGAAACCACGTTCCGCGGCCGCACGCAGTTCCCGCAGCGCGGCCTCCGGCCGGCCGCGCAATGACAGCACCTGCGCATACTGGGCGTGCGCGCTGGCCGTGTCGATTCCGGCCGAGAGGCGCTCTTCGAGGTAGGCCTGGAGCGCGTCCAGCAGTCGGCCGGCCTCCGCCTCGAGGCCGAGTTGCCGGTAGGTCCGGATCATCCAGGGCAGCCAGGCCTGGTTCGTCTCGTTGACCACCGGTCCCGCGATGCCGCCGTCGTAGCTGAGCGCCTCCTCATAGGCATCCCGCGCCGCCTGCAGCTCGCCGGCGAAGAAACTGGCCGAACCGAGCCAGGCGAGGAGGCCGGGTGGCAGCGTCACGCCGTAGGGCTCCAGGTTGCGCGTATAGCGGTCGGCCGTGGCGCGCACGTAGTCCAGGTTTTCCCGGTAGCGTCCATTCGCCACGTACCAGAGACTCGTCGCCTGCAGCGTGTACGGATCCTCCGGATCCATCTGCTCCATGACCGCCAGCCAGCGGCGTGCCTCGTTCGGTTGTCGCAGGTCGGTGTGCAGAGCGACGAGGTAGTAAAGAGCCAGCAGGTTGCGGGGATCACGCTCGAGCTCGGCACCCGCCCAGCGCAAGGCCTCGGACAGGTTGCCGCGCGCGTGGGCAGACTGGATCAGGTTGTTGTGGTGGGTGCCGATCTCCGCCGGCTGCAACTCGAGCAGCCGGCGGAAGTGGGTCTCGGCCTGGAGGTGGCGGCCCATCGTGCCAAGCAGGTTGCCCAGGTTGGTATTGAGCGGGATCGAGAGGGGATCACGGTCGTAGGCGCGCAGATAGGTGCTGAGAGCGTCACGGTAGCGGTCCTGGGCGAGCAGTACGCTGCCGTACCAGGTCAGCGTCTCCTCGTTGGCGGGGTCCAGCGAGAGGGACCGGTTCAGTGCCTCCTCCGCGGCGGCGTACTGGGCCTGCTGCAGGCGCAACAGCCCCAGCGAAGCCCAGGCCTCCGGCAGGTCCGGATCCAGCTCGAACGCCCGGTTGACCAGTTCCTCGACCCGGGGCGTCACGTCGTCCAGGCGTTCGTTGCCGTAGTCGATCAGCAGGGAGAGCGTGTCCGCGAGGCCGGTGTAGGCGAGTGCGTAGCCCGGGTCGGCCTCGGTGGCCCTGGCGTAGTAGTCGCGGGCCCGCAGCAGTGCCTCCTCGGTGCGCTCGTGGGCGGCAGTGCGGCCTTTCAGATACAGCTCGTAGGCCTCGACGCTCCCGGTGGCCTCCGCGGCCGTCTCCGCAGCGCCGCCCAGCAGGGTGAATTCCAGCTTGCGGGCGATGGCGGTGGCGATCTCGTCCTGGATCAGGAACACGTCGTCCAGCGGGCCCTCGTAGGTCTCCGACCAGAGATGGAAACCGTCACTGGCGTCGATGAGCTGTGCCGTCACGCGGACCCGGTTCGCGCTGTCGTCCTTGCGCACGCTGCCCTCGAGTACGGTCGCCACATTGAGTGCCTCGCCGATCTCCGGGATGCTGCGGTCCGTGTTGCGGAAGACGAAGGACGAAGTCCTGGCCGCCACCCGCAGCCCGTCCACGCGGGCGAGGGTGTGCAGGAGCTCCTCGGCGATGCCGTCACCCAGGTAGGCGTTGTCCCTGTTCGGGCTGAGATCGTCGAACGGCAGAACCGCGATGGAGCCCAGCTTGCCGGCGGCACGTTCGGTGTCCTCGGCGCCGAAGCGCTCGCTGACGATGTAGGCGATGGCGACGGCGAGCAGCCCGAGGAGCACCGCGTCGGTCCAGCGGCCGAACAGCCGCCGCGACGGTTCGGCGGCCTCGCCCCGGTCCGGCGTGCGGACGATGCCCTCCGGTGTGATGTCGAAGAACCAGGCCAGCACCAGGATCAGCGGGAAGCCCGCGATGGCAGCCAGGATGACGGTGCGGACCGCCGATTCCGGCAGACCGAGATAGGGGAAGATGACGTCCGCCGCCTCGATGACCACCCAGCAGGCGACGACATAGGCGGCGACCGATCTGAATACGCGGCGCCTCCTGAGTTCGTCGATGATCACGTAGCCGGCTCTCCCAGCGCGTCCCGGAATTGCTTCGACGCCAGCGTGCGCGACGAGGCGCCGATGACTGCCGCCGCCGTCTCTCGCAGCTCGTCGAGGTCGATGTGCCCACCACCCTCCGCGAGCCGCCGGAAGACGTCGTCGAGGCTGGCGTCTCCCGCGGTGCGATCGCGGATCTCCCGGTCGAGTTCCCGGAACACGCTCACCGCCCGGGCCGTCGTCGCGCCGGTCGAGTGCCGCCGGCGCAGGCCTTCGGACTCCCGGCCCCACTCGGCCAGGTCGCGGAACGTGTCGCGGCTGCGCTCCGAGGTCACAGTTCCGGTGCGGCGCAGGACCTCCACGCTGTAGTACTCGGCCAGTCCTTCCAGTATCCAGTCGTCGCCGCGCCCGGTGTCGCGCCCGAGGGCGATGTGCATGAGTTCGTGCAGCAGCGTGCTGGTGCCGTTCTCGCTGATCAGCGGGCGCTCGGCATGGACGTAGAGCGAGTCCGGGGCCGACAGCGCGCCGCGCCACATGGGATCGCCGGCGGAGACCACGGTGAGCCGGTCGGGGAAATCGGGCACGAGCCGCACGATTGCGGGCAGGTTCCAGTTCAGCAGCGCCAGCACGTCGACCCGGCGCACGCCCTGGTCGACCGGCCCCGCCACCGCCACGCGAACGCCGGCGATGGTGTCCCGGCGCACGCCGATGTTGCCGGCCACCATCCAGCCCGTGGGCCGGTCGAAGCGGCGTTCGTCGTTCACGACGAGGTAGCGACCATCCTCTTCACGGTACGGGGTGACGACGGACCATCCGCGCGGCACCCGGAGGCTGAGCGTGCTCCGCGATACGGCGTCCTTCAGGGTGCGGGTCGCGGCGGCCGGAAAGGCATCCTCGCCCCGGAACAGGGCCCACCCGGGGCCGAGCCGGGCGTCGTAGGCCTCGCCGCGGGGATGCACCAGCGCCGCCTGCCAGCGCAGGGTTCCGCCCGCCTCGGGCGGCCGCCAGACGAGCTTGTCGCCGCGGCGCTCGATCTCGCCGTCACCGGCGAATTCGGTCCAGCGTTCCCCGGACAGGTTGAAGCGGGCCTCGCGCAGCAGGTGGCGAGGCTGTTCGAGCGTGATCGACGCCTGCGCGACGCCCCGCAGGGGCTCCAGTACGAGTTCGTAATGCAGCCGGTACGTGAGTTCATCCGCCGCGGGCGCCGCGGCCGCCTCGCCGGCGAGGCGGCAGGCGCTCAGCGGGAGGCAGACGAGCAGGAGGAGGCAGGTATTGCGCATTCTGCGTATTATGCGCAAAACGGCGGCACCGAGCAGGGAGGACGGTGGAGACGCATCCTGCAGCCGTGGCCGGGCGATCCCGCCGGGCCGCGGGCCGCCGTTTCGCCACAAGGAGAAAGCCATGAGCGTTGCAAGAGTTACCGAGATCACCAGTGCATCCGACAAGAGCTTCGAGGATGCGATCGAGAAAGGCATAGAGCGGGCCAATGAGACCCTCGACAACATCGAAGGCGCGTGGGTACAGGACATGAAGGTGGTCTGCGACGGCGGCAAGATCAAGGAATACCGCGTCAACATGAAAGTCACCTTCGTTCTGAATGGCTGACCGGTTCTGTGACCCCTGACGGCCGGCCGCGTTCACCGCGGCCGGTGCAACGAGGAGAATGAAATGGATCTATTGGGTTTCGCGAAGGATATCGGACGCCGGATCTTCAACAAGGACGAGGAGGCCGCGGAGAAGATCAAGGAGCTGATCCTGCAGAACAACCCCGGCGTGCGCAATCTCGAGGTGGAATTCGACCAGGGCGTCGTCGGTCTGTCCGGCGAGTGCGAATCCGGCGCCGCCATGCAGAAGTGCGTGCTGCTTGCCGGCAACGTGGAGGGGGTGATCGACGTCTACGCCAACAAGATGACCATCCGCGCGCCTGCGACCGCCAAGGGTGACACGGGTGACACGGGTGACGGGGGCGGCAGTACTGCGGAGGTGGCCCCCGCCGAGGAGCCGGTGGAGTTCTATACCATCCGCTCCGGAGACACGCTCAGCAAGATCGCCAAGCAGTACTACGGCGATGCGATGAAGTATCCCCGCATCTTCGAGGCGAATCGGGAAGTGATCGAGGACGCGGACAAGATCTATCCGGGCCAGCGTATCCGTATCCCGCTCGGCTGACCGGCCGCCGGCAGTCGAAATGCAGCCGGACGGGCCCTGCGGGGCCCGTTCTTCGTTCGGCCGGTACGGCTCATTGAGGCCGGCGGAAGCGGTAGTGGCCCACCAGCCACTGGCGGCCGTCTCCATAACCGAACAGCTCGGCGCAGGCCATGTAGAAAATGCGCCAGCGCTGCAGCCAGATCTGTGCATCACGCCCGGCCAGGTCCTGGCCGAGGATCTCGAGCGCGGCGTCCCGGTGCGCATCCAGTTTCTCCAGCCACGCGTTGCAGGTGCGCTCGTAGTGGCGCCCGCTCACCAGCCAGCGCTCCTCGAGTCGGAGATCGTCCTGGAAGTGCAGCAGCGTATCCGCCGAGGGCATGATGCCCCCCGTGAAAAAGTGCTGCGCCATCCAGTCCGTCTCGCCCTCGACCTGGAAGGGGTAGAGGAGCTCGCGGTGGCAGAAGTGATGGACGAACAGCTGTCCGCCCGGTCGCAGCCAGCCGGCGATGCGCCGCATCAGCTCGCGGTAGTTGCTCATGTGCTCGAACATCTCCACCGATACGATACGGTCGAAGGTATCGCCGGCGTCGAACTCGCGCATGTCGGCGGTGATCACGTCGATGTTTCCGAGTCCCCGCTCGCGTGCAATCCCCAGGATGGTCTCGCGCTGCGGGGCGGAGTTGGAGACGCAAAGGATCTCGGCCTTCGGCAGATGCTCGGCCATCCACAGCGACAACGAGCCCCAGCCGCAGCCCAGCTCCAGGATGCGCTGGCCGTCTTCGAGCCGCGCGCGATCGACCGTGATTGCGAGCATTCGGGCCTCGGAGTCGTCCAGCGTGGTCGTCGACTCGTCCCAGTAGCCGCAGCTGTACTTGCGGTGGCGTCCCAGGCAGAGCCGGAAGAACTCCGGCGGCACCTCGTAGTGCTGCTCGTTGGCGGCGTCGGTATGCACCGCCACGGGCCCCTCGGAGAGTTCGGAGATGCGCAGCCGGAAGCGCGCATCCTGCGCGTCGGCGTCCGCCAGGCGCTCGTTGGCCAGGCGTCCGGCGAGCAGACGCCGGATGCCCTGGCGGATCAGTGCGTCCGGTACGAGGCCGCGTTCGGCCCAATCGATGAGGCCGGCCATCACGCGGCCTCGTCGGCGCTGCGCAGCAGCGAAGGCAGCGGTGCCGAGTGGGCGTACCAGACCAGCAACGGTGTCACCACGGCCCAGACTAACCCCAGGCAGACGAGCGTGAACTCGCCGGGGAAGGCGGCAGCGCCCAGCTTCGAGCCGGCCGTGAAGGACAGGGGCTGGCCGATGGCGCCGAACAGTGCGGCCAGCCGGTAGCGCCCGGCCAGCCAGCGGAGACAGCCGCGCTGGGTGAGGGCGAAGACCACCCACAGCGTCAGTATCCAGGCGGGCGCCAGCGGCCCCCAGGGGGAGGCATAGTCCAGCAGCCCCAGGGCGACGAAACTGCCGTCCACCAGCAGTCCCAGCGAGAGCGCGAGGGCGCACAGCGCGAGCAGCCGGCCCCGGGAAGACTCCCGGGAGAGCTCCCAGGCGAGGAAGGCGCCGGCCATCAGCATGCCCGGCCAGACGATGCCGTTGGCCGCACCGAGCACCAGCGCGAACCAGCATGCATTGAACAGGATGAAATTGATCAGCACGAGGCGAATCCCGCGATTGTCCGTTGACCCGTCTGCTCTTCGGCGCCGGCGGCCTTCCGGATGCAGCGGACTCAGTGGATCAGGCTCAGCTGATCGTGTCGGTGTCGGCGATGAACGTGCGGAGCCGATCCGCCAGGTTCTTGCAGGCTGCGGTCTGGGTGCGCGCGATCAGCGGCACCGGGATCACGATCGCCGGCAGATAGGACGTGCCGGAGACGTCCGCCTTCACCGAGCCGGCGGACTTCAGTTCCTTCAGGTCCCAGATCGATGCCTCGTAGTTGGCTTCGTTCTCCCACCAGGCGAAGCCGAAGCAGCCACCGCCGCCGGGTCCCGCCGCGCAGGACAGGCTGCCGCCGCCGCCGGTGCGCTCGGTATCGCCGTCGAGCCAGACGATGTAGCGAACGCCGCTGTCGCGGATGCGCTCGCGCACGCCCGGGCGCTGCATGAAGCGCTGCAACGCCTTGGTCTCGGCGGGCGCCGTGCGCGGTTCCAGCCAGGGGAACAGCGCGTCCACGAACTGCTCGTCCGGCATCACGGCCAGGCCCTCGCGGCCGTTGCCAAGCGCGTTGCCGACGCAATCGGTGAAGCCGCGCTCCGTCTCGTTGCCGAGATGGTAGCTGCGCGCCATGACCACCACCGCCTCGCCATCCAGGATGCCGGTGGCTGCGCTCTTCTCCTGTTCCATCCGTGCCGTGACGCAGCCGCTCAGCAGGACGGCCGTCCCGGCCAGCCCCAGCAGCAGCATCCGGCCGGGGCCCGTCGCTCCCGCTCTGCAGTCTCTAGCCTCGGTCATCGGTGAGATTCCCCTGGAAGTTTGCCTGGGTCGCATCGCCGGTGTTCGCAGCCACGTCCGTGGATTGCCCCGGCCCCTCTTCGGCCGGCAGCTCGGCCTCGTCTTCGGTTTCGGGCGGGGCCACGACCGTTACGGCGCCGGACTCGGTCTCGCTTGCAGGGTCTGCTGCGGAATTGCCCGCGGAATCGCCTGCGGAATTGGCCGAGGGATCCGTCGAGGGATCGGTCGGGAGCCCGACCTGAACGCTCCTGCTCTCCGCCTCCTCCGGCTCCGGCCCGGGCATGCCATTGCCGCCCGGGTCGCCGAGCCCCGTCTCCCGCGCAAAGCGCAGTCCGATCATGGCGGCCGCGTCCCGCATGGCGAGCACAGCCGCGCGGGCCAGCGCCTCGTCGGCGCTGAACATGCCCTCGGAGCCGGCCTTGCCGTAGGCGGCGATGGGCCAATTGGAGATCTCCGTGCCCTCGCCGTCGAAGATGCGCAGCCGGTAGCGGATCCAGATGGTGTAGGCGTCCGAGCGGCTCTGGGAGGGCAGGGCGAACTCGAAGGCCTCGATACTCGTCTCGATCAGGGCGTCGGCGCCCACCGCCTCGACGTTCGTGTCCGCGTCGACCTCGACCACCTCGGTGAACATGGACTCGAACAGATGCTGGAAGGCGAGCTTGTTGGCGGCCCCCAGGTTGATGGTCCATTTCTGTCGCCCGAGCACCTCCTCCTCGTGCACGTATCGCGACATTTCCGGCGAGTAACGCACGGCCACCTTGAGCGGCAGCTGATTCAGCAGGGGTTCGGGGAGAGCAGGATTCGTGAGCGCAACCTGACTCGAGCAGCCCGTAAAGACCAGGGCCGCCAGGACGACTCCGAAAATGGCAGAGACTCTCCCGGTCAAGCAACGCTCCATCGGCCGAGGCGGCCGGCGATTCCCTTGGTGATTGCCTCGGCGATTCCCCAGGGATCAGGTGTTGTATCCAAGATGTCGACTCGCGCGGCCGCCCGAAGTTTCATCCTGGCCGCGGCAAGAGATACACGCTTCGACTCTAGACCCAGCGCGCCCGTCATGCAAGCAGCCCGGCCGTCGCCTCCCCGGCCCGTCTCAGAAGCGTGCGCGGATGGCGCGCAGCACACCGCCGACCACCGGAATGTACTCGTACAGCCCGCCGGCGGAGTCCCAGAAATCCTGGTGCAGCACCACCCGGCCGTCGTCGTCGAAGCGGAAATGGGTGACGCCCCACGAGACCAGCGGCTCGCCGTCGGCCAGCGCCCCGGCACGCATCGTCATCCGCCAGCGGAAGTAGAAATCGTCGCCCGAACGGCCGATGTGGTGGAACTCCACCTGCACGGAGTCGGCATTCTGCGCCGTGTGCAGAAAATACTCCTCGATGGCCGCAGCACCCCGCAGAGTCTTCAGCGTGTCGTTGAAGAAGGCGTCCGGGGCATAGACCTCACGGGCCATGCGCTGCACCCCTTCGGGCGTGAGCTCGCCGAAGAACTGCCGCAGCCGCTCGACGGCGGCGGCCTCGGCCTCGCTGCCCGGCGCGGGGCCCATCCCCTCCGTGCGGGCCAGGGCCTCCTCGTAGGCGGCCACATGGGCGGCGGAGGGGGCTACGTCCGCGCTGCGGATCGCCCATGCCAGCAGCCCGACCACGACGACGGCCAGGACGCCGATGACAAGCAGGGTTACAATCACGAGCTTTTGCATGCCGGTCTCCTTGCAGGGTGGCCGCGGACTGAGCCGATGGTGAACGTATGGTGACGACGACAAGCATAGTGCACGTGTACGCTGCCGGCGCTGGCACGTTATTCGGCGATTGCCGCTGATCGGATCAGGAGCCGCCGATGCCGCGTCCCAAGGTCCTCGTCTTCCAGCACGTGCCCTTCGAGCCGCTGGGCACGCTGGATCCGTTGCTGAAGGAGCACGGCTTCCGCATCCGCTACGTCAATTTCAGCCGCGACCCGGCGCAACGCCCGCGACTCGCCGGCTACGATGCACTGATCGTCCTGGGCGGACCGATGAACGTGGACGAGGTGCAGGACTACCCCAACCTGGCCACCGAGGTCGAACTGATCCGGGAGGCGCTGGAGCGGGAGCGCCACGTGCTCGGCATCTGTCTGGGCGCACAACTGCTCGCGAAGGCGCTGGGAGGCACGGTGGCCCCCAACGGGCCCCACGAGATCGGCTGGCACGAGGTGCGGCTCACCGCCGACGGTGAGGCGGACCCGGTGCTCTCGGCGCTGGATTCGCCGGCGCCGCTTTTCCACTGGCACGGCGACCGCTTCGAGCTGCCGCCGGGTGCCAGCCACCTGGCGGAGTCCATGCTGTGCGCCAATCAGGCCTTCCGTTACGGCGATCTGGCGCTGGGGCTGCAGTTCCACCTGGAGGTGGATCGGGCGCTGATCGAGCGCTGGCTGACGGTACCGATCAACCGTCGTCTGCTGGAGCGCCTGCAGGGGCAGGTGCACCCGGAGGCGATACGGCGCGAGACGCCCGGGCTCATCGCGGCGCTGGAGGCACGCAGCCGGCGTGTCTTCGGCCGCTGGATCGAGCAGTTCGGCCTGCCCAGGCGGCGGCGCGCGCTGCCGTCACGGTGAGCGGTGCCGCGCACGGCCGGTTCGCGCGGGATCTCCGGCCGAATTCCGGGCTGATTTTTGCCGTCTTTGCCTGCATGATAGGCGGTTCAGTCAGCCGAGCGGAAACCCGAGCATGAAGCTGTACGCCGACGTCACCCGGGAGATCGACGAGATGCCGGAGGGACCGGAGATCGTTGCCTTCTTCGATCTCGACGGCACCCTGCTGTCCGGGTTCTCGGTGACCTCGATGATGCGCGAGCGGCTGTCCTCCGGCGAGCTGAAACCCCGCCAGGCGCTCGTGCAGTTCGTCTCGTTCATCGGTCAGGGCTTCCGCAGCCGGGAATTTCCGGCCATGCTGAAGGCGGCCACCCGGACGCTGGAGGGCGTCGAGGAAGCCTCGTTCGTGCGCCTGGGCCGCGAGACGTTCCGCAAGTACGTGAGTGGCGCCATCTATCCGGAATCCCGTGCCCTGGTGCGCGCCCACCAGCGCAAGGGTCATACCGTGGTGGTTCTGTCCTCGGCCACGCCGTACCAGGTCAACCCGGTGGCAGAGGAACTGGATATCGAGCACCTGCTCTGCACTCGCTTCGAGGTGGAGGAGGGCAGGTTCACCGGCCGGCTGGTGGAGCCGATCACTTACGGCGAGGGCAAGCTGACTGCGGCCCGCAAGTTCCTGAAGGCGCGTCGCCTGAAGCTCGCCAACAGTTTCTTCTACACCGATGGTGCCGAGGACGTGCCGCTGCTCGAACACGTCGGCTATCCGCGCCCGCTCAATCCGGACGGCGACCTCGAGGAGGTGGCCGAGGAGAGAGGCTGGCCGATCCGGCGCTTTCACAGCCGCGGCCTGCCCGGCGTGCGCGAGGTGCTCGGCACCGGTCTTGCCTGGGGTGCGCTCGTCTCTTCCGCCCTTGCGAGTGTCCCCGTCCTGGCGCTCAACCGGTCCCGGCGCGATGCCGCCAACCTGGCCATCGCGACGTTCGGCGATTTCGCCAGCGCGCTGGCGGGTCTCGATCTGCAGGTGACGGGAGAGCAGCATCTCTGGTCGCACAGGCCCGCGGTGTTCGTGTTCAACCACCAGAGCGGGGCGGACATGGTGATCCTCGCGAAGCTGCTGCGGCAGGATTTCACCGGTATCGCCAAGAAGGAGCTGAGGAGCAACCCGATCCTCGGCCCGCTCATGTGGGCCACCGAGACGGTCTTCATCGACCGGGCCAACACGGAGCAGGCGATCGAGGCCATGCGGCCGGCCGTCGAGACGCTGAAGAGCGGCCTGTCCATCGTGCTGGCGCCGGAGGGGACGCGCAGCCTCAGCGACCGGCTCGGTCCGTTCAAGAAGGGTGCGTTCCACCTGGCCATGCAGGCGGGCGTGCCGATGGTGCCCATCGTGATCCACAACGCGACGGACGCGCTGCCCAAGAGCGGTATTTTCGTGCGTCCCGCCATCATCAAGGTGGAGATATTGCCGCCCGTGCCGACCGACGACTGGGAAGCCGAGACCATCGATCAGCACGTGCGGGCGGTGCGCCGCATGTTTCTGAAGGCGCTGGATCAGATGCCGGAGCCGGGCGAAGAAGAGATTAGCAATAACAATAAGATATAGAGGCTTTCTCGACTGAAATCTGGCCATGACCGAGGCTGCTGCGAAGAATCTGCGGCCAGCACCCCAACGTGCCTGCTCGAGCGCTGAGTCTTACCGGTCGCCTCAAGTTTCACCGACCCCGGCCGCTAACCTCTTCAGAGCCACGCCGCAGAGGCGACAGGGGCGCGCGCCCATGAAGACCATCCGCCTGCAGGAGCGACACGTCGACCGGCCGGCCGGCAGCACGGCGGTCGGCGGGAGCGGCGAGGCCGGCCTGCGCGGGACGATCTACGACCTGCTGGAGGGTGAGCGGTCCGGCAGCCGGCTCGGCCGCTTCGTGAACCGGGTGCTGGTCGCGCTGATCCTGGCGAATGTCGCGGCCGTGATCCTGGAGTCCCAGCTGTCGGTGCAGCGGGTGACGCCCGAGTTCTTCCACGGCTTCGAGATCGCCTCCGTGGTGATCTTCACACTGGAATACCTGGCCCGCCTGTGGGCCGCGCCGGCGGACCCGCGCTACCAGGCCTCGCCGCCGTGGCGGGCGCGCCTGCGCTACGCCACCTCGCCGCTGGCGGTGATCGACCTGCTGGCCATCGCGCCGTTCTACCTGGCGCTGCTGATCCCCATCGACCTGCGCTACCTGCGTGCTTTCCGGCTGCTGCGCCTGTTGAAGTTATCTCGTTATTTCGACGGGTTACAGATTTTTCTTAAAGTAATAAGGGTGGAAATCGGAGCGATTTCCGCCGCGCTGCTCACCATGTTCGTGCTGGTCATCATCTCGGCCTGCCTGATGTTCTCGCTGGAGAGCCAGGCCCAGCCCCAGGTATTCCGCAGCGTCGTCGATGCCATCTGGTGGTCGGTCGTCACGCTGACCACGGTCGGCTACGGAGACGTCACGCCGGTGACGGCGGGCGGCAAGATTCTGGCCATGGTCATCATGCTGATGGGCGTGGCGACCTTCGCCCTGCCGGCGGGCATCCTCGCGGCCCGATTCTCCGCGGAGCTGCAGGAACGACGCGAGAAGCTCCGCTTCGAGGTGGCCGAGGCGCTGAGCGACGGCATGCTGGACGCGGGCGAGCAGGCGGAGCTCGCCCGGCTGCGCGCGGAACTCGGACTCTCCGAGGACACCCTGACGCGGCTGGTGGAGCTGCAGGGGAGGGCGGCGCACGGCTTCCGTTATTGCCCGCAGTGTGGGGAGCATCTGGAGGGCCCGCGTCCGCGCTGAGGGTCGGGTTGGGGTATGCTTCGATCCGGGAGTCATTACCGGAAGCAAGCATGAAGCTGAGCGAGATCTATCGACGGCAGGCGGTGATCGTCTGCTGCGCCGTGGCCCTCGTCATGGCGGCACCGTTGGGCCAGGCCCGGCCTGCCGCCGCCGATGCCGACACCAGGGAGCTGATCAGCGAACTCGGGCTGAGCGAGGGCGAGACGCCGGTACGCGAGCATCCCCGCTGGCAGTCTGGCGGCCCCATCTTGGTGGCGGTCGACGGTCCGCAGCGGCTGGCGTGGCTGCAGGCCGTTGCGGGGGAGGCCGAGCTGGTCGCCGTGCAGTCGCGTGCCGAGGCCGAGGCGGTGCTGCCGGGCGCCGTCGCGCTACTCGGCATCTGCAGCGCCGAGCTGATCGAGGCGGGCGAGTCGCTGCACTGGGTGCAGAGCTACAGCGCCGGGGTGGACCGCTGCGTGGACACACCCGCGCTCGCCGAGCGGGACATGATCCTCACGAACGCACAGCGCCTGTACGGACCGGCCATCGCCGAGCATGTGATGGGCATGATGTTCATGCTGGCCCGCGGCCTGGACGTCTATCATCTGCGTCAGGCCGACGGACGATGGGAGCGGGGGCTCGAAGACTACGCCGACAGCACCTGGGAGCTGGCCGACCGGACGCTGCTGGTGGTCGGACTCGGCGGCATCGGCACCGAGATCGCGCGGCGCGCGCATGCCCTCGGTATGAAGGTTATCGCGACCCGGGCCAGCTCCCGGCAGGGCCCGCCGTTCGTCAGCTACGTGGGCCTTGCCCACGAGCTCCACACCCTGGCCGGCCGCGCCGACATCATTGTCAACGCCACGCCGCTGGTGCCGGCGACCGAGGATCTGTTCGACGCGGAGTTCTTCGCTGCGGCGAAGCCGGGATCGTATTTCATTAATATCGGTCGCGGCGGCAGCGTGGTCACGGAGGACCTCCTGGCGGCCCTGGAGTCGGGGCGTATCGCCGGCGCCGGGCTGGATGTGACCGACCCGGAGCCCCTGCCGGAGGGGCATCCGCTGTGGCGCATGCCGCGGGTAGTCATCACGCCTCACATCTCCGCGCGCACCGAGGGTTCGTCCGAGCGGCGCTGGCTGCTGGTGCGCGAAAACCTGCGCCGCTACGTGGCGGGCGAGCCCCTGCTCTCCGTGGTGGATATCGACAAAGGTTACTGAGTGGAGTCGGTGAGCCGCTCGGCCGCGCAGGCCAGCTCGGCCTCGACGGTGGCCGTGATCTGACGGCGCAGCACCTTCTCGATGCGACCGGCGATGAGCGGTATCGGCACGTGGAACCGGTGCTCCACCTTGTATACCGAGCCGGAGCCGTCGGCCTCGAGGGTGAAGCGTCCTTCGATCTCGATGGGAGCCCTGGCGCTGCGCACCGTGTAGCGGCCCTGGTAGCGGTTGTTGCGCCCGTCCGCGACAGTCTGCCAGATCTCGTGGACGGTGAGCGTCTGCTGTTCGCCCACCAGCTTCGTGAGGAAGCCGGGCAGATCCTGGCGCGCAACCCGGGTGGTGTGCAGCGTGACGGAGTCCCGGTCCTCGTCGGCGTGGCATTCGGCGCTCAGTTCACCGATGGCGAGGCAGCGGTCGACGATAAAATCCGGGTCGGTCATCAACGCGGCTACAGTGTCCACGTCGGCGTCGAAGCGGCGGCTGACGGCCATCAGGCGAACTTGGGCTCCCGCTCGTCGACGACTTCCCCGTCGGCGAGCTCACGGAGCGCCTCCAGGTCCAGCACCTCGATGCGGCCCCGGGGCGCGAGCAGGACCTCGCGGCGCTTCAGGTCCGCCATGAGGCGGCAGACGGTCTCCTCGCTCAGGCCGAGCAGGTTGGCGATCTCCAGGCGGGTGATCGGCAGGCGGAAGCGCCCGTCACGGGGCCAGGGCTCCGGCGCCATCATCAGGATGAAAGCTGCCAGCTTCGAACTGGCGCACTTCTGGCCCATGGCCTGTATCAGAGCACGGCTCTGCACCAGCTGGGCGTTAAGCGCATCGATCAGCCGCATGGCGATGTCCGGCCGCTCCGTGACACGGGAGAGCAGGGCCTCGTGGCTGATGCGGCAGGCCTGCACCGGGGTGGCCGCCGTCGCCGAATAGGCATAGCGCTCCTGCTGCAGAGTCTGCAGTCCCACCACCAGGTTGCCGCGCCGGCCGATGCCCACGATCTGCTCGCGCCCGTCCGGGCTGTGATGGCAGATCTTCACGACGCCGTGGGAGATGGAATAGAGATTACCGCCCGGTTCTCCCTGCAGGAACAGCATCTCCCCCTTCTGATAGCTGGAGCACTGGACGAGCCCCGAGACCACGCAGGGCAGGTCGGCGAGGCCATCCTTCTCTTCGTCCAGACTGCGGAAAAGACACAGGCAGTTTTCACATGGCATCGGCGGTCGCTCCCCTCCTTCTTCTAAAGCACTTGATACGCGTCGGCAGGCCCCGCGTCGATACCGGGATATCCAGTGCGATTGTCGGTATTCCCGTATTTGAAACTGCCAATTGTCATTGTTTGGCCCTACAGAATGTGCTTACGATTGCAACGCCTCTATGCGTGCGCTCGCCGCTTTGCCCGAGCCCCTCTTCGAAGAAAAGGGAAATACGTACTATCCACAAGCGGTCAGAGCGGCTGAACTGACAATTGTCAGTGTTTCTTGACACGCGCAAACCTACTCTTTCACCTGACGCCGGTTAATCGGTGAGGCCTTGGTAAAGGTCGTTGCTGGTAAATCGGGCATTTAGAAGAAGCAGAGGGTTGCGCCATGAACCGTTTCCACAAGATGTTTAAAGGAAGCTGGGCATTGCTCCTCGCGTCGTTCCTGCTGTTAGGTCTGGCAGGTTGCGAAGGCGACGACGGTGCACAGGGACCCGCAGGGCCTCCGGGCCAGGACGGGCAGGACGGAGCCGCCGGGCCTCCGGGACCGGAAGGACCTCCGGGGCCTCCGGGACCAGGACCGATCTCCATCGGTGATGGCGAGGCTCTGACGGCCGAGGAGATCGAGATCCTCGGTCAGCTAGAGGCCACTATCAATAGTGTGACTATCGCGAGTCCGCCGGTGGTTGAATTCACCGTGGTGGATCAGAACGGCGATCCCGCGCTCGGTTTGGCCGAGGGCGTGGTCAACTTCACGTTCGCCAAGCTCGTGCCGGCCGATCCCGACGTAAACGGCGGTATCGCCTACTGGCAGAGCTATGTGAACCGTATTGAGACGGCCGGTCCGGAGCGGTTCAACCCGAATCCGCCGGACTTTCTGGATTCGGCGGTACAGGCGACGACCGATACGCAGGGTACGCTGGAAGAGCTGGGTGACGGCAACTACCGCTACACGTTCGCAACGGACGTCACCGCAGTGACCGATCCCATCGAAGTGGCCTGGGAACCGAGCCTGACCCACCGCGTGGGCCTCGAGATTCGTCTCGGCGGTCCGGGCGAGGTGCCGCTGGCTCCGGATAACCCGGTCTACGACTTCGTGCCCGATGGCGGCGTCGGCTCCGGCAGCAAGGACATTGCCGCCACGGCCAACTGCGCCGACTGCCACTTCTCGTTCGCCCTGCACGGCGGACCGCGGAAGACGGTGGAATACTGCGTGACGTGCCACAATCCCGGCACGATCGACCAGGATACGGGCGAGTCTCTCGACATGGCCTACATGACCCACTCCATCCACGTGGGTGAGGGCCGTGTGGACGTCGCCGGCGATCCGCTGCCTTACGTGATCTACGGTTACGGCGGCTCCGTGCACGACTATGGTGAAGTGACTCATCCGCAGTCGCTGACCTACTGCACGACCTGCCACGTGGAATCCGAGGCTGCGCCGGATGGCAACGCCTGGAACCTGGGTGCGTCGACGCAGTCCTGCGGCAGCTGCCACTCCGACGGTCTCGTTGTCAGCAATTACGACGAGGTCACCGGTATTGCCGAGTACCAGTTCGATCACGCCAATTCAGAAGTGCCGGTCCTCGGGCCGCAGAATAATAACCAGTGCGCTAACTGCCACCTGGAGGGCGGCGTTAACTTCGCTGGTCCGGCTGATGTGATCCACACGAGGATCGACGGCGATCAGCAGTTCCGCCAGATCACCGGTGAGAACTTCGTGTTCGAGATTCTGGATGCCACGAATGTGGGTCCGGGCGAGACGCCTGTGATCACGTTTAAGGTAAGCGATGCCGCAGGCAATCCCTACGATATCGTCAACGATCCGGAGTTTACGGACGGAGCCGCATCGCTGAACCTGTATGTCTCCTGGCCGGGAATCGAGACCTATAACGGTACCGAGGCCGGTGCAAGTGACGTCGGTGTGCGGGACCGGGGTACGGGCGCCGAGCCGTACGCGGTGGCTCATCCGCACCGGATGTATCTCGCGGCCCTGCAGCGTGACGCGGTGCAGAACACCGATGGCAGCTACACGGTGACGTACTTCACGTCTCTGCCGGCGGACTTCACGGGCAACGCCTACATCGCCATGGGCGGTCATCCGGCCGCGGTGGACGTAGAGGATGCCAACGGCGACCTCACGACCCAGCGGGCGGCACCGGATAGCATCGTTTTCTATCCGGAAGGCACCATGGCGCGTGAGTTCGCTGCGGATTCCGCGAAGTGCAACGCCTGCCACGAGCAGCTGCAGTTCCACGGGTCGAACCGCAACGGCAACGCCGAGATGTGCGTGGTCTGCCACAACGCCGACCTGGCGGTCGTGGAGGACTTCGATTTCGGTGAGGGCGACGTGCCGGTGGATGAAGGCTACGGTCTGGGTTACATGATTCACTCGATCCATGTGGCCAGCCCGAGCTACATCGACGGTCTGTACGCGGATATCACCTACCCGCAGAGCATCGCGAACTGCGACGCCTGCCACGTGGAAGGCGCCTACAACGTCGCGCGGGCTGAAGCTCGCTCCGTCAGCGTCAGCGTCGGCGGCGGCGATCTCACGGTCTGGACGGATGACGCGGCCACTACGCCGACATCTGCGTCCTGCGGTACCTGCCATGCTTCGGCTGCGGCATTGGGTCACTTCGCGACCAACAACGGTGAAGTCGGTGTACCGAAGGGTGACATCCTGAAGTTCAACGGCCTGCCGAACGGTCAGGAAGCCTGTGCCGTCTGCCATGGTGCCGGTGCCTCGTTCGATACCGCGCTTTACCACAATCCCGGTATCGCCGATTAATTAACGACCAATAATAAAAACCAGAACTGGGCGCCCGCTTCGGCGGGCGCTTTTTTGTCCAGCGGAAACGCGCCGCGTCGCCTCGCCCGATACCTGCGGGAAGCGGCGTGGGTTTCCGGTACCATCCCGCCATGATCGAGAGGAAGTCACCCCGCGCATCGCTCACGCTGGTGCTGGCGCTGTTCTTCGGCTCCGGCGCGCTGGCCCTGGTCTATCAGGTCGTCTGGGCCCGGATGATGACCCATGTCTTCGGCTCCACGGCGGTGGCCGTGGGCACCGTGCTGGCCGCCTTCATGGCGGGCATGGCACTTGGCAGCTGGTACCTGGGGAAGTTTGCCGACCGCACCGGGAACAGGCTGAAACTCTACGCCGTTCTCGAGGTCGGCATCGCGGCGGCCGCGTTGCTGTCGCACTGGGCGCTGTCCCACATGGAGATCGTCTATCCGGCCTTGCACGGGCTCGTCGGCGGGTCATCCGTACTTCTTGCCCCCGTCCGTTTCCTCGCCGCCTTTCTGTTGGTCATGGTGCCGACCATCCTGATGGGCGCGACGCTGCCGGTGCTGAGCCGCTACCTGGTCAGCGGCCGTGAACTGGTGGGCGTGCGCCTCAGCACGCTCTACTCGGTCAACACCTTCGGCGCCGTGGCCGGCGCGGCGACCACCGGGTTCTTCCTGATCGGCAGTTACGGTATCCACGCCCCGATCGTGGGCGCGGCCGTCGGCAACGCCCTGATCGGGCTCATCGCCTGGGTGGCTGCAGGCCGGGGCGCCGGTGGCGAGGAGGCGGGTGAAGCGCCGCCTGCCGAAGACGTTCTCGGTCCGGAGGAGCCGTCCGAGGTGCCCGGCCCTGCGGTCATGCGCTTCGTACTGATCGGGCTCGCTATCTCGGGCTTCACCTCCTTCGCCTACGAGATCTACTGGACCCGCTCCCTGGTCTTCGTCCTCGGCAACTCCACCTATGCGCTGAGTACGATGCTCTGCGCCTTCCTGACCGGCATTGCGCTGGGCGGTTACCTGGTGCGGTTCGTGATCCGCTACGTGCGCGATCGCGTCGAGGCCTTCGGCTGGCTGCAGCTCTCGCTGGGACTGGTGTCGGCGCTGGCGCTGCCGCTGCTGTTCGCGGTGAACGACCCCGCCTCGCTGGGCCGCTATCTCCAGGGCATCGCGGGGGAGGCGACGACACTGGTGCTGGCGAGCTTCGGCATCGCCTTCCTGGTCATGCTGGTGCCGGCGGCGCTGATCGGCGCCACGTTCCCGCTGGTCGGACACCTCGCCGTGCGGCGCATCAGCGAGACCGGCGGCTCGGTGGGCAAGGTGTATGCAGTGAACACGCTCGGCAACGTGGTCGGCGCGCTCGTGCCCGGTCTGTTCCTGCTCGACTGGCTCGGAATTCAAAAGGGGATCCTGTTCATGGCCGTGCTGAATGTCCTGCTCGGGCTGCTGGTCCTCGCGGTGCGGCTGTTGCGCCCCGCCGGCAGCCCGGTCTGGTGGGGCGCGCTGCCGATGATGCTGATCGCGAGCGCCGTCGTCATGATGCAGACGCCGCTGGATTTCCGCTTCCCCTCCCGCGGCGAGCAACCGGATCACCGCACGCTGTTCTATCGGGAAGGCCCGCTCGCCACCACCAAGGTGTACGCGGATCCCGACAGCGGCGAGAAGTACATGAGCGTGGACGGCATCGTGATTGGCGGGACCGGCGATACCCATTTCAAGCAGGTGCTGCTCGCCCACCTGCCGCGGCTGCTGAAGGACGGGCTGCACACCGAGCTCTCGGTGGGTCTCGGGTCCGGGATCCTGGTAGGGGAGAGCGCCCGTCACGAGGATCTGAGAGCCATCACGGCGGTGGAGATCGAGCCCGGCGTGATAGAGGGCGCCGGCTACTTCCGCGAGGAGCACGGTGGCATCCTGGGCGACACGCGCCTCGAGGTCGTCAACGACGACATCAACAGTTTCCTGCATACCAGCGAGCGGCGGTTCGACGTCATCACCGCGGACGAAAAGACCGCCGACGAGTACGCCTCCAACGGCTTTTCCTACTCGCTGGACTACTACCGCCTGCTGCTCGAGCATCTCGCGCCGGGCGGGCTGGTGGTGCAGTGGGTCCCGGGCACGTTGCCGCCGCGCCAGTACCGCATGATCCTGAAGACCTTCGGCCGCGGCTTCCCCCACGTGCAGGTCTGGAGCTTTCTGCCCGCGCACCGGCTCGGGCCGTTCAACACCCTGCTGGTCGGCTCGGCGGAGCCGGTGCCGGTCGAGCTCGGCGCCATCCGGCGCAGATTAGACGAGGACAGGGCAGCGCTGGCGAGCCTCGAGCCCTATGGCATCACTTCGGCCGAGTCGCTGGTGGCGCACTTCGTCGCTGCGGATTCGGTGATCCGCGAGGCGGTCGCGGAAGCGGAGCTGAACACCCTCGCGCATCCCCGCTACGAGTTCTATCACCCCTGGGAATACGCCGAGGGCCGGCTGGACAAGGCCATCGCCAATCAGGCCTTCCTGCTGGAGCTGAAGCGCCGCGCCCACTCGGATTACTTCCGCGAGCTGGCGGCGGACGCGGAGAATCCGGCGCGGCTGGAGCGCACTTTCGCGGCCGAGTTCCGCTTCCTGGAGGCGTTCCAGCGGTTCCTCGGCCGGATACCGCTCGCGGAGACCTATCGGCTGTTCGACGGCGCACTGGCGATCGCGCCCTGGCACGACAGCCTGCGGGCGAGAATCTACGCCCAGTACCGGTATTTCGCGGCCATGCAGCGGGATCCTGTGCGCCGGGACCGGCTCTCGCGCCGCGCCGAAGCCCTCTACCAGACGCCGGCGACTCTGCCCGATTAAAGGCGCCCGGACCAGGGACCCGGCACCGCGCGCTCGCTCGCCGGCGCTAGTCCGCGGAGAGCCCGTGCTGCTTGCTGGGCGCGACCTTCTCGGCGTCGACATCGCCGGTGAGTTCGGCGAGAACGAGCAGGGTGCGGCGCAGCAGGTCGTTCTCCGGCCCGGGCATGTTCTCCTCGGTGGCCACCGACAACTCGGCCGCGTCGTACTCCCAGCAGCGGAGTATGCGAATCTTCTCTTCCGGGCTCAGGTCATCCCGCGCGGCCAGCGCCTCCGGCCCTTCGAACACGGATCCCGGGTCGGCGCAGGCCTTCTTCAGCCACGCTTCTCTGTCGCTCATGTCGGATTACCTCTCATTGTCTGCGCGCGCCGCCAGCGCCACCGAGACCGCCGCCGGCGTCGCCCCGCCAGGGCTGCAGCAGCATACGGTCCAGCCGCAGGTCGGCGGGGTCGCGGAATTGCCCTATGCCGATGGTCATGCCGTCGTGGCCGTCCCTCGGCTGGTCCCGGTAGGTGCCGAGCAGCCGGTCCCACCAGGGCAGGTTGAAGCCGAAATTGCTGTTGGTCTCGTCCCGGTGTATCGAGTGATGAACGCGGTGCATGTCCGGCGTGACCACGAGCCAGCGCAGCACCCGGTCGATGCCCAGCGGGATCGCGAGGTTACTGTGATTGAACATCGAAGTGGCGTTCAGCAGGACCTCGAATGCCAGCACCGCGCCCGCCGGCGCGCCAAGCGCCGCGATCACCGCCATCTTCCAGACCATCGAGATGAGGATCTCCAGCGGATGGAAGCGCAGCCCGGTGGTGACGTCGAAATCCAGGTCCGCGTGATGCATGCGGTGCAGACGCCAAAGGGCGGGGAGTGCATGGAACATCACGTGCTGGAGATAGACCGCGAGGTCGAGCAGCAGGATCGAGACCGGCCAGGCGACCCACCACGGCGCCGACAAGGCATTCAGCAGACCCCAGCCCCGCTCCGCGGCGACCAGCGCGACGCCGATGGCGAGCAGCGGGAACGCAAGGCGAAGCACGGCAGTGTTCACGAGGACGATGCCCAGGTTGGAGAACCAGCGGGTGCGGCGGGGCAGCTGGCGCCGGCGCCGGGGAGCGAGACTCTCCGCGGCGGCCAGCAGGAGGAGGACGCACAGGAAGAATCCGCCCCGGATGAGGGCTTCGTTGTCGGCCAGCAGCGGTTCCATGCGCAGATCGTCCGGGCTGTTGCGAAATCAGAAGCCGTCCAGCACGGCCTTCAATGCCGCAGAGCGGAAGTGACGCCGGGCCGTGATGGCATAGAAGTTCTCGTGGATATCGGGCACCTCGCAGTACTTGCTGAGGATGCCATGCTCCAGTTCGTCCTGCACGACCACCTCCGGCACCATGGCCACGCTGCCGGAATCGCGGGCGAGCAGCCGGAGCATGGCCATGTCGTCCACCTCGGCCGATATTTTCGGCGCGAGTCCCAGCTCTTCGCACAGCAGGTCGAACTGACTGCGAATCTCGCTGCTGTGGCCGGGCAGCAGCAGCGCGGTGCCGGCGAGATCGTCGGGGAAGCGCAAGCGGCGCCGGCGCGGGCGGGGCGGACCCACCAGGCATACGGTCTGCCGGGCGATGCGCCGGCAGCTGAGCGGCAGCTGGTCGTCGGCGGTCACCGGCCGGTTCGAGAGGATCAGGTCGAGCTTGTGTACCCGCAGCCGCCCGATGAGTTCCTCCAGGCTCGCGGACTCGATCAGGAGATGCAGATTCTCGTCGCCGATGACCGGTCGCAGCAGGTTCTGCTGGAAGTTCCGTGACAGGGTGGCGACGGCGCCCACCCGCAGCTCCGGCATCTCCTGGCCGTCGCCGCCCCGCACCGTCTCCAGAAGCTCGGCGCCCAGGTTGAAGATGCTTTCGGCGTAACCGAGCACCAGGCTGCCCGTCTCCGTTAGGCGCAGCGTGCGTCCGTCGCGCAGGAACAGCTCGTGGCCCAGCTCTTCCTCGAGCTGACGTATCTGCGAGGAGATGGCCGACTGTGAGACGTGCAGCCGTTCGGCCGCGCGGGTCAGGTGCTCCTCCTTCGCGACCACCCAGAAGTAGTGCAGGTGGCGGAAGTTCAGCCGTCTGAGAGTCTCTGTTCTCATAAAAAGAACGGAATAGAACAATAAATCTATTTTACGGAAGAGCCCGCGATACGCAACATCCGTCTCCAATCCATTGACTGTCCGATTGACTGACCGAAAGCCTGAACGATTGGCCGGAGAAACCCATGGACCTCGCTATCGACTTCTTCAGCCGCCTGCTGGCCCAGTTCCAGTCGCCGGCGCTCGCCTTCCTGATCGGCGGCATGGTGCTGGCCGCGGCCGGCAGTAAGCTGCAGATACCGGATGCCATCTACAAATTCTGCGTCTACATGCTGCTCATGCGCATCGGCCTGGAGGGCGGAATGGAGATCCGGGAGGCCGAACTCGGTGAAATGCTGCTGCCGGCGGCTATCGCCGTCATTGTTGGCTGCGCCATCGTCATCGTCGGGCGTTACACGCTCGCGGCGCTGCCCGGCGTGCGGACCGAGGACGGGATCGCCACGGCCGGACTGTTCGGTGCGGTGAGCGCGTCCACGCTGGCGGCTGCCATGGTGATGCTGGAGGAGCAGGACATCTTCTATGAGGCGTGGGTACCGGCGCTGTATCCGTTCATGGACATCCCGGCCCTGATCGTCGCCATCGTTCTGGCGAACGTCTATCTGGCGAAGCGGAAGGGCGGTGCGCGGGAGGAGGTCCGTATCGGTTCCATCATCGCAGACAGCCTGCGGGGCTCCGCGCTCTCGGCTCTGCTGCTGGGTCTGCTGCTCGGTCTGCTGACGCGCCCGGAGCTGGTCTACGAGGGCTTCTACGACCCGCTGTTCCGGGGCCTGCTGTCGATCCTGATGCTGACCATGGGTATGGAGGCCTGGACCCGCCTGAACGAGCTGCGCAGCGTGGCGCACTGGTACGCCGTGTATGGCGCCGTCGCGCCACTGGCCCACGGCCTCATCGCCTTCGGCCTGGGCTACGTGGCGCACCTGCTGACCGGCTTCAGCCCGGGCGGCGTGATCCTGCTCGCGGTCATCGCGGGGTCTAGCTCCGACATCTCCGGGCCGCCCACGCTGCGCGCGGCGATCCCGTCGGCGAACCCTTCCTCGTACATCGGATCCTCGACCAGCGTCGGCACCCCGGTGGCCATCGCCGTCGGCATCCCGCTGTACATCGCACTCGCCGAGGCGGTATTTGGGCTGTGAGCGGGCGCGGAAAGAGGCATGCCAAGCGATAATGACCGCGCAGCCGCGCGGGGAGGTAAAGAGCAATGACTCACTACAAGGCAACGAAGGTCGTCATCATCACCGAGAAGCTCATCCTGGAGAAGGTGGCTCGGCTGATCGAGTCGACAGGAGCGAAGGGCTACACGGTGGTGGCGGCCGGCGGCAAGGGCAGCCGTGGCGTGCGCCCTGCCAACCGGGCGGCCGTTGTGGACGAGTTCAGCAACGTGAAGATCGAGGTTATTACCGGCGATCGGGAGGCGGCGAACCGCATCGCCGACGAGGTGGCCGAGCACTTCTTCGACAACTACTCGGGCATCACCTACCTGGAGGAGGTGGAGATCCTGCGGCCGCACAAGTTCTGAGGGCACCCGGCCGCACGCCGATGGGCGAGCCAGCGTACCCTGCCGTCGGCTTCAGTTTTGCATCGGGATGCTCTCGTCCCACCGGAAACCGATCCCGCCCGCCTGCCAGACGCCTGCGCCGAAGGGGCTCGGCCCCGCGATGTTGATACGGATCGGCAGTCCGTAGCGAGGCGCCAAATCGCTGACGCCGCGAACGGTACTGCGATGCATGATGCGCAGACCCTGTTCCTCGGCAGGCAAGTGGGCCTGAGGTGAAGCGCGATGCGCTACCGCCAGGTTGTCGATGAAGATGCAGTCGTTCTCCTCGTACTCGTAGGCGATGGCGTAGCCGTCTTCGAAGCCTGCATCCAGGACGTCTTTGTATTCATGGCAAAGCCGCTTCAGTTCTTCCGAGCTGAGCAGTCGAAAGCCATCGTCATGCCGAAGTTTCTCGATCACCGCGCCGGTCATGCCCAGGTGGAGCCAGAGACTTTTCTGTCCGGAGATCGGGTGTTCATGCACTGCCGGATGGACGACTCCCGACGCGGAGTTGACAGAGGACAGACGGCTCCAGAATTCCTGCCGCTCCTCCTGGAGAGCGTCATAGGCCGCCCCCTGGTGAGCGAAGTAGGTCCCTCCGCCTTTCTCCGCCGGGCGGACAATGTGGTAGCCCGCGTGGGAGAAGGTGTCCGGGTTGAAGCTGCCGTCGTTGTGCCACTGGGGACCCACCCCCGGGATGCCGTGACGACGATCATTCGACAGGCGGAAAATATGTCGGTTGCTATCCGGCGTCGCCGGATGAACTCCGTGCGTGCTGTGGAGTTCCGCCCCGCCCCACCAGCAGCTGGCGCGAAGAAAATCGTCGACAGCCAGTGGCTGAGTGGATTTGAAGACGAGGAACCCGCGGCTGGCCATTTCCTTTTCGAGGGCCTCGATCACGTCGGGGGATGGCGGGCGCTCGGATGACAAATCGATACCGAACACCGCGGCTCCAATCGGATCGAGCGGGTGGATTCTTCCTCCGGCATTTTCGATCGTCTCGACTCGTAGTGGATCGAGGGGTGAAATCCGTGATGATGGTGTTCTTGCTGCGAGTTTGCTCTGGCTCATAGGCCGAAGCGTAACGCAATCAGACTGAAGACGCAGTCATGCGGCCTCGCTGGATCCAGTGCGAGGATCGATGAATTCAGACGCAAAAAAGCCCGCATTGGCGCGGGCTTCAGAGCATCCATGAAGGATGGATGGATCGTTGTTTGGTGGAGGCGGCGGGAATCGAACCCGCGTCCGCAAGCCCTCTGCCCTGAGGTCTACATGCTTATTCCACCTTTGATCTCACTACGGGCAACCCGGTGGAAAGGGCAAACCCGCAGCCAGCCCGGAATTGGGGTTTAACGGTCGGAGCCCGGACGACTCCTCGCGCGATCCTGTGTGGATGACTCCCGGGACCGGACGCACAGGCACGTGCCGGGCGGAAGGCTTCGAGCCGGTTTTTAAGCGGCTAAAGCGTAGTTGTCGTCGTTGGCAACTATAAGGTTTGCAGATGGTTTAACGAGGTACTCTGCACCTCGGCATGCACCCAGGGGTTCGCGACCCACGTCGAAGCCATGTCGCCCCCAAGTTTTCTCTATGATAACGGATGTGGGGTGGAAGTTCCGTGATTCAATGCCGGCTTGAGTTATTGCCCGGCCGACTTGAGAATGCGGCTTTTCTGCCGCTGCCAGTCGCGTTCCTTCACGGTGGCCCGCTTGTCGTGCTTCTTCTTGCCCTTGGCCACGCCCACCGTGAGCTTGGCCCGCCCCCGTGACCAGTGCAGGTCCAGCGGCACCAGCGTATAGCCCTGCCGCTCCACGGCACCCACCAGCCGGTCGATCTCGTTTCGGTGCAGCAGCAGTTTGCGCGTACGGGTGGGGTCGGCCTTGACGTGGGTGGAGGCCGACAGCAGCGGGTGGAAGTGGGAGCCGAACAGCCAGGCTTCGCCGTCGCGCAGCTGGACGTAGGCCTCCGTCACCTGCGCCTTGCCGGCCCTGAGGCTCTTCACCTCCCAGCCCTCCAGCGCGAGTCCCGCCTCCAGCGTCTCCTCGATGAAGAAGTCGTGGCGTGCCTTCTTGTTTACCGCAATGGTGCGCGAAGGCTTGTCGCTGCCTTTGTTTTTCTGCTTGCCGGCCATGGCCGAAGTGTAACGGATTCGGCCCGTGCCGGGCGGCAGGGCGGCGGGCCTTCTGTTGTCACTCTCCCGGGATTCGGCCACAATTCCGCCCTTCAGCCGGTGGGTGGGGAGTCCTGATGAGCGAAGAAGCTGCAGTCGATGCGCCGCGCAAGTCCCTGCACGGGCACTGGTCGTCGCGCATGGCGTTCGTGCTGGCTGTCACCGGCTCGGCCGTGGGTCTCGGCAACGTCTGGAAGTTCCCCTATGTCGCCGGCGAGAACGGCGGCGGTGCCTTCGTGCTGGTCTACCTGATCTGCGTCTTCGTCGTCGGGCTGCCCATCATGATGTCCGAGATTCTGATCGGCCGCCGCGGGCGTCGAAACCCGGCCGCCACGATGGCGCTGCTGGGCGAGGAGGAGGGCAGCACCAGCCGGTGGCGGCTGGTGGGCGTGGCCGGTGTGGTCGGCGGCATGCTGATCCTCTCTTATTACAGTGTCATCGCAGGCTGGTCGCTCTCGTACGTCGGCCACAGCGTCAGCGGGTCATTCTCCGGCCAGGATGCCGTCGGCATCACCGCGTTGTTCGGCGACATGGTAGGCAGCTGGTGGACCGTTGCCGGCTGGCACACGTTTTTCATGGTACTGACGGTCTTCGTCGTCGCAAGAGGTGTGGAGGGCGGCCTCGAGCGCGCCGTGCGATTCATGGTGCCCGCCTTGCTTCTGCTGATGTTCGTGCTGCTGGGCTATTCGATGACCACGGGTCATTTCCAGCAGGGACTGGCGTTTCTGTTCACGCCGGACTTCTCTGCCCTGACGCCCAATTCGGTGCTGGCGGCGATGGGGCAGGCGTTCTTCAGCCTGAGCGTCGGCATGGGTGCGGTGATGGCCTATGGTGCCTACCTGCCGGAAGACACCTCCATCATGAAGGCCTCGTTCACGGTGGTGTCGGCAGATACGTTCATTGCCATGCTGGCCGGGCTGGCCATATTTCCGATCGTCTTCGCGAATGGTCTCAGCCCCGGTTCCGGACCGGGTCTGGTGTTCGAGACGCTGCCGCTCGCCTTCGGCAACATGAGCGGCGGCGTGGTGTTCGCCACCATCTTCTTCCTGCTGCTCTCCTTCGCGGCCTGGACATCGGCCATCGGGCTCATGGAACCGGCGACGGCCTGGCTGGTGGAGAGCTTCCGGATGACCCGGGTGGCCGCGGCGAGCGTGATCGGCATCGTGATCTGGGCGCTGGGGTTCGGCACGGTGCTCTCTTTCAACGCGCTCTCCGACGTCACGTTCCTGGCCGGCACATTGTTCGATAATCTCGACTTTCTCACCAGCAACATCATGCTGCCTCTCGGCGGTCTTCTCATCACCGTGTTCGCCGGCTGGGTCATGTGCGCCAACTCCACCTCGGAGGAGCTGGGCGGTGCCGACGGGCTGTACCGGGTGTGGCGCTTCCTCGCTCGCTGGGTTGCCCCGGTGGCGGTGATACTGGTGTTCCTGAACGCGATCGGTGTGCTCTCCTTTACCTGACGACGCGACGCCCGACGTCGAGCTGGACGTCGAAGTGGTCTGTGCCCTGCCGGATCGGCAGTGGTGCGTGCCGATTCGTCTGCCGACCGGCGCGACCGTGGCGGATGCCCTGGCCGAGGCGGCTTCCCACTTCGCGAAGGAGGCGGGCGTGCCGGATCTCGCGCGCTGCGCGGTCGGGGTATGGGGCGGGGTGGCGGACCGGGACCGGCCGCTGCGCGACGGCGACCGGGTCGAGGTCTACCGCCCGCTCACCGTCGATCCGCGGGAGGCGCGGCGCCGTGCGGCGGAAGCCGGCCGGACGCTCGGTCGGGCCGGGCGCGATCCGGGGGAGGGCGACTAGCCGCTCTGGTCGGGCTCCGGCAGTCCCCGGGGTTCCATGGTCTCGTCTTCGACAGCCTGGTGGCGCTCGATCCGGGAGACGAGATCCCCCTCGAAGTAGACCGTGAGCATGTGCGACATGATCGGGTCGCGGCGGCCCAGCGCGAGGTAGTAGACGTAGTCCCACCGCTCGGCGTGGAACGGGTCGTTGACCATGGGCGTGCCCAGCAGGAAGCGCACCTGCTTGCGGGTCATGCCCACTTCCAGCTGCTCGATCTGGTCCTCGTCGAGGAGATTGCCCTGCTGGACATTGATGCGGTAGACGCAGCCTCCCAACAGCAGCGCGGCCAGGGCCGCGAGCGTGATGCCGCGAAATGCGCGCCCCGGCATCCGTCCTCGTGACGCGCCCCTACTCGTCTCTCTGATTGCGCCTCGTTCAGTCATTCCCGGAAGCCTCGGTCGCGCTAGTGGAGCGCGGCTGCTATCTGAGCCATAATTGCGTGCCGATCATACATGAACGCACCCGATTACGGCAGGGCGAGCGCCAGGGAATCGAAGACGATGATGCAGAAGAAGGAACTGAGAAACGCGGGACTCAAGGTCACGCTGCCACGCCTGAAAATCCTCGAGATCCTGGAGGCCAACAGCCAGGCACATCTGAGCGCGGAAGACATCTACCGGGAGCTCCTTGGTTCCGGCGAGGACATCGGCCTGGCCACCGTGTACCGGGTGCTCACCCAGTTCGAGGGGGCGGGGC
The DNA here is from genome assembly GCF_040706615.1 of Lentisalinibacter sediminis. Lineage (NCBI taxonomy): Bacteria > Pseudomonadati > Pseudomonadota > Gammaproteobacteria > Woeseiales > Woeseiaceae > Lentisalinibacter > Lentisalinibacter sediminis. Next base: position 58,782 of record NZ_JAPDRF010000003.1, on the reverse strand, counting down.
TCGTCACGCGGCACAATTTCGAGGGCGGGCATTCGGTGTTCGAGCTGGACGACGGCGAGCATCACGACCACATGGTCTGTATCGAGACGGGCGACGTGATCGAGTTCGTCGACGAGGAGATCGAGCGCCTGCAGCACGAGATCGCCGCCAAGCACGGCTACGAGATCGCGGACCACAGCCTGGTCCTCTACGTGCGGCCGAAGAAAAAGTAAGACTCCGGCGCCGGACTGATCAGGCGGTCCGTTCCCGGCCGCCCGCGGCCTCCTCCAGCATCTCGGCGGCATGCTCGCGGGTGCGCTCCGTGATCTCCACACCGCCCAGCATCCGCGCAATTTCCTCTACCCGCTCTTTGTCGCCCAGCGGCGTGATGCCCGTGCGCGTGCTCTTGCCGTCGGTCACCTTCGCCACCCGCAGATGCCGGTGAGCCTGACTCGCCACCTGCGGCAGGTGGGTCACGCACAGCACCTGCCGCTGGTCGCCGAGCTGGCGCAGCCGGCGGCCGACGATCTCGGCCACACCGCCGCCGATGCCGCTGTCCACCTCGTCGAACACCATGCTCGGTATGGTGCTGGCGCCGGCGGCGACCACCTGGATGGCCAGGCTGATGCGGGAGAGTTCGCCGCCTGAGGCGACTCTGGCGAGACTCATGGGCTCCTGGCCCGGATTGGCGCTGACCAGGAACTCGATGCGGTCTGCGCCGTGCTCCCGGGGCTCGGCATCGGCCGGCGTCTCCACGGCCACGACGAAGCGCCCGCCGGACATGCTGAGCGTTTGCATGGCGGCCGTGACCTGTTCGGAAAAATCCTTCGCCGTGCGCCTGCGTGCCGCCGTGAGTTCGGCCGCGAGGCCGTCGTATTTCTCCCGGCCAGTGGCGGCGTCGCGCTCCAGGGACTCGAGCCGCACGTCGGCCTCCTCCAGCTCGGTGAGTTCCGCCTGCAGCCGCTCGAGCTGGGCCGGCAGCTCGCCGGCCTCGATGCGGTGTTTGCGAGCCACGTCGCGGATGGCGCCGAGACGGGTCTCCACCTCGTCGTGGCGGCCGGGATCGGATTCGAGCGAGCCGGTGTAGCGGCGGATCTCCTCGGCCGCCTCGCTGATGGCGGCCTCGGCCTCGACAGCCAGGCGCGCCGCGCCCTCCAGCGCCGGATCCAGTTCGGCGAGTTCCTCCAGGCGGCGCACGGACTCGGCCACCAGGGACTGGGCGCTGACCTCGTCATTCTCGTACAGCGCGCCGAGCGCCGTGGCCGAGCCCTCGGCGAGCCGGCTCATGTTGGCGAGTCGGCGGCGCTCGGTCTCCAGCTCGGCCAGCTCCTCGGGACCCAGGGCCAGCGCTTCCAGCTCGTCCACCTGGAAACGGAGAAACTCCAGCCGACTGTCGCGCTCGCTGCGGCGGGTCCGCAGGTCTTCCAGTTCGTCGGCCAGGCGCTGCCAGCGCTGCCAGGCGTCGCCGAGTTCCTCCCGCAGGCCCTGGTGGCCGCCGTGGTGGTCCACCAGGTCGCGCTGGGCCTCCCGGCGGGCCAGGGACTGGTGCTCGTGCTGCCCGTGGATGTCCACCAGGTGCTCGCCGAGCGCGCGCAGATTCTGCACCGGCACGGCGTTGCCGTTGATGTAGGCGCGGGAGCGGCCGTCGGCGCCGATCACACGGCGCAGCAGGCATTCGCCGTCCAGATCGAGGCTCTGCTCTTCCAGCCAGGCCTCCACCGTGGCCATGCCCTCGATCTCGAACTCGGCGCTGATCTCGGCCCGCTTCGCGCCCTGGCGCACCACCTCGGCGCTGCCTCGGTCGCCCAGGATCAGGCCGAGTGCATCGATGAGGATGGATTTGCCCGCACCGGTCTCGCCGGTCAGCGCGGTCATGCCTTCGCCCAGATCGAGCTCGATCTCGTCGATGATGGCGAAATTCCGGATGTGGATGCGTTTCAGCATGCCTGCCCTCAGGCCCGGATCGTGCGGCGCACCCGGCTGTCCCGGCCCCAGTTGAGCTTCGAGCGCAGGATCTCGTAGTAGTCGTGGCCGGGCGGATGGATCAGGGTGATGCGGTCGTCGGCGGCACGGACGAGCAGACGGTCGCCGTCCTCGAGCGGGCCCAGCGGGTAGCCGTCGCAAGTGATCTCGCCCCGGGTCTCCGGCCGCTCGAACAGCCGGATCTGCACCTCGGAGGCGGCGGGGATCACGATGGGCCGGTCGCTGAGCGTGTGCGGGCAGACCGGCACGAGCACCATGGCGTCGAGATCCGGCTGGACGATGGGCCCGCCGCAGGACAGGGCATAGGCGGTGGAGCCCGTCGGCGTTGCCACGATCAGGCCGTCGCCGGAATGGGTGTTGACGTAGCGGTTGTCCACCCAGGTCTCGTAATCGACCATGCGGCCGGTCTCCCGCCGGGCCAGCACGACGTCGTTCAGCGCCATGTCGGTGAGGCAGGTGCCGTCGGGGCGCTGCAGCTCGGCGGCCAGCAGCAGGCGCGTCTCGCGACTGTAGTCGCCCTCCAGCACCGCCTCCACGCTGGAGAGCATCGCCTCCGGCGTCACGTCGGTGAGGAAGCCGAGACGGCCCCGGTTCACGCCCAGCAGCGGCACCGAATGGCCAACGGCGAGACGGGTGGCGTACAGCATGGTGCCGTCCCCGCCCACTGCGATCACCAGATCGGCGGACGGCGCCAATTTGTCTTCCGGGATCCTGCGGCCGGCGATCTCCAGGTCCACGTTGGCGGCCACCAGCACGTCGACCCCTCTGTCGCTGAGGAACTCGGCGATGGCGGTCATGGGCTCGGCGACACGGGGATCGGAGTGGCGGCCGAAGACGGCGACGGTCTCGAATGTGTTGGTCATGTGGCGGATGTCGTCGCTGTCGTGCCTGTAGGGGTTGCAAGGACGCTCGGCGCTCGCAGTGCGTCGAGCTTACGCGAATTGAGGCGCCCGGCCGACCCCGGCGATGTCTTCTTGACGGGGTCACGGGCCGTTGCTAGCGTTTGTTAGCACACTGGCGGGTTGAGTGCCAGCGGGCGAAAACCGAGGATGTAGTCCGTTATGCCAGCCGAAGTCGACAAATCGGCCCCGAACGAGCGAGCCCGGCACCTCCTGAGGGTGCTGATAGAGCGGTATGTCCGCGACGGACAGCCCGTGGGTTCGCGCACCCTGTCGCGGGACTCGGGGCTGGACCTCAGCCCGGCCACCATCCGCAACGTGATGTCGGATCTGGAGGAGATGGGCTTCGTCTCGGCGCCGCACACCTCGGCCGGCCGCGTGCCGACGGCGCTGGGCTACCGCTTCTTCGTGGATACGCTGCTGAAGCTGCGCCCGCTGAAGGCGTCCGAGGTAGTCCGGCTGCGCCAGGAGCTGGAGACGCTGCGCGACGACCCGGATTCGCTGATCTCCTCCACTTCGAGCCTCCTGTCCCACATCACGCGCATGGCCGGCGTGGTGTCCGTGCCCCGCACGGAGCGGGTGACGCTCCGCCAGATCGAGTTCCTGCCGCTTTCCGACAACCGGGTGCTGGCCATCCTGGTGGTCAACGAGCGGGAGGTTCAGAACCGCATCCTGCATACCTCCCGGACCTATACGGACTCGGAGCTGCGCCGGGCCGCGAACTTTCTGAACGACCGCTACGCCGGCAGCGACCTGGAGACCATCCGCCGGCAGCTGGTCGACGAGCTGGAACAGACCCGGGATTCCATGAACCAGACCATGCTGGACATGGTGGCCATGGCCCATCACGCCTTCGAGGGCGCGGGCGAGCACCGCAGCGACTACGTGCTGGCCGGCGAGACCAATCTCATGGACTTCGCCGAGCTCTCGGATCTGGAGAAGCTGCGCCGGCTCTTCGAGGCCTTCAACGAGCGCCGCTTCATGCTCGATCTCCTCGATCGCAGCATCCGGGCGGAGGGCGTGCAGATATTCATCGGCGAGGAGTCCGGCTACGGCATACTCGACGACTGCAGCGTCGTCGCGGCCCCCTACGTGGTGGACGAGGAGGTCATCGGCGTGCTGGGCGTCATCGGCCCGTCCCGCATGGCCTACGACCGGGTCATCCCCATCGTCGATATCACGGCGAAGTTGCTGGGATCGACCTTGAATTCCCGCACCTAGGCCTCACACAGGACTCTAGAAGATTCAGCCGTCGCCCCGCGGCGGCGTCGGTATTTGCAGCGGAGTAGTGGTTTATGAGTAACGATCCGGAACGCAGCGACGACCCGGTGCGGGACGACGAGCCCGGAGAACCGGCGGACGAGTTCGCCGAGACCCAGGTGCTGGAAGGCGAGGGCCGTGCCGGCGACGACGAAGACCCGCTGGAGGCGGAACGCCGCCGGGCGGACGAGAACTGGGAGAAATATCTGCGTGCGGTGGCCGAGCTGGAGAACTTCCGCAAGCGCGCCGCGCGGGACCTGGACAACACCCGCAAGTACGCCATCGAACGCTTCGCCGGCGAGTTGCTCGGCGTGGCAGACAGTCTGGAGATGGGCATCGCCGCCGGCGAGGCGGCCGACGCCGCCAGCCTGCTGGAAGGCAAGCAGGCCACGCTGAAGCAGCTGCGCAAGGTGCTCGGTGACTTCGGCGTCGAGGAGATCGATCCCCGGGGCGAGCGCTTCGACCCGGAATACCACGAGGCCATGACCATGCAGCCCTCCGCCGAGGCGGAGCCGGGCAGCGTCCTCACGGTGATCCAGAAGGGATACCGCATCAACGGGCGGCTGCTGCGCCCGGCCCGGGTCATCGTGGCCGCGGAACCGCGGAGCGGCGAGGCTTGAAAGGCCGCGGCGCGGGCCCCATCTAGACGACAACACAGTTTTTGACACCACGTTATGGGGAGATTCTCATGGGTAAGGTAATCGGCATCGACCTCGGCACGACGAACTCGTGCGTCGCCGTCATGGAAGGCGACAAGGCGAAGGTCATCGAGAACAGCGAGGGCGACCGGACCACTCCGTCCATCGTCGCCTTCACCAAGGACGACGAGGTGCTGGTCGGTCAGTCGGCCAAGCGCCAGGCCGTCACCAATCCGGCCAACACCCTGTTCGCCGTCAAGCGCCTCATCGGCCGCCGCTTCAAGGACGACGTCGTACAGCGCGACATCGACATGGTCTCCTACGACATCGTCGAGGCGGACAACGGCGACGCCTGGGTGAAGGCGGGTGACAAGAAGATGGCGCCGCCGGAGGTCTCCGCGCGGGTGCTGATGAAGATGAAGAAGACGGCCGAGGACTATCTCGGTGAAGAGGTGACCGAGGCGGTTATCACCGTCCCGGCGTACTTCAACGACTCCCAGCGCCAGGCCACCAAGGACGCCGGCAAGATCGCCGGCCTGCAGGTGCGTCGCATCATCAACGAGCCGACCGCGGCCGCGCTGGCCTACGGCATGGACAAGAAGCGCGGCGACCGCAAGATCGCCGTCTACGACCTGGGCGGCGGCACCTTCGACATCTCCATCATCGAGATCGCAGAGGTGGACGGCGAGCACCAGTTCGAGGTGCTGGCCACCAACGGCGATACCTTCCTGGGCGGCGAGGACTTCGACCTGCGCATCATCGAGTATCTCGCCTCCCAGTTCGAGAAGGAGAGCGGCGTCGACATCCGCAAGGATCCGCTTGCGATGCAGCGCCTGAAGGAGGCCGGCGAGAAGGCCAAGATCGAGCTGTCCGCGGGGCAGCAGACGGAGGTGAATCTGCCTTACATCACGGCGGATGCCAGCGGTCCGAAGCACCTCAACATCAAGCTGACCCGGGCCAAGCTCGAGTCGCTGGTGGAGGAGCTGATCGGTCGCACGATCGGACCCTGCAAGACGGCGTTGGCTGATGCGGGCCTGAAGGTCTCCGAGATCGACGACGTCATCCTGGTGGGCGGTCAGACCCGCATGCCCAAGGTGCAGGAGGAGGTGAAGAACTTCTTCGGCAAGGAGCCGCGCAAGGACGTGAACCCTGACGAGGCCGTCGCACTCGGTGCAGCCATCCAGGGCGGTGTGCTCTCCGGCGACGTCAAGGACGTGCTGCTGCTCGACGTGACCCCGCTGTCGCTCGGTATCGAGACCCTCGGCGGCGTCATGACGAAGCTGATCGAGAAGAACACGACCATTCCGGCGAATGCCCAGCAGACGTTCTCCACGGCGGACGACAACCAGACCGCGGTGACTATCCACGTGCTGCAGGGCGAGCGCGAGCGGGCGGACGACAACAAGTCGCTCGGCCGCTTCGACCTGGCGGACATCCCGCCGGCGCCGCGCGGCATGCCGCAGATCGAGGTCACCTTCGACATCGATGCGAACGGTATCCTCAACGTTTCGGCCAAGGACAAGGCCACCGGCAAGAGCCAGAATATCGTCATCAAGGCTTCCAGCGGCCTCTCGGACGAGGAGATCGACCGCATGGTCGAGGAAGCCGAGGCTCACGCCGAGGAAGACAAGAAGTTCCGCGAGCTCGTCGACGTGCGCAACCAGGCCGACGCTCTGATCCACGGCGCCGAGAAGGCGCTGGAGGACCTGGGTGAGAAGGCCAGCGGTGAGGAGCGCCACAACGTGGAGTCCGCCATCAGCGATCTGAAGAAGGCGCTGGAGGGCGACGACAAGGAGGCCATCGAGGCGCGCTCCAAGGCACTGGCCGAGGCCTCTGCAGCGGTCGCCCAGCGTGCCTACGAGCAGGCCGAGGGCGGCGAGGAGGCCGGCGCCGAGGGCCAGGGCGCTCAGGGCGGCGAGTCGGCCGGCTCCGACGACGTGGTCGATGCCGAGTTCGAGGAAGTGGACGACGACGACAAGAACAAGAAGTCGGCCTGACCGGCAGCTGACGATTGGGGTGCCCGCCCGCGCGGCGGGCACGGGGATGAGTGAAGCGCGGCTCCCGGCTGTCGGTCGGGAGCCGCGTCCGTGACGGACCTGCGCATGTCGAAACGCGACTACTATGAGGTACTGAACGTCGGCCGCGACGCCTCGGCGATAGAGATCAAGAAGGCCTACCGGCGTCTGGCGATGAAGTACCACCCCGACCGCAACAGGGACGACGCGGACGCCGAAATCAAGTTCAAGGAGGCCAAGGAGGCCTACGAGGTCCTGTCGGATCCGCGCAAGAAATCGGCCTACGACCAGTTCGGTCACGCCGGCGTCAGCGGCGCGGGCGGTATGGGCGGCGGCGGTTTCAACCCGGCGGATGCCTTCGGCGACATCTTCGGCGACGTCTTCGGCGACATCTTCGGCGGCGGCCGCCGCGGCGGGCGCAGCCAGGTGTTCCGCGGCGCGGACCTGCGCTACGACCTGGAGCTCGAACTCGAGCGCGCCGTGGCCGGCGACACCGTGGAGATCGACGTCGCCTCGCTGACCGGCTGCGAGACCTGCGACGGCAGTGGCTCGGCCCCCGGTTCGACGCCGGAGACCTGCGATACCTGTGGCGGCGTGGGCCAGGTGCGCATGCAGCAGGGCTTCTTCTCGGTGCAGCAGACCTGTCCGTCCTGCCGCGGCGAGGGAACCCGGATCACGGACCCCTGCGAGGACTGTCAGGGGCGCGGCCGGGTCATGACCGAACGGAGCCTCTCCGTGAAAATCCCGCCCGGCGTCGACGAGGGCGACCGCATCCGGCTCTCCGGCGAGGGCGAGGCCGGCCGCAACGGTGGTCCGCCGGGCGATCTCTACGTGGAGATCCACATCAAGCCCCACAAGCTGTTCGAGCGCGACGGTGCGGATCTGCACTGCGACGTGCCCATCAGCTTCGCCACGGCGGCGCTGGGCGGCTCCGTGGACCTGCCCACGCTGGACGGCCAGGTCTCGCTGAAAATCCCGGGCGGCACCCAGTCCGGCAAGGTCTTCCGGCTGCGCGGCAAGGGCGTCATCACGGTGCGAAGCCCCCGCCACGGCGATCTGTTCTGCCGCGCCGTCGTCGAGACGCCGGTGAACCTCACCGCGGAGCAGGAACGGCTCCTGCGCGAGTTCGAATCCTCGGTGGAGGCGGGCGGCGAGACCCACAACCCCCACTCGGGCAACTGGAAAGACACCGTCAAGCGTTTCTTCGAGCGCATCACCTGAGCGGCCTCCGGGGTTTGCTGACAGCCCGCCGGGCCGCGGGGTAAGCTGTTCGCCCAAGGCCACCAGGGCCACCGGAGGAGGCAGCGTCATCGATACCACCCGCATCGCCGTAATGGGGGCGGCCGGCCGCATGGGCCGCGCCGTCATCGATATCGTGGCCCGGGAGCCGGATCTGGAGCTGGCCGCAGCCTGGGTGCGCGAGGGCGACGCGCGGTCCGGGGAGCCCGTCGCCAGCTGGCATCCGGCCGCGGCGGACACCGCGGCGGTCACTTCCGCGGACCTGGACGAGGTGCTGGACGGCGCCGACGTGGTGGTGGATTTCTCGCTGCCGGTGGCCACGGCGTCCGTGCTCGAGGCGGTCGAGCGCAACCGCTTGCCGCTGGTGTGCGGCGTCACCGGGGTGGCACACGCGGAACTCGAGCGCATGGGTGATGTGGCCGCCACCGTGCCCGTGGTCTACGACCGCAACATGAGCGTCGGCGTGCAGCTGCTGAATTTCCTGGTGCGCGAGGCCGCGTCGCGCCTGGGCGCGGACTACGACGCCGAGATCACCGAGGCCCATCACCGCGCCAAGCGTGATGCGCCTTCGGGCACGGCCCTGATGCTGGGCGAGACGCTGGCCGCCGCCCGCGGCGAGACTCTTGCGGAGCGGGCCGTATACGCCCGCGAGGGCGAAAGCGGCCCCAGGGAACGGGGCGCCATCGGTTTCTCCGTGATCCGCGCCGGTGCCATCGTCGGCGAACACACGGTGCTGTTCGGCGGCGACTACGACCGCCTGAGCCTGGTGCACCAGGCCCAGGACCGGGCGGCGTTTGCCTCCGGCGCACTGGCCGCGGCGCGCTGGCTCGCCGGACGCGCGCCCGGGCTGTACGCCATGGCGGACGTGCTCGGCATCCGCTGAGCCCCGTGGCGCCGGATGCGATCTGGCGTCACCCGCAGGCCTGCATTACACTATCGCGGGTCGCCCCATAGTGTGGCGGCCCGGGCGGAAGGGCATCCCGGTTGCTTACCAGGGGATTCCTTCCGCTTTTGCACATCTGCAAACCGCAATAGATACGCAAGAGGGGCCACCATACGATGACACCTGCGGTACTGGCACTGGAAGACGGCTCGGTTTTCCACGGCGTCTCCGTGGGGGCCGAAGGCCGGACCATCGGCGAGGTGGTCTTCAACACCGCGATGACCGGGTACCAGGAGATCCTCACGGATCCCTCCTATTGCCGCCAGATCGTCACGCTGACCTATCCCCACATCGGTAACACCGGCTGCAACAGCGACGACCTGGAGTCGCGCAAGGTGTTCGCCGCCGGCCTGGTGATCCGTGACCGCTCGATGATCGCCAGCAACTACCGCTCGGAGCAGTCCCTCGGGGAGTTCCTGCGCCGCGGTAACGTGGTGGCCATCGCCGATATCGACACCCGCAGGCTCACCCGCCTGCTCCGGGAGAAGGGCGCGCTCGCCGGCTGCATCATGACCGGCGAGGACATGACCGAGACGGCCCTGCGCGATGCGCGGAAATTCCCCGGCATCGCGGGCATGGATCTCGCCAAATTCGTCACCACCGACGGCGCCTATCAGTGGGCCCAGGGCAGCATCTGGCCCGACCGGGACCCGGTGGTGACCCGGCGCATCGCGCCGAACCACGTGGTGGCCTACGATTTCGGCATCAAGCGCAACATCCTGCGCCGGCTCGCCGAACACGACTGCCGCATCACGGTGGTGCCGGCCACGACGCCGGTCGGCGAAGTGCTCGCCCTCGAGCCCGACGGCGTGTTTCTCTCCAACGGCCCCGGCGACCCGGAGCCCTGCGACTACGCCATCGAGGCGACCCGCCAACTGCTCGAGGCGGGCATACCCGTGTTCGGCATCTGTCTGGGGCACCAGATTCTCGCGCTGGCCGCCGGCGCCCGCACCGAGAAGATGAAATTCGGTCACCACGGCGCGAACCACCCCGTGCAGGAACTGGCCACCGGCCGGGTCTTCATCACGAGTCAGAACCACGGCTTCGCGGTGGCGGAGGACAGCCTGCCGGACAACGTCCGCACCACCCACCGCTCGCTGTTCGACGGCTCGCTGCAGGGCATCGAACTCAGCGACCGGCCGGCCTTCAGTTTCCAGGGCCATCCGGAGGCGAGTCCGGGGCCCCACGACATCGATTCGCTCTTCGAGCATTTCGTGGAGCTGATCGAAGCCACGCGAAGCCAGCGCCGAGAGGTGGAAGCCTCCGCGTCAGGCCATAGATAACAGTAGCTTAGGATTTATTCTTCAAGTGATCTGGCGCCGATCGGGCGGCGCCGGTCAGGAGCCGCCATGCCAAGACGCGACGACATCGAGAGCATCCTGATCATCGGTGCCGGGCCGATCGTGATCGGCCAGGCCTGCGAGTTCGACTACTCCGGTGCCCAGGCCTGCAAGGCGCTCAGGGAGGAGGGCTATCGGGTGATCCTGGTGAACTCCAACCCGGCCACGATCATGACCGATCCGGAGACGGCGGACGCCGTCTACATCGAGCCGGTGCACTGGCGCGCGGTGGCGAAGGTGATCGAGCGCGAGAAGCCCGATGCGCTGCTGCCGACCATGGGTGGCCAGACGGCGCTGAACTGCGCGCTCGACCTGGTCCGGGAAGGCGTGCTGGAGCAGCATGGCGTGGAACTCATCGCCGCCTCCCGCGACGCCATCGACATGGCCGAGGACCGGGAGCAGTTCCGCGAGGCGATGACCGAGATCGGCCTGGAGTCACCCCGCTCGATCATCGCCCATACGCTGGAAGAGGCCATCGAGGTGCAGGCGGAGATCGGCTTCCCGACCATCATCCGGCCCTCCTTCACGCTCGGCGGCAGCGGCGGCGGCATCGCCTACAATAAGGAGGAGTTCGAGCGCATCGTGGCCAATGGCCTCGACCTGTCGCCGACCAACGAGGTGCTGCTCGAGGAATCCGTGCTCGGCTGGAAGGAGTACGAGATGGAGGTGGTGCGGGATCGCAACGACAACTGCATCATCATCTGCTCCATCGAGAACTTCGATCCCATGGGGGTGCACACCGGCGATTCCATCACCGTGGCCCCGGCGCAGACCCTGACGGACAAGGAATACCAGCGCATGCGCGATGCCTCCATCGCCGTGCTGCGCAAGATCGGCGTGGAGACCGGCGGCTCCAACGTGCAGTTCGCCGTCAATCCGGAGAACGGCCGGCTGCTCGTCATCGAGATGAACCCGCGCGTCTCGCGCTCCTCGGCGCTGGCCTCCAAGGCGACCGGTTTTCCCATCGCCAAGGTGGCGGCCAAGCTCGCTGTCGGCTACACCCTGGACGAGCTCAGGAACGAGATCACCGGTGGTGCCACGCCGGCGTCCTTCGAGCCCACCATCGACTACGTGGTCACCAAGATCCCCCGGTTCACCTTCGAGAAGTTCATGGGCAGCAACGACCGTCTCACCACCCAGATGAAGTCGGTGGGCGAGGTCATGTCCATCGGCCGCACCTTCCAGGAGTCGCTGCAGAAGGCGCTCCGGGGCCTGGAGACGAACATCGACGGCCTGGTGGAGCGCATCCCGGAAAAACCGGCCGAAGAGGACATGGAACGGCTGCGCCACGAGCTCAGGGCCGCCGGCGCCGAGCGGATTCTGTATGTCGCCGACGCCTTCCGCCACGGCATGAAGCTGGACGAGGTGGCGAGGATCACCCGCATCGATCCCTGGTTCCTGGCCCAGCTCCGTGACCTGGTGCGCGAGGAGGAGAGCGCGCGCGGCGAGGGCAGGGAGATCCTGACGGCCGCGCGGCTCCGGGAGCTGAAGCGCAAGGGCTTCTCGGATTCCCGGCTGGCCGGGCTGATCGGAGCCGAAGAATCGGAACTGCGCACGGCACGGCACGAGCACGGCGTGGTCCCGGTGTTCAAGCGGGTGGATACCTGCGCGGCGGAGTTCGCCACCGACACCGCCTACATGTACTCCACGTACGAGGAGGAGTGCGAGTCGGAGCCCACCGACCGGCGCAAGATCATGATCCTGGGCGGCGGCCCCAACCGCATCGGGCAGGGCATCGAGTTCGACTACTGCTGCGTGCACGCGGCGCTGGCCCTGCGGGAGTCGGGCTTCGAGACCATCATGGTGAATTGCAACCCGGAGACGGTCTCCACCGACTACGACACCTCCGACCGGCTGTATTTTGAGTCGCTGACGCTCGAAGACGTGCTGTCGATCATCGACGTCGAGCGGCCGGAAGGCGTCATCGTCCAGTACGGCGGACAGACGCCGCTGAAACTGGCCCGGGACCTGGAGGCGGCGGGGGCGCCCATCATCGGCACGTCGCCGGACTCGATCGACCTGGCCGAGGACCGTGAGCGGTTCCAGTCGCTCATCAACGGCCTCGGTCTGCGCCAGCCGCCGAACCGCACGGCCCGGGACGAGGCCTCCGCACCGGCGCTGGCCGCCGAGGTGGGCTATCCGCTGGTGGTGCGCCCCTCCTACGTGCTCGGCGGCCGGGCCATGGAGATTGTCTACAGCGAGGAGGATCTGGTCGCCTACATGGCGGCCGCGGTGAGCGTGTCCAACAAGAGCCCCGTGCTGCTGGACCGCTTCCTGGACCTGGCCACCGAGGTGGACGTGGACGCCATCTGCGACGGCGAGGACGTGCTCATCGGCGGCATCATGGAGCACGTGGAGCAGGCGGGCGTGCATTCCGGCGATTCCGGTTGCTCGCTGCCGCCGTTCAGCCTGACCGAGGAGCTTCAGGCCGAGATTCGCGACGAGGTGGTGAAGCTGGCCCACGGCCTGAACGTGGTGGGTCTGATGAACACCCAGTTCGCCATCCAGAACGGCATCGTGTATCTGCTGGAGGTCAATCCGCGCGCCTCGCGCACGGTGCCCTTCGTGTCGAAGGCCACCGGCATCCCGCTGGCCAAGGTGGCGGCGCGGGTGATGGTGGGCGAGTCGCTGGCGGTGCAGGGCTACACCGGGCAGGTCACCCCCCATTTCTACTCGGTGAAGGAATCCGTGTTCCCCTTCGCCAAGTTCCCCGAAGCCGATCCCATCCTCGGCCCGGAGATGAAGTCCACCGGCGAGGTGATGGGCACCGGCCGGACTTTCGGTGAGGCCTACGCCAAGGCCCAGCTCGCCTCCGGCGTGATTCTGCCGCGCCGTGGCACCGCGCTCCTGTCCGTGCGGGACCGCGACAAGGACGGCGCCGTGGCGCTGGCGGAGCTGCTAGTGGCCAGAGGATTTGATATCGTGGCCACCGACGGCACCGCGAGAGCGCTCAAGGCCGCCGGTGTGCCGTGCCGGCGCATCAACAAGGTCAGGGAAGGGCGCCCGCACATCGTCGACGTTATCAAGAACGGAGAAATCTCGTTCATCGTCAACACGACGGAAGGCAAGCAGGCCATCCGTGACTCGCACTCCATCCGGGGTGAGGCGGTGCACAAGAAGGTGACCTATTACACGACGCTGGCGGCAGCCATGGCGACGTGCAAGGCCCTTGCGCACCTGGACGATGACGAGGTCAACCGACTGCAGGATCTGCACAAGGAGTTGGCAGCTTGACCAAAGTACCGATTACATTGCGTGGCGCGGAGAAGCTCCGCGAGGAACTGAAGCGTCTCAAGAGTCAGGAACGGCCGAGCGTCATCCAGGCCATTGCAGAGGCGCGCGCCCATGGTGACCTCAAGGAGAATGCCGAGTACCACGCCGCCAAGGAGCAGCAGGGCTTCATCGAGGCCCGCATCAAGGACATCGAGGGCAAGCTCTCCCATGCCCAGATCATCGATGTCACGCAACTCGGCGAGGGCGGCAAGGTCGTGTTCGGCGCCACCGTGCAGCTCATCGAGGAGGCCAGCGGCGAGGAGATCACCTACCGGATCGTCGGCGAGGACGAGGCGGACATCAAAACGGGCCTGATCTCGGTGACCTCGCCGATCGCCCGCGCGCTGATCGGCAAGGAAGAGGGCGAGCAGGTCACCGTGGCCGCACCCGGCGGCGACAAGCACTACGAGATCGTGGAGGTGCGCTACGTCTGACGCGGCCTCCGCAGGCGGCCGCAGACGGGCTCAGACGACGATGCGGGGTTTCTCCGGGTGGCGGCGGTAGAGCAGCGCGACGTGGCCGATGCGCTGGACCACCTCGGCGCCGGTGGCCTCGGCAAGGGTGTCGATGACGGCATCGCGACTCTCCCGGTCGGCCCCATGCACCTTCGCCTTCACCAGTTCGTGGTGCTCCAGCGCGAGGTCGCATTCGCGGATCACGCCGTCGGACGCGCCGGCGTCACCCACCAGGATGACCGGCTTGAGGTCGTGACCGAGGCGGCGCAGGTGCTTCCGCTGTTTCTCGCTGAGTGCCATGGCGCCACAGTTTACCAGCAGCGGGGCGCCGGCGATCGGTCCAAGGCGATCGGTTCATGAGTCGTTCATGAGCAACCCGAAGGGCAGTTCTGCCGGCTGGCGCCAGCGCCAGGAGCGTGACCCCTACGTCCAGCGTGCGCGCGACGAAGGCTATCGTTCCCGGGCCGTCTACAAGCTCGAGGAGTTGCTGGAGAAAGCGCGGCTGCCGGGCCGTCCCGGCCTGGTCATCGACCTGGGCGCGGCGCCCGGCGCCTGGAGCCAGTACGTGGTGCGCCGGTGGGGCGAGAAAACCCGGGTGCTGGCTCTCGACATCCTGCCGATGGACGAGATTCCCGGTGTGGAGTTTCTGCAGGGGGATTTTACCGAGTCAGAAGTTCTACAGCGGCTGACGGCGGAACTCGGTGGCGCGCGGGCGGACCTTGTGTTGAGCGACATGGCCCCCAACATCTCCGGCAATCGATCCGTAGATCAACCGCGGGCGATGTATCTGGCTGAATTGGCTCTGGAACTCGCCTGCGACACGCTGCGCCCGGGCGGCACCTTCATCTGCAAGGTGTTCCAGGGCGAGGGATTCGACGATCTGGTACGGGCGGCGCGGGAGCGTTTCCGCCAGGTCCGGGTGGTCAAGCCGAAGGCGTCGCGGCCCGCCAGCCGTGAGGTCTATCTGCTGGCGAGAAACTATCATCTGTAGTACGGTCTGACGTTTAGACTGCGTCTAAGCATGGCCAAGGAAGAGGGGCCCGAGTGAACGATCTCACCAAGAACATTATCGTCTTTGTCGTCATCATCGTCGTCCTGCTGTCCGTGGCGCAGGGCTTCGGTCCCGTGGGCACCCAGTCGCAGGAGGTCCCGTACTCGGACTTCCTGGAGCAGGTGCGTAGCGGCAACGTCGAAGAGGTGGTCTTCGAGGGCCGCAACATCCACTTCACCCGTGACGACAGCGGGCGCTACATGACCTACAGCCCCGAGAGCGACAACACTGTCCTCATCGGCGAGCTGATGGACAACAACGTGGACTTCCGCGCCAAGCAGCAGGAAGGCCAGGGTTTCTGGACCCAGTTGTTCATCAATTCCTTCCCCATCCTGCTGCTGATCGGTGTCTGGGTGTATTTCATGCGCCAGATGCAGGGCGGCGGGGCCGGCCGCGGCGCCATGTCCTTCGGCAAGAGCAAGGCGAGGCTGCTCGGCGAGGACCAGGTCAGCGTGACCTTCGCCGATGTCGCGGGCGTGGAAGAGGCCAAGGAAGAGGTCGTGGAGGTCGTGGACTTCCTGAAGGACCCGAGCAAGTTCCAGCGGCTCGGCGGCAAGATCCCGAAGGGCGTGCTGATGGTGGGCTCGCCGGGCACCGGCAAGACGCTGCTGGCCCGGGCCATCGCCGGCGAGGCGAAGGTGCCGTTCTTCACCATCTCCGGTTCCGACTTCGTGGAGATGTTCGTCGGCGTCGGCGCCTCCCGTGTGCGTGACATGTTCGAGCAGGCCAAGAAGCACGCGCCCTGCATTATCTTCATCGACGAGATCGACGCGGTCGGCCGCCATCGCGGTGCCGGCCTCGGCGGCGGTCACGACGAGCGCGAGCAGACGCTGAACCAGCTGCTGGTCGAGATGGACGGTTTCGAGGGCAACGAGGGCATCATCGTCATCGCCGCCACCAACCGGCCGGATGTGCTCGACCCCGCGCTGCTGCGCCCGGGCCGCTTCGACCGCCAGGTGGTGGTGCCGCTGCCGGACGTGCGCGGCCGCGAGCAGATCCTGAAGGTGCACATGCGCAAGGTGCCCATCGGCGACGACGTGCGGCCGAACATCATCGCCCGCGGCACGCCCGGGTTTTCCGGCGCCGACCTGGCCAACCTGGTGAACGAGGCCGCGCTGTTCGCCGCCCGTGCCAATCGCCGGGTGGTGGGCATGGAGGAGTTCGAGAAGGCCAAGGACAAGATCATGATGGGCGCCGAGCGCCGCTCCATGGTCATGAGCGAGGACGAGAAGAAGCTGACCGCGTATCACGAGGCCGGCCACGCCATCGTGGGCCTGCTGGTGCCGGATCACGATCCGGTCTACAAGGTCACCATCATCCCGCGCGGCCGGGCACTCGGCGTGACCATGTTCCTGCCGGAGCAGGACCGCTACAGCTTCTCCAAGCAGCGTCTGCAGAGCCAGATCTCGAGCCTGTTCGGCGGCCGCCTTGCCGAGGAGCTGATCTTCGGTGCCGACAAGGTGACCACCGGCGCGTCCAACGATATCGAGCGGGCCACGGAGATCGCCCGCAGCATGGTCACCAAGTGGGGCCTGTCGGAGAAACTGGGCCCGCTGACCTACAGCGAGGACGAGGGCGAGGTGTTCCTCGGCCGCTCCGTCACCGAGCACAAGAACGTCTCCGACCAGACGGCGCATGCCATCGACGAGGAGATCCGCGCGATCATCGACTTGAACTACCAGCGCGCGAAGCAGATTCTGACCGACAACGAGAAGCAGCTGCACCTGATGGCCGAGGCGCTCATCAAGTACGAGACCATCGACGAGGGCCAGATCAGGGACATCATGGAGGGCCGCGAGCCGCGTCCGCCCGTCGACTGGGACGATACCGGCCGGCCGCCGGGTCTGCAGGGCGACGAGGACGGGAAGACGGCGAAGGAAGGCGATGGCAAGATCGGCGGTCCGGCCAGCCAGCACTGAGCGGCAGCCCGCCATTCGCACGTACCGGCAGCCCCAGGGCTGCCGGTTTCGTTTGGGTAGCCGGAACGCCGTGCGGTGGGGCCCCTGGCCACGAACAGCCGGCCCTGCAGAATCGACACTGAGCATCTGAGCATCTGAGCATGAGCGACTCGTTGCAGCTGGGCGAGACGACCCTCGATCTCTCGAGCCCGGTGGTCATGGGCGTGCTGAACGTCACGCCGGACTCTTTCTCCGACGGCGGCCGGTTCATCCGTTACGACGAGGCGCTGGAACAGGCGCGTGCGATGGTCGGGGCGGGCGCCGTCATCGTGGACGTGGGCGGCGAGTCCACGCGGCCCGGCGCGGAGCCGGTGTCGGTTCAGCGGGAACTCGACCGCGTGCTGCCCGTGATCGAGGCTATCCGCAGCCAACTCGACGTGGCCATCTCCGTGGACACTTCCAAGCCGCAAGTCATGCGCGAAGCGGTTGCCGCGGGCGCCTCGATGATCAACGATGTCTGTGCCCTGCGCCGTCCGGGTGCGCTGGAGGCGGCGGCCGCGCTGGGTGCCGGCGTCTGCCTCATGCACATGCAGGGCGAGCCGCGCACCATGCAGGCCGATCCCCGTTATGACGACGTGGTGGCGGAAGTGACGGAGTTCCTGGTATCGCGGGCGGCGGACTGCGAAGCTGCCGGCATCGGCCGCGAGCGGATCGTGATCGACCCGGGCTTCGGTTTCGGCAAGACCGTGGCGCACAACCTGGCGCTGCTGTCCGGCCTGGGGACGCTCCGTGCCACGGGCTATACCGTGCTGGCGGGGCTGTCCCGCAAGTCGCTGCTGGCCGCGCTCACGGGGCGTCCGGTGGAGGAGCGCATGGTCGGCAGCGTGGTGCTGGCGGCATTGGCGGCGGAGCACGGCGCCCATATCATACGGGCTCACGACGTGGCCGAGACGCGCGACGCGCTGGCTATTGTCGCGGCAGTCGCCCGGGCCAGGGAACAAGGGGAAGGGACTTGAGCAGACGATATTTCGGTACCGACGGCATCCGGGGGCGCGTCGGCGATCACCCCATGACGGCGGAATTCGCCATGCGGCTCGCCTCGTCCGCAGCGGAAGTGCTGGTGCCCGACGGCGGCAAGGTGCTGATCGGCAAGGACACGCGGGTCTCCGGCTACATGTTCGAGTCCGCGCTCGAGGCCGGTTTCGTGGCGGCCGGCGCCGACGTGCTGCTGCTGGGGCCGCTGCCGACCCCCGGCATCGCGCACCTGACCCAGAAGTTCGAGGCGGACCTGGGCGTGGTGATCAGTGCCTCCCACAATCCCTACTACGACAATGGCATCAAGTTCTTCGACCGCCAGGGCGGCAAGCTCTCCGACCAGGTTGAACTCGCCATCGAGGCGGGGCTGGAGCAGCCGGCGCGCACCAAGGACTCCGCCCACCTGGGCCAGGCCCAGCGCATCGACAGCGCGCGGCGCCAGTACATGGAGTTCTGCCAGTCCACGCTGCCCGCGGATCTGAGCCTGCGCGGTCTGAAGGTGGTCATCGACGGCGCCAACGGCGCGGGTTACAAGGTCGCGCCACGGGTGCTGGGTGCCCTGGGCGCCGAGGTCATCCCCATCGGCTGCTCGCCGAACGGCCGCAATATCAACGACGGCTGCGGCTCGCTGCACCCGGAACTCCTGCAGCTGACCGTGCCGGGCGTGCGTGCCGACGTGGGCATCGCGCTCGACGGCGACGGCGACCGCGTGGTGATGGTGGACCACGAGGGCAACATCATCGACGGCGATCAGTTGCTCTACGTGGTGGCGCTGGCGCGGCAGCGCTCCGGCGAGCTGCGCGGGCCCGTCGTGGGCACGGTCATGAGCAATCTCGGCCTGGAACTGTCGCTGCGCGACGCCGGCATCGACTTCCGGCGCGCCAAGGTCGGCGACCGCTACGTGATGCAGCTGCTGCGCGAGACGGGTGGCACCCTGGGCGGCGAGACCTCCGGCCACATCATCTGCCTGGACAGAACCACCACCGGTGACGGGCTGGTGAGCGCGCTGCAGATGCTGGCCATCATGAAGGACAGCGGCGAGTCGCTGAAGACGCTGACCTCCGGCATGCCGCGGATGCCCCAGCACATGGTCAACGTCCGCGTGGCGAGCCGCATCGATCTGGATGGCTCGGCTGCCGTACAAAAGGCCGTGGCGGAGGTGCAGGAGCATCTGGGCGGCCGCGGCCGGGTGGTGTTGCGGCCCTCGGGCACCGAGCCCGTCATCCGTGTGATGGTGGAAGGCGAGGACGCCGGCGAGGTGGAGGAGCTTGCTCTTCGCATCGCCGCGGTGGTGGAGCGCAGCGCGGCCTGAGGCGGGGCCTCGCCCGTCGGCACCGGGACTGCTGCCGCGGGAGGCTTTGCCGGCCTTGCCGGGCCTTGCCGGACATTGATTTGCGCGGGTGCGGCCGGTATCCTTCGCGCCCTTTCACGGCCCCGGCCACGGGGCGCGGAGACGCACTGTGAGACAATATCTGGTCGCCGGCAACTGGAAGATGCATGGGAGCCTGGCGGACAACCGGGCGCTGATCGACGGCATCCTCGAGGGTGCGGGCGAGGCGCCGGGCGTGGAGTTCCTGGTGTGCCCGCCCTCGCCGTACCTGGCCCCGGTGGGCCAGCAGCTCGCCGGCAGCGGCCTCGAAATCGGCGCGCAGGATGTCTCCGAGCACGAGTCGGGCGCGTACACCGGCGAAGTCTCCGCCGCCATGCTGGTCGATCTCGGCTGCCGCTATGCGATCGTGGGCCACTCGGAGCGGCGCACGTTGTACGGCGAGACCGATGACCGGGTAGCTGCCAAGTTCGCCGCCGCGCACAAGCACGGCCTGGTGCCCATCCTCTGCATCGGCGAGACGCTGGAGCACCGGGAGAGCGACGAGACGGAGGCGGTAATCCGCCGGCAGCTGATGGCCGTGATCGACGAGGTCGGCATCGCGGCGTTCGCCGACGCCGTGGTGGCCTACGAGCCCGTCTGGGCCATCGGCACGGGCCGCACGGCCAGCCCCGAGCAGGCCGGTGAGGTGCATACCTTCATCCGCGGGCTCGTGCGAGACCGGGACGCGCAGGTGGCCGACGGGCTGCGCATCCTGTACGGCGGGAGCATGAAGGGCGACAATGCGCCGGGCCTGTTCGCCCGGGAAGATATCGACGGCGGCCTGATCGGCGGCGCGTCGCTGAAGGCCGCGGAGTTCCTCGCCATCGGGCGTGCGGCTGCCGCGGCAGGGTAAGAGACATACTATGAGCACACTTTACGTCGTCCTGACGGTGGCGCTGGTCTTCATGGCCATCGGCATCATCGCGCTGGTCCTGTTGCAGAAAGGCAAGGGCGCAGACGCGGGTGCTGCCTTCGGTTCCGGCGCGTCCGGCACGGTGTTCGGCGCCCGCGGCACCGGCAGCTTCCTGTCACGTGCCACTGCGGTGCTGGCCACCCTGTTCTTCGCCAATTGCCTGGCGCTCGCCTACCTGAGCGGTCAGCAGGGTGGTGGCGAGAGTCTGCTCGAGCAGGAGGCAGGACAGAGCGAGCCGGGTCCGGCGCAGGCGCTGCCGGCCGAGGATATCGAGGACCCGTTGCCGCTGCCCGAGTCCGCAGGGGACGGCGGGGCCGAGAACCTGGATCAGTTGCCGGCGGTCGATCAGCCCGCAGAGGAAGGCGGCGACGGCCAGGGCCGGTAACCGGCCCGTAAAGAGATTCGTTCGATCGATGCCGACGTGGTGGAATTGGTAGACACGCTGTCTTGAGGGGGCAGTGGCGCAAGCCGTGCCGGTTCGAGTCCGGCCGTCGGCACCACACACGAGATGAGCGGCGGTCCCGGCAGGGGCCGCCGTTTTTTTTTGCTCTTTTTCTGATTGCTGGACAAGTCCGGTGTAAGCCGCCCTGGCGTCGCGCGAGCGTTACACCATGCTGCCGGGCTGATACAATAACGGGCCAACTGGGGCTGTCGGCCCCGAGGTTTCCATCTGTCGAGATTCAGGCTGCACCCATCGTGCTGGAAAACTATTTGCCCATTCTGATCTTCCTCGCGCTGTCGGCGGGCATCGGCGTGCTGTTGCTGATCCTCGGCTTCGTCTTCGGCCACGGCAGCAAGGATCCGGAGAAGCTCGCACCCTACGAGTGCGGCTTCGAGGCCTTCGAGGACTCGCGCATGCGCTTCGACGTGCGCTACTACCTGGTGGCGATACTGTTCATCATCTTCGATCTGGAGATCGCGTTCCTTTTCCCGTGGGCGGTATCGCTGGATACGGTCGGTGGCTTCGGCCTGCTCGCCATGGCGCTGTTCCTGGCCATCCTGGTGGTCGGCTTCATCTACGAGTGGAAGAAGGGGGCCCTGGAATGGGACTGAGCGAGGCGGACAGGCAGGAATTCGGGCTGGACGAGGCCCGCGCACCGCTGCCGGAAGGCAGCATCGAGAAGAAGGGGTTCGTCGTCACGGCGGTGGACAACGTCGTGAACTGGGCGCGTACGGGTTCCCTCTGGCCGATGACATTCGGCCTGGCGTGCTGTGCTGTGGAGATGATGCACGCGGGTGCGGCCCGTTACGACCTGGACCGCTTCGGCGTGATCTTCCGGCCGAGCCCGCGCCAGTCCGACGTGATGATCGTCGCCGGCACGCTGGTGAACAAGATGGCGCCGGCGCTGCGCAAGGTCTACGACCAGATGCCCGAGCCGCGCTGGGTGATCTCCATGGGTTCCTGCGCAAACGGCGGCGGTTACTACCATTACAGCTATTCGGTCGTGCGCGGTTGCGACCGCATCGTCCCGGTGGACGTCTACGTGCCGGGCTGCCCGCCCACCGCGGAGGCGCTCCTCTACGGCATCATCCAGCTGCAGAAGAAGATCCGCCGCACCAGCACCATCGCGCGTTGAGGCATCCGCATGAGTGAAGGCAGAGAGGCTCTGGCTGCGGCCATCGACGAGCGCTTCGGCGACGCGGTCACCCGCGTCCCGTCCACCTGCGGCGAGATCACCTTCGAGGTGGAGAAAGAGCGCCTGCTCGAGGTGGCCACGGCGCTGCGCGACGAGGACGACTTCGCCTTCGACACGCTGATGGACGTCTGCGGCGTCGACTACCTGGATTACGGGCATGCCGAGTGGAAGACGCAGGATGCCACGGACAGCGGTTTCTCCCGCGGCGTGGATCGGGCGCCGGTCATCATCGACGATGCCGAGAGCTTCGAGCCGGAGCGCTTCGCGGTGGTCTACCATCTGCTCTCGGTGGCGAAGAACCGCCGCCTCAGGCTTCGCGTCTACTGCGGCACGGACAACCCGCCGCGGATGCCGTCCGTCATCGGCATCTGGGCGTCGGCCGACTGGTTCGAGCGAGAGGCCTTCGACCTGTTCGGTATCCTCTTCGACGGCCACCCGGATCTGCGCCGCATCCTCACCGACTACGGCTTCATCGGCCACCCGTTTCGCAAGGACTTCCCGCTGTCCGGCAACGTGGAGGTGCGCTACGACCCCGAAAAGCGCCGCGTGGCTTACCAGTCGGTCACGATCGAGCCGCGCACACTGGTGCCGAAGGTGATCCGCGATGACCATCGCTACGAAGAACAACTGAGAGGGACTTCTAGCGATGGCTGAAATACAGAACTTCACGATGAATTTCGGGCCCCAGCATCCGGCGGCCCACGGCGTGCTCCGGCTGGTGCTGGAGATGGACGGGGAGGTGATCCAGAAGGCCGACCCCCACGTCGGCCTCCTGCACCGGGCCACCGAGAAGCTGGCCGAGTCCAAGCCCTACAACCAGAGCATCGGCTACATGGACCGCCTCGACTACGTGTCCATGATGTGCAACGAGCACGGTTATGTGATGGCCATCGAGAAGCTGCTCGGCATCACGCCGCCGCTCCGCGCCCAGTACATCCGTGTGATGTTCGACGAGATCACCCGCATTCTGAACCACCTGATGTGGCTGGGCGCACACGGCCTCGATATCGGCGCCATGACCATGTTTCTGTACTGCTTCCGTGAGCGCGAAGATCTCATGGACTGCTATGAGGCGGTCTCGGGTACGCGCATGCACGCCACCTACTACCGCCCCGGCGGCGTCTACCGCGACCTGCCGGAGGAGATGCCGAAGTACCAGCCGTCCAAGTGGCACAGCCAGAAGGAAGTGGACGAGATGAACCGGGCGCGGGAAGGTTCGCTGCTCGACTTCATCCGCGATTTCACGGACCGCTTCCCGGCCTGCGTGGACGACTACGAGACCCTGCTCACCGATAACCGGATCTGGAAGCAGCGCACGGTGAACATTGCCGTGGTAACGCCGGAACGGGCGCTGCAGCTCGGCTTCAGCGGACCCATGTTGCGCGGCTCGGGCATCGAGTGGGACCTCCGCAAGAAGCAGCCCTACGAGGTCTACGACCAGCTCGACTTCGAGATCCCCGTGGGGGTCAGCGGTGACTGTTACGACCGCTACCTGGTGAGGATCGAGGAGCTGCGCCAGTCGAACCGGATCATTCGCCAGTGCGTCGACTGGCTGGAACAGAATCCGGGTCCCGTCATGCTGGACGACCGCAAGATCGCCCCGCCCAGCCGGGTCGAGATGAAGGACGACATGGAATCGCTGATTCACCACTTCAAGCTCTTCACCGAGGGCTACGTGGTGCCGGAAGGCGAGGCCTATGCTGCGGTGGAAGCGCCCAAGGGCGAATTCGGCTGCTATCTGATCTCGGACGGGGCGAACAAGCCCTACCGGCTGAAGGTCCGGGCGCCGGGCTTCGCCCACCTGGCGGCCATGAACGAGATGGTGCAGGGGCACATGCTGGCCGACGTGGTCGCTGTGATCGGCACCCAGGACATCGTGTTCGGGGAGGTGGACCGGTGAGCGAGCAGACGGCAGTGCCCGAGCTGAGCGCCCATGTGCGCGAGGAGATCGACAAGTGGACCGGGCGCTTCCCCGAGGAGCGCAAGCGCTCGGCGGTGATCGGTGCTTTGCATGCCGCGCAGCACGAGAACGCCGGCTATCTCACGCCGCAGATCATGGACGCCGTCGCGGCCTACCTGGAGCTGCCGCCCATCCAGGTGTACGAGGTCGCCACGTTCTATTCGATGTTCGAGACGAAGCCGGTGGGCCGGCACAGCGTCTCCATCTGTACCAACGTCTCCTGCATGCTGCGAGGCGCGGAAGACCTGGTAGCGCACGTGGAGAACAAACTCGGGGTCTCCCTGGGTGAGAGCACACCGGACGGGCGCATCTATCTGAAGCGCGAGGAGGAGTGCCTTGCCGCCTGTTGCGGGGCGCCGATGATGATGGTGGACCACGTCTACCACGAGAACCTCACCCCCGAGCGCATCGACGAGATAATGGACGGACTGGACTGATGAGTACCGACGAGAACCTGATCTGCTACGCCACGCTCGGGCAGGACGAGCCCTGGAGCCTCGAGGCCTACCGCAAGGTGGGCGGCTACGAGGCGTGGGAGCGCATCCTGAAGGGCGAGATGACGCCGGAGGCGGTGATCGAGGAGGTCAAGGAGTCGGGGCTGAAGGGTCGCGGCGGCGCTGGTTTCCCGACGGGCCTGAAGTGGAGTTTCATGCCACGCAGCGCGCCGGTGCAGAAGTACATCGTCTGCAACTCGGACGAGAGCGAGCCGGGCACCTGCCACGACCGGGAGATCCTGCGCTATAACCCCCATTCTCTCGTCGAGGGTATGGCCATCGCCGGCTATGCGATGGGCGCCACCGTGGGCTACAACTACATCCGCGGCGAGTTCATGGAGGAGCCGGTGCCGAGGTTCGAGGCCGCGCTCACGGAAGCCTACGAGGCGGGGCTGCTGGGCCGCGATATCCGTGGCTCCGGCATCGATTTCGACCTCTACACCTTCGTCGGCGCCGGCGCCTATATCTGCGGTGAGGAGACGGCACTGCTGGAATCCCTCGAAGGCAAGCAGGGCAAGCCGCGTTTCAAGCCGCCGTTTCCCGCGAACTTCGGCGTGTACGGCAAGCCCACCACGGTGAACAACACCCAGTCGCTCGCGAGTGTGCCCTCCATCATCCGCAACGGTGCCAGGTGGTTCTCTGCCCTGGGCGTGGAGGGCTCCGGCGGCACGGCCATCTTCTCCGTATCCGGACACGTGGAGCAGCCCCAGAATCTGGAGCTGCCCATGGGCATCCCGTTCCCGGAACTGCTGGAGCGCTGCGGCGGCATGCTGGGCGGGCGTAAGCTGAAGGCAGTGATTCCGGGCGGCTCCTCGGTACCCGTGCTGCCGGCCGATATCATCATGGGCTGCACCATGGACTACAACTCGCTGAAGGAGGCGGGCTCATCCTTCGGCACCGGTGCCGTGATGGTGATGGACGAGACCACCTGCATGGTGCGCGTCCTGCGGCGTATCTCGCGCTTCTACATGGCCGAGTCCTGCGGCCAGTGCACACCCTGCCGCGAGGGCACCGGCTGGCTGTACCGCATGCTGACGCGCATGCTCGAGGGCCAGGCGACGGCGGACGATCTGGACAAACTCCTCGACGTGGCGAACAAGATCGAGGGCCACACCATCTGCGCGCTGGGCGACGCCGCCGCGTGGCCGGTGCAGAGCTTCCTGAAACACTTCCGCCACGAATTCGAATACATGGTCGAGCACAAGGGCCGGAGCATCGTCGAGGACGACGACCGCCGGGCCGCGTGACCCGTACCGCATTGCGAGCACCATGAGCGACGATCTGGTCAACATAGAAGTCGACGGCAAGCCCCTGCAGGCGCGCAAGGGGCAGATGCTGATCGAGGTCACGGATGCGGCGAACATTTACGTGCCGCGCTTCTGCTATCACGAGAAGCTGTCCGTGGCCGCCAACTGCCGCATGTGTCTGGTGGAGGTGGAGAAGGCGCCGAAGCCGCTGCCCGCCTGCGCCACCCCGGTCAACGAGGGTATGAAGGTCTTCACCCGTTCCGCCAGAGCGGTCTCGGCCCAGAAGGCCACCATGGAATTCCTGCTCATCAATCACCCGCTGGACTGCCCGATCTGCGATCAGGGCGGCGAGTGCGAGCTGCAGGACCTCGCGATGGGCTTCGGTCGCGACGTCTCCCGCTATACCGAAGGCAAGCGGGTGGTGAAGGACCAGGATCTGGGTCCGCTGGTGTCCACGGACATGACCCGCTGCATCCACTGCACCCGCTGCGTGCGCTTCGGCCAGGAGATCGCCGGCATCCAGGAGCTGGGCACCACGGACCGCGGCGAGCACATGAAGATCGGCACCTATATCGAGAAGAGCGTCGATCACGAGCTGTCCGGCAACATCATCGACGTGTGTCCCGTGGGCGCGCTGAACAACAAGCCCTACCGCTACAGCGCCCGCGCCTGGGAGATGGTGCAGAGGCCCATGGTGTCGCCGCACGACTGCGCGGGCAGCAACCTGTATGCGCACGTGCTGCGTGGCACGGTCAAACGCATCGTCCCCCGCCGTAACGAGGCGATCAACGAGACCTGGATCGCCGACCGGGACCGCTTCAGCTACGAGGGTATCTACAGCGAGGCGCGGCTGCGCGAGCCGATGGTGAAGCGGGACGGGCGCTGGGAGGCGGTGTCCTGGGAGGACGCCCTGTCCGTGACGGCCGAGCGGCTGCGCGAGATCGCCGCCGCGGACCCCGGCGAGGTCGCTCTGCTGACGGCGCCGGGGGCGACGCTGGAGGAATGCCATCTGCTGGCCCGCCTGGGCGAACATCTGGGCACCGCGAATCTCGACCATCGCCTGCGCCGGCGCGACTTCCGCGACCAGGACGCAGACCCGTTATTCGCCGCGCTCGGCCGCTCCCTGGAGGACTTCGAGGATCTGGACGCGTTGCTGGTCGTGGGTTCGAACCTGCGCAAGGAAGTGCCGATGCTGGCTCATCGCGTGCGCAAGGCGGCCGTGGGCGGCGGGAAGGTCTCCTTCGTCAACCCGGAGCGCTATCCCTATTTCTTCGGCGTAGAGGCCTACGCCGAGGGCAGTCTGGTCGCGGGGCTGGCCGGGGTGACTGTCGCTGCCGCACAGCTGCAGGAGACGGCGGTGCCGGCCCCGGTGCGCGCTCTGACCGAGGGCGTAAGCCCCGACGACCAGCAGCGCCGCGCCGCCGCCAGCCTCGTCGAGGGCAGCGACGGACTGATACTGCTCGGGCTGATCGCCGGGCGGCACCCGTGCTACGCAGATCTGCGTGCGCTGGCCGCCGCGCTGGCTGAGCTGACCGGCACGGCTCTCGGCTATGTCTCCGAGGGCGCCAATACGGCCGGGGCCTGCCTGGCGGGCGTGCTGCCCCGTCGCGCCGCGTCCGGGGCCCGCCGGGAGAGGCCCGGCCGGGACGTCGCCGGCCTGCTCGCGGATCCGCCGCGCGGGATATTGCTGCTGGGCGCCGACCCGGACGAGGATTTCGCCGCAGACGCGCGGCAGGCATTCGCCGGCAGCGAGTTCGTGGTGGCTATGACGGCCTATCGCACGGCCGGCATCGAGGCCGCCGCGGATGTCATGCTGCCGCTCGGCACCGCATTCGAGACGGCCGGCACCTTCGTCAACGGCGAGGGGCGGGTGCAGAGCTTCGCCGGCGTCGCCAGCCCGGTGGGCGAGGCGCGCCCCGGCTGGAAAATACTGCGTGTGATCGGCAATCTGCTGGACGCGCCCGGCTTCGATTACGTCTCCGCGGAGCAGGTTCGCGACGAGGCGCTCGATCGGATCGGCACGCCGGTAGCGGACAACGCCTACGCCGGCGACCACGTGTGCGAGGCGGCAGACGAACCCGAGGGCGAGACACTCGACGTACCCATCTACCGGGTGGATGCGCTGGTCCGCCACGCCCACGCCCTGCAGCTGACGGTCGACGGCCGCGAGGGCCGCGAGCGCAGTGAGCACGATGACCGGCTGGAGGCCGCCGGGTGAACGAGTTCCTGAACCTCATCAGTTTCGGGTTGCTGGGCCGGCTGCCGGAGACGGCGCAGATGGTCACCGTCGTCACCAGCCAGATCGTGGCGGTGATGGTTTGCGTGATCCTGACCGTGGCCTTCCTGACCCTGGCCGAGCGCAAGGTGATCGGCTACATCCAGAACCGCATCGGGCCGAACCGGGTGGGCTTCCGTGGCCTCCTGCAGCCGTTCGCCGACGTGCTGAAGCTGCTCATGAAGGAGGTCGTGGTACCCACCAACTCCAGCCGCTTCCTGTTCGTCATTGCGCCGCTGCTCTCCATCACGCCGGCGCTGGCCACCTGGGCCGTGATTCCGCTCAGCGAGGACTTCGTCCTGGCCGACATCGACGCGGGCCTCCTCTACGTGCTGGCGCTCACGTCGGTGGGTGTCTACGGCGTCATCCTGGCGGGGTGGGCCACCAACTCCAAATACGCCTTCCTCGGCGCCATGCGCTCCGCCGCGCAGATCGTCGCCTACGAGATCGCCATGGGCTTCGCCCTGGTCGGCGTCCTGATGGCGGCCGGCAGCCTGAACCTCGGCGAGATCATCCGCGCCCAGCAGGGCGGTATCACCAACTGGTTCTGGCTGTGGCTGCTGCCGCTGTTCGCGGTCTACTTCATCTCCGGCGTCGCGGAGACCAACCGGGCGCCGTTCGACGTGGCCGAGGGAGAATCGGAGATCGTCGCCGGCTTCCATGTCGAGTACTCGGGCATCGCCTTCGCCGTGTTCTTCCTGGCCGAGTACGCCAACATGGTGCTGATCGCGGCGCTCACGGCGGTGTTGTTCTGGGGCGGCTGGCTGTCGCCGTTCGAAGGTCTGATCGGGTTCGCCGGTATCAGCGAGAACGCCTGGATCGTGCAGCCGGGCTTCTTCTGGTTCGCGCTCAAGACCGCGTTCTTCCTGTTCTGTTTCCTGTGGCTGCGGGCCACGTTCCCGCGCTACCGTTACGACCAGATCATGCGGCTCGGCTGGAAGGTGTTCATCCCGGTGACGATAGTCTGGATCGCCGTGGAGGGCGTACTCGCGTGGCTGCACGTGGGACCCTGGGCGCGGCTGGCGACGGGCGTGTAGGGGAGAGTGCCGATGGTCAGGAATATCCTCAAGACGTTTCTGCTGCTCGAGCTCTGGCGCGGCCTGATGCTGACCGGGCGGAACCTGTTCCACACCAAGGTCACGGTGCAGTACCCGGAGGAGAAGACGCCGCAGTCGCCGCGTTTCCGCGGTCTGCACGCCCTGCGCCGCTACCCGAACGGGGAGGAGCGCTGTATTGCCTGCAAGCTCTGCGAGGCGGTCTGCCCGGCGCTGGCCATCACCATCGAATCCGACGTCGGGCCGGACGGCACACGTCGCACGACCCGTTACGATATCGATCTGTTCAAGTGCATCTACTGCGGATTCTGCGAAGAGGCATGCCCGGTGGATGCGGTCGTCGAGACCCGGATCCACGAGTACCACATGGAGAACCGGGGCGAGAACATCATGACAAAGGAGAAACTGCTGGCCGTCGGCGAGAAGTACGAACCGATGATCGCCGCCGACAAGGCCGCGGACGCGCCCTACCGCTAGGGCAGGGCGCCGCCATCCATTATTGACGAGGGGCTCCCGGGCGCGGGAGCCATTGGGGACCGGATTTTGTTTGAGACGCTGCTCTTCTACGTCTTCAGCGCCGTGCTGATCGGTGCGGCACTCGGTGTGATCTTCTCGCGGAATCCGGTGTATTCCGTGATGTTCCTCGTGCTGGCTTTCTTCAACAGCGCGGTCCTGTGGCTGCTGGCTGAGGCGGAGTTCCTGGCCATCGTCCTGGTGCTGGTCTACGTCGGCGCGGTCATGGTGCTGTTCCTGTTCGTCGTCATGATGCTCGACGTCAACGTGGAGGCGGTGCGCGAGGGGCTCACCCGCTACGCTCCCCTCGGTCTCGTGGTCGCGCTGATCATGGTGGTCGAGCTGGTTCAGGTCATCTGGGCGAAGAGCCGCGGGCTCACGACGATGGCGGACGCGCCGCCCCTGCCGGAGGGCTACAGCAATACCAAGGCACTCGGGTCGGTGCTCTATACCGAGCACGTGTATGCCTTCGAGCTGGCTGCCGTGATACTGCTGCTCGCCATCGTCGCGGCGATCACGCTGACCATGCGCCGACGCCCGGGCCTGAAGGTGCAGAACATCTCACGGCAGGTGAGCACGCGCCGCGAGGACCGGGTGCGCCTGGTCAGCATGGATTCGGAGGAACGCCAGTGAGCGGCATCGGACTGCAGCACTACCTCACGCTGTCGGCGATCCTGTTTTCGCTGGCGGTCGCCGGTATCTTCATCAACCGCAAGAACGTCATCCTGCTGCTGATGTGCATCGAGCTCATGCTGCTGGCGGTGAATTTCAATTTCGTGGCGTTCTCCCGCTATGTGGGCAACGAGCTCGGCCAGGTATTTGTGTTCTTCATCCTGACCGTGGCGGCGGCCGAAGCGGCGATCGGGCTGGCCATCCTGGTGGTGCTGTTCCGCAGCCGGCGCAGCATCGACGTCGAGAACATGGACGCGATGAGGGGCTAGCGCATGCAAGCGATGCATCTCACCATCGTCCTCGCGCCCCTCGTCGCCGCCATCGTGGCGGGCGTGTTCGGCCGGCGCATCGGCCGGGCCGGGGCGCACTGGATCACCATCCTCGCCGTGGGTCTCTCTGCGGTGCTCTCGCTGCTGGTGCTGAAGGACCTGGTGTTCGACGGCGGCGAGGTGCAGAACTACACGGTCTACACATGGGCCGTCACCGATGGCCTGCGCATGGAGGTGGGCTTCCTCATCGACCGGCTGAGTGCCCTGATGATGGTGGTGGTGACCTTCGTCTCGCTCATGGTGCACGTCTACACCATCGGCTACATGCACGACGACCCGGGTTATCAGCGCTTCTTCAGCTACATCTCCCTGTTCACCTTCGCCATGCTGATGCTGGTGATGTCGAACAACTTCCTGCAGCTGTTCTTCGGTTGGGAGGCCGTGGGGCTGGTGTCCTACCTGCTGATCGGCTTCTGGTACAAGAAGCCGACGGCCATCGTCGCCAACCTGAAGGCCTTCCTGGTGAACCGGGTAGGGGATTTCGGCTTCATCCTCGGCATCGCCGCGGTCGTGATGTTCGCCGGCACGCTCGACTACGCCGAGACTTTTGCCCAGGCCGAGCGCATCGCCGGTCAGGAGATCGCGATCTTCGCGGGCAGCCCGTGGAACGCCATGACGCTGATCTGCATCCTGCTGTTCATCGGCGCCATGGGCAAGTCTGCCCAGGTGCCCCTGCACGTCTGGCTGCCGGACTCCATGGAGGGCCCGACGCCGATCTCCGCGCTGATCCACGCGGCCACCATGGTCACGGCGGGCATCTTCATGGTGGCGCGGATGTCGCCGCTGTACGAAATCTCGGCCACCGCACTGGGTTTCGTGCTGATCATCGGTGCGGTGACGGCCTTCTTCATGGGCCTGCTCGGCATCGTGCAGAACGACATCAAGCGGGTGGTCGCCTACTCGACCCTGTCTCAGCTGGGCTACATGACCGTGGCACTCGGCGCCTCGGCCTATGCGGCGGGTATCTTCCACCTGATGACCCACGCCTTCTTCAAGGCGCTGCTTTTCCTGGCGGCCGGCTCGGTGATCATCGCCATGCATCACGAGCAGGACATCCGCCGGATGGGCGGCCTCAGGAAATACATGCCCGTCACCTACTGGACGGCGCTGATCGGCTCGCTCGCGCTGATCGGTTTCCCGGGCACGGCCGGCTTCTTCTCCAAGGACGCCCTGATCGAGGCGGTGCATGCGGCGTGGGTGGAGCAGGGCAGCCTGGCCCATGCCATCGCCTACTGGAGCGTGCTGCTCGGCGTCTTCGTCACGGCGTTGTACTCGTTCCGCATGTTCTTCCTCGTGTTCCACGGCGAGGAGCGCATGGGTGCCGCCACCCGGTCCCATCTGCACGAGCCGCCGGCGGTGGTGACCGTGCCGCTGGTGCTGTTGGCCATCCCCTCGCTGCTGGTCGGCTGGTTCACCATCGGCCCGCTGCTGTTCGGGGATTTCTTCGGCGACGCCATCCGGGTAGCGCCCGAACACGGCGCGCTGGCGGCCGTGGGCGAGGAGTTCCACGGCCCGGCCGGCTTCATCCTGCACGCGTTCGGCGGCCCTGCCGTGTATCTGGCGCTGGCGGGCGTCGCGGTCGCCTGGTACATCTGGCTGCGCCGGCCGGACCTCGCGGCTCAGGCGAGCGATCGCCTGTCGGCCGTCTACCGCCTGCTGCTCAACAAGTACTACGCCGATGAACTCTATCAGCGGGTATTCGCGGCGGGTGGCCGTGGCATTGGTACCGTGCTGTGGAAGGCGGGCGACCAGGCATTCATCGACGGCGTGATGGTCAACGGCACGGCCAGGACCATCGGGCGCATCGCCGCGGCGGTGCGGCAGGTGCAGTCCGGTTATCTCTACCACTACGCGTTTGCGATGGTGATCGGTCTCACCGCGCTGCTCGGCTGGCTGTTGTGGGTCGGCTGAGCGTCGGGGGCTGAACGGGTCTGTCATGGATTTCGGTTATCTTCTGAGCCTGCTCATCTGGTTGCCGATCGCCGGCGGCGTGCTGGCGCTCATCATCGGCGACGGCGACGATGCGGCTTCGCCGCGGGCGTCGGCCATGCGCCTGACGGCGCTGGTGACCTCGCTCGCGACGCTCGCCGCCAGCATCCCGCTGTTCACCGGCTTCGACCGTGCCAGCGCCGCCATGCAGTTCGTCGAGCGGGTGTCCTGGATCGAGACCTTCAACGTGTTCTACCACCTCGGTGTCGACGGGCTGTCGGTGCCGCTGATCCTGCTCACCACGTTCATCACGCCGCTGGTGATCATCGCCGGCTGGCGCGGCATCACGAAGCGCCCGGCCCAGTATTTCGCCGCTTTCCTGATCCTCGAAGGCCTGATGGTCGGCGTGTTCTGCGCGCTGGACGCGATGCTGTTCTACGTCTTCTGGGAGGCGATGCTGGTGCCGATGTTCCTGATCATCGGCGTGTGGGGCGGCGAGCGGCGCATCTACGCCACCATCAAGTTCTTCCTCTACACCTTCCTGGGTTCGGTGTTCATGCTGGTCTCGCTGATCTGGCTGTACGTGCAGTCGGGCAGCTACGGCATCCTGGATTTCCACGCCATGCGCATCGGCATGGAGGCGCAGATCCTGATCTTCCTCGCCTTCCTGCTGGCTTTCGCCGTGAAGGTGCCGATGTGGCCGGTGCACACCTGGCTGCCGGACGCCCACGTGGAGGCACCGACCGGCGGCTCGGTGATCCTGGCGGCGATCATGCTGAAGATGGGCGGCTACGGCTTCGTCCGCCTGTCGCTGCCGATCCTGCCGGATGCCAGTCAGGCGCTGGACTGGCTGATGATCGCGCTGTCGCTGATCGCCGTGGTCTACATCGGCTTCGTCGCCCTGGTGCAACAGGACCTGAAAAAGCTGATCGCTTACTCCTCCATCGCCCACATGGGCTTCGTCACGCTGGGTTTCTTCGTGCTCTGGGACATCGAGCAGTCCACCGGTTCGGTCAGCGGGGCGGGGCTGGGGCTCACCGGCGGCATGGTGCAGATGGTCTCCCACGGCCTCGTCTCCGGCGCACTGTTCCTCTGCGTGGGCGTGATGTACGACCGCCTGCACACCCGGCGCATCGCCGACTACGGCGGCGTGGTGAACACCATGCCGGTGTTCGCCGCGTTCATGGTGCTGTTCGCCATGGCCAACGCCGGGCTGCCGGGCACCTCCGGTTTCGTCGGCGAGTTCATGGTGATCCTGTCGAGTTTCAGGGCCTCGTTCTGGTATGCGCTGCTGGCCGGCACCACGCTGGTTCTGGGCGCGGCCTATACCCTGTGGATGGTGAAGCGGGTGGTGTTCGGCGACGTGGCCAACGACAGGGTGGCGGGCCTGTCGGACCTCAACGGCCGGGAGTTCCTGGTGCTGGGCGTTCTCGCCGTCGCCGTCCTCCTGCTGGGGGTCTGGCCGGCGCCGCTGGTGGATCTCATGTCGGCGAGCGTGGATCAGCTGGTCGATCAGATGAGCCGGTCGAAGCTGTGAACGGCGCGGTAAACCGGTCCATTCAACCCAAGGTTTGACAGATGGATTTCATCGTTCCCGATTTCAGTCCCGCGCTCCCCGAGATCGTACTGCTCGGGCTGATCTGCGTGGTCCTGATCGCCGACCTGTTCGTGAGCGACGAACGCCGCATCGTGACCTGGTGGCTGGCAATGGGCGCGCTGGGGGTGACGCTGGCGGCCATCCTCGGCTCCGCGCCGGACCTGCGCACCCTCACGTTCTCGGGCAGTTACGTAGCCGACCCGATGGGACAGATCCTGAAGATCGTCTCGGTGGGCCTCATGGCGCTGGTGTTCATCTATTCCCGCCAGTATCTGACGGTGAACGGCCTCACCCGCGGCGAGTTCTACACTCTCGGGCTGTTCGCGCTGCTGGGCGTCCTGGTGATGATCTCGGCCAACAGCCTGCTGACCATGTACCTGGGCCTGGAGATGCTCTCATTGGCCCTGTACGCGCTGGTGGCCTTCGATCGGGACTCCGCTGTGGCCGCCGAGTCGGCCATGAAGTACTTCGTCCTCGGCGCCATCGCCTCGGGGATGCTGCTGTTCGGCATCTCCTACCTCTACGGCGTGACCGGCGTGCTCGAGTTCGGCCCGCTGTCGCTGGCCATCCGCAGCGCGGGTCCGGACGACATCGCGCTGTGGTTCGGTCTGGCTTTCCTGGTGGTCGGCATCGCGTTCAAGTTCGGCGCGGTGCCGTTCCACATGTGGCTGCCCGACGTCTACCAGGGCGCGCGTACCCCCGTGACCCTGCTGATCGCCTCGGCGCCGAAGGTGGCGGCGTTCGCACTCGCCATGCGCATACTGGTGGACGGCCTGCCGGAGCTGCACGGCGCCTGGCAGGGCATGCTCATGATCCTGGCCGTACTCTCTCTCGCGCTGGGCAACGTCGTGGCGATCGCCCAGTCGAATATCAAGCGCATGCTGGCGTACTCGACCATCGGCCACGTCGGCTTCATCCTGCTCGGCATCTTCACCGGCACCCAGGCGGGCTATCAGGCAGCCATGTATTACACGATTACCTATGTCCTGATGGCCGCCGGCGCCTTCGGCATGGTCATCCTGCTCTCGCGGCAGGGTTTCGAGGCGGAGGAGATCAGCGACTTCAAGGGACTCAACAGCCGCAGCCCCTGGTTCGCGGCGATGATGGCCTGTTTCATGTTCGGCATGGCCGGCATCCCGCCCTGGGTGGGCTTCTGGGCGAAGCTGAACGTGATCTCAGCCGTCCTGGATGCGGGCCGGCTGGCGCCCGAGGGCGTCATCTACACCTGGTTGGCCCTGCTGATGGTGGTCTTCTCGGTCATCGGCGCCTTCTACTACCTGCGGGTGCTGAAGTTCGTCTATTTCGATGCGCCGGACGATAGTGCGCCGCTCACTGCGCCGCGTGAGATGCAGGTGGTGCTGAGCGTGAACGGGCTGGCCATCCTCGGCCTCGGCCTGGTCCCGGGCACGTTGCTGGCCCTGTGCGCGAGCGTCATGGGCTGACGCAATCGAGCGTCTGCGGCAGCGTTTTTGCCGGGACGGTTGAAACCAACGCAGCTTCTCTAGTACTATTCGGTTCTCGCGGATGCGGGGTGGAGCAGTCTGGCAGCTCGTCGGGCTCATAACCCGAAGGTCGCAGGTTCGAATCCTGCCCCCGCTACCAAGGTTTTTGGTGACAGAAAGCCCCGCTCGGGGCTTTTTGTTTGCCCGAAAAGGTCTGCCGGAGCCAGGGCCGGCAGCCCTGGGCACGAGCAGGAACGAAATGGGCCCTGGGGCCCATTTTTTGTTGGGGTCCCCGACGGACCCGCGACAGAGGAAGAGTGACAGAGGACGAGATCAGGCAGCTGCTGGAGCCGACGCTGGCGACCATGGGCTACGAACTCGTGGACCTGGAGGCCCGCATCGGCGGCAAGGGGCTGCTGCGGCTCTACATCGACAAGCCCGAAGGCGTGAGCCTCGAGGATTGCGAGCGGGTGAGCCACCAGGTTAGCGGCGTACTGGACGTGGAGGACCCGATCCCCGGCGAGTACGTGCTGGAAGTGTCTTCGCCCGGTCTGGACCGGCCGCTGAAGCGCCCCGAGCACTTCGAGCGGTTCGTCGGCAGCGAGGCGAAGGTCGCGCTCAGGGTCCCGCTGGACGGCCGGCGGCGATTCCGCGGCACGCTGGAAGGCGTGGAAGACGGTTACGTGGCGATGCGTGTGGACGGAGAACTCTATCGGCTGCGCATCGCCGATATCGACAAGGCGAGGTTGGTTCCCGAGCTTTAGCCACCATATCGGGCTGGGCGGAGAGACGACAGGTATGAGCAAGGAAATTCTGATGGTGGTCGACGCCGTCTCTAACGAGAAGGGCGTGGACAAGGAGATTATCTTCGAGGCGATCGAGGCGGCGCTGGCGTCCGCCACCCGCAAGCGCCACGGAGAAGATATCGATGTGCGCGTGGCCATCGACCGCCAGACCGGTGATTACGATACTTTCCGCCGCTGGCTGGTGTTCGAGGACGAGTCCACCGAGCTCGAGTTCCCGGACCGCGAGCTGAGGATGATCGACGCCGTCGAGATCGACCCCGACGCCGAGCCGGGTGGCTATGTCGAGGTGCCGATGGAGTCCGTGGAGTTCGGCCGCATCGCTGCCCAGACCGCCAAGCAGGTGATCGTGCAGAAGGTGCGCGAGGCCGAGCGCGAGCAGGTGGTCGAGGAATTCCAGGACCGGGTCGGCGAACTGCTGAGCGGCCTGGTGAAGCGCGTGGACCGCAATGGCGTCTTCATCGACCTGGGCGGCAATGCCGAGGGCTTCGTGCCCCGCGAGAACATGATCCCGCGCGAGCCGGTGCGCCCACAGGACCGCATCAAGGCGCGCCTGGTCGAGGTCCGCTCCGAGCTGAGGGGGCCGCAGCTGTTCATGACCCGCACCTCGCCGGAGTTCCTGATCGACCTGTTCAGCCTGGAGGTCCCCGAGGTGGGGCAGGGCCTGATCGATATCGTCGCCGCCGCCCGGGACCCGGGCCTGCGGGCGAAGATCGCGGTGAAGAGCAACGACCGGCGCATCGACCCGGTGGGTGCCTGCGTCGGCATGCGCGGCTCCCGCGTGCAGGCGGTCTCCAACGAGCTGGCCGGCGAGCGTGTCGACATCATCCTCTGGGACGACAATCCGGCCCAGTTCGTCGTCAACGCCATGTCGCCGGCGGACGTGGTCTCCATCGTCATGGACGAGGAGGCCCACAGCATGGATATCGCGGTGGAAGAGGAAAAGCTGTCTCAGGCCATCGGCCGCGGCGGCCAGAACATCCGCCTGGCGAGCGAGCTGACCGGCTGGGAGCTGAATGTCATGACCGCCGCGGACGCCGAGGAGAAGAGCGAATCGGAGATGCGCGAGCTCACCGAGATGTTCATGAAAAGCCTCGACGTCGACGAGGAGGTGGCCATGATCCTGGTGCAGGAAGGTTTCTCCACCGTGGAGGAAGTGGCCTACGTGCCGGCGGCCGAGCTGGCCGAGATCGAGGAGTTCGACGAGGACATCGTCAACGAGCTGCGCAGCCGCGGCCGCGACGTCCTGCTGACCCAGGCGATCGCCAGCGAGGAGAAGATCGACGAGGCGGAGCCCGCCGAGGATCTGCTGGCGCTGGAGGGCATGACCCGGGAGCTCGCCTACCTGCTTGCCAGCGAGGGCGTCGTGACCCGGGAAGATCTGGCGGAGCAGTCGGTGGACGATCTGCTGGAGATCCAGGAAGACATGGACCAGGAGCAGGCGGCTGCGCTGATCATGGCGGCGCGCGCGCACTGGTTCGAGCAGGAAGAAGAGCAGCAGCAGGAGCGGGCCTGATCAACAGGAGTTTTAGGTATGGCTGAAGTCACTGTCGCACAGTTCGCCGAGGTACTGAAGGTGCCGGTCGACAAGCTGATCTCTCAGCTGGACGAAGCGGGCATCAAGGTCAGCGGCCAGGACGATACGATCAGCGAGGACGCGAAGCTCGAGCTGCTCTCGCACCTGCGTCGCTCCCACGGGCGCGACGAGAGCGGCGCCGGCGCCGGCCCGAAGAAAATCACACTGAAGCGCAAGTCCCAGTCGGAACTGCGGCTCTCCGGTGCCCAGGGCCGTTCCCGCACGGTCAACGTGGAAGTGCGCCGCAAGCGTACCTATGTGAAGCGCGACGTGCTGGAGCAGCAGGCGAAGGCCCAGCAGGACGAGCTCGACCGCCAGCGCCGCGAGGAGCAGGAGCGCGAGGAGGCGGCGCGCCTGGAGCAGGAGCGCATCGAGGCCGAGCGCCAGGAGAAGCTCCGCAAGGAAGAGGCCGAGGCTGCCCGCGCCGAGCAGCAGGAGAAGGAAGAGCAGGAGCGCGAGGCTCGCGAGAAGGCCGAGAGCGAAGCCGCCGCTGCCCTGCAGGCTGCCGAGCGCGCCGAGCAGGAGCGCAAGGAAGCCGCCGCCAAGGAACGCCGGGAGAAAGAGACCAAGAAGGACCAGAGTACGCGCTACGGGCGCAAGGAACTGCATGTCGCCGGCGACAAGAGCGGCCGGCGCAAGCGCAAGCGGCCCCAGCGCCGGCGTCCCGTCTCCGTCAGCGTGGACTCCCAGCACGGCTTCGAGCGGCCGACGGCCCCGGTTGTGCGCGAAGTGGAGATCCCGGAGACCATCACGGTGGCTGATCTCGCCCAGCGCATGGCGGTGAAGGCGCCGGAGGTCATCAAGGTGCTCATGGGCATGGGCGCCATGGTCACCATCAACCAGGTCATCGACCAGGATACTGCCGTGCTGGTCGTCGAGGAGATGGGCCACACGGCGAAGCCGCTGGCCGAGAGCTCCGTCGACGAGGACGTGCTCGCGGACGTCGAGGTGGAGGGCGAGAAAGTCTCGCGCTCGCCGGTGGTCACCATCATGGGTCACGTCGACCACGGCAAGACCTCGCTGCTGGACTACATCCGCCGTACCAAGGTGGCGGCGGGCGAGGCCGGCGGCATCACCCAGCACATCGGCGCCTACCAGGTGCCCACGGAGAAGGGCAGCGTGACCTTCCTGGACACACCGGGCCACGCCGCCTTCACGGCCATGCGGGCCCGCGGCGCGCAGGTGACGGACGTCGTGATCCTGGTGGTCGCCGCCGATGACGGCGTCATGCCGCAGACCATCGAGGCGGTACAGCACGCCAAGGCGGCCGGGGTGCCGATTGTTGTGGCGGTCAACAAGATCGACCGCGAAGAGGCGGATCCGGACCGGGTGCGCAACGAGCTGTCCCAGCACGAGGTGATTCCCGAGCAGTGGGGCGGCGATACGCTGTTCGTCAATGTCTCCGCCCACACGGGCGAGGGCGTGGACGAGTTGCTGGAGGCGCTCTCCCTGCAGGCCGAACTCATGGACCTGAAGGCCGTGGCCGAGGGCCCGGCGAAGGGTGTAGTGGTCGAATCCAGCCTGGAGACGGGCCGCGGTGCCGTCGCCACCGTGCTGGTGCAGAGCGGCACGCTGAAGGTGGGTGATGCCATCCTCGCGGGCGAGGAATACGGCCGCGTGCGGGCCATGTTCGACGAGAGCCAGGAGCCGGTGGACAGTGCCGGCCCGTCGACGCCGGTGGTCGTGCTCGGTCTCTCCGGTACGCCGAATTCGGGCGACGAGATGCTGGTCGTCAGGGACGACCGCAAGGCCCGCGAGGTTGCGGAGTTCCGTCAGGGCAAGTCCCGCGACGTGAAGCTCGCCCAGCAGCAGGCGGCCAAGCTGGAAGACGTCTTCTCGCAGATGTCCGAGGGACAGACCACCAGCGTCCAGCTGCTGATCAAGGCGGACGTGCACGGCAGTGCCGAGGCGTTGCGGGATGCACTCACGAAGCTCTCCGGCGATGAGGTCAAGGTGGACGTGATCTCCTCCGGCGTCGGCGGCATCACCGAGTCCGATATCAACCTCGCCTCGGCATCCAACGCCATCGTGATCGGCTTCAACGTCCGCGCGGACAGCGCGGCGCGCAGCGCGGTCAAGGAGACCGGCGTGGATGTGCGCTACTACAGCATCATCTACGAGGCGATCGACGACGTGAAGGCTGCCATCACCGGCATGCTGTCGCCGGAGATCCGCGAGCAGATCGTCGGGCTGGCCGAGGTACGCGAGGTGTTCCGCTCGCCGAAGTTCGGCCAGGTGGCCGGTTGCATGGTCGTCGACGGCTACGTGAAGCGCTCGAATCCCATCCGCGTACTGCGTGACAACGTCGTGATCTACGAGGGCGAGCTGGAATCGCTGCGCCGCTACAAGGACGACGTGAACGAGGTGCGGGCCGGGACCGAATGCGGCATCGGCGTACGCAACTACAACGACGTCAAGGCCGGCGACCAGATCGAGTGCTACGAGCGGGTCGAGGTGGCCCGTTCGCTCGACTGACCGCCCCCGCCGCCATGCCACGTGAATATCCCAGGAGCCGCAGGCTCGGCGGCCAGATCATGCGCGTGCTGAACGAGCTGCTGCGATTCGAGAGCAAGGATCCGGCGCTGGCGCAGGTCTCGGTGAGCGACGTCGAGCTTTCCCGCGACCTCTCGGTGGCCAAGGTCTGGTTCAGTGTGCTGGACCCGGCGGCGGACGTGGACGCGGCCGCCGACGGCCTGCGCCGTGCCGCGGGGTTCCTGCGCAGCCGTCTCGGCAAGGAGCTGTCCGTGCGCCACGTGCCGGAGTTGCGCTTCGAGCACGACGACAGCGCGGAGCGAGGGCTGGCGCTGAGCAATCTCATCGAACACGCCGGCGGCGGTCGGCAGTCGGAGGAATGAGGTGGGAACTCCTGCCCAGCGCCGCCGCCCGGCCCGCCGTGAGGTGCACGGCATCGTCCTGCTGGACAAGCCGGAGGGGCTGAGCTCGAACCAGGCCCTGCAGCGCGTGCGAGGCATATTCCGCGCCCGCAAGGCGGGCCATACCGGCAGCCTCGACCCGGCGGCCACGGGCCTGCTGCCCCTGTGCTTCGGCGAGGCCACCAAGGTCAGCGCCTGGCTGCTGGACGCCGAGAAGGAATATCTCGTGCGCGCCTGTCTCGGCGAGCGTCGCGACACGGGCGATTCCGAGGGCCGGGTGATCGAGACGGCGCAGCTGCCGGAGCTGGACGGCGCGGACTGGCAGGCGTTGTTCACCCGCTTTACCGGCGAGATCGAGCAGGTGCCGCCGATGTATTCCGCATTGAAAAAGGACGGCCGGCGCCTGTACGAACTGGCCCGCGAAGGCCGGGAAGTGGAGCGGGCGGCGCGCCGCGTGCGTATCCGCTCGCTGCAGCTGATCGCGCGGGAGAGCGAGGAGCTCATCTTCCGGGTGCGTTGCTCGAAAGGGACCTACGTGCGCACGCTGGTGGAAGACATCGCGGCGGCTGCGGGCACCGTGGGCTACACGCGTGCCCTGCGGAGGGTGGCCGTCGGGCCGTTTGCGGCCGCTGCGATGGTGACGCTGGACAGGCTGGATGCGGCATCCGCCGAGTCGCTGGACGGCTACCTGCAGCCGGTGGACGCCGCGCTGGCGGACTGGCCGGCGGCGGAGGTCGAGGACGACGCTGCCGGACGCTTCCTGCAGGGACAGCAGGTGCCGGCGGACTACTCGGCACGGGAGGGCCATCTGCGGGTCTATGACCGCGCTGGTCGCTTCCTCGGCGTGGGCGAGATACCGTTCGCAGGCGCCGTGCGGCCCCGGCGGGTATTCCTGCATGGCGGAAAAAGCGCCGAAATTTAGATTGTATTTAGATTGTTAGCGGGCCCGGACCCGAGTTACAATGCCGGGCTGCACAGAAGGCCAAAGAGCACTGAGACTGGAGTTTTCGAACAATGCCACTTTCGACTGAACGCAAGAGCAGCATCCTCAAGGAGTATAGCCGCGGCGACGCCGACACCGGGTCACCGGAGGTCCAGGTCGCGCTGCTGTCCGCACGCATCACCGATCTCACCGAGCATTTCTCCGAGCACAAGCGCGATCATCATTCCCGCAAGGGGCTCCTGATGCTGGTCAACAAGCGTCGGAAGCTGCTGGACTACCTCAAGAAGAAGGATCAGGACCGCTATCAGGACCTGATCAAGCGGCTCGGCCTGCGCCGCTGATCGGCAATCGCTGATCGGCAATTGCTGACCGACAACCCCAGCGCAGAATCGGAACATGGACTGGATGCAGGTGCGTCGACCCCGCGGTCGCCGGATCTGCATCCAGTTTTCGCATTAGCAGACAGAAGGATCAGGCGTGACAGTAATCAAGCAGAGTTTCAACTACGGCGATCATGAAGTGACGCTGGAGACGGGCGAGGTTGCCCGACAGGCGGACGGCGCCGTCATGGTCAGCATGGGAGACACCGTCGTTCTCGCGACGGCGGTCGGCCGCAAGGAAGCCGATCCGGGCCGCCCGTTCTTCCCGCTGACCGTCAACTACCAGGAGAAGACCTACGCTGCGGGCCGCATCCCCGGCGGCTTCTTCAAGCGCGAGGGTCGGCCGAGCGAGAAGGAGACGCTGACGTCGCGCCTGATCGACCGTCCCATCCGCCCGCTGTTCCCGAAAGGATTCATGAACGAGGTGCAGGTGATCACTACGGTGATCTCCCTGGATCCCGAGATCGACGCGGACATCCCGGCCATGATCGGCGCCTCGGCGGCGCTGGCACTCTCCGGCATGCCATTCCGGGGCCCGATCGCTGCCGCGCGGGTCGGTTACAGGGACGGTGAGTATCTGCTGAACCCGACGGCCAGCCAGCTCGAGGATTCCCAGCTGGACCTCGTGGTGGCCGGCACCGGCGAAGCCGTGCTGATGGTCGAGTCCGAGGCGAACATCCTCCCCGAGGACGTCATGCTGGGCGCGGTCATGTTCGGCCACGAGAAGATGCAGGCGGCGATCGAGGTGATCGAGGAGCTGGCGCGCCAGGCGGCCAAACCGGCGTGGGACTGGCAGCCTCCCGAGACCGATGCCAGCCTCGAGGAGAAGGTGGCGGAGATTGCGCGCGGCGCGCTCACCGAGGCCTACCAGATCAGCGACAAGCAGGAGCGCCAGGAGGCGGTCGGCAAGGCGAAGAGCGAGGCTCTCGAGGCCCTGGCAGGCGGCGACGAGCCGGCTTACGGTGCTGACGAGGTGTCCGCCGCTCTCGGCAAACTCGAGAAGTCCACCGTCCGCAACCGGGTGCTGGACGGCCAGCCGCGCATCGACGGCCGTGACCACGCGACCGTGCGCCCGATCAGCGTGCGTGTCGGCACACTGCCGCGCACCCACGGCTCGGCTCTGTTCACCCGCGGCGAGACGCAGGCGATTGTTACTGCGACGCTCGGCACCGGCCGTGACGCGCAGATCATCGACGCGCTGGAGGGCGAGTACAAGGAGCCCTTCATGCTCCATTACAACTTCCCGCCGTACTGCGTCGGCGAGACCGGCTTCATGGGCGGCCCGAAGCGGCGCGAGATCGGCCACGGCAAGCTGGCCCGGCGCGGTATCCAGGCCGTCATGCCGAATATGGACGAGTTCCCCTACGTGATCCGGGTCGTCTCCGAGATCACCGAGTCGAACGGTTCCAGTTCCATGGCGTCGGTCTGCGGCTCGAGCCTCGCGATGATGGACGCCGGCGTGCCGCTGAAGGCGCCGGTGGCCGGCGTCGCGATGGGCCTGGTGAAGGACGGCGACAAGTTCGCGGTCCTGACCGATATCCTCGGCGACGAGGACCATCTGGGCGACATGGACTTCAAGGTGGCCGGCTCATCCGAGGGCGTCACCGCGTTGCAGATGGATATCAAGATCGAGGGCATCACCCGCGAGATC
Organism: Lentisalinibacter sediminis; assembly: GCF_040706615.1. NCBI lineage: Bacteria > Pseudomonadati > Pseudomonadota > Gammaproteobacteria > Woeseiales > Woeseiaceae > Lentisalinibacter > Lentisalinibacter sediminis. The sequence goes on along the minus strand of NZ_JAPDRF010000003.1, from coordinate 15,116 downwards.
ATGGAGAAGGCCCTGGCGCAGGCCAAGGAAGCCCGCCTCCACATTCTCGGCGAGATGAACAAGGTGCTGGCCGAGCCGCGCGAGGAGATGTCCGACTGGGCACCCACCATCATGACGTTCAAGATCGACCCCGACAAGATCCGGGACGTCATCGGCAAGGGCGGCGCCGTCATCCGCGCCATTACCGAGGAGACCGGCGCCACCATTGACATCGAGAACGACGGTACCGTCAAGATCGCCTCGGTGGACGGTGCGTCCGGCAAGGAAGCGCTGCGCCGCATCGAGCTGATCACCGCTGACGTCGAGGTGGGAAGCACCTATGAGGGCCGCGTGGCGCGGCTCATGGACTTCGGCGCCTTCGTCACCATCCTGCCGGGCAAGGACGGCCTCGTGCATATCTCCCAGATCTCCAACGAACGCGTTGAGAAGGTGAGCGACAAGCTTTCCGAAGGCGACATCGTGCGCGTCAAGGTGCTGGAAGTGGACCGTCAGGGCCGGATCCGTCTCAGCATGAAGGAAGTGGACGCGGCCTGACCCGGTTTGCAGCCGTCGGCCCTGGCCGACGGTGAACCGAAGGCGAGAGGCCGGCAGGCGCGTGAGCGCCGCCGGCCTTTTTCATGCCGGTCCGGTTGGTGGCGGACGCGCAGGGTAGCGTCAGATGCGGCTGGTGCCGTGATCCGGCGCGGCCAGCGCCCGGTCGAACCAGGCGAGGAGGCGCGCGGGCATCCAGTAGGAAGGCCGCCAGGGCGCGGGCCCGTTCACGAAACCGATGTGGCCCCCGGCGTCGGTGATCTCCAGCCGGATGGAGCCGGGCAGTGATCCGGCGTCCGGGATGGCGGCGGCGCTCATGAACGGGTCGTCGCGGGCGTTGAGGATCAGCGTCGGCGTCCGTATGCCTTCGAGGTATCGACCCGAGGAGCACTCCTCGTAGTAATGCGCCGCGCCGCGGAAGCCGTGCAGCGGCGCCGTGACGATATCGTCGAAGGCGACGAAATCCCGCGCGCGCAGCGCGGCCTGCCAGTCGAAAGGTGCGGTATCCGAAGTGAACTTCCGCTTCATCGCGGCCTTCATCCGGCGCAGGAGGTACCAGCGGTAGAAGCGTGAGAAGCCCCGGTTCAGCGCCTCTGCCGAGTCGCGCAGCTGGAACGGCACCGATACGGCGGCGGCGGCCGTGAACGGGCTGTCGGCGCCTTCCTCGCCGAGATACTTTAGCAGGACGTTGCCGCCCAGGGAGTAGCCTGCGGCGAGAAAGCGGGCGTCCGGCTGCTCCGCCGCGAGGCGCCCCATGAAATAGCGCAGGTCGCCGGTCTCGCCCGCATGATAGCGGCGGGGGAGGCGGTTGCGGCGCTCGCCACAGTCACGCGCGTGCAGAACCACGAGCCGCCAGCCCCGCGCCACCGCCGTCGGGCCCATCATGCGGGCGTAGGTCGCCTCGCTGGAGCCTTCCAGGCCGTGCAGCAGCACGAGGGTGGTCGCGGGCCGAACGACGGCGGGGTCCAGCCAGTGGGCCTCGACGAAGTCGCCGTCGGGCAACTCCACCGTCTCGTGGCGCCACCGCGGTGCCGGCGGGCGGCACAGCGGTGAGCTGGTGAACAGGGTCTGGGCGTGGCGGTTCTTCAGCCACCGGGGCGGCTGAAAGGGTGCTGGCTTGTCCATGGCCGTCTCGCGCGCATGCCGGTCGGGCATAAAAAAGGCCCCTCGCAAGCGCGAGGGGCCAGCCAATCGGAGTGTTGCACTCCTTCAGGCATGTGCAGCAGGTAGCGGGGGAGCATGAAGCCTGCTGCAGTGCACAAATTAGGCTATCGGGAGGCCGGTGTCAACCCCTCGCGGGCAAGAAATTCAACGCTCGTTGTCCCGCTTGTCCTCAGGCTTTTCGTCTTCCTTCCGGGTGCCCGTCAGAGTACGGAAAATCTCCTCCTGCACCGATTTCCAGCGCGCGTAATTTCGCTGTGTGACGCCGGCCACGGCGGCCACCGGATCGACGCCGACCACCTTCTTGACCTGGGTGCGCACCTGCTTCTGCTGGTTCAGGAACAGCTTCAGGCTCTGCTCCAGGTAGGTGCTGACGAAATTCGGCATGGCGCTGGAATAGGCGCGGATGATCTGGGACAGGAAGTCCTGGCTCATGATCGGCTCGCCCTGGGCCTCCTGCTCGCTGATTACCTGCAGCAGGATGCTCCGCGTGATGTCGTCGCCGGATTTCTTGTCGATGACGGTGAAATCCGCCTTCTCCAGCACCAGGCGCTTGATATCGGCCAGCGTGATGTAGCGGCTCTCCTCGGTGTCGTAGAGCCGGCGGTTGGGGTACTTCTTGATGATTCGGGTTTCACTCATGCCCGTAAGATAGCCGATTTTGCTGCATAGCGGAAAGACCCCTCAGGCACCTGGTACGCTCGCCAGCGAGCGCAGTCTCCCGGGCCGCCAGTTGGCAAGGGCCCACTCCCACACGGCATCCGGGCTGGCGCCCGCCAGATCCGCGGGCGGTTCCTGGCGCAGGCCGGCGAGCGCCCGGCAGAGCGTGGGCGCGACCGCCTGCGCCTCGATGGTGATGGGCGCGGCTCCTGTCTGTTTACTCAGTTTCTCGCCATCGGCGCCCACGGCGACGGGGATGTGCATGTAGCTCGGCGTTGGCAGCCCGAGAAGGCGCTGCAGGTGGATCTGGCGCGGGGTCGAGTCGAGGAGGTCGATGCCCCGGACCACGTCGGTGACCCCGTCCACCGCGTCGTCGATCACCACTGCGAGCTGGTAGGCGACGAGACCGTCCCGGCGCCGGATCACGAAGTCCCCGAGTTCGCTCTCCAGTCGCTGTTCGATGGGCCCCTGCAGCCGGTCGACCATGGCGATGGGCTCGTCCGTCGTGCGCACCCGTATCGCGCGTGCGCCGCGGCCGCCGCCGTCGCGGCAGGTGCCCGGGTAGATCGGTCCCATCGCGCCCTGGCGGGCCGTACGGGCGAGGACGCGCCGCGTGCAGCGGCAGGGGTAGGCGAGGCCGTCGGCGAGCAGGCGTTCGACAGCGGCCCGGTGGCGCTTCTCGTTGCGGCTCTGCCGCAGCACCGGTCCGTCCCACTGGAAACCATAGACCTCGAGACAGCGGACGATGGCTTCGCCCGCGCCGGCCTCTTCCCGGGGCGGGTCGATATCCTCGATCCGGAGCAGCCATTGTTCGCCGCGGACGCGGGCCTCGAGATAGCTGGCGACGGCGGCCAGCAATGAACCGAAATGAAGCGGGCCGGTGGGCGAGGGAGCAAAGCGGCCCACGCCGGGCACGCGGGGGGGATCGGCGTTCAACTGGGCTCCGCCGTCCGCGCCGCGTGACTCAGCGGTACTGGTCGTCCCGGTCGCGGAACTGCCGTTCGGCGAGCTCGCGGCGCTCCTGCGCCTCCAGGCAGAGCGTCGCCACCGGGCGCGCCTCGAGCCGCTTCAGCCCGATCTCCTCGCCGGTCTCCTCACAGTAGCCGTAGGTGCCCTCGTCGATGCGGTTCAGCGCAGCGTCGATCTTGCGCAGCAGCTTGCGTTCCCGGTCGCGGGTACGCAGCTCCAGTCCGAATTCGGACTCCTGGGTGGCCCTGTCGCTCGGGTCCGGGAAGTTGGCCGCCTCGTCCTGCATGTGATGCACGGTCCGGTCGACCTCCTCCATCAGCTCGCGTTTCCAGGCGCTCAGGATCTGATGGAAGTGATCCAGCTGTTCGGCGCTCATGTATTCCTCGCCCCGCCGCGGCTTGTACGGCTCCAGGCCGTGCAGGGGACCGGACAGCACCTCCGAGCGGCTGCGCGTACGCTTCTTCGCGGCCTTCTTCTTTCCGGTCTTTTTCGCGGGCGCCTTCCTGGCGGTCTTCTTGCCGGCGGCCTTCTTCTTGCTCGGCGCTTTCCTGGTGGCAGCCTTTTTCTTTGCCGCCTTCTTCTTTGCCACCTTTTTCTTCGCCGGGGCCTTCTTCGTCGCTTTCTTCTTCCCGGCCGCCTTCTTCTTCACGGCCTTCTTCTTGGCGACCTTCTTCGCCGGCGCTTTCCTGGTGACCTTCTTCTTCGCCGTTTTCTTTGCCGTAGCCTTCTTGCGCGGCGCGGCCTTCGACTTGGAAGCGGTCTTCTTGCGGCTCTTGGCCTTCGTTGCCTTCTTCTTTGCAGGCATCATCTCTCTCCGGGAAAGGCGCGTCAAAAGCGCGGGATTATACATCCAATACGCGCTCTGAAAAGCGACATTTCCGGCTTTTTGTTCGGGTGGAAACGCGGCTCCGCCGAGCGGTGCCGCATGGCGGTCATTCGCCGCCGGCGGGAGGCGGGAGAACCACCGGAATCTGCGGCTCCCAGTCGGCCCGGCGATGCTCCACCACGACCTCGGTATACACGCCGCCACGCACGTTGAAATCGGCGGTGAGTCGCAGGAAACGGGGCTCCATGGCGGCAACGAGGTCCTCCAGGATCCGGTTCGTGACCGCCTCGTGGAAGGCGCCCTCGCCGCGAAACGACCAGACGTAGAGCTTCAGCGATTTCAATTCGACGCAGCGTGCGTCCGGGACGTACTCGAGATACAGCGTGGCGAAGTCCGGCTGGCCGGTCTTGGGACAGAGGCAGGTGAACTCGGGCACCGTGATCCGGATGGTATAATCCCGGCCGGGGTTGGGATTCTCGAACGTCTCCAGTTGCTTGCTCGGGCCCGTTGCGGGGGCCGGCGAACGAATCTCGCTCATCGGGATTTCTGCTCCTCGTGTGGCCGGTCTGCGTCGATTTTCCTGGCAATCGTCACCGTCCGGAATTTACTTTACACTAGCGCGTTTTGGCGGGCTATTGCCGTAAGATCACCAGATGCGACTGAGCAAAATCAAGCTATCCGGCTTCAAGTCCTTCGTTGATCCCACCACCATTTCGTTTCCGAGCAACCTCGTCGGCGTCGTAGGCCCGAACGGTTGCGGCAAGTCGAACGTGATCGACGCGGTGCGCTGGGTGATGGGAGAGAGTTCGGCGAGCCGCCTGCGGGGCGACTCTATCACGGACGTCATCTTCAACGGCTCCAGCGCTCGCAAGCCGGTCGGCGCGGCCACCATCGAGCTCCTGTTCGACAACTCCGATGCCACCATCGGCGGGCAGTACGCCCAGTACTCGGAGATCTCCATCAAGCGGTCCGTCTCCCGCGACGGTATCTCCACCTACTACCTGAACGGCACGCGCTGCCGCCGCAAGGACATCACCCACGTCTTCCTCGGCACCGGGCTGGGGCCGCGCAGCTATTCGATCATCGAGCAGGGCATGATCTCGCGGCTGATCGAGGCCAAACCGGAAGAGCTGCGTGTCTATCTGGAAGAGGCCGCCGGCATCTCCAAGTACAAGGACCGGCGCCGGGAGACCGAGAACCGGATCCGCCATACCAAGGACAACCTGGAGCGTCTGGCCGACCTGGTGGACGAAGTCGAGAAGCAACTCAAGCATCTCGACCGCCAGGCGAAGACGGCGGAACGCTACAAGCGCCTGAAGGCGGAAGAGCGCCGCACCCGGGCCGAACTGCTCGCCCTGAAGCTGCGGGACCTGGATGCCCGGGCGGCGGGGCAGGAGCGCCACCAGGCGCAGAAGGAGAATGCCCTGCAGGCGGCCGTGGCCGAACAGCGCCGCATCGAGGCCGCCATGGAGCAGGCCCGCGTGGGCCAGAGCGAGCGCAGCGAGGCTTTCAACGAGATCCAGGGCCGCTACTATCGCATCGGTGCCGAGATCGCCCGTCTGGAGCAGGCCATCGAGCACGGCAGAGAGCTGCGCCAGCGCCAGGAGCAGGACCTCGCGCAGGCCCGGGCCGCGGCGCGCGAGATCGAGGACCACATCGAGCAGGACCGCAACGAGCTGGACCAGCTCGAGCTGGCACTGAACGAGCTGACGCCGGACCTCGAGCAGGCCCGGGGCCGTGAGGCTGCTTCGGCCGATTCGCTGCAGCGCGCCGAGGAAGCCATGGCGTCGTGGCAGTCGCGCTGGGACGAGTTCGTGCGCCGCGCGAGCGACGTGGAGCAGTCGGGCGAAGTCGAGCGCGCCAGGATCGAGCAGCTCGAGGGCCAGCTCGAGAAACTGAGCCAGCGCCGCCAGCGGATCGGAGACGACTCCCGCGGCCTCTCCGTCGACGAGCAGAAAGAGGCCGTCTCCGGTCTCACCGGCGAGGAGAGTGCGCTGCGGCAGGCAGCCGAAGAGGCGGACGCCCGGGTGAACGAGCTACGCCAGCAGATCGCCACGCTGCGGGAGCAGGAGGTGCGCATCGGCCGTCACCTGGAGGCGCGCAAGGACGAGCTGCAGAAGGCGAGCGGCCGCTATACCTCGCTGGAGGCCCTGCAGAAGGCGGCGCTCGGCGAGGCGGACGGCACCGTTGGCGGCTGGCTCGAGTCCGCAGGGCTCGCCGACCGGCCGCGGCTCGCACAGCGTCTCAAGGTCGAGGACGGCTGGGAGCGTGCGGTGGAGACCGTGCTGGGTTCCTACCTGCAGGCGGTCTGTGTGGACGATCTCGTCGCTGCCACCCGTTCGCTGGAAGAACTGAACGAAGGCTCCCTGACACTCGTGCAGGGGAGCGAGAGCTCCCTGGCGACCGGAGAAGGCCGTCTCGCGGCCCGGGTCCGCGCCGCACCCCAGGCGGTGCTCGACCAGTTGCAGCACGTGCGCACGGCGGACTCGCTGCCGGCGGCGCTCGCGCTGCGGGACCGCCTGGAGGACAACGAATCCATCATCACCGCCGAGGGTATCTGGCTCGGCCGCAACTGGCTGCGAGTCAACCGGGAGAAGGACGCGCGGGGCGGCATCCTGAAGCGTGAGCAGGAGATGCGCATGCTGAAGGACGAACTGCGCGAGCAGCGTGTGCGGGTGGAGACACTGGAGAAGACCCTGCACGATACGCGCCGACGGCTGGAGAGCCTCGACGAGCAGCGCGAATCCGTGCAGCAGGCGGCTGCAGACCGACATCGCCGCCAGGCCGACGCCCAGGCCCGGCTCGAGAGCGCGCGGTATCGGCTCTCCCAGATCGAGGAACGCATCGAGTCGTTCCGCACGGAGACCGCCGATATCGACCGGGAAGTCGAGGCCACACGGCAGCGGCTCGAAGACAGCCGTCAGCATCTGGAGCAGTCGCGTGCCGATGTGGGTTCGCTCGAGAAGCAGCGCTCGGAGCTGGAGACCCAGCGCGAGCAGCTCCGCGGCGAACTCGCGCGGGTTCGCCAGCAGGCGGAGCAGGACCGGGCCGAGACCCAGGCGATCGCACTGCGATACGAGTCGCGCCGTTCCTCACGGGAGTCCGCCAGTCAGAGTCTCGCGCGCATGAAGTCCCAGCTAGGTCAGTTCCACCAGCGCGAGGCGGGGCTCAAGGAGCAGCTCGCTGCGGGCGAGGAGCCGATCCGGCGCCAGGAAGAGGCGCTGGAGGTGCAGCTGCGCGAGCGCGTGGAAGTGGAAGGCACCCTGGCCGAGGCGCGCCGCGCGGTGGAAGCCGTGGATGCGGAGCTCAGGGAACTCGATCAGCAGCGTCTGGCCAACGAGACCGCCGTGGAGTCGGCCCGCCAGGCCGTCGACCAGGTGCGCATGGCGGTACAGGAGATTCGTGTCCGCCGCGAAGGTGTGGCCGAGCAGTTTGCCGAGACCGGCTTCGAGCTGGAGACGGTCCTCGCGGAGATGCAGGAAGACGCCTCGGCCGAGGTCTGGGAAGAGAACCTGCACAAGCTCGGCGCCCGCATCGATCGGCTCGGGCCCATCAATCTTGCCGCGATCGACGAATTCAAAGAGCAGTCGCAGCGCAAGGAATACCTCGACGCCCAGCTGGCCGACCTGAACGAGGCCCTGACCACGCTGGAGGGGGCGATCCGCAAGATCGACAAGGAAACGCGTACGCGCTTCCGCGAGACCTACGACCTGGTGGACGCCGGTTTCAAGCGACTGTTCCCCAAGCTCTTCGGCGGCGGGCACGCCTACCTGGAGCTCACCGGCGAGGACCTCCTCTCCGCGGGAGTGACCGTGATGGCGCGGCCGCCCGGCAAGCGCAACAGCACCATCCACCTGCTCTCGGGCGGCGAGAAGGCGCTGACCGCCGTCGCCCTGGTATTCGCCATATTCGAGCTGAACCCGGCGCCGTTCTGCATGCTCGACGAGGTGGATGCGCCGCTGGACGACGCCAACGTCGGCCGTTTCTGCGATATCGTCCAGGAAATGTCGTCCCAGGTGCAGTTCGTGTTCATCACGCACAACAAGGGCACCATGGAGATGGCGCGCCAGCTCACTGGCGTTACCATGCAGGAGCCCGGCGTCTCCCGCCTGGTATCGGTCGATCTCGACGAGGCGGTGAAAATGGCGGCGAGCTGATCCGGCGTCGCTGGTCGTTGCCATGGACGAATTACGCGTCATCCTTCTCCTGGTCGGTATCGCCGTCGTCGGCCTCGTGTACTGGCACAGCCGACGTCAGGCCCGGCGCCGTGAGTCCCAGCCGGAGGTGAGGCTGGAGCCTGCGTTCGACGAGAACGACGTCAGCGCCGACGACGACACGGCCTCACTCCCGGAGCTGGAAGCGGACGAGCCCGACGCTACCGTCCGCGACGATGACGAGTACGATGACGGTTTCGACGACGATATCCCGGTCGGCGAGACCCGCGACTTCGTCGGCGACAGCGAGGAGAACGCCGAGACGGCCGAACAGCCGCAGATCGAGCAGAAGATCGTCACGCTGCGACTGGTGGCACGCGGCGACGATCACTTTAACGGCGAGCAGGTCGTACTCGCCCTGCGCGGCCTCGGCCTGCGCCACGGCAAGTTCGGCATTTTCCACCGTGTGGAGGGCACCGACGACGAGAGCATCGTCTTCAGCGTGGCCAGCCTCGTGGAGCCGGGCACCTTCGATCTTGCGAACATCCGCCAGCAGGAACTGCCCGGTGTCAGCATGTTCATGGTGCTGCCCGGACCGAAGGACGGTGCCGAGGCCTTCGACGAGATGATGGAAACCGCCCGCGCACTGGCGGACTCGCTGAACGGGGAACTCCTCGACGAGGCCGGCAGCACCATGAGCGTTCAGCGTGAGCGGTTCCTGCGCGAGGAGATCATCCAGTACCAGCACGGTCTGGCCGTGAGCTGAAGGCGCTCCGTGAGCGTTCCCGCCGCCAAGAGAAAACGCGTCGAGCAGCTCCGCGAGGAGATCCGCCAGCACAACTACCGCTACTACGTTCTCAACGATCCCTCCGTCCCCGATGCCGAGTACGACCGGCTCATGCGTGAGCTGGAAGCGCTGGAGGAGGAGTACCCGGCACTGCAGGACCCCGACTCGCCGACCCAGCGGGTGGGAACCACACCGGTCAGCGAATTCGGCGAGGTCCGGCATGGCGTGCCCATGCTCTCACTTGCCAACGCATTCTCGGAAGAGGAGCTGCGGGACTTTCATCGTCGGGTGATCGACCGACTCGAGCTGGACGAGGAGCAGGGCGAAGAACTCGTCTACCACGCCGAGCCGAAAATGGACGGTGTCGCCGTCAGCATGCGTTACGAGGGCGGCCGCTTCGTGCAGGCCGCCACCCGCGGCGACGGAACCACGGGCGAGGACATCACCCACAACGTGCGCACCATCCGCAGCGTCCCCCTGCGCCTGCGCGGCTCCGGTTATCCGCGCGTCATCGAGATCCGCGGCGAGGTCTTCATGCCGAAAGCCGGCTTCGAGGCGTTCAACCGCCGGGCGGAGAAAGCGGGTGAGAAGACCTTCGTCAACCCTCGCAACGCGGCGTCGGGCAGCCTGCGCCAGCTGGACCCACGCATCACCGCGAAGCGGCCGCTCGAGATCTTCGTCTACGGCATCGGCGAATACTCCGGCGGCGATCTGCCCGATCGTCAGAGTGGGATCCTGAAGCAGCTGCGCCACTGGGGCCACCGTACCTGTCCGGAGACGGAGACCGTGAGCGGGGTCGAGGGCTGCCTTCGTTATTATGGGCAAATCGCCGAGAAAAGGGACTCGCTCCCGTACGAGATCGATGGTGTCGTCTACAAGGTGGACAGACTCGATCATCAGCGCGAACTCGGCTTCGTCTCCCGTGCACCGCGATGGGCCATCGCCCACAAATTCGCGGCCCAGGAGGAACTCACGGTCGTGCGCGACGTGGAATTCCAGGTCGGACGCACCGGCGCCGTCACGCCGGTGGCCCGCCTGGAGCCCGTCTTCGTCGGTGGCGTCACCGTGAGCAACGTCACCCTGCACAACATGGACGAGATCGCCCGCAAGGACGTCAGAATCGGCGATACCGTCATCGTGCGGAGGGCGGGAGACGTCATCCCCGAGATCGTCTCGGTGGTCACCGACCGGCGTCCGAAGAACGCGAGGCAGATCAGCCTGCCCGAACACTGCCCCGTCTGCGGATCGGCGGTGGAGCGCCCGGAAGGCGAGGCCGTCGCCCGCTGCTCCGGCGGTCTCATCTGCGCCGCCCAGCGCAAGGAGTCGCTCCGGCACTTCGCCTCGCGCCGTGCCATGGACATCGACGGGCTCGGCGAGAAAATCGTCGAGCAGCTCGTTGAATCCGGCAAGGTGGAATCCCCGGACGATCTCTACCGGCTGACGGCAGAGGAACTCGCCGAACTCGAGAGGATGGGCGAGAAATCCGCCGAGAACCTCGTCGCGGCACTGGAGAACAGCAAGAAGACGACCCTGGATCGCTTCCTCTACGCGCTCGGTATCCGCGAGGTGGGCGAGGCGACCGCTGCGAATCTAGCGCAGTACTTCGGCGACCTGGACGCACTGATGGCCGCGGATCAGGAAGCGCTGGAAGCGGTACCGGACGTGGGACCGGTAGTCGCATCGCACATCCATGCGTTCTTCGCAGAAGACCGCAACCGCACGGTCATACAGGCTCTGCAGGATCTCGGCATCACCTGGCCCAAGGGCAAGGCGGCGGGTGCGGTATCCGAAACCGGACCATTCGCCGGCAAGACCGTCGTGATCACGGGAACGCTCAAGTCAATGACCCGGGATGAAGCAAAGGACCGCATCCGCGCGGCAGGCGGCAAAGTGACCGGAAGTGTCTCGAAGAAAACAGACTTTGTCGTAGTCGGTGAGAACGCGGGCAGCAAACTGGAAAAAGCCGAGGCTCTGGGCATTGAGACGATTGATGAGGATAGGCTGGGGGAGATGATCCAGGTCGCAGATAGCGTCTAACGAAAAAGGCTCAATTGCGAGGGAGGGACAACAGTGGGTCGGACAGTTGGCAAATGGGGCGATTTTCCCAGCATTTGGAATTAATTGACCGTACCTGTTGGCAGTCCTATATTCCGCGCCATGCTCGGCGCTACTCAACAGAAAATTCTTGATGCTCTTTATGGCCTCATGAGGCAGGTGGCTAGGATTCTTCTGCGTTCAGGTATTGGATATAGAGAGTTTGCTGAGATAGCAAAGACAGCTTTCGTAGATGTTTCGACGACTGATTATGGCTTACGTGGTCGTCCAACCAATATTTCCCGTGTAGCCGTTATGACGGGGCTTACCCGGAAAGAAATCAGACGAATTCGTTCGAAAATAGACGGAGCGGAAGCGAGCAGAGTTTATCGTACTGTGCCTGCTTCAGATGTACTGCATTTCTGGCATACAGATCCGTTATTTCTTGACGAAGATGGACAGCCTGCCGCGCTCGATTTCGATGATCACAACAACTCCTTTGCCGCGCTTGTAAAGAAGTACGGTGGAGATATTCCTCCTGGGGCTATGCGGACTGAACTGAAGAGGGTTGGCGCTGTAAGCGAGGATGAGGATGGACGTCTGAGGGCGCTGAAACGAAGCTTCTCTCTTCCGACATCGTCGGAGAAAATCGCGGAGGGCTTGGTTGGTTTGAGCGCCTTGGGACAGACGGTTGCTCACAACGCTGATTCGTTGGATAAAGGTGTTAGCACCTATGTGCAGAGGACCGTCGAAACCAAGCGAATTAGCGCCGAAGACGCTAAACGACTTCGGCGTATCGTCAGCAGCCGCTTGATTGAGTTCTCGGAATCCATCGATGACCTTTTTGGGGCGTATGAAGCGCTTCACGAGAGTGAAGCAGACAATTCCAATGAAGTAATCGGAGTTGGGCTCTACTATTTCCAAGGGGATTAATAACTGCCGCCCGTTGGACCTCTTCCTTCGGTCGGTGTTAGGGAGAGTTGCGCAGAATCAGATCTGTCGCAGCAAAATTGGCATTAAGAGCCTATCCTGGGTTTTCCTACCCAACGCGCTTGTTTGTGCGATCGCACAAAAATCTGACCGCGTACGCGGGCCCTTCTAGATCTAACGACGCAGCGACTCAACAAATTTTGTGTCACATCTAGTTGACATAAAATCAGTGAGTTATGTGAACTAGACTGGCTACCCACCGGCTACCCACTCGGGCGATCGGTCCTCCTACTTGGCGAATTTCAGTCAATTCTGGGAAAAATTTGTCAATTTGTCTCCGAAAGAGGAGAATTATGTCGCAAAGCGGATACCGCCTTTTACATCTTCTCGCTTGTATTTGAAATAATTAGAAACTATGTTAAGAACCCAGAAAATACGAAGTTCCACCAGATGAGCGCGGATAACGCGGCCGCTGCTGGATCGCCGGAGATCAGAGACAGCCTGCGAAAGGCATTTAGGCGTTTGCTTAACCCGCTCGTCAGGATTCTGCTGCGAAGTGGGATGGTGGCTAAAGACTTAGAGGAGATTGTCAGACAAGTCTTCGTAGATGTTGCTTCTTCAGAAGAGTTCGCGATCGAGGGTCGATCTCGGGTTAGCAACACACGATTGGCAATTCTCACTGGGCTCACTCGTAAAGAGATTGCGAGGCTTAGGAGGGGGGAGTCGTTTCAAAGAGACTTTAGCAACATGTCCCGTGTCGCTCGGGTACTGAACGAGTGGCAGCGAAACGCGCGTTACACAGGAGCCTATGGTGTTCCTCTTGAGTTGCCTTTCGATGCCGATAGAGACGAGCCGAGTTTCACGGAGCTGGTCAAGCTCTACAGCGGGGACATGCTGCCGAGGGCGATGTTGGATGAACTCTTGAGGATCGATGCTGTTAAGCAATTTGACGATGGAACGCTGAAGCTGCAGAGCTCTACGTATCTTCCCTCGCCGATGGATGAAGCGAGCATTGAGCATTTAGGCACGGTAATACAAAGGATCGCGGATACGCTCAATCACAATAATGACGAGCGATACGCGGCAACGAAGCGAGTAGAGCGGTTGGTGTATTCCGATCAGGGATTTCCGGAATCGAAGTACCCAGATTTTCAGAGAGTAGTAAGAGATAGGTCGGCGGAGTTTTTGGAAGCGATCAATTCCTGGATCGTGGCGAATGAACTTTCGGATAACGCTCCGGATACGCCAGCCATCAGAGCGGCGCGACGAGGAATTCGGAGAGTGTATGCCGGGGTCGGCGTCTATCAGTTCCTGGATGAGGCCGACTCTGCGAGCGAAGAGGACAAGAAATAGAAACCCAGTTGACGGCTAGGACGCCCGATTGACTGGGACTAATGGCAGCACGAGCGAGCTGTCAGAGCGAAAACTTAGGAGAAGTACAATGAGGATGACTTGGGGCATTGCGTTTGCCGTCGCGCTGGGGTTTGCGGCCTCGCATGTGACTGCCGAGCAGGCCACGTCTTCAACGCATGCGATTAGCGTTGGGAGTGGTGCCAAGGCAATCGCTGTGGGTAGCGGGTCCAAAGCTATCCAGGTAGGAAGTGGTGTGGACGCGATTGCTGTCGGTAGTGGGGCGCACGCGATTCAGGTTGGTAGCGGTGTCCACGCTATCCAAGTCGGTAGCGGCGCGCATGCTATCCAAGTTGGTAGTGGTGTAGACGCTATCGCTGTCGGAAGCGGGGTACACGCGATCCAAGTGGGTAGCGGCGCTCACGCTATCCAGGTCGGCAGCGGCGCGCATGCTATCCAGGTTGGCAGTGGTGTAGACGCTATTGCTGTCGGAAGTGGGGTGCACGCGATCCAAGTGGGTAGTGGCGCTCACGCTATCCAGGTTGGTAGTGGTGTAGACGCTATTGCTGTCGGAAGTGGAGTTCACGCGATTCAAGTGGGTAGCGGCGCTCACGCTATCCAAGTCGGCAGCGGCGCGCATGCTATCCAGGTTGGCAGCGGTGTAGACGCTATTGCCGTCGGAAGTGGGGTACACGCGATCCAAGTGGGTAGTGGCGCTCACGCTATCCAGGTCGGCAGCGGCGCGCATGCTATCCAGGTTGGCAGTGGTGTAGACGCTATTGCTGTCGGAAGTGGAGTTCACGCGATTCAAGTGGGTAGCGGTGCTCACGCTATCCAGGTCGGCAGCGGCGTGGACGCAATTGCCGTTGGCAGCGGAGTTCGAGCTATCCAGGTTGGTAGTGGCGTGTTCGCTATCCAGGTTGGCAGTGGTGTCGATGCAATTGCAGTAGGCAGCGGTGTGAAGGATGTAGATTCATCCTCACTCATCGAACTTTTTGCTCCCGTAGACGCTGTGACCGGTAGTCGTACGCTTCAGGTACTTGGCCGTACAGTGGACTTAAGTAGTTTTCCTGAGAATGCGGCTGGTGTCTTTTCTGCAGGTAACATGACGTATTTCCAAGGTGTTGTTGGTAAGGACGGCACGTTTAGGGCATTGACCGCGGTTGTCTACCCTGAGGCCCATGTTCCTGGTTCCACAGAAGTTCTAGTAGCTGGACCCGTCCAGTCTGTTGATCGGACAACTGGTACTGCTGTGATTGGCGGATTTAGTGTCGACATGACGCAGTCACTGGGGCAGGCGGCTCTTCCGGCCATTTCAGCGGGCAATCGCTTCGCAGCGTATGGAAGCGCTTTCCCGGCGACCAACGTGTCAGTTTTCGCGAGTGCTCTAAGCGAACTTGACTAAAAAAAAGCCGGCATCCCTGCCGGCTAATATCTCGCCTCAACTTAGGAGATTTGAGGGTTGGAGGAATCTTCTCCGAGCGATAAGAGAAGATTCGAGAGAGAAGTTACCGGAGGGCTGACTCGCCCGGTGTGATGCGAGTCACAATTCCCGGACAAAAAAAGGGCGCCATTCAGGGTGTGTCAAAACCCTGCGGGCCGGCACTAACGACAACGCCCCGGAGCATTCCGGGGCGTTGTTTTTTTGAGGGTTGTCGATCAGGCCGCGGCGGCGGTGATCAGTCTTTGGCGAAGCTCGGTGTTGCCCAGCACC